>NZ_BAAHAK010000006.1:0-287600 GCF_054777695.1 Hydrogenophaga soli | reverse complement strand
GTTGCATGGCGGCCAGCAGCTGGCCGGTTTCGTCGCTGGAGGTGACGTCGATGCGGGTGCTCAGGTCCCCGGCGGCAATGGCGTTGGCGGCGGCCACCGACTGGGCCAGGGGGCGGGTGATGGCGCGCACCAGCACAAACACGATGGCGGCGCTGCCCACCATCAGCAGGGCCAACATGCCCATGGCCATGGATTTGGAGCGCTCGTAAAAGGCATCGGCCTGCTTGGAACTGTCGGTGAAGCCTTGTTCCTGGAACTTCACCATGGCATCCAGAGCATCGCTGTACTTTTTGATGATGGGCGCCGCGCGGCCAAACATCAGTGCGGTGGCTTCATCGTTTTTGTTGCTACTGGCCAATGCACGGATTTCCTTGGCCACCGGCAGGTAAACAGACCAGCCTTCCACGATGTCTTTGTAAATGACCTCTTCCGCCCGCTCGTTCAGCAGGGGTTTGAGCTTTTTGATGTTCTCTTCAGTGTCCTTGATGATCTGGTCTTGCTTGCTTTCCAGCTCGGCAATGTCTTTGGGGTCGGTCTTCAAAATGAGTTCGCGGCTGGTGATCCGCATGTCGTCCAGTCCATTGGCCAGATCGCTGGCAACTTGAACCTTGGGATACGCGTTTTCTGTGATGTCGTCGGCAATCTCGAACAACGACGATGTGGCGTTGAACGACACCAACTGGGCCACGATGGCCAACACAATGACCAGGCCAAAACCCAGACCCAGCTTGAGTGCAATGCGCAGATTCTTGAACATGGAGGTCTCTCAGGTGATTTGTTGAAAATGGGTGTGCGTCAGAACTCAGGCTGTGACCGAGGACAGAAGCGATGACTTGGGTGTCCCGCGGTGACCATGCAACCGCGCCGCCTCCTGGCCTGACACCCGCCGCACCAGGCCCGGTACGTCCAGGATCAGCGCCACCAGGCCACTGCCCAGGATGGTGAAGCCGCTCACGCCCTGCATGCCGGCAAACACCTGCCCCAGCGGGCGGATGACGGTTTGGTATTCACCCTGCAAGGTGTCCACCACCAGCCCGGCACGTTGGCCGGCGTACTGCACCACCACCACGTTTTCGCGGGCAGGACGGCGGGCGTAGCTGCCCTGGCTGGCGGTTTCCAGCGCTTGGGCGGTGGCGTCTGCGGCGGCAGCAGAGCCACCCACCCCAAACAGGTCTTTGAGGCGGATGAAGGGCAGCACCTCGCCGCGCAGGTTGATTTGCTGGCGGCCATGGGCGGCGCGCACCTCATCGGCAGACAACTCCACACACTCCACCACCAACTCCAGCGGGATGACGAAGGACGAGTCGCCCACCGCCACCAGGAAGCCGTCGATGATGGCCAGCGTCAGCGGCAGGCGGATGCGCATGGTGCTGCCCTCGCCCTCGGTGCTGAGGATTTCGATGGTGCCGCGCAGGTCGGTGATGTTGCGCCGCACCACGTCCATGCCCACGCCGCGACCCGACAGGTTGTTGATCTGGTCGGCGGTGGAAAAGCCTGCTTCAAAAATAAGAGCATGAATCTCTTGTTCTGAAAGCACCTGATCGGGTTTGACGATGCCCCGGTCAATGGCCTTGGCCAGGATCTTCTGCTTGTTGAGGCCGCCGCCGTCGTCCGACACCTCGATGACGATGCTGCCCGAGTCGTGGTAAGCGTTCAGGCGCAAGGTGCCATGGGCGGGTTTGCCCCGGGCCAGGCGAACCTCGGCGGACTCGATGCCGTGGTCCATGGAGTTGCGCACCAGGTGGGTGAGGGGGTCGCCAATCTTCTCGACCACCGTTTTGTCCAGCTCGGTCTCGGCGCCACTGATTTCCAGGCGAATGTCCTTGCCCAGTTCCTTGGACACGTCGCGCACCACGCGCTGGAACTTGTTGAACGTGGCCCCGATTTGCACCATGCGCAGTTGCAAGGCCGAATCGCGCACGTTTTCCACCAGGCGGTTCATGAGCGAGGCCGCTTCCAGCAGCTCGGGCACACCGCTTTTGAGGGCCGACAGGTTGATGCCCGCTGCGGCGATGATGAGTTCGCCAATCAGGTTGATGTGCTCGTCCAGCTTGTCGGCGTTGACGCGGATCAGCCCGGCTTCACCGCCCCGGTTCTGCTTGACCTGCTGCTGCTTTTGCAGTGCCGCTTCCACCACCGCAGGCTGCACCACATGCTGGGCCACCAGCATTTCGCCAATGGTGGGGGGCAGGGGGTCCCCGGGGTGCTGGCTCATTTTGGCGGTGGTCTGGGCGTCCAATGCCGCGTCCAGCTCCGCGCGGGTGAGGGTGCCGCAGCGCACCAGGATTTCGCCCAGCCGCATGTCTTCTTCGGGCAGGCCGCGGATCAGCCGCAGGTAGTCGTGGGCCTTGCTGCGGGGCGGGAGGATGCGCACCTGGGCATCGTCGCGCACAAACTCGAAGGCGTCTTCGATGGTGGCTTTTTCGGCGCTGGAGCGGTAGCTGAGTTCAAAACCCAGGTAGCAGGACTCGGGGTCCATGTCGGCGGCCGGGGGCAGCTGCTCGGTCAGGGTGACGATGGACTGCACCTCCCCCAGGGTGTTGAGGTAGCGGATGAACGACACCGGGTCCATGCCGTTGCGCAGCACGTCGGGGCCAAAGCGCAAGGAGATGTGCCAGTTGTCGGTTTCGGCCACGTCCCACGGGAACTCACCAGCGTCAGCCAGCTCAAGCTGGGTGAATGTGGGCTGTTCAGCCGCTGAACCCGGTGCTGCGTGGCTCGCTGCGGCAAAGGCTTGCAGTTCGGCCACCAGCTGTGCGTTGCGGTGATCGGTGGCAGCGTCGGCGGTTTCGCCGGCGTCCACCAGGTCGATGAGGGCATTGAGCTGGTCGCACACCTTCAGCAGCAATGCAGCCAAGTCGTCGGTGATGCGCAGTTCCCCCGCACGGACCATGTCCAGCACGTTCTCGGCGTGATGGGTGAAGGCCACCAGGTGGTCCAGGCCAAACAGGCCTGCCGAGCCTTTGATGGTGTGGGCGGCGCGGAAGATGGCATTGACCAGATCGGCGTCGTCCGGGGTCACTTCGACTTGGAGCAGCGCGTCCTCCATGGACTGGAGCAACTCGCGGCTTTCGATGACAAAGGTTTTGAGGGCGTCGTCGAGGTTCATGAGGCAATACCCAGGTAATCCGCCATGTCGCACAGGGCCACGAGGTCTGCGACGGCTTCACTGCATGCCACGAAATGCAGGCGTTTGCCTTGACGCACGGCCTCGCGGCGGGCCATGACCATGAGTTGCAGACCGGCGGAGTCGATGTCGGTCACCTGCGAGAGGTCAATGCCGATCTCGGTGTCCGGGTCGTAGGGGGTTGCAGCAATGGCGTCCAACAACCGCGCCTTGGTGTCCATGGCGGTGAAGATGTTGAATTCACCGGCAATGGACAATGCCGTTGCGGCTTGGGGGGGGCATGCGCTCAAGGTCATGGGGCCTCGGCTCAAGGCAGGATGAGCTTGGACACCGCGGCCAGCATTTGCGCCGGCTGGAAGGGTTTGACCACCCAGGCTTTGGCGCCGGCGGCCTGACCGGCGGCCTTCTTGTCGGCCCCGGCTTCGGTGGTGAGCATGATGACCGGCGTGAACTTGTAGGCGGGCAACTGTTTGGCCGCTTTCACGAATGAAATGCCGTCCATGTTGGGCATGTTCACGTCGCTGATGATGAGGTGCACCTTCTGGCCGGTGAGCTTGCGCAGGGCATCCTGTCCGTCACAGGCTTCAATGACGTCGTACCCAGCGCCCTTGAGGGCAATGCCCACCACTTGGCGCAGCGAGGCAGAGTCATCCACGATGAGGATGGTTTTGTTGGACATGCAAACTTCCTTTCCAGATCAGAAAAACGTGATGTCATCAGACGCCGCGGGGGCGGCAGACGACGGCTGGCCCGTGTGCAGCGCGTGCTGCTCGGGCATGGTGTAGGTTTGGGCCAGGGCGCTCAGCCACGCATCCACGTCGATGGGCGTGGGGGCCAGGCCTTGTTGCAGCTGCTGCGCATGTGTATCGACATGCTGTTTGAGTTTGGACAAGTCCTGGTTCACCAGGTTGAGCAGCTGACTCACCCGGTCTTGGAACTGCAAGGCCACCAGCACGTCGTCCACCTCGGTACCGATGGCGCGGCTTTCGTTGCGAAGCGCCTCGTTGGCCTGGGCCATGTCATCTGCGGTCTGCCGCAAGCGCTGCACGATGCCGCCGATGCGGGTCTCGGCGTCTTTCAGCAGGGCCTCGTCCTCCACCACGTACTGCTGTGAGGTTTCCAGTGTGGCCGCAATGGCCTGGTTGACGGCGTCGATGGTCTCGGTGATCTTGCGTCCCGTGGCTCCTGAGTTGGCCGACAGCTTTCGCACTTCGCCTGCCACCACCGCAAAGCCCCGGCCCGCTTCGCCCGCGTGGGCGGCTTCAATGGCCGCGTTGATGGCCACCAGGTTGGTGTGGCGGGCAATGTCGGCCACCTCTTTGGCCATGCGCTTGAGGTCGCCCGTGTGGTGGGACATCTGGATCACGCGGTCCAGCAGGGAGTTGCGGTGTGCCAGCGCTTCCCGGAGAGAAGCCAGGATGTCATGCAGCTCTTGCTGGCTGGCACTCAGCATGTCTGGCAGCCCCTGGGTCCCGGCGCGCCCCTGGGACACCGACAC
Organism: Hydrogenophaga soli; assembly: GCF_054777695.1. Lineage (NCBI taxonomy): Bacteria > Pseudomonadati > Pseudomonadota > Betaproteobacteria > Burkholderiales > Comamonadaceae > Hydrogenophaga > Hydrogenophaga soli. The sequence continues at coordinate 282,975 of NZ_BAAHAK010000006.1, read as the reverse complement.
CGTGGTGTCGATGCGCTGGGAAATGGCGGCAAAACGACCGACCAGCGCGTTGACCGACGACTCGGTGTGTGCTCGGGCCAGTTCAATTTGACCTGCCCACAGGGGCAGAACACCTGCACACAGGCGGTTCAGACCGGAGGACTCCGTGTCGTCATCAGCTTCGTCGGACGGGGTGACTGTCGACGCATGGTGGCTGAGCTTTCGGCGCAACAGGCGTTTGCCCCGCCCCCCCCACCAGTTGCCCACCAGCAGGCAAGCCAGCGCTTCGCCAAAGAGGAGCCACCAACCTCCACCGCCGGGCTGAACCCAGCCGTGAAACAGCCCCACCAGCGACGCCAGTCCCACCATCCCCAGCGAACCCACGGTCCAGCCGAAGAAGGAAGATCCCGTAGCGCGACCTGCCGTGGACGACGCCACACCAGCTTCCGACATCAGAAATGACTCCAAAAAATACCTTTGCAGGCCTGGAGTCAGGATCTCAAGTAAAGACCCTTTGGTAAATCAGTCAAGACTGATTTATCGATCGGAAAGGACTGAGGGCTGTCAGTCAATCCCTACAAGTCAGGCAACCAAATTCTTGTCCATGGCGTAACGGACAATTTCGGCGTTGTTGGTGAAGTTCATTTTTTCCATCAACCGTGCCTTGTGGGTGGATACGGTTTTATTGCTGATGGAGAGTTCCTGGGCAATTTCATTGACGCTTTTACCCCGTGCCAACAGACACAGCACCTGGAACTCACGGTCTGACAGGTGGTGGTGGCCTTCCGTGGCCTGTTTGCCCTGCAGCTCAAAGGCCATGAACTCGGCCATGACCGGGTCGATGAAGCGTCCGCCATTGGCGACCCGGCGCACCGCCGCCAGCAGCACCGAGGGGTCGCAGTCCTTGGTGAGGTAGCCCACCGCGCCGGCGGCCAGGGCGCGTCGGGCAATTTGGGGTTCGTTGTGCATGGACAGCACCAGCACGGGTGGGTGCGGCTCCTGAGCCACCACCCGCGTGATGAGGTCGGTGCCCGAGATGCCGGGCATGGTCATGTCCAGCAGCAGGACGTCGAACGCCTCCGAGCGCAACGCGTCCAGCACCAGTGCCCCATTGGTGGCCTCGGCCGCGATCACGATGTCTGCGGTGAGACCGAAGAGCTGCTTGAGCCCTTCTCGGACCAGCGCGTGGTCGTCTGCCAACAGGATTCGGATCATGAGAATTGTCTTTCGTTCAAGTGACGCGGAATGCTGACTTCCACCGAAGTCCCGGTCCCAGGTCTGCTGCTGATTTTCGCAGAGCCGCCCAGGATCAAAGCCCTTTCGTGGATGCCCACGAGGCCAAAAGAGTGTGTTTTTCGACCATCGGGATCGAAGCCGACACCGTCATCGGTCACGCGCAACAGCAAATGATCTTCGTCACTGTCCAAAACGATGTCCACGCGGTGGGCTTGGGCGTGGCGGGTGACGTTGGTGAGGGCTTCCTGCAGCATGCGGAACAAGGCGGTGGACTGCTCATCTTCCAGTGGCGTTGCCATGTTCTGAATGTGCAGCACGCACTCGACATCGGACCGCTTGCGAAATTCTGCCACCAGCCATTCCACAGCAGGGACCAAACCCATGTCCAAGGACGAGGGCCGCAATGCCGTGGCGATGGAGCGCACCACCTGAATGGTGTCCTCCACCACCGTCACCAGGCGTTGGCTGCGTTGATCCAGCACGGGGTTGATGGCCCCAAACTGCAAACGCAAGGTGCCCAGGTCCAGCTTCAATGCGGTCAGCATCTGCCCCAGTTCGTCGTGGATTTCCCGGGCGATGCGCTTTCGTTCCTCCTCTCGCACGTGGTTCAAGTGAGCGGAAAGGCGGCGCAACTCGTCGCGAGATTGCTTGAGTTCTTGCTCGGCCTGTTTTTGCCGCGTGATGTTGCGCCCCACACTCATGACCGATACCAGTTGCCCTGCACTGTCTTTTTCGGGAATGTGGCGAATTTCAAAAATGCGCAAGCCAAAGGGCGTGAGCCATTGCGCCAGGTGTTCCACCGGCTCACCGGACTCGATGACCTTGCGGGCATTGGCCTCCACCAAGGACGTGGGGGCCGCGTCACACAGCATGGCCAACTCGGAGGGGCGCTTGAGCCGCACTTCCACCCCGGATTGCGCCATCAGCTTCAGGATCTTGGGGTTGGTGTAGATCAGGCGTCCGTGCAGATCAACGCGGGCAATCGGGTCGGGGAAGTTCTCGGCCAGCGTGCGGAAGGCTTGCTCGCTGGCATGCAGGCGGCTTTCCACCAGCTTGCGGGCGGTGATGTCCATCACGTGTCCATGCCAAAGGACCACTCCCGCATCGCTGGTTTCGGGGGTGGCCCGCAGCTCCAGCCAACGCTCTCCCTGGGTGGGGTGTTGGATTTGGTATTCGATGTGGCAGGTTTCCCGCGCCTGAGCGGCTTGGAAGAAGGAGTTCCAAAGGCTGTCAAGGACCTCCGGGGCAATGTGCTTCAGGAACGCATGGGGGTCTGCCAGGAGCTGCGCGGATGTGACGCCGCACACGTCTTCCATGCCTTGGCTGGCGTAATGGAAGAAGCCTTGGGCCTGTTCGCTGCTTTGCTGATAAGAGAACATGGCACCGGGAGCCAGTTCAGCAAAATGTGCCAGTCGCCGGTCCAGTTCCAACTGGCTCAGCATCAGCTGCTTGGCGCGTTCCTGGTCGGTGATGTCGCGTCCGATGCCCACCACCCGGTGGATGCGGCCCGTGGCGTCTCGCACGGGAATGACGGTGGCGTGCAGGTGCCGCGTCACTCCCGCCAATTCCAGTGTGATGTTTTCGTCGTGGCGTTGCCCCGTTTCCAGGCAGCGCCGGATCTTGGCTTCGGTGACACGGGCACCTTCGGGAGAGAAGGTGTCTTTCATGCTGCGCCCAACCATGTCATGCCTTGATTTGCCCGTGAGGGCTTCGAAGGCCGGGTTGAACTCCAGGTTCTTGATGTCCCCGTCAGGGGTGATTTCCATCAGGTACAGCGTGTCAGAGACCGACTCAAACACCTGTCGGTAGCGGTGTTCGCTCTCTTTCAGGTCGATTTCTGCCTGTTTGCCCACGGAGATGTCGCGCACCATGACCATGAAACGTTCTTCGTCAGAGCCCTCCAGCGGGTCCATCTTGGCAATGAACAAATCGAACCAGCACAGGCCTTTGGGCAGGTGCAACGGGTACTGCCAGCCGGACGAGGTGCCTTCTTTCTGCGCCTGATGGAGCGCTTTCATCACCACCTCGCACACGTGGGGTGGAAGTATTTCAACCACGGTTCGCCCCAGCAGTTCCGCCGCAGGGGTGATCAGCAGCGCATGTTCGCGGGTGTGACAACTGAGGTAGCGTCCCTCCATGTTCACTTCAAACACGAGGTCGGGCAGGGCATCCAGCATGGCCTGCATGCGGTTGCGGGACTGCTGAAGCTCGTGGTTCAAGGTCTTGGTCTGCCGGTTGATGCGCTGCACCTTGATCAGGTGATACCCCGTGAGTGCCAGCAGCAGGGTGGCCGCTCCCAGCAACGTCACCAACCATCGGTGTCCGATGGATTGAACCTCGGATTCTTGGGCGAGACGCTCGATTTCGCGTTGCCTGCTGTCTTGTTGGAACCGTTTGGACAGCTCGCCCAGGCGGTTGCTGATGCGTTCTTTTTCAAGGTGCTGTGCATGGCTTTGGGCCTGAACCATCAGGTCGTATGCCGCCTGATGGTGCCCCAACGCCGCTTCCACCTCGGACAAGCGTCGAGCACTTTGGGTGAAGTACAGCGGCAGGCTCAGTTCATCTGCAATGGCCATGGCATGTTGGGCATTGGCCTGAGCCTGGGCCAATTGGCCCAGCGCCTGGTGATCCTGGCTGAACGCCAGCAGCAGCCGCCACTGGCCCAGCCGGTTGGGGTGGCGCTGGTAAATGGCGGCGACCTCGTTCAGGGTTTCCAACGAACGAGCATGCTCCTTTTGCGCCCGAAGGATGTCTGCCAAACCGTACAGGCTGTGGGCGAGGTAGAGCGGCATGCCGATGGTGCGAAACCGGGCCACGGCGGCCCGGGTCAATTGCTCGGCAGTGGCCATGTCGCGATGCTTGAGCAAGCTGGCCTGTGCCGACATGCCATGGGCTTCCAGCATGCCGGAGCCGGCCAGCTTGGCCAGCTCGGTCATGCGGGCATAGTGTTCGATGGCCTCGGCTTCCCGATTGCTCTGGCTGTACACGGCAGCCACTGCTTGGTAGGCGTGGGTCAGGGCCAGCGGTTGCTGGTTGTGCTGCGCCAGCTCCAGCAGTTGCAGGGACAGGGCAATGGCCTCATCCATCTGCTCCTTGCGCAAGGACGAGGCGACCGCTCGCAGCATGGCTTCGCTGAGCAAACCCACATTGTTGGAGCCTTGCAGCAAGGCCAGGGCCTTTTCGGTGGCTTCGACCGAACGGGACATCTCGGCCGTGTTGATGAAGTTCAGGACGTTGGTCAACCACGCTTCTGCCTCGGCTTCCTTCAGCGCGTGGGAGCGGGCCAGGGCAATGGCCTGGTCCGCATGCCGAATGGAGGATGCGGTGTCCCCCATGTAGCTTTCCACCCGGGCCTGGAGGTTGAGGTTTCGCGCTCGGTCCTCCGGGGTGGCCGTGGTGGGCAGGCGCTTGTGCAAGCGTTGTGCCTCGGCCAACGCCTCGGGTGCATTGTTGTCGGCCAGTCTGCGCACCACGGCAGCATCTGACCGCCAGCGGATCAAGGCGTCGTCGGCGTGCGCGAGGGGCCACAGCCCGATGGCCAGCACCGAGCCGATCCCCCAGCAGACCACCAGCCGGAACAGTCGAAGCACATCACCAGGCAGCATCGATCAGAGGCCGGACAGGCGGCAGGTTGACCTTGGGTGGGCGCGACATGGCATCAGCCACACTGGGGAAGCACAGTCTCCGAAACTCGGCTGAGGTCACGAGACTGAGGGTGAGGGCGCCGTCGGGCAAAAACGGCACATCACTGGCCGCATGAGAAAGTCCAGCGGCCAGCACACCCGCACAACCCAAGCAGCTAAGTGGTTTTGTCATGGTTGGCCCCACGCAAGGCCCTGTTCCAGGATGAAAGAAAGATGACCGGATTATCAGCCCAGGGGTACATTGCCGACATGAATCTGTGCAACTCTACGCCCATGGACGAACATTGGATGTCCCTGGCTTTGGCTCAGGCGCAAAAAGCGGCCCAAAAAGGCGAAGTGCCGGTGGGGGCGGTGGTGGTGAAAGACGGGGTTTTGCTGGCCACGGGCCACAACCAGCCGGTGGGCAGCCACGACCCCACCGCCCATGCCGAAATGGTGGCCCTGCGTGCCGCGGCGCAGGCGCTGGGCAACTACCGGTTGGAGGGCTGCACGCTGTACGTGACGCTGGAGCCTTGTGTGATGTGCAGCGGCGCCTTGCTGCATGCCCGCTTGTCCCGCGTGGTGTATGGGGCCCGCGAGCCCAAGACCGGTGGTGCTGGCTCGGTGCTGGACGTGTTTGCCCAGCCCCAGCTCAACCACCACACGCAGGTGCAGGGCGGTGTGCTGGCCCCAGCGTGCGCGGCTGAACTGCAAGCCTTCTTCAAGCCCCGGCGCATCAACCCCGAGCCCTTGCGCGACGATGCCTTGCGCACCCCGCTGTCCCGGCTGGCGGGGGGGGCCGAACTGCCGTGCGCCTCACACCACGTCAGCGACCTGCCCAGCCTGCAAGGGCTGCGCCTGCATTACCTGGACGAACGGCCTGTGGTCCCGGCGGCCACCCCTTCTGCCCCCCCTTCGGACACCCCCGCCGTCACTTGGCTGGCCTTGCACCCCCCCCAGGACTGGTGCCACCGTTTCGCCCCCTTGATCGCGCCGCTGGTGGCCCAGGGCCACAGGGTGCTGGCCCCGGACCTGATCGGCTTTGGCCTGAGCGACAAACCCAAGAAAAGCCACATCCACCAACGCGATTGGCACCTGCAGGTGCTGACGGAATGGTTGGAGCGGGTGGAGGCCCACCACCTGGCCCTGCTGCTGGACGACGACGGCCACGGCCTGGGGGCGGCGCTGCACAGGCTGGTACCCGAGCGCTTTGCCCCGGCCCACCAAGTGCCCGAACGCCCCCTCGTGCCGCCCGACACCCCAACCGCCCAAGCCGCCCCGTACCCCGACAACGGCCACCGCGTTGGCCCGCTGGCACTGCTTCGTTGGCCGCGGTGAGTCCCTCGGGGCGGGACATTGCGCCAGACGGTCCCACCCGCGGGTGAATGGGATACTTGCGCCGTGAGCAAACACATCTACATCTATTCCCCGGCCTCCGCCGTGCGCGATCGGGCCGCGTTTCGCCGAGGCCTTCGCCGCCTCAAAGCCCTGGGCCACCAGGTGGAGCTGGACTCCGGCGCCCTCAACCACCACATGCGGTTTGCCGGAACCGACGAGGATCGACTGGCCGCCATTGAACGTGCTGCAGCCAGTGGTGCCGACGTGGCCATGATCACCCGTGGGGGTTATGGCCTGACCCGCATCCTGCCCCGCCTGCCCTACGACGCCATTGCGCAATCGGTCGAGCGCGGCATGCACTGGGTGGGCCTGAGCGACTTCACCGCGCTGCAGTTGGCGGTGATGGCGCAGCGCCCCGGCACCCACACCTGGGCAGGTCCTGCCTTGGGGGAAGACTTTGGTGCCGACCCTGCCCAGTCCACCGACGAGCAGCCGCTGCCCGACGACATCATGGAAGCCTGTTTCGACGACCTGCTGTCGGGTGTGGGCGAGGGCGCAGGCTGGCGGCTTGCTGCAGAAAGCATAGCTGCTTGCGCTTTATATGAAAGCGCCAGAGGCATTTTTGATATAGAAAATGCCATGCTGTGGGGGGGCAACCTCACGGTGTTGACCTCGTTGCTGGGCACGCCCTACCTGCCCGCGGTGGACGGGGGGGTGTTGTTCCTGGAGGACGTGGGGGAACATCCCTACCGCATCGAACGCATGCTGACCCAGCTGCTGCACGCCGGTGTGCTGGGCCGCCAGAAGGCCGTGCTGCTGGGCCAGTTCAGCCACTACAAGCTGGTGCCGGGCTACGACCGGGGTTTCGGCATCCCCGCCGTGGTGCGGTGGCTGCGGGAGCAGTTGCCCCAGGTGCCGGTGCTGACCGGGCTGCCGTTTGGCCACGTGCCCACCAAGGTGCTGTTGCCCGTGGGCCTGCCAGTGGACTTCGCCGTGGAGGGGCGCGACGCGCTCATCCGCTGGGACCACCACGACTGATTGCTGACCTTTTCTCGCGCCATGACGCACTCCGCTTCCCCCTTGCCCCCTCGTCGCGCCTCGCGCCTGAAACGCACGGCCCTGGCCGTGTTGGCGGCCCTGACCACTGCCACCTTCACGGGCGGGGGCGTGCTGTCGGTGTATGCCCTTCGCAGCCTGCCGCAGCTCGACGGCCAACAGGTGTTGCCCGGATTGCAGGGCACCGTCACCGTGCAGCGCGACGCCGCCGACGTCACCCACATTCGCGCCCAGACCCGCCTGGATGCCTACCGTGCGCTGGGCATGGTGCATGCCCAGGAACGCGCCTGGCAGCTGGAGCTGAACCGCCGCGTCATGCACGGGCGCTTGTCCGAGGTGTTCGGCCCCGCCGCCTTGGCCACCGACCGGTTGTTGCTGACGCTGGGCATCCGCCAAGCCGCGAAGGCGCAGTTCGACGCCTTGCCGTCCGACGCCAAGCAGGCTTTGCAAACCTACGCCGAAGGCATCAACAGCTTCCTGGCCCACACAGCGCAACCGGCGGCACCGGAGTTCAAGCTGCTGGGCATTGACCCCAAGGCCACCGCCCAGCAAGGCCAGTTCTGGACCGCTGAAGACTGCGTGGGCTGGGCCTTGATGATGGCCCTGGACCTGGGCGGCAACTGGGGCAACGAATGGGCCCGCCTGTCAGCCTTGCAAGTGCTGGACACACCGCAGCTGTGGGCGTTGATGCCTGCCTACCCCGGCGAGGCCCCGGCCACCGCCATCGACCTGGCCGCGCTGTACCGGTCTTTGGGCGTGTTCGCGCCCCCCGGCGAGGCGGATGCCCCGGCCAAGGTGGCCACGGCGTCCGCGCCATCGGCCACGACCGGATTGGCCGCTGACCTGGTGGCCTGGACCGACCGGCTGGGCAACGTGGAAGGCAAGGGCTCCAACAACTGGGTGGTGTCCGGGCGGCGCACCGAATCGGGCTTGCCCTTGCTGGCCAACGACCCGCACCTGGGCCTGAGCGCACCCGCCATCTGGTACTTTGCGCGTTTGCAGGCCCCGGGCCGCAGCGACAGCGAGGCGTCCGAACACGAACGCCGTCCCCTCGATGTGATGGGCGCCACCTTGCCCGGCCTGCCCATGGTGATCCTGGGGCGCACCCGCCAGGTGGCCTGGGGGTTCACCAACACCGGTCCCGACGTTCAGGACCTGTACCTGGAACAGATCAACCCCGACAACCCCCACCAATACCGTGTGCCCGGCACCACCGATCAACCCGTGTGGGCCGACTTCGAGGTGCGCGAGGAGCGCATTCCCGTCAAAGGGCAGGGCGAGGTCATTCAACGCGTGCGCAGCACCCGCCACGGTCCGGTGCTGACCGACGCCCAGGCGTCCCACGCCAAGGTGATCGACACCCGCCGTTACGTGCTGTCCCTGCGCTGGAGTGCGTTGGACGCCGACAACCACACCGTGCTCGCCGGCCTGGAAGGGGCCACGGCCCAGTCGGTGGACGAGCTGTTGCACGCCTATCGGCATTACCACTCTCCCATGCAGAACGTGGTGGTGGCCGACGTGCAAGGCCGGGTGGCCTACAAGGCCGCAGGCAAAGTGCCCGTCCGCGCCCCGAACAACGACCTGAAAGGCATGGCCCCGGCACCCGGTTGGGAACCTCGCTACGACTGGGCGGGTTGGCTGCCCTATGCGCAAACCCCTGAGGCTCACCTGGCACCTCCCTCGGCCCCATCCCATGACGCCGCCCACAGCGCGCCCAACGAGGCCCCAGCCGCCGTGGTGTCGGGGCAACCCGGCACCGGTCAGGCCCTGGGCGCTGACCAAGGCTGGCTGGCCACCGCCAACCAGCGCATCCACGGAGCGGATTTCCCGGCCTTCCTCACGCAGGACTGGGCCTCACCCGACCGGGAAGACCGCATCCAGCAGCTGCTGCGCAGCCGCGAACGCCACAACCTGGACAGCCTGGGCCGCATCCAGGGGGATGTGAAGTCTCTGGCCACCGTGCGCCTGTTGCCCGCCTTGCGTTCGGCCCAACCGCAACACCCCTTGGGTGCACGGGCCCTGGCGCTGCTGAAGGACTTTGACGGCACCATGGCCGCCAACCAGGCGGCCCCGCTGATATTTGCCGCCTGGGTGGACGCGCTCACCCGCCTGACCATCGGGCAAAAGCTGGGCGAGGCCAAGTTCAACAGCCTGTACGGCAAGCGGCAGTTCCGCGACGCGGTGGAAGGCCTTCTGGCCCGAAACGACCGCTTCTGGTGTGGAGAAGCCGGTTGCCCGGCCCAGGTGAGCCGTGCGCTGGACCAGGCATTGGCCGATTTGCAAACCCGCTACGGTGCCAACCTGGAACGTTGGCAATGGGGCAGGGCGCATCCCGCCGTGTCCAAACACCAACCCTTCAGCAACGTGGCCCCCTTGGCGTCGCTGTTTGAGGTGCGGGTGCCCACGGGGGGTGACACGTTCACCGTGAACGTGGGGCGCTACAACCTGGATCAGCCGTCCCTGCCGTTCGCCAATCGGCATGCGGCGTCATTGCGGGCCCTGTACGACCTGTCCAACCTGGACAACAGCCGCTTCATCTACCAAACCGGGCAGTCGGGCAACCCCTTCGATCCACGCTACCGCGACATGGCCGCCACGTGGGCTCAGGGGGGTTACCGGCCGTTGAAGATGGATGGGCAGACCTTCGTTCACACCATGACGTTGTCCGCCCACTGAGCGCCGCCCGCAGGCCGCTGTTGCGCCCATGCGTCACGCGGTGCCGACGGCGTTGCCTTGTGTGGGGCCTGCGGCTAGAGTCGCGGCCTGCGTTTTTTGCGCACCCCACCGATTCACCCACCAGGAGAACAACATGCAAAAGAACACGACCTCCCTGTGGGCTGGGTCAGCCGTGGTGGGGGCTTGCGCCATGACGCGTTAAGCCCTTCCCCTGTTTTGGCGCGCCAGTGGCGCGCATCTGTCCCAGTCCGGTTTCAAACATTTTTGAATCTGGATTTTTCATGGGCAATTTTGTCAAGAACGTGTCGGATCGCGCCTGTGTGGTCGCCTCCGACAACACGTGGATGGAAGACGCTGCCATTGCGCAGCTCATCGCCACCTCTCAACTGCCGGGCATGCAACGTGTGGCGGGCATGCCGGATTTGCACCCCGGGCGCGGCTTCCCTGTGGGCGCGGCTTTCTTCTCCACCCACACCCTTCACCCCACCTTGGTGGGTAATGACATTGGGTGTGGCATGGCGCTGTGGCAGACCGACTTGCGGGCCAGTGCCATCAAACTGGACAAGCTGGAAAAGCGCGTGGGCAACATCGACAGTCCGATGGACGACACCGCGGCGTTGGCGCAAGCCATGGCGCAGTGTGGCGTACCGCAAAGCGACCATGCCCTGGCGCTGGGCACCGTGGGTGGCGGCAACCACTTTGCCGAATTCCAGCAGGTGGACACGGTCCATGTGCCGGGTGCACTGGAAGCCCTGGGCATCGACCCGCAGCGCCTGCTGCTGTTGGTGCACAGCGGCTCGCGGGGCCTGGGGGAGCGGGTGTTGCGCCAACACGTGGACACCTTCGGTCACCATGGTTTGCCTGCGGACAGTGCGGATGCAGCGGCGTACATGGACCAACACGACGCGGCCTTGCGCTTTGCGCGTTGCAACCGCCTGTGCGTGGCGCAACGCCTGCTGGCCAACGTGCGCACGGAAGGGCAATGCTTGCTGGACGTGAACCACAACTTTGTCGTTCCGGCCACGCTGGGTGGTCAGGCGGGGTGGCTGCACCGCAAAGGAGCCACACCGTCCGACCAGGGTGTGGTGCTGATCCCTGGATCGCGTGGGGACCACAGCCATCTGGTTCGGCCCACCCGCCTGTGCGACGACACCTTGTGGTCCTTGGCGCATGGGGCAGGGCGCAAATGGGGGCGGTCGGCATGCAAAGAGCGTCTGTTCAAGCTGCTGACGCCCACCCAACTCGGTCGAACGGCCCTGGGCAGCCGGGTCATTTGCAACGACAAGCAACTCATTTACGAAGAGGCACCGCAAGCCTACAAACCCATCGACAGCGTGGTCCAAGCCCTGGTGGGGGCCGGACTCGTGGAGGTGCTGGCCCGAACCAGCCCGGTGTTGACCTACAAAACCCGTGGGGAGTGCTGCGCATGATCTTGCTGCAACTGTCCGCGAACACCGGCCCCGAAGAATGCTGCCTGGCCGTGCGTTTGGCCCTGCGTGTGGTGCTGAGTGAGTGTGCAGAGGCCGGTGTGACGGTGGAGCTGCTGGAAGACGTGCCTGCCCAGGTGGCGGGCAACCTGCGCTCCGTCCTGTTGGCGCTGGAAGGGCCCGCAGCCCAAACCGTGGCACAACGCTGGGAAGGCAGCATGTTGTGGACGTGCCCCAGTCCATACCGTCCGGGCCACGCCCGAAAGAACTGGTTCATCGGTGGTGCGGTGTTTGAACCCGGTGCCCAAGAAGACCCCGTTCAGGACAAAGACCTCCGGTTTGAAACCTTGCGCGCCAGCGGTCCAGGGGGGCAACACGTCAACAAGACCGATTCGGCCGTGCGCCTCACACACCTGCCCACAGGGGTGAGTGTGAAAGTGCAAACCGAGCGCAGCCAGCACGCCAACAAGCGCCTGGCCCGGGCGCTGCTCGTGCACAAGCTGTCGCAGAACGCGGACCAGCACGCTCAGGTGGCGCGGGCCGCCCGGCGGGTGGCCCACCGTGAAGTGGAACGTGGCAACCCCGTGCGTGTGTTCAAAGGGGTTTTGTTTGAGGAGCTTGGCCCGCAGGCGGTGATGGCCGGAGGGTGAGCCCGAGTGGGCTGCGGTCTGGAAACCTTGTGTGTTTCAACCGCAGCCTTTTTTCTTGTTCAGCTTCTTTGTATGAAACTTAACATAATATACATCGTGGAATATTTTAAGCCACAGGGTTTTGCCGCTCAAGAGACAATCCACGCCATGCACATGGATGAACCTGTTTCCACCCACCGCCCGCGGTCGCGCAGCGACTTGTTCTGGTCGTTCACCTGGCTGGCCTTGCAGGGCTTTGGCGGCGTGTTGGCCGTGGTCCAGCGCGAGTTGGTAGAACGCAAGCGATGGTTGACGCGTGAGCAGTTTGTGGAAGATTGGGCCGTGGCCCAAATCATGCCCGGGCCCAACGTGGTCAACCTCTCGTTGATGATCGGTGGACGTTACTTTGGCTGGAGCGGCGCACTGGCGGCCTTGGGGGGCATGTTGCTGTTTCCCCTGGTTGTGGTGCTGTTGCTGGCGGTGGCCTTTGGCGGCGTGGCCGATACCCCGGTGGCTCAGGGGGCGTTGCGGGGCATGGGTGCCGTGGCCGCGGGTTTGATCGTGGCCACCGGCATCAAATTGATGTCGGCGCTCAGGACCAACCCCATGGGCATGGGGGCGTGTGTCGGCTTGGCGGGCATCACGTTTGTGGCGGTGGCCGTTTTGCACTGGCCCCTGGCGTGGGTGCTGCTGGGCTTGGGCAGCGCGGCCTGCGTGTGGGCGTGGGTGTGTCTGGGCCGGTTGGAACGGATGGGGGAACGCCCATGAGCCTGTCCTTCACGCTGGCCGACTGGTGGGCCTTGTTTGTGCACTTTGGCATGTTGTCGCTGCTGGCCGTGGGCGGCGCCATCACCACCGCGCCCGACATGCACCGCTACTTGGTGAACGAGCACCAGTGGCTGACCGACGCACAGTTCACCTCCAGCATTGCCCTGGCCCAGGCCGCGCCCGGGCCCAACGTGCTGTTTGTGGCGCTGATGGGCTGGAACGTGGGGTTGAACGCAGGCGGCGGCCTGCAAGTCGGCGGGTGGGCCGCACTTTCGGGCTTGGCGGGTGTGTCGGTGGCCATGATGGGCATCATGCTGCCGTCCTCGGTGCTGACCTACACCGCCACGCGTTGGGCCCACCGCAACCGGGAGCTGCGGGCGGTGCGGGCATTCAAGGCCGGCATGGCCCCCATCGTCATCGCGCTGCTGATCGCCACCGGTTGGCTGTTGGCGGCCGCCCACCCTCAGCCGGGTCGGGACTGGCCCTTGTGGCTGCTGACCGCGGTGACGGCGTTGGTGGTCTGGCGCACCAAGGTCCACATGCTGTGGCTGATTGGTGCCGGGGCTGTGCTGGGGGCGGCGGGCTGGGTTTGAGCCGCGGGCGGTGAGTCGCTCTCAGCCCCGCTGGCGCAGTGCCTCGTACAGGCACACGCCACTGGCCACCGACACGTTCAGGCTTTCCACCGCGCCCTTCATGGGGATGCTGACCAGTTCGTCGCAGGTCTTGCGGGTCAGCTGCCGCATGCCCGCCCCTTCAGCCCCCAACACCAGGGCCACGGGCGCTTTCAGGTCCACCTGGTACAGGGTCTTGGGCGCGTCGTCGCTGGTGCCAATGATCCAGATGTTGCGCTCTTTCAGCTCACCCAGCGTGCGGGCCAGGTTGGTCACCATGAAGTAGGGCATGGTTTCGGCCGCGCCACTGGCCACCTTGGCCACCGTGGCGTTGATGCCCGCCGCATGGTCCTTGGGCGCGATGACGGCGTGGGCCCCTGCCCCATCGGCCACCCGCAGGCAGGCCCCCAGGTTGTGGGGATCGGTGATGCCGTCCAGCACCAGCAGCAACGGGGGCTGACCGGCGGCTTCCAGGCCTTCCAGCACCTCGTCCAGCGAATGGGCCTGGGCCACCGGCTCCACCCTTGCGGCCACGCCCTGGTGGCCATGGCTGCCCGCCAGCTTGGCCAGGCGCAGGCCGTCGGCCTCGATCAGGCGCACCCCGGCTTCGCGGGCACGGTCCAGGAACTGGCGCATGCGGGCGTCGCGCCGCGTGGGTTCGAAGTAAACCTCGATGATGGATTGCGGCGCGGTTTTCAGGCGCACGCCCACGGCGTGAAAGCCGAACAGAACTTTGGGTGAAGACATGGGGGGATTATCCCGCCACCTGCCCCGCATCGATGGTGATGCGCCGCTCGCACTGCGCGGCCAGCCCCCGGTCGTGGGTGACCAACACCAGGGTGGTGCCCTGCTCCCGGTTGAGGTCGAACATCAGCCGCATGATGGTTTCGCCGGTGGCGAAGTCCAGGCTGCCGGTGGGTTCGTCGGCCAGCAGCACCGCGGGCTGCAGCACGAAGGCGCGGGCCAGTGCCACGCGCTGCTGCTCGCCGCCGGACAGCACGCGGGGGTAATGCCCCAGGCGGCTGCCCAGGCCCACGCGCTGCAGCATGTCGGTGGCTGCGGCCCGGGCGTCGCGGCGGTTGGCCAGTTCCAGCGGCAGCATCACGTTTTCCAGTGCCGTGAGCCCCCCCATGAGCTGGAAGCTCTGGAACACAAACCCCACCTTTTGCGCCCGCAGCGCGGCGCGTTGGTCTTCGTCCAGGGCGAACAAATCCTGGCCATCCAGCCGCACCGTGCCCTGGGTGGGGGTGTCCAGCCCCGCCATGATGGACAGCAGCGTGCTTTTGCCCGAGCCCGAGGCCCCCACAATGGCCACCGTCTGCCCCTGGTTCAGGGTGAAACTCACATCGCGCAAAATAGCCAGCGTGCCGGTGGAGTCCTCCACCCGCTTGCTCACCCCTTCCACGGCCATCACCACCGCAGAAGTGCCAGCCCCTGCGGGTGCGCTTGCGCGGTTTGCCGATTCTTTCGCCACTTGGTTCATGCACCACCATCCGTTGTTCAAACCCAGCACACGCAGGCACTGGCTGCGGCACTGTAACGTTGTTGTGTGGTCTGTGCTGGCCTTGGGGGCGGCCCACGCGGCCATGCCCCCCTTGTCACCCAAGGTGTTGGTGGTGGGCGACTCCCTCAGCGCCGAGTACGGCCTGCCCCGCGGCAGCGGCTGGGTGGCCTTGCTGGAGCAGAAGCTGGCGGCTGAGAAGCTGCCGCACCAGGTGGTCAATGCCAGCGTCAGCGGCGACACCACAGCGGGCGGGCGCACTCGCCTGCCTGCCCTGCTGGCCAAACACCAGCCCAGCCATGTGGTGATTGAGCTGGGCGGCAACGACGCGCTGCGGGGCCTGCCCCTGTCCATGACCGAAGCCAACCTGACCGCCATGGTGAAGGCGTCGCAGGCGGCAGGGGCCCGGGTCACGTTGGTGGGCATGCAAGTGCCCCCCAACTACGGCCCCGCCTACACCCGCGACTTTGCCGACCTGTTCGTCAAAGTCTCCAAGGCCCAGCGCACGGCGCTGGTGCCCTTTTTGCTGAAAAATGTGGCCGACGCCCCCGATGCCGCCAGCCTCTTCCAGGCCGACCGCATCCACCCCAGCGCCGCGGCCCACCCGCGGCTGCTGGCCAACGTGTGGCCCGTGCTTCAACCGCAGCTCAAGCCCTGACGCCCTCCCCTCCATGAGTTTCCACACCCTGCCCGCTTCCGAGGCCTTGACGCGGCTGGCCGATTTCGACCACGTCATTGACGCCCGCACCGAAGACGAACACGCGCTGGACCACCTGCCCGGGGCCCTCAACTGGCCCACGCTGAACAACGAGGAGCGCGTGACCATCGGCACGATGTACAAGCAGGTCAACGCCTTCGAAGCCAAGAAGCGCGGTGCCGCCCTGGCCGCCCGCAACATCGCAGCCCACATCGAGCGCGAGGTGCTGGACAAACCCAAGGGCTGGAAACCGTTGGTGTACTGCTGGCGCGGCGGCAACCGCAGCGGGGCGCTGGCCACCATCCTCAGCGCCATCGGGTTTCAAGTCACCCTGATCGAAGGCGGCTACAAGGCGTGGCGCGCCGCGCTGGTGGCCGACCTGCCGCGGGTGGTGGACCGGCTGAGCTTTCGCGTGGTCTGTGGCCCCACCGGCAGCGGCAAGACCCGGCTGCTGCAAGCCCTGCAACAGGCGGGTGCCCAGGTGTTGGACTTGGAGGCCCTGGCCAGCCACCGCAGTTCGGTGCTGGGGCACATTCCCGGTCAGCCCCAGCCCAGCCAGAAGCGTTTTGAATCGCTGATCTGGGAAACCTTGTCACCCCTCAAGCCCGATCAGCCGGTGTTTGTGGAATGCGAAAGCAAGAAGGTGGGCAACCTGCGGGTGCCCGACGCGCTGATCGACCGCATGCGCGCCAGCCCCTGCATGGACCTGCAGTTGCCCGACCCCGAGCGCGTGGCCCTGCTGCTGGAAGACTACGCCCACTTTGTGGCCGACCCCGAGTTGTTTTGCGAACGCTTGGCGGTGCTGACCGAACACCGGGGCCGTGCCACCGTGGCCGAATGGCAGGCCCTGGTGCGCCAGGGCCGTTCGGCCGACGTGGTACAAAAGTTGCTTGAGCTGCATTACGATCCGGCCTACCACCAGTCCATGCTGCGCAACTTCAGCCAGTTCGAGCAGGCACAGGTGTGTGTGTTGACGGATCGGTCGGTCGCCACATTGGAAGCAGCCGTGGCCGCGCTCAGGGATCGTGAGCAGCGCTTTCCACCTGCTCCGATGACGTCGTGATGAAGCTGTCATGTTGAGCCTGCGTCTTGTTTCCACTTGTTTGATGGCGTGTGTCGCTGCGCTGTGGAGCGCAGTGCCCGTGGTGGCGCAAACCCCTTGCCCGGGTGTTTGTGTCAGTTTCTCGACGGCCAGCAGTGTGCCCCTGTCCCCTGCGGCCATGGGGGCATTGGCACTCTTGGTTGCTGCGCTGGGTTACGTGACCCAGCGCCGACGCGACGGAGCCACCGCAGCTTTGTGGATGTTCGCCCTGATGGGGTGGGCGCTGACCACCGACATTCGCCAGGCTGTGGCCACACAGACGTACACCGTCACGCTGGCATCGGGGGGCTACGCCACGGTGGCCCTGCCAGCAGGTTATGTCGGGCCGGTCGATGTACAGAACAACACCGGCGCGCCCGCGACAGTGACGGCTGTTGTTGTTGCATCCGGTTTCTCGGTGGCCTCTGGCACCACCCTCCAGGTGGGGAGCGTGGTTCCCGCTGGCGGCCTGATCAGCGGCGGCGTTGTGGTGACCGATGCCGCGCCCCCCTTGCCTGCCGGCAACGGGGGTGGTGGCGCAGCCTTGCTGATTGATGTTACCAAGTCAGGCCAGACCGTGGGGCCCTGGACCATCGATGCCACTGGGCAACCTTATGGCGTCAAGATCGAGGGGGCTCACGATGTTGTTCTTGATGGGGTGACCGTTCGCAACGCCCAGACTGCGGGCATTCAGGTGCGAGGTTCCGCACGGGTGACGATCCGCAATTGCATCATCGAAACGATGGACACCTCTGGCATCCAGATCAGCAACGCAGCTTCATCCACCGACATCACCATTGAGGGGTGCACCATTCGCTCGGTGAAACGCGATGGCATTCTGGTCGCGGTCAATGACCTCGGCGGCGTTCACCACCAGAATGTGGTGATCCGGCGCAATCGAATCAGTGACGCGGGACAGGACTTGTCTTGGCCCGGTCACTACCACGGCATCTACATGCAAAGCACGGGCTACACCATTGAGTCCAATTTGATTTATGACGTTCACGACGGCAGTGGCATTTCCACACGGGCGGGCGGAATGGTGCGCAACAACACCGTTTTGCGCACCGGCAAGCATGGTATTTCCTACTATGCCGATCACGACAGCACCGGTGCGCTGGAATGGACCGTTCAAGACAACCGCGTCTGGGCCAGCGGCCTCAACACGTTGACGAGCAGCAACCATGGCATTCTTGTGATCGACTTTCCGGTCAACAGCCTCACGTGGATCACCCACGCCACCATCACCGGCAACCTAGTCCACGCCCCGGCCGCCGGAAGCGCTCCTGACATCTGGTTGCCCGCTGGTTTTGCCGCTGACGTGAGTGGCAACACCCTGCTCACCAGCTCCCCGCCAGAAACCATGCCAACGCCCTGATCTTCAACGATCAGGACGCGGGGTTGACGGCTGCATTCCATTCAGGCTGTGGCACAGGTCGTTTTGAAGGTCTTGCACGTTTTCCAAACCCACTGCAAACCGCACCAGACCACCGACATGGGGCCAGGGCTGTTGGCGCATGCTGGGCACGTCGTAGGGCGCGCACAGGCTGATGGGGCCTGCCCAGCTCCAGCCCAGCTTGAACAGGCGCAGGCGGTCGCAGAAGGCGTCGATCTGGGCCTGGGTGTACTGCGGCTGGAACACCACGCTGAACAGGCAGCCTGCCGCGGTGGCGTCACGCGCCCAGGTGGCGTGGCCGGGGGAACCGGGCAGCGCCGGGTGCAGCACGGCGGCCACCTCGGGGCGGGTTTGCATCCATTGCGCCAGCTGGCGGGTGGCCGTGTCTTGCGCTTGGTAGCGCAAGGCGATGGTTTGCAAGCCTCGCAGCACCAGTTCTGCGTCGTTGCCCGCCACGCCGTGGCCCATGCGCATGTGGGTCAACAGCAGGGCCCTGTGCAAGGCCGGGTGGCGGGTGACCACCGAACCCATGAGCACATCTGCACCGCCACTGGGGTATTTGGTGAGGGCCTGCATCACGATGTCGACGCCCTGCCCTTGTCCAGGTGCTCCGCCCACGTCAAAACCGCAGAAGGCAATGCCCGCACCCCAGGTGTTGTCCAGCGCGGTGAGGATGGGCCGGTCGCCACGGCCCTGCGCCGCATTGGCCTGACGCACCACCTGCACCAGGGCGGGCAGGTCGGGGAATTCAAGCGTGATGGAGCCCGGCGCTTCCAACCACACCAACCGGGTGGCGGGTGTGAGGCGGCGGGCCAAGTCCGCCGGGTCCATGGCGTTGTAGTAGCGGGGGGTGATGCCCCACCCTTTCAGTTCCCCCTCGGCCAGGGCCTTGTTGGGGCCGTAGGCGTTGTCGGGGATGAGCAACTCGTCGCCCTGGCGCAAAAAGGCCATGTCCACCAGGCCCACGGCGGCCAGGCCGCTGGGCACCAGCAGGCAGTGGTGGCCGCCCTCCAGGGTGGCAATGCGTTCTTCCAGCGTGTAGGTGGTGGGCGTGCCGTGCAGCCCGTAGGTGTAGCCGGACTTGTCCATCCACTGCCGGTGGCGCAGTTCGGCCACATTGCCGAAAAACACCGTGGACGCCTTGTGCACCCCAGGGGCCACCGCCTCGAAGCCCGCTGGGGGCTGGTAGGGGTGGTGGATGAGCTGGGTGGACAGGCTGGCCGGGGCAGCGGGATGGCGGTCCGGCATCAGAGCTTCCACTTCTCCAGCAGCGCGGCCGGACGCATGGCGTCGTAGCCTTCGAACGGCTGATGGATCCAGGGGTTGGAGGGCAGGAATTCCACCGAGTAGTCGGGCTCGAAGGTGGACACGCCCTTGGTCCAGATCACGGCAGAGCGCAGCTCGGTGATGGGGGCGTAGCGGTTTTTCAGGGTGTCCACCACCGCGCGCAGGGTGTGGCCGGTGTCGGCCAGGTCGTCGACCAGCAGCACACGGCCCGCAATTTCGCCCTTGGGAGTGGTGATGTAGCGGGCAATGTCCAGGTGGCCTTGCACGGTGCCGGCATCGGCACGGTACGAGCTGGTGGACATGATGGCCAGGGGCTTGTCGAAAATGCGCGACAGGATGTCGCCCGGGCGCAAGCCGCCACGGGCCAGGCACAGGATGGTGTCGAACTCCCACCCCGACTGGTACACCTTGAGCGCCAGTTTTTCGATGAGGTTGTGGTACTCGCCGTAGGACACGTAGAGGTGCTTGCCGTCTTCAGTCAACATGCGGATTACTCCTGAAAATGTAGCTGCCTACGCTTGTATATAAAGCGCTAGATGCCAATTTGATGGATGAATTTACTGCCCAGACGGCATTCACGCTTCGTAGGGGTGCTGGATCAGGATGGTGTGGTCCCGGTCCGGGCTGGTGGACACCATGTGGATGGGCACGCCCGTGGTCTCTTCAATGCGCTTGAGGTAGTGCTGTGCAGCGGCAGGCAGCTTGGCAAACTCGGTCACCCCCACGGTGCTGTCGGTCCAGCCGGGAATGGTTTCGTAGATGGGCTGGCAGCGGGCGATCTCGTCGGCCCCCATGGGCAGGATGTCGATGGCTTCGCCATCCAGCATGTAGCCGGTGCACAGCATCAGTTCGGGCAGGCCATCCAACACGTCCAGCTTGGTGATGCACAGACCCGACAGGCCGTTGACCTGCGCGCTGCGCTTGAGCAGCGCAGCGTCGAACCAGCCACAACGGCGCGAACGCCCGGTGGTCACCCCCTTCTCGGCGCCCACCGTGCTCATGTGGTAGCCGGGGGTGCCTTCCTTTTCCCAGTCCAGCTCGGTGGGGAACGGGCCGCCGCCCACGCGGGTGCAGTAGGCCTTGGTGATGCCCAGCACATAGTGCAGCAGGCCTGGGCCCACACCGGCACCGGCGGCGGCGTTGCCGGCCACGCAGTTGCTGGAGGTCACAAACGGATAGGTGCCATGGTCCACGTCCAGCAGCGTGCCCTGGGCACCTTCGAACAGCAGGTTGCCACCGCGCACATGCTCGGCGTTGAGTTCGCGGGACACGTCGGCAATCATGGGCTTGAGCAGCTCGGCCTGGGCCATGGCCTGGGACAGCACGGCAGCCTCTTGCACCTGACCGTTGACCACAAAGGTGGACAGGGGTTGGTCCTTGAGCCAGGGCATGGCGCTCCAGTCCACCTGATCGGCCCCCAACGCGGCCAATTGGGCGTTGTAGTAGGCCAGCAGTTCGCGCAGCTTGGTGGTGAAACGCTCGGGGTACTTCAGGTCTTGCACGCGCAGGGCACGGCGGGCCACCTTGTCTTCGTAGGCGGGGCCGATGCCACGGCCGGTGGTGCCGATCTTGGCGGTGCCGGCCTTTTCCTTGGCAGCCTCGCGGGCCACGTCCAGTGCGGCGTGGAAGGGCAGGATCAAGGGGCAGCCTTCGCTCACGCGCAGGCGCGAGCGAAGCTCCACCCCGGCCGATTCCAGCCCGGCAATTTCTTCGAACAACTTGCCCACCGCCAGCACCACGCCGTTGCCGATGTAGCACTTGACCCCGGGCCGCATGATGCCGCTGGGGATGAGGTGCAGCGCGGTTTTCTTGCCGTTGATGACCAGCGTGTGCCCGGCGTTGTGCCCGCCTTGGAAACGCACCACCCCGGTGGCGGTTTCGGTGAGCCAGTCCACCAGCTTGCCCTTGCCTTCGTCACCCCACTGGGTGCCGACCACGACCACGTTGCGGCCGGGCACCGGCGCAAAAGTTTTGTTCATCATTTGGATTGAGAGCGTAGGTTCAGGGGTTGGGGATGGCTTCGACCACCCATTGGCCGTCTTGCAAGGACAGGCGGCGATCGCATTGGAACTCGTTGACTTCGTGCTCGTGCCCGGGCAGCACGCACACCACGGTTTCGCCCCGCGCACGCAGGTAAGCGATGGCATGGCGCAGGCCGGGTTCTTCGCCCCAGGGGGCCAGCACGGCGGGGCGCAGCGGCTGGGGTTGCACCGCCTGCACCAGTTCTTTGACGTCGAGGCTGAAGCCCACCGCCGGGCGTTCGCGCCCGAACACGGCACCGACGGCGTCGTAGCGCCCGCCGCGAACCAGCTCGCGCACGGGTTCACCATCGGTGCCGCCTGCAAACATGGCAAAACGCACGCCGGTGTAGTAGGCATAACCACGCAGGTCAGCCAGGTCAAATGTGAGGTTGACGCCGTCCATGCGCTGGGCAAGCCAACGCAAATTTTGCAGCGATGAAGCAATGACTGGCGTGTGTGGAAGGCATTTTTCTGCCTCATCCAACACGGCCACATCACCAAACAGCTCGGGCAGGCGGCTCAAGCCCCCGGCCACATCGGCGGGCAGGCCTTTGAGCAGTCCACGCAGCGCAGACTGGTCTTTGACCGCCAGTGCAGCATGGATGTCGGCCAACTGGGTGGGCAGCAGTGCATGACCGGCCAGCAAGCCGTCGATCAGGCGCACGTCCGACAGGTCCAGCGTGGGTTGAACCACCCCCGCGGCCTGCAGGCTGGTGCGGGCCAACTCCAAAATTTCCAGGTCGGCTTCCAGACCGGCGTGGCCGTACAGCTCGGCCCCGAATTGCAGGGGTTCCCGCGTGGCCTGGGGCCGGGCAGAACGGGTGTGCACCACCGGGCCGCAGTAACACAGGCGGGCAATGCCTTGGCGGTTGAGCAGGTGGGCGTCGATGCGGGCCACCTGCGGCGTGCTGTCGGCCCGCAAGCCCAGGGTGCGCCCTGAGAACTGGTCCACCAGCTTGAAGGTTTGCAGGTCCAAGGCTTCACCGGTGCCGGTGAGCAGGGACTCCAGGTGCTCCAGCAGGGGTGGCATCACCAACTCGTAGCCATAGCGACGGGCGGTGTCCAGCAGGTCCCTGCGGAGTTCTTCGATGTGCCGGGCCTCGGAAGGCAAGGCGTCGGCAATGTGATCCGGGAGAACCCAGGCAGACATGTGAAATGACGAGCGCTGTTAAAACGCAGATTTTACCGGGCTGTGTCACCCGTTCGGCTGACAGCCGGTTTTCAGTCGAGCCACCACAAGGCGGCCAGCCCAAAAAGCACGCAGCACAACCCCATGAACCGAAGCTGACCGTCGGTCAACGACAACACCGACTGGATGGTGCGCCGCCAGCCACCCGGCGAGATGAAGGGCCCCAGGCCTTCAAACACCAGCAGCAGCGCGAGCGCAGACCAAAAAACGTCCATGCGACGCTCCCGTCCGAACTCAGTGCCCGCGCTTGGCAGGTTCTGAGCTGCCTCCCAGTGCGCTGCTTCGCATGGCTTTGAAGAATTCGGAGGACGGGTCCAGCACCATGACGTCGGACTTGCTGGCGAAGGTGGCCTTGTAGGCGTCCAGGCTGCGGTAGAACTGGGCAAACGCGGGGTCGCGCCCAAAGGCCTCGGCGTACACCCGAGAGGCTTCGGCATCGCCCTCGCCCTTCACTTTCTGGGCCTCGCGGTAGGCGTTGGCCAGGGTCACCTCACGCTGGCGGTCGGCCGAGGCGCGGATTTGTTCGCCATCGGCAGCCCCGCTGGAGCGGAGCTGGTTGGCCACCTGGGCACGCTCAGCTTCCATGCGGCGGTACACCGATTCGGTGATGGTCTCGGCGTAGTCGATGCGGTTGATGCGCACATCCACCACGTCCATGCCCCAAGGCTTTTCGGCGCCTTTGACGGCCAGCAGCACCTGCTCCTTGACGGAGGTCATCAGTTCGTCGCGCTTGACCGACAGCAGCTCTTTCACTGTGAGCTTGTTGACCTCTTGTTGGAAGGCGTTGCGAACCACACGCGTCAGTTGCAAGGCTCCGGCGCGCTCGTCCAGCCCCACGTTGCGGATGTAGGCCGAAGGCTCTGACACACGCCAGCGCACATACCAGTCAATGACCACGCGCTGCTTTTCGGCCGTCAGCATGGGCTCGGTGTCCGAACTGTCCAGCGTGAGCAGACGCTTGTCGATGTAGCTGACGTTCTGGAAAGGCGGCGGGAGTTTCCAGTTCAAGCCCGGCTCCACCACCACCTTGTTGATCTGACCCAGCTGATAGACGATGCCGTATTGGCGCTGGTCCACCACAAACAGGGAAGACCCCAGCACACCCAACGCCACGATCACGACGGCACCAATGAAACCCAGTCTGTTCATGAAAGTTTGTCCTCTGCGGTTGATTCGGGGGTGGGTTCAGCGGGTGTCGCGGTCACGCGAACGGTCGGCAGCGCGGCTGCGGCTGTTGGCGGGGACTGCCGTCGACGGGCTGGAGGATGACGCCCCGGACGGCGACGAGGCAGCAGCCGAGGGCGGCACATCACTGCCTGCGGCGGCGGAGGCGGCCGACATCTGCATGATTTTGTCCAGCGGCAAATGCAGCAGGTTGCTGCCCGAGCGGGAGTCCACCAGCACCTTGGTCACGTTGCTGTAGATCTGCTGCATGGTCTCGGCGTACATGCGTTCGCGGGTGACCTGAGGGGCCTTCTGGTACTCGGCCAGCACGGCCTTGAAGCGTTCAGCATCACCGCGCGCCTGGGCCACGATGCGGGAGCGGTAACCCTCCGCTTCCTCACGCAGCCGTGACGCGGCCCCCTCGGCGCGGGGGACCACGTCGTTGGAGTAGGCCTGAGCTTCGTTCTTGATGCGCTCGCGCTCCTGTCCGGCCTTGAGCACATCGTCAAACGCAGCCTGCACCTGCTCGGGCGGGCGCACCCCACCCTGCTGCATGTTGACCGCCACCACTTCAATGCCCACGTTGTAGCGGTCCAGGATGGTCTGCATCAGCGTGCGAACGCGTGGCGCAATCTGGTCACGGTCTTCCGCCAACGCGGCATCCATCTTCATCTTGCCCACCACTTCACGCACGGCGGTTTCGGCGGCTTTGATGACGGCGGCGTCGGGGTCACGGCTTTCGAACAGGTACGCCCGGGCATCGCTCAGCCGGTACTGAACCGCGAACTTGATTTCGACGATGTTTTCGTCTTCGGTCAGCATGGCCGATTCGCGCAGGCCCGTCGCCCGAACGATGCTGTCACGCCCCACGTCCACCGAGCGGATCTGGGTGGCAAACACCAGTTCATGTCGTTGAATGGGATAAGGCAAACGCCAGTTGAAACCAGCGCCCACGGTGGAGTGGTAGCGACCAAACTGCGTGATGACGCCCTGCTGGCCTTCCTGCACGATGAAAAACCCTGTGCTGGCCCAGAACAGAAGGGCCACACCGGCCACCAGTCCTGCGCCAATGCCCGCGCTTTTGGGGTTGGGGTTGAAACCACCGTTGCCGTTGCCCCCTCCCTTTCCCCGTCCACCGCGGCCGAACATGCCGCCCAGCTTCTGGTTGAAGTCACGCCACAGTTCGTCCAGGTCGGGGGGGCCTGGGTTGCCGGTGGGCCGCTGAGGACGTTGACCCTCCTGGCCTCGGGTGTCGTCTGGACGCGATTCAGGGCGGGGCGTGCCACCTTCCCCCTCGGATTCACCACGACCCCAGCGAGGGTCATTGAGGTTGAACATCCGGGAACCGGCCGTGCGCCATTTCGCAAAGGTTCGCATAGCGTTGAATGTCATCGTCGATGGGCTGATGTGGGGGTGGAAGATGGGCTCGGGGCCCACGAGATTCGTTCAATTATCGGTGTCAGAAGCTGCAAACCTGGGGTCAACCGGGAGATTGGAAGAATCGTCTGATTTTTGCGCATTCACGCGTGACGCCAGCGCCAAACGCAACTCGGTCAGACCTTCACCGCTGTGTGCGCTGACGAACAGCCGGGGCACTTCCCGGCCTTGCAGTTCCATGCTGTCGGCCAGGACATGCGGCCTTCGGTCGTCCGGCAGTGCGTCGATCTTGTTGAACACCAAGATCTGGGGGACGTCGGCAGCACCAATCTCTTCCAGCACCCGAAGCACTTCCTGAATCTGCTCCGGATGGTTGGGGTTGGAGGCGTCCACCACGTGCAGCAACAGGTCGGCATCCACCGATTCTTGCAACGTGGCCGAAAACGCATTGACCAGGTTGTGTGGCAAGTCGCGAATGAAGCCCACCGTGTCCGACAGCGACACCGACACACCGGCCTCGCCCAGGTACATCTGCCGCGTGGTGGTGTCCAAGGTGGCAAACAGCTGGTCAGCCGCATAGGCGCGGGCCTTGACCAAGGCATTGAACAGTGAAGACTTGCCAGCGTTGGTGTAGCCCACCAGCGACACGTTGAATGCTTGGCGGCGCTCCCGTTGGCGGCGCTGGGTGGAGCGTTGCTTCTTGACCTTGTCCAAGCGCTCGCGGGTGCGTTTGATGGCGTCGGACAGCATGCGGCGGTCCAACTCGATCTGGGTTTCTCCTGGGCCACCGCGATGCCCAACCCCACCGCGTTGCCGCTCCAGGTGGGACCAACGCCGCACCAGTCGGGTGGACAGGTACTGCATGCGGGCCAGTTCCACTTGCAGTTTGCCCTCGTGGCTGCGCGCACGCTGGGCAAAAATTTCCAAAATGAGCAGGGTGCGGTCGTTCACCGCCACGCCCATGTAGCGCTCCAGGTTGCGCTGCTGGGCAGGGCTCAGGGCTTGGTCAAACAACACCTCGGTGGCACCGGTGGCGGCCACGAGACAGCGAATTTCCTCGGCCTTGCCGGAGCCCACAAACAAGGCCGGGTCGGGGGCCCTGCGTTTGCACGTCACCCGTTCGGCCACCACAAAGCCTGCGGTCTGGGCCAGCAAGCCCAACTCTTCCAGCGCGTGGTCGAAATGGGGCTCACCAAAATCAACGCCCACCAGGACAACGCCGGGTGGGCGGTTTGAATCAACGATTGAGTTCAATGTGGGGGCAGACTGCCCTGCACACAGGGCAAATGAAAACGATCAGTGGCCTGCGGCGTCGTCAGGCGACACGCTGAATTGCACCGGGCGGCCCGGCACGATGGTGGAGATGGCATGCTTGTAAACCATCTGGGTGACGGTGTTGCGCAGCAGGACCACGTACTGGTCGAACGACTCGATTTGCCCTTGCAATTTGATGCCGTTGACCAGGTAAATGGACACCGGCACATGTTCGCGTCGGAGCTGGTTCAGAAAAGGGTCTTGCAGAAGTTGGCCTTTGTTGTTGCTCACGATATGTTCCGTGTTCAGAAAGTTAAGGGAAGACAACCATACCACAGCCCTCGGGTCTACCCGAGGGCCGCGTCTCATTCCTGATCTTTGAAGGGGTTGTGAGACGTCTTGAATTCAATGCGCAATGGCGTGCCCACCAGATCAAAGGCCTTGCGAAAACGCCCTTCCAGGTAACGCTTGTACGAATCGGACACATGTTCCAGCGAGTTGCCATGGATCACGACGACCGGCGGGTTCATGCCGCCTTGGTGTGCATAACGCATTTTGGGGCGGTACATGCCCGACTTCTGAGGCTGCTGAAATTGCAAGGCTTCTTGCAGCAACCGGGTCAGCACGGGCGTGGTCATCTTGCGGTTGGCCGCCGCATGGGCTTGGGCAATGGACTTCCACAGCGGCGCCAACCCCTGGCGCTTCTTGGCCGAAATGAGATGCAGTGCGGCAAACTTCATGAATGCCAAGCGCTGCTCCACCGAGCGCTCGACCAGCTGCCGTTGGTACTCGTCCACGGCATCCCATTTGTTGATGGCCAGCACCACAGCCCGCCCTGACTCCAGGATGTAGCCGGCGATGTGGGCATCCTGCTCGGTCACCCCCTGGGTGGCATCGAGCAGCAGCAACACCACATGGGCGTTTTCGATGGCTTGCAGCGTCTTGACCACCGAGAACTTTTCGATGGCCTCAAACACCTTGCCCTTGCGACGCAGGCCCGCCGTGTCGATCAGCTCAAACTTGTGGCCATCGCGTTCAAAGGGGACGGAGATGGCATCCCGCGTGGTGCCGGGCATGTCGAAGGCCACCAGGCGCTCTTCGCCCAGCCAGGCGTTGATGAGGGTGCTTTTGCCCACATTGGGGCGCCCTGCCACCGCCATGCGGATGACACCGGATTCCTCCGCCTCTTCGTCATCCTCGGGTGGAGGGGGCAGCAACTCCAGGGCCGCTTCGGTGAGGGAGCGAACGCCCTGGCCGTGCGAAGCGGAAATGGGCAACACCTCACCCAACCCCAATTCAAAGAACTCCACCAGCTTGGTGCCGTCCTGCATGCCTTCGGCCTTGTTGGCCACCAGCAGACAAGGCTTGCCCAGCCGACGCAGGTACTGGGCAATTTCGTGGTCTTGGGCGCTGACCCCGCCGCGCGCGTCCACCACAAACAGCACCACGTCCGCTTCGGCAACGGCCTGGCGAGTCTGCTTGGCCATTTCCCGGTAGATGCTGCCCTCGCCCGCATCGGGCTCAAACCCCCCAGTGTCGATGACGATGAACTCTCGGGGGCCCAGACGGCCATTGCCGTAGTGGCGATCACGGGTCAGGCCCGCAAAATCGGCCACGATGGCGTCACGCGATTTGGTGAGGCGGTTGAACAACGTCGATTTGCCCACATTGGGCCGACCGACCAAAGCCAGTACAGGTTTCACAAAAAAATCCAGTTGGCGTGACGACTTCCGCTCACTGCGGACGCCACGCGACGAGGTTGCCCGATCGGGTCAGGGCCAGCAAGGTGTCTCCCACGAGCACGGGGGCGCTCAACACCGCGGATCCATCGGTGGGCAGGCGAGCCAAGAACGACCCGTCTTCACGGGACAGCACATGGATGAAGCCTTGCGAATCCCCCACCACCACCGAGCGGCCCAACAACAGCGGAGCCCCGAGGCCCCGGTAGAGCAGCTTGTCTTGGGTCCAGACCAGCTCGCCTTTGCTGCGCGACCAAGCTTGAACACGGCCGCTGGAATCGGAGCCGTACACATGGCGCTCATCCCCGGACAGACCGGTGCGGCCATCGGAGTTCTGGCGCCAGATCAGCGCCCCGCGAGCCGCATCCACACACGCCACAGCGGCTTGGAATGCTCGCACGCACACATCGTTGCCCTGGCGGAAGGCGGGGCCCACCAAATCCACCATGCGTTCCACATCGTTGCCTCCGCGGGGCGACGCGATGTTCACATCCCAACGAACGCTTCCGCTGCTGGGGTTCAGTCCCACCAAACGCCCGCCCAGCCCCACCACCAGCGTGTCCCCCACCGCCAGCAACACGCCTGGGTGACGCAACACCAGGGGCTCGCCGGAGCGGGTTTGGCTCCACAGGCGGATGCCGGTGTTGCCGTCAAAGGCCGCAACCGTGCGGTCCGCCGTCAACACGAACACCCGTTGTCCAGCCACCAGCGGCGCGGTGTGACTGGATGCCGACAGGCGCTGACGCCAGACTTCCTGCCCGTTGACCACAGCCACCAAGTCATTGCGCTCGGTGATGGCCGCAGCCATGTGGCCGTCAAAGCCCACACCAGCCGTGACCGCTCCGCCGACATGGGTGCGCCACACATCGGCCCCCGTGCCCGTTTGAATCACGGCCACCGTGCCATTGCCTCCTGCCACGGCCAACCGGTCACCGGCGGCGGTCAGCGACAAGGCCGTGTTGGAGCCCCCCACAGGGTTCACCCACACCTGCTTGGCCGAAATCAACGGCACCACAGGGGTCAGTTCAGCCGGTTTGGGCTTGTTACCGCTTGACGAACACGATGCCAAAAATGCAGCAGAAACAATAGCAAACAATGTACGTCTAATAAGCGGTGGAAGCATTTTTTAGCCTTTTATTGACTCACTTCGTTTGAGGCGTGGAAACATCCACACCCAACGCGTTCAGCTTGACTTCCACCAAACGACGGTACTCGGTCCGCTCGTCCATCAGCCCATGGGCCTTCTGGTAGGCCGCACGGGCTTCTGCGGTCTGACCTTTGGCCAGGAACACGTCCCCCTGGCGGTCTGCCGCCAGTGCTGCGAACTCAGCGGAAATTCCCTCGGACAGCCATTTGGCGGCCACGTCGGGCTCTTTCTTTTCAAGGGCCAAGCCCGCCAAGCGCAGCCGCGCAATGGATTGGAGCCCCTCATCAGACGAAGCCGTTGCAGCCCATTCCAATGCCGCACGCGCTTTGTCAACATCGCCAGCGGCAAACTGCCCCCGAGCCGCCAACAGCGCACCTTGTTGTGCATAAACAGTGCGACCAAACCGGTTCTGCAAATCCGTCATTGAGAGCTGGATGCGCTCGGGCTGACGTTCAGCAACGGCTCGGTCCAGTTCGTCATACAAAGCCGAAGCCCCCATGGCCTGCCGGTTTTGCCAATATTGCCAACCGTTCCAGGCGGTGATGCCCCCCATGACGACGATGGCCACCCCGGTGATGAGGTTGCCGTAGCGTTTCCAGAAGTGCTTGATCTGCTCAAGCTGTTCCTGTTCTTCAAGGTCGAAAGTGTTGGCCATGCGAAGGTCGATGAAATGAAGCGGTGGATTCTAGGCCAGCACGGGGCAAGCCTTTGTGGAGGGCAAGGACTGAGGACGGTCAACCACGCAACTGCGCAGCCCATTGGGCCACTTCGGCCAGCGGGCAGGTCCGTTGGCCCGCTTCGGGGCCTTCTCGCAAGGGTTTGACCGTGACCTGTCCTGCGGCCAGCTCGTCGTCACCGAACACCAGGGCATACCTTGCGCCGCTGGCGTCAGCCTTCTTGAACTGCGACTTCATGCTGCCCTGCCCTTCTGCGCCTGCGGTGTGCATCAGCACGCTCACCCCTTGCGCACGCAAGGCGCGCAGGGTCTGGCTGACCACCGGCCATGCGGCCGCTGAGGGCACCACCGCATACGCGTCCACGGACGGCACGGGGGGCAGCAAGGCGTCGGCCTTGAGCAACTCCAGGATGCGCTCCATGCCCAGCGCCCAGCCCACGGCGGGCGCGGGTTTGCCGCCCACCTGGCCAATGAGGCCGTCATAGCGCCCCCCGGCACACACCGTGCCCTGGGAGCCCAGACGGTCGGTCACGAATTCGAAAACCGACAGGTTGTAATAGTCCATGCCGCGCACCAGCCGAGGGTTGACGGTGTACTCAATCCCATTGGCCTCCAGCATGCGACGCAAGCCATCGAAGTGGGCCAGCGACTCTGCGCCCAAGAGGTCCATCAGTCGAGGGGCGGCATTCACCAGCTCCTGCATGGCCGGGTTCTTGGTGTCCAGGATGCGCAGCGGATTGCTGTGCAGCCGACGGCGGGCGTCCTCGTCCAGCAGATCGGTGTGGGCGCTGAGGTACTCGATCAGCGCCTGGCGGTGCTGCAAACGCTCGGACGGTTGCCCCAGGCTGTTGATTTCCAGTCGAATGCCCTGCAATCCCAGTCGGCGCCACAGGTCGCAGGCCATGAGGATCAACTCAGCGTCCACGTCAGGCCCTGCAAAGCCCAGGGCCTCGGCGCCAAATTGGTGGAACTGCCGATAGCGCCCGCGCTGGGGCTTTTCGTGACGGAACATGGGGCCCATGTAGTACAGCCGCTTGCCACCGCCATACAACAGCGAATGCTCCGTGACGGCCCGAACCACCCCGGCGGTGTTCTCAGGTCGCAGCGTCAGCTGCTCACCATTGAGCCGGTCTTCAAAGGAGTACATCTCCTTTTCAACGATGTCGGTCACCTCGCCCAGCCCGCGGACAAACAGCGCCGTGGGCTCGACGATGGGCGTGCGCAGGTTCTGGTAGCCGTACAGCGCCATCAGCTCGCGCAATTGTTCTTCCAGCCACTCCCAGGCGGCCGATTCGCCGGGGAGGATGTCGTTCATGCCTTTGACGGCCGTGATTTTTTCTGCCATGAATTGCTCAGCGGAAGTTGGACGGGCTCAGGCACGGGCCTGATTGCCAAACCGTTGTTGGATGTATTGCTCGACCACCTGTTGAAACTCGGTGGCAATGTGTTCGCCGCGCAGCGTCATGCGCTTTTCGCCGTCGATGTAGACAGGGGCAGCGGGCGCTTCGCCCGTGCCGGGCAGGCTGATGCCGATGTCGGCATGTTTGCTTTCACCGGGGCCGTTGACGATGCATCCCATGACCGCGACTTTGAGCCCCTCCACGCCCGGATACTGACTGCGCCAGACGGGCATGGAGCTGCGCAAATAGTCGTCAATCTGCTTGGCGAGTTCCTGAAAGGTGGTGCTGGTGGTGCGGCCACAGCCCGGACATGCGGTGACACTGGGCACAAAACTGCGCAAACCCAGCGCCTGCAGGATTTCTGAGGCAACCACCACCTCTTGGGTGCGGGCTTCACCTGGTTCGGGCGTGAGCGACACCCGAATGGTGTCGCCAATGCCCTGCTGGAGCAGCACCGACAAGGCCGCGGCAGACGCCACCGTGCCCTTGGTGCCCATGCCGGCCTCAGTCAACCCCAGGTGCAAGGCATAACGACAACGCTGGGACAGGCCCTGGTACACAGCGATCAGGTCTTGGACCCCACTGACCTTGCAGGACAGGATGACTTGAACGGCAGGTAAGCCGATGCTCACCGCCTGGTCGGCGGACTCCAGCGCTGAGGTGATGAGTGCTTCATACATCACCTGCCGGGCATCCCACGGGGTGGTGCGGCGGGTGTTGTCATCCATCATGCGCGCCAGGACTTCCTGATCCAGGCTGCCCCAATTGACCCCGATGCGCACGGCTTTGTCCAACCGGGCGGCGGTTTCGATCATGGATGCAAACTGGCGGTCACGCTTGTCGCCCTTGCCGACATTGCCCGGGTTGATTCGGTACTTGGACAAGGCTTCGGCGCACGCCGGGTGGTCTTGCAACAGCTTGTGCCCGTTGTAGTGAAAGTCCCCCACCAAGGGCACCGAAATGCCCATGCGATCCAACTGGTCGCGGATGTGGGGAACGGCAGCGGCGGCTTCGTCGTTGTTGACGGTGATGCGCACCATTTCCGACCCCGCCAGGGCCAAGGCTTTGACCTGGACGGCTGTGTCAATGACCTGGGCCGTGTCGGTGTTGGTCATGGACTGGATGCGCACCGGCGCATCCCCCCCCACGGTCACGACATGACCACCCCAGCGCACCTGTGCCTGATGGGTTGGCGCACGGACCATTCGAGGCAGAGCCACTGGGGCGCGTTCAATCGTCATGGGTTCAGACATCGTCAACCTGCAATCAGCGCGCCTGGAAACGGGCCACGTTGTTTCGGGTGAACTCGGTCATGTCCTTGGGCTGACCGTTGATGGTCACGTCGACCCCAGAGGCGTTGCCAACCACCACGGTGTAACTGGTGGCATCGTCAAAATCGAGCACTTCACCTGCGGGCACCACCTTTTGAAGCCGCAGCTTGCCATTGGCATCCGTGACCTCAATCCAGGACGGGGCCTTCAACACCATGTGCAAGCGGGCTCCCGTACCGACCAATGCTCCAGAGGCAACCGCAGGTGCAGTTGGAGATGCCACAACAGGCAGGGGTTTCTCTGCGGTTGGCGGCTCCACCCCGGGCTTCACGGCAGCCGCGACGGAAGCGTGGTGGGTCGGATCCCCTTCACTGGGCTGCGATGCAACCGCATTCCCCGACCCTGCGGCAGGTGGCTGAACCAGGGGCTCTGCCGTGGTGGCGGCCAACACAGGGACTTCGGCTCCGGACGATGTCGAGGCTGCGTCACCATGCCAAACCAGCAGGCCCTGGGGCAACGCATAAACCACGGCGGCCAGCAGCAAAATGGCGGCAACCGTCCACAGAACAGGGCTGTGCATGGGTTGCTGGCCGATGCTGGCAGAGGCTTGTGGTGCACGTCCCAATCCCACGGGAATGTCCAACGCGTCGGACCTTGTGGTGGGCAAACCCGCCAGAACTGCGGCGGGGTCCATGCGCAAATGACGGGCCACGCTGGAGGCCAGTGCCCGGGCAAAGGTGGCATCGGTCAGTTCGTCCCAGCGGTCCCCTTCCAGGGCCTCCAGCTTGCGCACAGGCACTTTCAGCGCGGCCGCCAGTGCCACGATGTGCAAACCCGCTGCTTCCCGGGCGGCACGAATCAGCTGACCGGACGTGGGTTGGCCGATGGTGGTGGTGTCTTCACTCATTGAATGCCCCGCGCTCATAGGCCTGGAGTTCTTTGGATTTTGGGTACCGCAGTCGCAGCTGTTCTCCCAACTGACGTACCCCCAACTGATTGCCCAACCGTTGTTCCACACGAATGCCCAACCACAACGTCTCCGCGTTGGCCAGCAGACCGGAATTCAAGCGATGCAAGTGAAATTGCGCCCGGGAGTAATCCCCTCGACGGTACAAAACCTGGGCCAGGTTGTAACTGACCACTGGATTCGCAGGGTCAAGTTCGAACGCCCGGGCGAGTGTCTTTTCCGCGCTCGCGGAGTCCCCTGAACGGGCTTGGCACACGCCCTGCGCCATCAAGGTTTTGCCCATGCCGTTGTAGCCCGGCACGGCCAGGGCTTGCCCAAAATAGCGATCACCTTCTGCATATTCCTTGAGCTGGCAATGAAGCCAACCCAGGTTGTGCGCGGCATCGGCATCCCGGGGATTCAGCCCCACGGCGCGCCCCAGGCTTTCTTTGGCCAAACCCCATTCGCCCAGCTGCATGTAGGTCAGCCCGCGCAAATTGAATGCTGGTGCATAGGTGGGATCAATGGCCAAGGCCTGTTTGATCTCGTCCAGCGCCACCGTGGTCTTGCCTTGCTCAAAATAGCCACTGGCCAACTCGGTGCGAATGCGTGCCCGCTTGCGCAACTCCGGCTCATCGGATTCTGTGACCAAGTCCGCACCAGTGGATCCACCCACAGGTGCTTGCCGTGGAGCGGCACAACCCGACGCAACCACAAGAAGCCCCACCAGGGACGCCAAAGTCAACCAACGGCCATTGATCATGCATTCACCTTCGGTTGAACCCAATGAATGGGCTTGGCCACGTCTCCCCGCAGGGCGGTCATTCGCTCATGGACCCCGGTTCGGTCACGCACATCGCCCGCGAGCTGACCGCATGCGGCATCGATGTCGTCACCTCGGGTCTTCCGAACCGTGGTGACAAAGCCCGCATCACTCAACCGTTTGGCAAATGAGGTCACGGCTTCTTTGTCGGAACAGCGCAACCCGGAGTCGGGAAAGGGGTTGAACGGGATCAGGTTGATTTTGCTGTTGAATCCGTGGGCACGTTCGTTCAAAAGCAGTTGGATCAGTTCATCGGCATGTTGCGACTGGTCGTTCACGCCGTCGAGCATGCAGTATTCAAACGTCAGAAAGTCTCGGGGTGCATGCGGCAGATACGCACGGCACGCGGTCATCAACTCGGCCAAGGGGTACTTGCGGTTCAACGGCACCAGAGAGTCACGCAGCTCGTCATTGGGGGCGTGAAGAGACACCGCCAATGCCACCGGACAGTCGTTGGCCAAGCGCTCCATCATGGGAACCACGCCCGACGTGGACACCGTGACACGACGACGGGACAGGCCATACCCGTGGTCGTCCAACATCACTTTCAGAGCAGGCACCAGCGCCGAGTAATTCTGCAGGGGTTCACCCATGCCCATCATCACCACGTTGGTGATGACACGCTCCGTGGTGCCGAAACGTTGCCGAAGAAAGTGCTCGGCAAACCAGAGTTGCGCCAGGATTTCGCCCGTGGTGAGGTTGCGGCTGAACCCTTGATGTCCAGTGGAACAGAACCGACAGCCCACCGCACAACCCGCCTGAGACGACACGCACAAGGTGCCACGGTCGGCCTCGGGGATGAACACGGTTTCCACCGCGTTGCCCTGCCCCACATCAAACAACCATTTGATGGTCCCGTCGGATGAGTCCTGACGAGACAGCACGGGCAATGCAGTCACCACCGCCGAGGTGGCCAACTTGTCTCGAAGAGATTTGGCGAGATCGGTCATCTGGTCGAACCGATCCTGCCCTTTTTGATGAATCCAGCGAAACAGCTGGACGGCGCGGAAGCGCTTTTCGCCCAGCCTTTCGCAAAAGGCGGTCAACCCCGGCAGATCGAAGTCAAGCAGGTTGACCGCAGCCATCTCAGCGGTTGAAAACGTTCATGCCGGCAAAGAAGAACGCCACTTCCACGGCAGCCGTTTCAGGGGCGTCAGAGCCGTGCACAGCGTTGGCGTCGATGCTGTCGGCGAAGTCAGCACGGATGGTGCCGGCGTCGGCCTTCTTGGGGTCGGTGGCGCCCATCAGCTCGCGGTTCTTCAGGATGGCGTTCTCGCCTTCCAGAACTTGGATCATCACGGGACCGGAGATCATGAAGTCCACCAGATCCTTGAAGAAGGGACGAGCCTTGTGCACGGCATAGAAGGCCTCTGCTTCAGCGCGGGACAGGTGGGCCATGCGAGCGGCCACGACCTTCAGGCCAGCGGCTTCAAAGCGTGCGTAGATTTGACCGATGACGTTTTTGGCAACGGCGTCGGGTTTGATGATGGAAAGGGTGCGCTCAATGGCCATGTTGTTTTCCTAAAAGCGAAGTAAATCCGGGATTGTAGCCCGCTGGGGCGATTTTCTGAGCCAGGACGTCAGGCCCACTCAACGA
Source organism: Hydrogenophaga soli (assembly GCF_054777695.1). Lineage (NCBI taxonomy): Bacteria > Pseudomonadati > Pseudomonadota > Betaproteobacteria > Burkholderiales > Comamonadaceae > Hydrogenophaga > Hydrogenophaga soli. The sequence continues at coordinate 247,066 of NZ_BAAHAK010000006.1, read as the reverse complement.
CCACCCGAGCGTCCCGGGCCACGCCCTCCTCGGCTCGACCGATCGGCCTTGCGCTGCCGGGCCAATGCATCGGCACCGATGTAGCCCACAGACGTTCTCATGGGATCGGGCTGACCTTCGGCACGCCCTGTGGGCGCAGGTCGCTTTCCCGACGGGTTTCCACGCCCTTTGGGCGGGCGCACCCCGCGTGAGGGCGCAGCGTCACGTGGCATGCCACCACTGGCACGCGTGAGCAAGGCAATGTCGTTGGCATCCAGTTCTACCCAGCTGCCTCGCTTCAATCCCCGCGGCAGCAACATGGAACCATAACGAATCCGGATGAGGCGGCTGACCGCATGCCCCACAGACTCCATCATCCGTCGAACCTCGCGGTTGCGCCCCTCGGAAATGGTCACGCGATACCAGCAATTGGCCCCCTCGCCGCCGCCGTCTTCGATGCTTGAAAACTGCGCCACACCATCGTCCAGGCGAACGCCTGCCAGCAAGCGGTCTTTTTCCTCGTTGCTGAGCGCCCCCAGCACCCGCACCGCGTATTCCCGTTCCAAGCCGAATCGGGGGTGCATGAGTTGGTTGGCCAGTTGCCCTGAATTGGTGAACAGCAACAACCCTTCGGTGTTGAGGTCCAGTCGACCGACAGACTGCCATTTGCCTTGCATGAGCCGTGGCAGGCGGCGGAACACGGTGGGACGGTTTTGCGGATCGTCGTGGGTCACCACCTCGCCCGCGGGTTTGTGGTACGCCAACACCCGGGCAGGCGGTGCCGTGACGCGCACACGCACCACCTTGCCATTCACCTTGACCACATCTCCGTATTGAACGCGTTGCCCGATGTGCGCGGGTTCTCCATTGACCGAAATCCGCCCCTCCAGGATGAGTTGCTCCATTTCCAACCGAGAGCCCATGCCCGCCTGGGCCAGCACCTTGTGGAGTTTGGGGCTGTCCATGTGAGGCGTGAGCACCCGCTTGGCGGGCTCAGCATCAATGGCGGCTGCGGCTTCATCAAATTCGCCGCTCAGAACGGCATCAAAGCTCACGCCGTGGTCGGTTCCTTGTGGCGCGGGGGACTGCGCAATGCCGCCAGGTGTCGCTGGAGACTCTTGGGGAGCGGGGGTGATTTCAGACATGGTCGGTGTTTTCAGGGGGTTCGGCAGCAGATGGGGCCACGGGGGCGGAATCGGCGTCAAGTGACAAATCAAGGGGCAAGGTGGCGTCCGTCGGCAGGAGGTCATCGGACAACTGCTGTTCCAGCACGTCGATGGCAGGCAGTTGGTCCAGCGACTGAAGACCCAGATCATCCAGGAACTGCCTTGTGGTGGCCAGCAATGCCGGTCGCCCCACGGTGTCGCGATGGCCGATCACCTCAATCCACCCACGCTCTTCCAGCTGCTTGAGCAAGGCACTGTTGACCACCACGCCACGAATGTCTTCGATGTCGCCACGGGTCACCGGCTGCCTGTACGCAATGATGGCCAGGGTTTCCAACGTGGCACGGCTGTACTTGGGGGGCTTTTCGGGGTGCAGGCGATCCAGAAACGGGCGAATGCGCCCCTCCGTCTGGAAACGCCAGCCAGTGGCCACTTCGACCAGCGCCACGCCGCGTCCTGTCCAGCGCGTTTGCAAATCGCGCAAGGCGCGTTTGATGGAATCCACGCCCACTTGTTCGTCGAACAGGCCAAAGAGGTCCTTGATCGACAAAGGTTGAGGGCTGGACATCAACGCAGCTTCAATGACGCACTCGGCATCCGATGACTTCATGCTGTTGAGGTGTGAGACCCTGCGCGGGCCGTGCCGCACAGGAAACCGGCATCAAGGCGTGCCAGGAAAGGAGCCAAACAGGTCCGGGGAAAGTAGCCCTGGATTGTAGTGGAGTCCATGGTGGTCCAGGCAGCCGACGATGTCGCTGGGCAGCGGAGCCTCCCAATCGAGCGACACTCCGGTCACCGGATGCCGGAGCATGAGGCGCGTGGCATGCAGCGCCTGCCGTTGGATGTGCGGGCTGCTTCGGCCGCCATAGAGGCCATCGCCCAGGATGGGCTGTCCGATCGACGCGAGGTGCACGCGAATTTGGTGGGTGCGTCCGGTGAACAGCTTGCAGGCCACCAACGCCGCGCTGTCGCATGTATCGAGGCGAACAAACTGCGTCCGCGCGGGTTTGCTGCCTGGGCCGGACGACAACACCGCCATGCGCAAGCGGTTGCCGGGATCCCTCCCCATGGGCTGGTCCACCTGCCGCTCACGAATGCCCTCCCACCGGCGTCCGGTGATGGCCAGGTACAGCCGGGTGACCTCGCGTGCCGCGATCTGCGCCACCAGCGCGTCCATCACCGGGCGCGTCTTGGCCACCACCATCAGGCCCGATGTGTCCTTGTCCAGGCGATGGACGATGCCTGCACGGGGCAGCAACGAGGCCCCGGCGTGGTGGTGCAGCAGGCCATTGAGCAGCGTGCCCGACCAGTTTCCCGCTGCGGGGTGCACCACCAGACCCGCAGGCTTGTTGACCACCAGCAGATGGGCATCCTCATGAAGCACGTCCAAAGGCAAGTCTTCTGCCACAAAGGATCGCGCCTGATCCGTGGGCTTGAGGTCGATGCGGCAGGCATCCCCGGCCTTCACCGCCACGGAGGCTTTGGACACCAGACGACCGTTGACCTGGACGTCTCCCTGCGCCAGGCATTGCTGAATGTAGGACCGGGAAAACCCCGGCAAGTGGCCTGCGAGACATTTGTCCAGGCGCTGGCCATGGTCGGGCACCCCAAACACCAAGTTCACCACCTCGCCCTCAGGCTCTCCATCTCCCAAATTCGGGAGGGCCGATTCATCGGGTACGGTCGATATAATTTTTGACTCCAAATCGGGCTGTCCGGCCATTGAAAGGTTGAGATGCAACGCATCAGATTATCGTTTTTTGGGGGCTGGCGTTTGGCCTTCGCCGTGAGCTGCGCCGCCGGGATGATGGCCGGATGTTCGTCGGCCCCCAAGGACAACACTGCCGGGTGGAGCCCCCAAAAGATCCAGACCGAGGCCTTGGACGAACGCAACTCGGGCAACTTCGAGAAAGCCGTCACGCTGTTCGAAAAGCTGGAGGGCCGCGCCGCGGGCACACCGTTGGCCCAGCAGGCTCAGCTCGACAAGGCGTATGCCCAGTACAAATCGGGCGAGGTCGCGCAAGCCGAGGCCACACTGGATCGGTTCATGAAAAACCATCCTGCCAGCCCGGCGCTGGACTATGCCCTCTACCTGAAAGGGCTGGTGTCCTTCAACGACAACCTGGGGATGTTTGGCTTTCTGTCCCACCAGAACCTGTCCGAGCGGGATCAACAAGCCGCCAAGGTGTCTTTTGAGTCCTTCCGTGAGTTGGTGACCCGTTTTCCCGACTCGCGTTATGCCCCCGACAGCCGTCAGCGCATGGTCTACATCGTGAATTCGCTGGCCGAACACGAGGTGCATGTGGCGCGTTACTACTACCAGCGGGGAGCCTATTTGGCGGCCGTGAACCGGGCCCAAACGGCCCTGTCCGACTACGTGGGGGCTCCGTCACTCGAAGAGGCGCTTTACATTCTGGTTCAGTCCTACGATGCGTTGGGCATGGCGTCGCTCCGGGACGATGCCAAACGCGTGTTGCTGACCAACTACCCCCACTCGGCGTATTTGGCACAAGGGTTCAAGAAGGCTTCCGATCCCTGGTGGAAGCTTTGGTGACCCTTGCGGGTGACGCCCAGCGAAAGCCCCACCATGCTGCATGAACTGAAGGTCACCGCGGGCACGGGCCTGCACAAGGGCGATCGGGATTACCAGCAAGACCAGCTCGGTCTGTGGCCGCACCCCCAGGCCAAGCATTGCCTGCTGGGGGTGATCGCCGATGGGATGGGGGGACGCAGTGGGGGACGCAAGGCTTCCGATCAGGTGCTGATGACCGCGCATCAGCTGTTTGAACGCTTTTCCCCCGGCAAGGATTCGCCGGCCGATTTGCTCAAACAAATCGTGGAAGAGTCTCACACGGTCATTCGGCTGACCGCGGCCTCATCCGAGCAGGAGCCGCACAGCACCATCGCCGCGTTTGTGCTGACGCCAGACGGTTCGTGCCACTGGATCCACGCGGGCGATTCCCGCATCCACCATGTTCACGGCCAGCGTCTGGTGCACCGCACCATGGACCATTCGTACGTCCAGACCCTGGTGGACAAAGGGGTGTTGACGCCTGAGCAGGCGCAAAACCACCCTCAGTCCAACGTGCTGGTGGGGTGTTTGGGCACCGAAACCCCACCCCCGGCAAGCACCCACACCATTCAGCACATGAAAGCCGGTGATGTGTTGATGGCCTGCAGCGACGGCGTTTGGCACTACTTTTCCGAGGCCGAAATTGGCTACATCCTGGGCATCCACAGTGCGCGCGATGCGTGTGAAGTGCTGATCAGCCAAGCCCGAATGCGGGCGCTTGGACATGGTGACAACCTGTCCGTGGTGGTGGTGCGCTTCGACCGTCGAGGTTGACCCGGTGGCGGTCCAACGGGGCTGGCCAGAGGATCAGGTCAGCGACGTGTCCACCACCCGGTGGGGTTCGGCCAGGTACTCGCTGGATTGCATTTCCACCAGGCGAGACACCGTGCGCGGAAACTCGTGCGACATGGGGCCTTCGGTGTACAGCTGCTCGGGCGGCACCGCAGCCGACACGATGAACTTCACCCGACGGTCGTACAGCACATCCACCAGCCAGGTGAAGCGACGGGCCTCGCTGGCCATGCGGGCGCTCATTTGCGGCACGTTGGACAGCAGCAGGGTGTGGAACTGAGTGGCCAGCTCCAGGTAGTCGTTCTGCGACCGAGGCCCGCCACACAGGGTCTTGAAATCAAACCAGATCACCCCGCCCGCCTTGCGGTGGGCCTGAATCTGCCGTGACTCGATGGTCATCACCGGCGACTCGTCGGCGGTCTCGGCCAACTGGTGGAAGGTCTGCTCCAGGGTTCGCTCGGCCTGGTCGGACAATGGCGTGTGGTACAGCGCCACATGCTCCAGCGCCCGGCGGCGGTAGTCGGTGCCGTTGTCGACGTTGATGACTTCCAGCTCCTGCTTGAGCAAGGCAATGGCAGGCAGGATGCGGTCGCGGTGCAAGCCGTCCGGGTACAGGCCATCCGGGTGGAAGTTGGATGTGGTGACAAAACCCACGCCGTGTTTGAACAACGAGTCCAGCAGCCGGTGCAAGACCATGGCATCGGTCACATCGGCCACATGAAACTCGTCAAAGCAGATCAGCTTGTAGCGCTGGGCCATGCGCTTACCCAGCTCGTCCAGCGGATTGACGGTTCCCTGCATCTCGCGCAGTTCGCGGTGCACCTCGCGCATGAACTCGTGGAAGTGCAGCCGCGTCTTGCGCTTGAGTGGCACGGCGTTGAAAAAGCAATCCATCAGGAAGCTCTTGCCCCGCCCCACCCCGCCGTACATGTACACGCCCTTGGGAATGGGCGGGTGCACAAACAGCTTTTTGAGCGAGTTGGACCGCCGCTGCTTGTACGCACCCCATTCCTGGGCGCAACGCTCCAGCGCCGCCACGGCGCGTTGTTGTGCGGGGTCGGTGGTGTAACCGCGCTCTTTCAGCGCAGCCTCGTAGGCCGCACGGACACTGGAACCTGTGCTCAACGGCGCAACCCGATCAGAAGTTGAGCGTGCGCTTGTCCACGGCCAAGGCTGCTTCCTTGGTCGCTTCGCTCAGGGACGGGTGGGCGTGGCAAATGCGCGCGATGTCTTCGGCACTGGCCTTGAACTCCATGGCCACCACGGCTTCGGAAATCAACTCAGACACCATCGGGCCGATCATGTGCACGCCCAGGATCTCGTCGGTGGTCGCGTCGGCAATGAACTTGACCATGCCCGTGGTGTCACCCAGGGCCCGAGCCCGGCCATTGGCCAGGAACGGGAAGGAGCCCGCCTTGTACTTCACGCCTTCGGCCTTGAGCTGTTGCTCGGTCTTGCCCACCCAGGCAATCTCAGGGCTGGTGTAGATGACGTAGGGAATGGTGTTGAAGTTGACGTGTCCGTGTTGACCGGCGATGCGCTCGGCCACGGCCACACCCTCTTCTTCGGCCTTGTGGGCCAGCATGGGGCCGCGCACCACGTCGCCCACCGCCCACACGCCGGGCAGGTTGGTCTTGCAGTCGCCGTCCACCACGATGGCTCCGCGCTCGTCCAGTTGCAGGCCCACGGCTTCGGCGTTGAGGCCGATGGTGTTGGGCACGCGACCGATGGAGACGATGAGCTTGTCCACCGCCAACTCCAGGGCTTCGCCCTTGGCGTTGGTGTAGGCGACGTTCACGCCCTTCTTGCCCACCTTGATGTCGCCGACCTTCACGCCCAGCTCGATCTTCAGGCCTTGCTTGTCGAACACCTTCTTGGCTTCCTTGGCAATCTGCTCATCGGCAGCGCCCAGGAAGGTGGGCAGGCCTTCGAGGATGGTCACTTCAGCACCCAGGCGACGCCACACCGAGCCCATTTCCAGGCCGATGACGCCGGAGCCGATGACACCCAGCTTCTTGGGCACGGCGCCGATGCGCAGGGCACCGTCGTTGGACAGCACGTTGACCTCGTCGAACGGCACGCCGGGCAGCGCACGGGCGTTGGAGCCGGTGGCCACGATGACTTGCTTGCCCACCAGGGTTTCTTCGGCGGCACCGGCCACCTTGATTTCGTAGCCACCTTCTGCGGCCTTCACGAACGAGCCGCGGCCATGGAAGAAGCTGACCTTGTTCTTCTTGAACAGGTACAGGATGCCGTCGTTGTTCTGCTTGACCACCTGGTCCTTGCGGCCCACCATCTTGGCCACGTCCATCTTGACGGTGCCGGTGGAAATGCCGTGGTCGGCAAAGTGATGGGTGGCGTGTTCGAAGTGCTCGGACGACTGCAACAGCGCCTTGGACGGGATGCAGCCCACGTTGGTGCAGGTGCCGCCTGGGGCGGGGCCGCCAGCGGCGTTTTTCCACTCGTCAATGCAGGCCACCTGGAAACCCAGCTGCGCTGCGCGGATGGCGGCAATGTAACCACCAGGGCCGCCGCCGATGACGACGACGTCAAATTGTTTGCTCATGTGTTCACCTCAGGCCCCGCGAGCGCTGCCCGCAGAACTACAAAATTTATAGCTGTTTGCGCTTGTATATAAAGCGCTAGAGGCCAAAAATCCTTGAACTTTTGGCCTCCCCTTCAAACCATCAGATGCCGAACAGCAGGCGCGACGGATCTTCCAGCGCCTCCTTCATGGCCACCAGGCCCAGCACGGCTTCGCGACCGTCGATGATGCGGTGGTCGTAGCTCATGGCCAGGTAGTTGATGGGGCGGATCACGATCTGACCGTTCTCCACCACGGCGCGGTCCTTGGTGGCGTGCACGCCCAGGATGGCCGATTGCGGCGGGTTGATGATGGGCGTGGACAGCATGGAGCCGAAGGTGCCGCCGTTGGAGATGGAGAAGGTGCCGCCGGTCATTTCTTCAATGCCCAGCTTGCCGTCCTTGGCCTTCTGGCCGAATTCGGCAATCTTCTTCTCGATGTCGGCAAAGCTCATCTGGTCGGCGTTGCGCAGGATGGGCACCACCAGGCCACGGGGCGAACCCACGGCAATGCCGATGTCGAAGTAGCCGTGGTACACGATGTCGTTGCCATCCACCGAGGCGTTGAGCACGGGGTACTTCTTCAGGGCGTGCACGGCAGCTTTCACGAAGAAGCTCATGAAGCCCAGCTTGCAGCCGTGTTCTTTCTCGAACTTCTCCTGGAAGCGCTTGCGCATTTCCATCACCGGGGCCATGTTCACTTCGTTGAACGTGGTCAGGATGGCGTTGGTGGCTTGCGACTGCAGCAGACGCTCGGCCACGCGGGCACGCAGGCGGGTCATGGCCACGCGCTGCTCGGGGCGGTCGCCCAGGTCGGGGGCCGCAGGGCCGCTGACCTGAGGCAGTGCCTTGGTGGGCACGCCGGTGGGAATGGCCACGGCGGGGGCAGCCGCAGGAGCGGTGGCACCGGAGGCGACGGCGGACAGCACATCACCCTTGGTGACGCGGCCATCCTTGCCGGTGCCGGCCACAGAACCGGCGGCCAGGCCGTTGTCGGCCATCAGCTTGGCAGCGGCGGGCATGGCCACACCGGCCTTGGCACCACCCGTGGCGGCTGCAGCAGCCACCGCAGGGGCGGCCACAGGGGCCGCAGCAGCAGGCGCTGCCGCCGGGGCGGGTGCAGCCACAGCCGCGCCAGCTTCGGTGTTGATCTTGGCGATCACCTGGTCAGAGGTGACGGTGCCGCCATCGGCCACCACCAGCTCAGCCAGCACGCCGGCCGCGGGGGCGGGCACTTCCAGCACCACTTTGTCGGTTTCGATTTCGATCAGGATTTCATCGGCGGCGACCAGCTCACCGGCTTTTTTCTTCCATTGCAACAGGGTGGCTTCGGCAACGGACTCGGACAGTTGCGGAACCTTGACTTCGACGATGGCCATTTTTCAGTTTTCCTTCAATTCGGTGTGCGACGTTGGCATGGCGCGGCACGTCCAACGGTGACGTGCGGGGCCATGCCGGTGCGGTTTACTTGGTGAGGATGAAGCCCTTGAGCTTGCCGAACGCCCCTTCGACCAGGGCCTTTTGCTGCTCTTGGTGCAGGTGCGAGTAGCCCACGGCGGGAGACGCCGAAGCCGCACGGCCGGAGTAACCCAGCTTCTGACCATCCAACATGTTTTCGTGGATGTAGTGCTGCACGAAGAACCAGGCACCCTGGTTCTGCGGCTCGTCCTGGCACCACACCAGTTCGGTTGCGTTGGGGTACTTCTTCACCTCGGCGGCAAACGCCTTGTGCGGGAAGGGGTACAGCTGCTCGACGCGGATGATGGCCACGTCGTCGGCACCCTTTTCTTCGCGCTTCTTCACCAGGTCGTAGTACACCTTGCCGGAGCAGATGACCAGGCGCTTGACCTTTTCGGCCTTCTTGTTGACCTCTTCCTTGGTCTCGGGAATGACGGTCTGGAACGAGCCACGGATGAACTCGGACAGCGGCGAGGTCGCGTCCTTGTTGCGCAGCAGCGACTTGGGCGTCATGATCACCAGCGGCTTGCGCAGGTTGCGCACCATCTGACGGCGCAACACGTGGAAGATCTGGCTGGCCGTGGTGGGCTGCACGATCTGCATGTTGGCGTCGGCCGCCAGCTGCATGAAGCGCTCCAGGCGAGCCGACGAGTGCTCAGGCCCCTGCCCTTCGTAGCCGTGCGGCAGCATCAGGGTGATGCCGTTGACACGGCCCCACTTCACTTCGCCCGAGGCGATGAACTGGTCGATCACCACCTGGGCGCCGTTGGCGAAATCGCCGAACTGGGCTTCCCAGATCACCAGGGTGTTGGGGTCGTTGGACGCATAGCCGTACTCGAAGCCCAGCACTGCCTCTTCGGACAGGATGGAGTCGATCACGACAAACGGGGCCTGGTTGTCAGCCACGTTCTGCAGCGGCACGTAGGTGCCGGTGTCCCACTTTTCGCGCTTCTGGTCGTGGATGACGGCGTGGCGGTGCGTGAAGGTGCCGCGGCCACAGTCTTCGCCCGACAGGCGCACGGGGTAACCACTGGCCACCAGGGACGCAAAGGCCATGTGCTCGCCCATGCCCCAGTCCACGGGAATGTCGCCACGGGCCATGGCCGCACGGTCGTCGTACACCTTCTTGACCAGCGGGTGCGGGCTGACGCTTTCAGGCAACGTGGTGATGCGGTCAGACAGGCGCTTCCACTCGGCCATGGGCACGCCGGTGTCGCCACCGTCGGTCCACTTCTTACCCAGGAAGGGCGACCAATCCACCGCGTACTTGCTCTTGAAGTTGGACAGGACCGGGTCCACGGTGTGGCGACCAGCGTCCATGGCAGCGCGGTAGGCTTTCACCAGCTCGTCGCCCAGGCCTTCCCCGAACCCTTGGGCGGCCAGCTTGTCGGCGTACAGCTTGCGGGTGCCGGGGTGGGCACCGATCTTCTTGTACATCAGCGGCTGGGTCAGCGCAGGGGTGTCCTGCTCGTTGTGGCCCAGTTTTCGGAAGCAGACGATGTCCACCACCACGTCCTGGCGGAATTCCATGCGGTATTCCAGGGCCAACTGGGTGGCCAGCACCACGGCCTCAGGGTCGTCGCCGTTGACGTGCAGCACCGGGGCTTCGACCATCTTCACGATGTCCGTGCAGTACACGCTGGAGCGCATGTCGCGCGGGTCCGACGTGGTGAAGCCGATCTGGTTGTTGATGATGAAGTGCACCGTGCCGCCCGTGGTGTAGCCACGGGTCTGGGCCAGCGCCAGGGTTTCCTGGTTGACGCCTTGGCCGCCGAAGGCCGCATCACCGTGCACCAGCACGGGCAGCACCTGGTCGCCACGCTTGTCACCACGACGGTCCATGCGGGCACGGGCAGAGCCCACCACCACCGGGTTGACGATTTCCAGGTGCGAGGGGTTGAACGCCAGCGACAGGTGAACCGGGCCGCCAGGGGTGGTCACGTCGGAGCTGAAACCTTGGTGGTACTTCACGTCACCTGCGGGCAGGTCTTCGGGGGCGGTGTGGTCGAACTCGGCAAACAGGTCCTTGGGCATCTTGCCCATGGTGTTGACCAGCACGTTCAAGCGGCCACGGTGGGCCATGCCGATCACGATCTCTTGCACGCCACGGGCACCGGCAGACTGGATGACCTCGTCAATGGCGGCAATGAAGCTCTCGCCACCTTCCAGCGAGAAACGCTTTTGGCCAACGTACTTGGTGTGCAGGAAACGCTCGAGGCCTTCGGCCGCCGTCAGCTTTTCGAGGATCTGCTTTTTCTTCTCGCCCGAGTAGTTGGGCTTGCTGCGGATGCTTTCCAGCTTTTGTTGCCACCAGCGCTTTTCGTTCTGGTCGGAGGTGTGCATGTACTCGGCACCGATGCTGCCGCAGTAGGTTTCGCGCAGCGCATTGAGCAGCTCGCGCAGCGGCATGGTGTCGCGACCGAAGAACGTGTTGCTGGTGTTGAACACGGTTTCCAGGTCGGCATCGCTGAAGCCGTAGAACGACAGCTCCAGCTCGGGGATGTTTTCGCGTTCCTGGCGCTTGAGCGGATCCAGGTTGGCCCAACGGTTGCCCACGTTGCGGTAGGCGGCAATCAGCTGCTGAGACGAAACGCGCTTGCGCCCCATTTCAGAGTCGGTGTTGGCCAGCACGACCTGCGTGGTGCCTTTCTTGGCACGCTCGGCAAAGGCATTGATGACGGGCAGGTGGGGCACATCGCGGGCGTCGGTGCCGTCCACGGCGGGAACGTGCTGCAACGCGTCGAAGTAGCTGCGCCAGGTGTCGGGGACGCTGCCGGGGTTGGCCAGATAGTTCTCATACATCTCTTCGACATAGGGGGCATTGCCGCCGAAGAGGTAGGAGTTGCCTTTGAAGGCACCGTAGACGTTGGTAGTCTCGCTCATTGTTTCGCAGACCTCCGCTTCCCTGAGGGAAGCATCAGATGGTTGAAGAACCTCCCGCGACACGGCTGAACCGTTTGGCGGATGCGACTGTGACTAGGAAGGGCCAAGTGCAGCGGGCGATTGTACGCGTTGCCGGCACCGAAGGGGTTGGACCCGCGTTGCAACGGGGCCACGGGTCAGTCAAGCGTCAGGGCACCATGCGCGGCGACAGGCGCTGAGCCACCGGAACAGAGCCCGGCTCGTCCATCTCAATGGCGATCTGGGTGCACACCGTTCTGCACAAGGTCACCGCTTGCTCACTCTGCACGCGGTAAATGACTTGTGTACCCTCTTTGCGCTTGGCCAGCACCCCCGTGCGGTAGAGCACATTCAGGTGCTGGGACAAATTGGGCTGGGTGGTTTCGATTTCACTCAGCAGCTGCGACACCGATTTTTCCTGGTCGCACAGTGCGCTGAGGATGCGCAACCGCATCGGCGTGGCCAGCACGCCAAACAACTCGGCCGCAAGCTCGAACACGCGGCCCTTCTCGACCTGATCGCCGTTGTTTTCGGTGTTGCCCATGGAATCGCGTCATGAATGAATATAAGCATTCATGATAACCAAGACGCCACACCTTGTCCGACCAGGGAAACCCGCGGGTCCGCTCAAAGCGACGGTCGTGTCACTTTGAGCGGGCGAAAGGCGTTCAAGGCTGTACCAAGTCCTTGATCTGCTGCAACGCGGCGGGGTCTTCCATCGTGGTCAGGTCGCCGGCATCGCGCCCTTCGCACACGGCCTGGATGGCGCGACGCAGCAGCTTGCCACTGCGGGTCTTGGGCAGGACGGACACAAAACGCACGCGAGCCGGACGCGCCACCGCGCCGAGCTGGTTGTCCACCACTTTCATGATGTCCCCCTCCAGCTTCAGGGCGTCCGCATCCGTGGCCGCCTGGCTCGGGTCCTTGAGGACCGCGAAGGCCACGGCCACCTGGCCTTTGAGTTGATCCGCCACACCCACCACCGCCACCTCGGCCACGTTGGGGTGGCTGGAAATGCTCTCTTCAATCTCGCGGGTGCCCAGGCGATGACCGGCGACGTTGATCACGTCGTCGGTGCGGCCCAGGATGTAGAAGTAGCCGTCTTCATCTTTCACGCCCCAGTCAAAGGTGCTGTACATGGTCTTGCCGAAAATGCTGGACCAGTAGGTTTTGACGTAGCGCTCGTCATCCCCCCACACGGTTTGCAAGCATCCCGGGGGCAGCGGCCCGTTGACGGCAATGACGCCCTTGGTGTTGGGCTCGGTGATCTCCTCTGCCGTGACTTCGTTGATCAGCTTGACGTCGTACCCATACACGGCCTTGCCCGGTGAACCGAACTTGGTGGGTGCTTTTTCCACACCATTGCAGATGGCCATGATGGGCCAGCCCGTTTCGGTCTGCCAGTAGTTGTCGATGATGGGTTTGTTCAACGCGCCGCCGATCCAGGTGGCCGTGGGCTCGTCCAAGGGTTCGCCAGCCAGGAACAGAGCCTTCAGGCTGGACAGGTCGTATTTGGTCAGGTAGGCCGGGTCTTGCTTTTTCAGCACACGCGCCGCTGTCGGCGCGGAGAACATCACGCTGACCTTGTATTTTTCGACCAAGCTCCACCAGACACCGGCATCGGGCCGGATGGGAAGCCCCTCGTACATGATGGTGGCCATGCCGTTGATCAGTGGGCCATAGATGATGTAGCTGTGCCCCACCACCCAACCTATGTCGGAGGTGGAGAAGAAGGTCTCGCCAGGCTCGCCCATGTAGATGTGCTTCATGGAGGCGGCCAAGGCCACTGCGTAGCCTGCGGTGTCGCGCTGCACGCCCTTGGGTTTGCCCGTGGTTCCACTGGTATAGAGGATGTAGCTGGGGTGGGTGCTGTCCACCCATTCGCAAGGAACCTGCGCGTCCAGGTGGGCCTGACGCAACGTGGCGTAGTCCTCGTCACGCCCAGCCACCGGGGCCAGATCGGCCAAACCGCGGTTGACCATCAGCACCTTGCTGGGCTTTTGGGTGGACAGGCTGATGGCTTCGTCCAGCAGGTGTTTGTAGGGCACAACCTTGCCACCGCGCATGCCGGCATCGGCACTCACGATGAGCTTGGGCTGCGCATCGTCAATCCGGCTGGCCAGGGCGTGGCTGGCAAACCCCCCGAACACCACGGAGTGAATCGCACCGATCCGCACGCAGGCCAGCATGGCAAAGCAGGCTTCGGCAATCATGGGCATGTAAATCAGCACCCGATCGCCCTTGCCCACCCCCAGGCCCCTGAAGATGGCTGCCATGCGGCTGACCTCTGCGTGCAGTTCCTTGAAGCTGTAGGCTTTTTCGGTGCCGGTTTCGGTGGAAACGAACACCAGCGCATTCTGGTCGCCGCGAGTGGCCAAATGGCGGTCCACCGCGTTGTGGCACAGGTTGGTCTGCCCGCCCGCAAACCAACGTGCAAACGGTGGGTTGCTGTAGTCGCACACCTCATCGAACGGGCGATGCCAGTCAATCAACTGGGCCTGTTCACGCCAGAAACCATCGCGATCGTCGATCGAGCGGCGAAAAAAATCGGCATAACTGCTCATGCACTGTCTCCATCAAGCCAAGAAACTGAATTCATAATTATTTATGCCAGCTCTTTCGACAAGCTGACGCAGGTCAAACACCTGCGTCAGCGGACGCCATCATTTGATCAAAGGCAACACCGCCCGAAACTGGGGGTGCTCATGGCTGCGAAGCCACTCGAAAATCACCATTTCCGTTGTCACCAGCTCCACACCGGCGCCGGCCAAGCGGTCGAAAGCCGCATCGCGGTTGCGTTCTGTGCGGGAGCTGCAGGCATCGGTCACCACACACACATCAAACTCGTCGTCCAGCAACTCCAACGCCGTTTGGAGCAGGCACACGTGGGCTTCGCATCCGGCCAGCACCACCGTACCCCGCTCCGACTGTGGGGCCTGAGGGCGCTGCAAGTGTTTGGGCATGCTGCGCGCGTTGCCCCCCGTCGCTTTGACGGGTGGGCGCAACCAGTCTACCAACCCTTCGGCCGCGGCACTGAAGTGGGATTTGCTCAGCGTCTTGCGGCACAGGGCACGCAATTCAGGGTCGTTGGACCCCAGTGCGTCGGGATTCTGTTCCGTGCCCCAGACCGGAACGTCCAACATCTGGGCCACCTTGGCCAACCGAACCGCATTGCCCAGCACCGTTGTTGCATCGACCACGGCGGGGAGGAGTCGGGTTTGATAATCGATCAAGACGAGTTGAGACTCCGTCACTTCTAACAACATATGTTTCCTGTCACAATCAAACGTTGATTGAATTGCATCCGGGTCACCGCAGGGCAGACATGCCAACGGGTGATGCCGATCCAACCGGGATTGTCTGCTTTTGCCACGCTTTGTCGATCATCTGTTGAGCTTGCGCGCGGAGAGACCGTCGTTTGTGTCGACCACCAGCATGGGCCTTGCGGCCTTGTTGCTGAGTGTTGGCATGAGCGTGCATGCAGCACCTCAGGACACTGACACCGCCCTTCAAACCCCTGTCACGGTCCCGACCGAGGCGACACCAGTGTCTTCCCTGGCCGCCAGATTGTCCGATGTGCCCGTGTTGGGGGCGGGGTTGGGCCACCTCAACAACGGCCTGGGGCAAATCCGCCAGTCCATGAGCCAGACCACCTCCGACCTGGTGCTCAACGCCATGGGCTTCCTGGGTGTGCCGTACCGTCGTGGTGGCAGCTCCGCTGAGACCGGGTTCGATTGCAGTGGTTTTGTGCGATCGGTCTACGAAAACACGTTGGGCATGGTGTTGCCCCGACGTGCCGCAGAGCAAGCGCAATCCACGGCCAAGATCAACTCCGACGAACTCAGGCCCGGTGATCTGGTGTTTTTCAACACCATGCGCCGTGCATTCAGCCATGTGGGCATTTATGTGGGGGACGGAAAGTTCATCCACTCGCCCCGAGCGGGTGGCAAGGTCCGCGTGGAGGACATGCGGGAGTCGTACTGGGCCAAGCGGTTCAATGGCGCACGGCGTGTGGAAACAGCCCCCGGGACGCCGCCGGTGGACACCCGCCTGATCATGCCCGGCACCAACTGAGGGTTGTTCAGCCCCACTCCGTGCGGTTTCGTCCCTGCAGTTTGGCGGCATAAAGCGCGGCGTCGGCCCGCGCCATGGTCTTGTCGGTGTCCTCGCCCGGGCGGTACTGGGTCACGCCAATGGACACGGTCATCTTCACCGCTCCCGTGGGGGTGTTCACCACGGCATCAGCCACTTTTGCCCGGACGCGCTCCAGACAGATCTGACCTGACGCCGGATCGGTGTCGGTGAGCAAAATCACAAATTCCTCCCCACCCCATCGAGCCAGGGTGTCGTGCGCGCGCAAGGTGCCCAACACCACAGAGGCAAATGCTTGCAAAGCCACGTCGCCCGCTTGGTGCCCGTGGGTGTCGTTGATTTGCTTGAAATGATCGACATCCAGGATGGCGAAAAGCAGCGCTTGGGACTGTCGGTTGGCCCGCTGCGATTCTTCTGCGATTTTTTCCAGCATGTGTCGGCGGTTGAACACACCGGTAAGTTCGTCTCGGGTGGCAATGAGGTTGATTTTGTCCAGCGCCGACTTCAGTTCATTCTTTTTGTTGCGCATGTAGGCGCTCATCAACTGCAACCGCCACGTGAGGAATGTGGTGGCCGACAACACCACAAACGCCATGAAGACATAGGCCGCCAGCAAACCCACTGGCTCGTCGGTCACCAGACGCTGCGCCACATGCAAGGCCGCCAGACTGAACAGGCACAGACCGTACACCGCGACAAAAACCACTTGGCGCAACGACAGACCGAACATGCCAAACATCAGGATGACAGACAGAATGGGCAAGGTCACCCCGCGGCTGTGCCCCGCGATGACAAACGCCGCGGCGTCACACGCAATGGCGTAGAGCATCTGCGCGAATGCCAGGGAGGGATCGGAAAACCGTTGGGACAGGCCACTGCGAATCAGACCGTAAATCACCACCAAGCCGCCGCACGAGAACGCGGCCCAGGTGCCTACGTCGCCCATGCCCTCGGTACCAATGGCCTGAACAAAGTACAACACCCCGACACACGCCACCATCAACAACGCTGCCAGCAGAAACTGGCTGGTGCGAATGCGCATGGGTTTGCTGGTTCCCAACACCCATGCCATGCTTTGGTGGAACCATTGCCGGGCAACAGGGTTGTGGTTTTGGTGGTGCTTTTGGGTCATCGGTCAATCTGCGGCCCCCGCGGAGCCTTGCCCCTCTGTGTCAATCGTGGACCTGATGTATGTCGGCCTCGCTTCGCATAACTTCAATCAAACCGCTGTGGGGCTGGCCTTTGGCTCGGATGGATTCACCGGCAGATGCACGGTGAACCGGGACCCTTTGCCCAGTTCGCTGGACACTTCAATGCGCCCTCCGTGTTTGGCCACGATGCTGTAGGACAGGGACAGCCCCAGCCCCGTTCCCTTGCCCACAGGCTTGGTGGTGAAAAATGGATCGAAGATCCGCTGGAGGATGCCTGCGGGAATGCCCGACCCGTTGTCGGAAATTTCCACCCACACCCAGTCTTTGGCGTCGTTGGTGCCCGTGCGCACACCGATGACACCGTTGGATGTGATGGCGTGTGAGGCGTTCACGATCAGGTTCATGAACACCTGGTTCAGTTGCGAAGGCAAACACTTCACCAACGGCAGCGTTCCATACGTCTTTTGAACGGTGGCCTTGTACTTGAACTCGTTGTTGGCAATGGTGAGTGTGCTGTCAATGCCTGCATGCAAATCAGCCGGTTGCCAGTCGGTTTCGCCAATGTGCGCAAAGTCCCGCAGCGATTGAACGATGTCGCGCACCCGCTTGAGGCCATCCAGCGACTCGCGGACCAGATCGGCCACATCCCCCTTCAAAAACTCGTAATCGGCCTGCGCCTTGAAGTGCGCCAGCTGTGCCTTCACCGCGTCTTGCCCGGGAATGGCCTGAACCGCCTGCTCAAAATTGGCGGTGAGTTCAAACAGGGTGTCCACGTAGTTCTTCAACGTGCCCATGTTGGAGTTGACAAACCCCACCGGGTTGTTGATTTCGTGGGCAATGCCCGCGGCCAACTGGCCGATGGAGGCCATTTTTTCGGATTGCAGCAGCTGGGCCTGCGTTTCCTGCAACTGGCTGATGAGCCGACGTTGCTCTTCCCCCTTCTTGTGCAGCGCGTCTTCCATCTGTTTGCGCTCGGTGATGTCGGTCAGCGAGCCCACCACCTCCAGCGGCTGGCCGCTGGCGCTGCGAATCAGGCGCAGCGAGTCGTGCATCCAGAGGTAGTGACCGTCACGGCAACGAAAGCGGTACTCGTAGGTTTGCTGCCCAGTGCTGAAGATCTGCGCAAAGCTGGAAAAAATCTGGGGAATGTCGTCGGGGTGGATGTGGTCGAACCAGAAGCTGGGGTCGGCCACCATCTCGGCGGGTTGGTACCCCAGCACCCGCAGGGCGTTGTCGCTGACAAACGTCATGGTGCCGTCCCCCGTGGGCACGCTGCTGTAAATGATGGCGGGCGTGTTGGAAATCAGGTACTTCAGCCGCGCGTTTTCCCGTTCAGAAGCCGACTCGGCAGGGCTACCGAGCGTGACCGCCCCCACAGGAGCGGTGAGTGCACCGGCCCCAAAATCTTCAAACTCCATGGGCTCACTCCGCACGAAGAAGGTTTGTCATTTTGATGGTGGCTATGTTAGGGCCGACTGGGGCGTTGCGCCCGAATTTGTGCACCCTGTTGACGTTGGGCGAAAGCACAAGGTCAATCCGGCCAAGACGACGGTGAGGGTGGCTGCTGGTGCTATAACAACCCACAGCTACACCAGCCTTTCACCGTCAAGCCACGACACATGACCGTGTCACCCTGCCGCCCCCGAACGTGAGCTCCGCACCACCACCCCGCCCCATGCGCCCCCCCCACGACCGCTGGCGAACCGCCATGATGGTCGCATTGGGCATGCTGGCCGTGCTGACCTACGCGGGACTGATCAGCTGGGGGCTCAAGCACGCGCACGACCGCGAGGTTGAATTTGCCCGCCACAGCCAGCAAAACCTGGTCAAGGTGCTGGAAAGCCACGCGATGGCCACCGTGGACAAGATCGACACCGTGCTGCTGGCCACCCGCCTGCGGCTGAACGATGTCCTCCAAGGGGAACGCGCCGACCCCCAGGCCATCAACGCCGCCCTGGGGCACTACCTCAAACTCATTGGCGAATCGCAAAGCCTGCGGGTGGCGGATGCGCAAGGCCGCTTCATCCAGGACGCCTCGGGCAACCTGTCGTCAGCCACCATCCGGGACCGGGACTATTTCCAGCAGAACCAACGCGAAACCGCTGGATCGTTGGTCATTTCAGAACCCATCTTTGCGCGCATCACCCACAACTGGGTGATCACCCTGAGCCGCCGCATCGACGATGGACAAGGGCGGTTTGCGGGTCTGGTGCAGGCGGCCGTGCGTGCCGACCATTTCCAGGACTTTTACGCCGCCCTCCATCTGGGGCCGGGGCGCACCGTGGCCCTGTTGGATGACCAACTGCGCCTGGTGGCCCGCTACCCTGAGGTGCCTGAACGCCTGGGCCAACCGATCGACAGCCCCTCCCTTCGGCAACTGCTGGCCGAAGGCCGCAGCGAGGCGGTGTACACCGCGAGGTCGGCGGTGGACGGCGTGGAGCGCATGTTTGCCCTGCGAAAAGTCGGCCACCATCCCCTGTATGTGCTGGTGGGCTGGAGCACCGCCGAGTACCTGGCCAACTGGCGCCAACAGGTGGTGTGGGGCGCGGGCAGCGCCGTGGTCCTCACCTTGGTTCTGGTGGGGTGGCTGGTGGTGTGGTTGCGCACCTACGACCAGGCCCGGCGCCTGGCGCGGGGCATGACCGACGCCTACGAAATCACCATGCAGCGCACCCGCGCCCTGCTCGACAGCCTGCCCGACCCCGCCTGGCTGTCGGACCGGCAGGGGCGCATGATTGCCGTCAACGACGCCTACAGCCGCGCCAGCGGCAAGCCACCCGAACACATCGTGGGCCATGTGGTGGCCGACATCTGGCCCGCCCCCGTGGCCGCCGAGCTGGCCCAACAGGAGACCGACACCCTGTCCAGCCTGCAGCAACGCCGACGTGAAGCCACCCAGGACGTTGCCGACGGCAGCCGACGCTGCTACGAGTACGTGTCCACCCCCGTGCTGGATGCGGGGGGCCAGTTGGTGGGCGTGGCCGGTGTGGCGCGCGACATCACCCAAATCCGGGAGGACGAAGAACGCATACGCCACTTGGCCGCCCACGACGCCCTCACCGACCTCCCCAACCGCACCCAGCTGCACGAAAGCATGGCCATGGCACTGGCGGAAGCCGTGGGCGAACAGGCGGGCATTGCCCTGATGTTCCTGGACCTGGACCATTTCAAGAACATCAACGACACCCTGGGGCATGACGTCGGCGACCAACTGCTGCAACAAGTCGCCCATCGCCTCCAAAACAACCTGGACGCGCGCGACACGGTCAGCCGCCAAGGCGGGGACGAGTTCACCGTGCTGCTGAAACAAGCCGCCAACCCCGCCCGGGTGGCCATGATCGCGCAGCGCCTGATTGACGTGGTGTCCCAGCCCTTCACGGTGGGCGAACACGAGTTGCAGGTGGGCGTGAGCATCGGCATCAGCACCTACCCCCACGACGGGGCCGACATCGGCACGCTGCTGAAAAACGCCGACACGGCCATGTACCAGGCCAAGGCCGCGGGTGGCGGGGCCTACCAGTTCTTCACCCCGGAAATGAACGCCCACATCCTGGAGCGGGTGGCCATGGAGAACAGCCTGCGCCAGGCCATCCGCAACCACGAGTTCCACCTGCACTACCAACCGCAGGTGGATGGCCGCACCGGCAAGCTGCTGGGCCTGGAAGCCCTCATCCGCTGGCAACACCCGCAGCAGGGCAACATCCCCCCTGCCCGCTTCATCCCCATTGCGGAAGAAAGCAACCTCATCAACGCCATTGGCGAATGGGTGCTGCGCGAAACCTGCCGCCAAAGCCGCGCCTGGGTGGACCAGGGCCTGCCGCCCGTGGTGGTGGCCGTCAACCTGTCGGCGGTCCAGTTCCGGCAACGCAACCTGGTGGACCAAGTCTCCAGCGCCCTGGCGGCCACGGGGCTGGACCCGTGCTGGCTGGAGCTGGAGATCACCGAGAGTGCCTTCATCCACGACACCGATCGCATTGTTGAACTGCTGACCGAGCTGCGCCAACTGGGCGTGAAGTTGTCGGTGGACGACTTTGGCACCGGTTACTCCAGCCTGGGCTACCTGAAGCGCCTGCCGTTTGACAAGATCAAGATCGACCAGTCCTTTGTGCGCGACCTGCCGGGCAGCGAGGACGATGCCGCCATCACCCGCGCCATCATCGGCATTGCCGAAAGCCTGAACAAGGAAGTGATTGCCGAAGGCGTGGAAACCGCCCGCCAACGCGCCCACCTGCTGCAGCAAGGCTGCGTGCAAATGCAGGGTTACCACTTCAGCCGCCCGGTGCCCGCCGACCAAATCGAACCCATGCTGCGCAACGGCTTGGCCTGACGGCCCGCCCTTTCACTCCATCCTTTCGCCCCCGCCGCCGCCTGTTCGCATCCGCCCCCGCGCACCTGCGCCCGTGTCGCCAGCATGTGAAGTGCTCTACAGGGAAGTCCTTCATGCTCAACACACGCACCACCACACTGCCTTCTTCCACGCTGCCGCCGCTGCAACCGTCCGCAACGCCGCCCGAGGCCGGGCCAAGCCGCCTTGCCGCCGCACTGCCCTCCGGACTGGTCGGAGGCCCGCAGGCACGGCAGTCTTCGGCCGCGGGTGCGGGTTCGGCACCCCGTGTGGCCTTGCCCAGTGCTGCGAAACCCGGGCCATCGGCGGCCCCCACCGCCAGTGCCGACAACCTGTGGACGCGCCTGGACGCCATGAAAAGCGACCTGACCACGCTGCGCACCCTGCAAGCCAACGGGCGAGAGCCGTCCCCAACCGCTTTTGACGGCAAGCACCTGGACCTGCTGGTGGCCGCGGAAAACGCCCGCAACCCGTCGCTGCACCTCAGCCACCAGTCCATCGACATCGCTGCCGTGCGCAGCAGCCCGGCAGAAGCCCGCAACGCCGTGGCCGGGCTGGGCGACGCCCTGGTCAAGGGCATGCAGAGCGGCCAAGACTGGCGCGCTGTGCTCAAGATTGATGACCACCACGTGGCCGTGGAAGGCCGACACCACCCCAAGCACCCCTCCCGCGTGTCGCTGGCCGTGGTGGACAGCCTGGGCTCGGACATCAAGAACACCGAATGGCTGCAGATCGCCCAGGCCCTGTGTGACCACGCCAACCGGGCACGGCTGGCCGCGGGCCAGGCCCCCAACACCCAGGTGTGGATCAACACCGTGAACACCGCCATGCTGCGCACGGCCTCTGCGTCGGGCAGCGACATCTTCGCGCTGGCTGCTGCCCGCAAGATGCCCGCCGACGGCAGCCTGGTGGCCCTGCACAAACGCGTGCTGGATGCGCAGGCCAACAAGCCCGCACCCACGGCGGTGCGGGAGACCCACAACCACAGCGTGGGCGACGCACGCCTCTTCAAACTCACCACCAGCCCGCTGGTGATGGACGACCTGCTGGCCGCCAGACCCGCACTGCAACACGCCCCGGTCAACCAAAAGGGGCAGACGCTGGCCGATTACCAGGCCGCCCACGTGGGCACGCGCACGCCGGGCTTTGGCATGAACCAGACCTACAACACCGCCTACGAGGACAAGCGGCTGCGCATGTACGAGCGCACCATCGCCCACATCGAGTCCAAGCTGGCGCCGCAGCTCGACGCCATGAAGGCCCACCTCCAGGACCTGCAGCGCACGGCCATCGGTGAAGCCACCCGACCGGCTGCGCGCGACGGCCAGTTCATCGGCATGTTGATGGACGCCGAAAACGCCCAGAACCCCGCGCTGCGCCTCAGCACACACCGCCTGGACGCCAGCCACCTCCAGGCGGGCAACCCCGCGGCCACGGAAAGCCTGTGGCGCACCCTGACGGAGGGCATGCGCACCGGCCAGGACTGGCACGCAACGCTGGACGTCCAAGGCCACCACCTTGCACTGGCAGCACGCCACGATGCCGACAACCCGGCGCATGTGTCGCTGGTGGCGATGGCCGACGGGGGCTCACCCCTCAAGCCCGAGGACTGGAAGCAGCTGGTCGGCCAGTTGAGCCAGCGCATGCAAGCCCAAGCCACCAACGGGGCCGATGCGGGCAAGGTGTGGATGACGGTGCTGAACCTCTCGCCTCGCCAGCCTGACCACGACAGCGCCTTGTTTGCGCTGATGGGCGCCCGGGGCATGGCGGACGACCCGGAGGTGGCCAAAGTCCACACCGAAGCGCTGGCCCAGGCCCGCAGCGTGGGCGCCCCAGCCGCCCTGCGTGGCCGCTCCGGCGACCACCTGCTGGACCCCGAGCACGCCGCCCACCAGGGCAACCTGCTGGCCACGCCCGACCTCTTGGCCCTGCAAATCGAGATGTACGAACAGGCCGTGGGACACCACGCGCTCATCTTGGCGGAACACGCCTGACCCTTGCCCCGCGCACGCCAGCCGAGGCTTGCGGCCCGCAGGGGTTTCTCCAAAAGGTCCGAACCATCGCCCGTTCGGACTTCTTCATTTTTGATAGCTGCTTGCGCTTGATGTGAAAGCGCTAGAGGCCATTTTTGCTTTGAATGGATGTCGGCGCTGTCAATCCACACGGGTGCGTATATTTTTCTTTCATCTTGGTACAGTGCACTTTTGCACTCATCGACCAGGAGCCCCCTTGACCTCTACCGCATTCCACGCCAGTCGGCGTCATTTCTTGGTGGCGGGTTGCGCCGTCCTCACCACCGCTTGTGGCGGCGGCTCTGAGGACCCGGTGACGGAGAGCGCCAACGCCATCGGCAAAGACATCACGGCAGACCTGCTGGCCAACCGAGACGTGACGCTGGTGGGGGACTCGTTTGCCAACCTTCCCGCCGGTACCACCACCTACACGGGGGTCATCAGCGGCATGGGCACGTTGCGCCTGCAAGCCACAGGCACGGCCAGCACGCTGGCGATCACCCGCACCTGGACGTTCACGCTGCCCGTGGAGCGTCAAGTGGCGGTGGTGAGCAAAACCGTGTTCCCGGGCGCTGGATATGCCTTGACGCTCAACGGCACCAATCCACCCGTGCTGACCATCGACCCTGCCGTGACGTTCCAGATCGGCACCAACACCAGCGCAGACAACAACCCCAACCTGATGGCCACGGCAGACAGCAAAAACGCCGCAAGCCTTCTCAACGGTGAGATCAACCTCAACAACATCCAGAACAACGGCACGCTGGTGATCAACAGCAGGCAGTTTGTGCTGCTGGGGCAAGTGAGTGGCAGCGGCCACATCGTGCAGGCCCCGGGGGCCTGGGGCGGGATGTCGTCGGGCGGTGTCAGCGGCCTCCAGGGCGTGCTTTCGCTGACCACGGGCATGGACTTTGGCAGCAACCACCGGTCCATGTCGCTGTCCAACGCCAAAGCAATCCTGAATGAGGGCTCGCTGCTGATGTGGAGCGCGCCGGGCACCGTGGTGAACGTCCCGCAGACCATTTATGAGGCCGCGTATGGCAACGACATCAACTTCCACGCCATCGGGCCTTCCACCATCGTGATGTCGGGCATCTACAGCCACACGGACAACAGCCCGCACAACCAACCCAACCTCGTCAACCCCGGCCTCAGCGACCCCAGCCTGAACCGCGCCAAGGTCATCTACCGGGGCGGCGCCAACGACGTCAACGGCAACGACGGCAGCTACCGCGGCATCAACATCGAGCGCGGCGCGGGCACCGTGCAGTGGGGTGACGGCACCCACGCCAACTTCTTCCTGCCTGCGGCACCGTCACCCGCCGAACCCTACCCGCCTCTGGGCAAGAAGAACGCCTACATCAACCTGCGCGGTGGCAACCTGGCCTTCAATTACAACGGCCCGGTGACGCTGCATGTGGGCATCACCGGCGGTGGCGGCGGCCCGCACCGCGACGGCTCGGTGGGCAACGGCAACGTGACCCTCGTGGGCACGCCGGGCAATGACGTGACCTTTGCCCAGCCGCAAAACTACAACGGCACCACCACCATCGGGGCCAACGCCATCCTGCGCCTGGGCACGGGCACACCGGTGCCGCTGAACTACATCACCGTCCGGCCCACTGGAAAGTCCACCTTCCTGCAGGCCACCTACAGCGGTGATGCCAGCCTGCTGACCGCCGAGTCGCCCAACGGTGCGGCAAGCAATGCCATTGTGAACAACGGCCAGCTGGTGGTTCAGAACACCACCACCGCGATCACGCTGTCCAACATCAGCGGCAGTGGCAGCCTCACGCATGCGGGTCTGGCGGCGCTCACGCTGCAAAACAACCGCCACAGCGGCAACACCCTGCTCAACAACGGCAGCACCGTGGCGGGCAGCGCCAACGCTTTCGGGACGGGCAGTGTGGTCAACCAGGCCACCTTGTCATTGGCCAATGGCCAACGCGAACTGGCCGTTGGTGGCAACTTCACTCAAGGCGCCAATGGTCGGCTGATGCTGTCCATTGCGGGCACCACGCCGGGTGTGAACCACGATCACCTCAGCGTGGCGGGGGCCGCTGTGCTGGGCGGACGCCTGGAACTGAGCCTTGGCGCAGGCCTGGTCAGCGGCCAGAAAGTGGTGCTGATCCAAGCCGCAGGTGGCGTCACGGGGGCGTTCAGCGCCATCAGCAGCGTGGGGGCCAGCGTGGTTCCCGGGCAAGACGCCACAAGCTTTTTCGTCACCGTGCAGTAACGCGGTCAGCACGCCCCACGGGTGGGGGTGGGCTGCGTGGAGCCCACCTCGGTCTCAACGGGCCAGGTCGGCGATGCGGGTGGCAGACCGCGCACCGCTGTAGATGCGGTTGTTCCACGTGCCCGAAGCGGGCGCATCGGTGTAGGCGCATGGCCTGGAACCGGCTGACCTGAGGGGCACGAAGACCCTGTGGTGCATGTCTTTCAACTCAAGCAGGAAGGCGTCCTGCCGATACTCAGATGGCAATGCCTGTGATTTCCCTCAACACCGTTCCGCTTCCTGCCAACTGGATCAACCAGAGGCCCCCCAACGTGTTGGCCACCCCCGCGGAAGTCTCGGATGTCAGCGCATTGACATTGCCTGTGCCTGAGTCTGAGCGGGAGACCTCCATCCATCTGCCCGCACAGGTTTCGCTGGAGGGTGAACTTTTCCTGCAAGTGACCCAGCTGCCCAGCACGCTGCTCGCCCCGGAAAAGACCTATGGACCCAATGGCCGCATTCATGTGAAGGCGGGGCAAATGCAAGTCTGGGAGCAGGCGTCAGACAACCCCCTCGGTCAACTGATGGGACGCAATGCCGCCAAGGGCTCGATGCAAAACCGCCTGAAAGGACTGGGGGAAGCGCTGCTGGACCAAGTGAGCAACCGCCCGGTGGCCTACCGGCAATCCGTCGTCAATGTGAAGGCACCCGATGCCGCCTCCAAGATTCAGAGCGTGGCCATCCATTCACTTCAAGAGTTCCAGAGTTCACCCAGCTCACGGGTGGAACTGAGTGTTCAGACCCGATCGGGCGCACACGTGCGCCTGACCCTTGTCGACAAAAACCCCGATGAGAACGATCCCCGTGGTTCAGGGCTTTCGGTCGAGATTGAGGTAGACGGCGAACTCACCCAGGCCGACAAGGCTGCACTGAAATCATTGGCCAGCGGTTTTGAAAAAGCCATTCAGGGACTTGCAGATGACACCACGCAAATCGACCTGCAAGGGCTGACCAACTTTGACCACCAGGTGATTTCGACGCTTGAGCTGAAAACCCAGGTCCATGGTCGGGATGCTCGTGGCATTCGTTACGAAAAACTGGCAGCTGATTTCAAGGTCGATGCGAACTCACGGGAGATTCAGCTCAAACGTCCTGACGGCACCGTCAAAATGAAAACCGACCTGCGTCAACCCGTGTTGTGGGGCAACCAAGAGCAAAAGGCTTACTCGCTCAATCAATACCTGCGGCGCATGGACCAGGCGGCACAACGGGGCCATGCCAATCGTGAGTTGGTCGACTTGTTCAAATCCACGTTCATGGCCGTGAATGCCAGCTACGGGTCACCAGCGGCAGCACCGCTGGTCAATCCAAGCAAGGCCGACAGCGCCGCCAACCTCGCCAGCGATGCCGCAGCCTGGCGCGAGGAGGACACCAGTGTGCTGACTGGGCTGGCCGACTTCGACGCCTCCGTGACGGCCACGCCGAAAGCCTCCAATCCAAGAAATGTCCTGGAAAAAGACAAGTTTCAGTATTCGATCAACCAGTCCACGGTGATTTCGGGCCCATCCAAAAGCAATCGCGCCATCACCCAAACCCAAGACGCGCAACTGAGCGCCTCTTACCACCAGTCGCTGTTTTCGTCGCGGCCGCCCCTGCTGGATGACAAGAAAACGTCCCAAAACTACTTTTTCCACCAAATTGAGGACCACAGCAGCACCCTGGTGCATCTTGCCTACGACAAGGACGAGCTGCGGCGCGCCACGTTGACGCAGTCCTCATCGCAATCGCATCGGGTGCAGAAATACGAAGACGCCAAGCTGACGCAAGACATTCGCACGCCGCCACGCCTTCAGGTCAAGCACACAGACCTGCTGCCGTTGTTCAAGCAACTCCATGACCCCTCGCAGCCCCGCCAGATCAACGAGGAAAGGAAGAAGCAACTCCTGGACGGCTTGCATGCGCAGGTGTTTGACACTGGGGCCGAGTGACTCGGCGGGTGTTCCGCCGATTTCATGCCTCCGGGCATGAAATACATTGTCGGTCCCCACGTTCTTCGAGCCTGCGTTCCGCCCCCATGACCCCAACGAACCCCGTGCCTCCCCCCGCCCATGCGGTGGCGCGTTTGCGTGCCGAACGTTTGGCCCGCAGCACCAAACCGTTTTTGGCACGCGGCGGCATGAAGGCCGAGCGCTGCCCGGTGTGCCGCGTGGCCCCCACGCATTGCCTGTGCGCGCTGCGCCCTGCCCTTCACACCCAAGTCGGCGTTTGCCTGCTGATGGCCGACATTGAGCCGCTCAAACCCACCAACACCGGCTGGCTGATTGCCGACGTGGTGGCCGACACCTTTGCCTTTGGCTGGAGCCGGACCGAGGTGGCCCCGGACTTGCTGACCCTGCTGGCCGATCCGCAGTGGTTGCCCCTGGTGGTGTTTCCCGGTGAATTTGTGGCCCCGGAACGGGTGGTGCATGACGTGCCGCCACACCCACCCCACCAAAAGCCCTTGTTCGTGATGCTGGACGCCACCTGGCCCGAGGCCCGCAAGATGTTCCGCAAAAGCCCGTACCTGGCGCATCTGCCGGTGCTGAGTCTGCAACCGGACCAGGTGTCACGCTACCAGCTGCGCCGATCCCGCCGCAACGACCACTTCTGCACCAGCGAAGTGGCCGCCATGTGCCTGGAGCTGGCGGGCGAGCCCCATGCCGGCGAGGTGTTGAGCACCTACCTGGACGTGTTTTCGCACCACTACCTGCAGGCCAAGCAACAGCGCCCCGCGGACTGGAGCAGCGCCGATCACCAGCGTTTGCAGGCCTTGTGCCCGCCGTCAGTCACCGGCCCTCAGCCTACTTTTTGGCAGCACGAATCTGGCTAAGCTCATCGGCCAAGCGAATCCAGAGCGTCATTCCCGCCTGTTGAACGATGGGCGCAATCACCCGTTCAAGTCGGCGTTCAATCTGCGACCGTTCTCCCACCTCCAGCTCGGCGACTTTCATGCCAGCGTCCTTCATCACCTTGAGGGCTTCGTCGGTCGCCCGCTGCGATTCAGCCCGTTGGAACACACGGGCGTCTGCCAGCGCTTTGCTGACAAGGGTTTTGTCCGCCTCGCTCAAGGTATCCCACCACTTTTTGGAGGCAATGACCCCGTACACACCATACAGGTGCTTGGTGATCGTGAGGTACTTCTGCACCTCGTGCAGCTTCGCGGAAACGATGGTTGGCAGCGGGTTCTCTTGGCCATCAAACGTCCCCGCCTCAATGGCCGGGCGAAGCTCTGGAAATGGCAAGGGCTTGGCATCGGCACCCAGTCGCTTGAACGTGCTGATGGCCAGCTCTGTGGGCATGGTGCGGAGCTTGAGTCCTTGCAGGTCCGCCAAACGCGTCACGGGTCGGGCGTTGTTGGTCAAGTGCCGAAACCCCAGCTCCCAGAATGACAGCCCCACCATGCCGTGGCCTTGCATCCCCGCCAACAGCTCCTGACCCACCTTGCCATCGAGAAGTGCGTGCGCCTCTTCCCGATTGGCGAACAAAAATGGGGCATCCAGAATCGCCAGCGGCTTGTAAATCGGCACGACCGTCGATGTGGAGCTGATGAACATCTCCAACTTTCCATCGATCACGTCTTGCATGGCCTTCTGGTCGTTACCCAAAGCCCCCTTGCCAACCGGCTTGAGCACCAGCCGTCCTGCCGATTCCTTGGACACCTGCTCTGCGGCTTTGGCCAAAGCCCGCCCAACGTGGGAATCATCGGACAGGGCATGAGCAACACGAATTTCCACGGCGTTGCCCGTCTGTGCTGCAAAAACAAAGAAACCACACAAAAACAAGCGCGACACCCAGGTGCGTAAGGCCTTCGGTTGGGAATCACGGGTAGACAACGTTGTCCAATGGTTCATAGCACCTCTCTGCGTTTCAGTGTTCATCCACGTTGTGGGCTGCCTCCACCCCACAGATGCATTATGTGCTCAACAATGAAAACAACATGAATGCCACAGGGCATGAGCCCGATCAGGGTTTGGCAAACAGGTAACCCTGGCACTCGTCGCAGCCCTGGGCCTGGAGGTACTGCAACTGCTGCACGGTTTCCACACCTTCGGCCACGGTGCGCATGCCCATCTTGTGTGCCAGGGTCAGGATGGCGTCGACAGGTTGAGCACACGCCCGGTCTGGAGGGAATCGCAATGCAACTGACCGTTGGGCAGGATGGTCAGCAACCCGGTGTACTGCGGGTGTTCTTGCTGCACGTCGGCCAAAAACGCCGAGCAGGCCACCTTGTCCGCCTGCCCCACCAAGGGCACCCGCCCCAGGCCAAACAGCAACTGCGCGGTGCCGCTGACCCGGTCATCCCAGCGTGGCCGCCAAGACCAGGGACAGCACACGCAGGCGCAGACTCACCGCTCAGCCCCGCCGTGCGCACGGCCTGCGAGCGCTGCGCGGCCAGCTCGCCGAAAAACGTCGCCAGCCCGGCGTGGTAGACCTTGGCGGCTTCCCGATAACCCTCGACATCCTGGCTGTGGCGCCCCTGGGCATCCCGAGTGTGGAGGCGAAGCATGACTGCACCCGCATTGAGGCAACGCTTGGCGGTATCGGAGACGTCATTCGGCTGCATGAAGGCAAGCATGGCACCGGTGAAATGACTCACCATGCCGATGAAATCGGAACCCGTGGCGGTGCCAGCCCGTTGTCGTCGTTGGGTTGACCAAGAGGCCAAAGCCAGAACCGACACCGGCGCTGGATTCTTCACTTTTGATAGCTGCTTGCGCTTTATATGAAAGCGCTAGAGGCACTTTTTACTTGAAATTTACTTGCACCCAAGTGGCCACGGCGTTTGCCGCGGGGAGATCAGCGCACGCCTTGCTGATCCGCCAGCGCGCGCAGGGGTTCGTCGTTGTAGATCCACACCCCCCATCGGCCCTCGACGGTGCGCACGTCGGCTTCGCTGCCGGCACGGATCCACGCCAGTCGGCTTTGGCGGCCGGGCAGTTCGATGGGCGGCACATGGGCCGCGTCCGCCCCCATGGGTTTGGCCTGACCGTCGGCGATGGCAAAGCGGTGGGTCTGCCACGCGTCCCCACGGCCCAACAGGGCCGCGTGGACCAGCAAGGGCTCGGTGACAAACGCCACCGCAGCCACCCAGAGCAACGCGGCGAAGGCAAGCGCAGGCTTGGACACGGGATCGCGTGCCTTGGGCGGTTCCGTCGGCGTGGCGGGCAAAGGGTCAGTCGAGGGCTGGCCCCGCCACCCCCACGCGGCCAACGCCCACAGGGCCAGGGTGCCCAGAGACCATGCGGCGCGGTCCATCCACGTGGGGGAAGCGTGCAGATGGACATGGGGGGCGCACAGCATCAATACCCAGCCCGTCAAAAACACCACGATGGTCCCCAACAGCAGCGCCAGCGCCTCGGGCTGGCGGTTCAGGTCGGTGCCGACCACGGGGGCGGTGCCGGGCCAGCGCCATGCCCTGCATGCCGGGGGGGCATGCTTCTCCAGGGCGCGAACCAGGCGCAGCTGAGCAAACGCCTCTGCCAGGCGAGTTTCATTGATGAAACCGCCCCACGGGGCCGTCAGCGGTGAGGGGCTGCCACTGGGTTTCAGGCGTGGGCGTGGCGGGTCGTTGAGGCGGAACCAGAAGGCGGGCCGCAGCACGCGCTGGCGGCCATAGCCCACGGCCACCACGATCTCCACCCAGGCCAGTGCGGGCACCGCCCCGCCCACCAGATTGGAGCGGCGGACGGTGATGCGACGCACGTCACCCCAGGCAATTTGCCAGTTCTGCCCGAACAAGTGGTGCAAGCCCAGCGGAAGGCGGTGCTCTTGCCACAGGCCCTGTGGGCCAATGCGGAGTGTGAGGCGGTGGATCGACAGCCATTGCACGCCCGCTGAGACCACGACGGCCAGTGGGTACAGCATCGGCAGCAGCCATCCCCGGAACTTTTCGCTGTCTTTTTGCCAAACAGCAGCCGCCAGAGTGCGCCAACCCTCACCGTCCAAGCGGCCCAGCTCAGGGAAAGTGCGCAAAAGCGTCCAGGCCACATAAGCCAGCACCCCCACCGTCAGCACGCCCCACAGCAGCCGCTGCGTGCGCGGGCTGATGATGGGGACCATGTGGGATTGAAGGGGTCGGTACACCAGCACTTCGTCGCCGGGCGTGTCCTCTTCCCAAAAAGGGGGATGGGCGCGTTCTGAGGGCGGGGGGGCCTGGGTGTTTTGGGGCTGCATGGGGGCGCGATGGTTGAGACGGACTGCATGATGGGGCGGGGCCCATACCGGAAGCCTGTCGAACAGATTGAATGATTTTTTGGGCTTCAGCGCTTCTTCTGCATATCCATGCAGCTATCAAATCTGAATTCAACAACCTCGTGGAAGCCCAACCAGCACTCCTCCGTGACGACGTGCAGGTAAGCACCTTCTGCCAAAACCTCCTTCAGCACACTCGCCTTGGGATGTCCGTAGGAATTGGAAGTACCCACCGACACGACAGCGTTCATTCCGGAAATCCTGATCAGCCCGGGATTGAAGAACTTGGGACCATTGATCGGAGCTGCCCCGTGGTGTGGCACCTGCACAGTCAAAACTCGATCCAGTACGCTCGCGTAGTGCGCACTGAAGTCAGCCCAGATGGATGCTTCCCCGAGTGGCGCATCTCCCGTGCCAATCCATCCGACACGATTCTTATGGGCACACAAATGCCAGAGTCGCATTTCGTCGCACCAGTGTCTGTGTCCATACCGCTGGCTAGCGAAAGATGAACCCAGCAACTCATATCCACAGACGTTGAACTGAGCTGCCGTGGGGCCGGAATACATGCATAGAGAGAGCAAGTTTGCGAGCCATTGGCCGCTCGCTTCTGCCGCCCAGCTGGGTTTGTATGCCGTGATGGCATTCCGGTAGGCCTGAAGAGCTGCCTTTCGGTTCGCGGAAACTTCCAACCAGTCAACGAGTTCTTCCACGGCGCTTGGCTCACACAAGGCAGCCACCGGAAAACCGCACATCACAAGTTCATCGAACAGATGGGCAATCAAGTCGTCGTCAAGCCCACGATTCCAGAACCTCAGTACCCACGGCACTTTGCCTTGCAGCCCGGGCACACCAAGACCAACATCACTTTGGGCAGACAGGACTGCACCGGTAGGCCGTCCACGCTGCCCTTCAACGGCTTGGAGTGAAGTTGGCTCCGCGGCCTCATTGCCGTCCGAACGCGGGCCATCGGGGTTCTGAGGAGATCCGTCATTGTTTCCATCCCCACCAGGCTGAACCA
This sequence comes from Hydrogenophaga soli, assembly GCF_054777695.1. Taxonomy (NCBI): domain Bacteria; kingdom Pseudomonadati; phylum Pseudomonadota; class Betaproteobacteria; order Burkholderiales; family Comamonadaceae; genus Hydrogenophaga; species Hydrogenophaga soli. The sequence continues at coordinate 214,548 of NZ_BAAHAK010000006.1, read as the reverse complement.
TGGTTACTGGCACCCCAAATAGTGTGCCCGCCCCCGCCGCGAGCCCATGCAGTTCGCGAATGTAGGACGCTTCCAGTGCCCCCTCCTGACCAGCCAGTACAAAGGCCAACTCCGGTGGAGCGAGGTATGGAACGTAAACGCGACGAACCATGTACTTGTCCACCAGCAACGCGGCACCAATGATGTGGTCCCGGTCAAAATGCGAGAGGATCAGCGCGTCGATAACACCCCTGTCCCCGCTGTCGGCACGCTTGGACAGGTCCATCCTTTTGATGCATTTCCGCAGGAGAGGTGACGCGGTTCGACCTACCAGTGCCCCACAGTCGTACACGTAGTCAAAGCGATAGCGCGTGCCGCCAACCTCGGTAACCTCTACTGAGGCCGAGTGAAATGAACCCTGCCCCACGCCATGTTGTAGACGTGAATGGATGACTCTCATCTTGTCTCCCTGATTTCTAGATGAATACCCCGCCGCACGCAGCGGGGTATTCCGGCTGGCAAATGCGGAAACCTCACGGCTCGCTTCGCATCGCCTCAAAATGCCACCCCGCTGTCAAAGCGAGAGTTTGCGAAACGCGCCCACCATGTTGGCCTGGAGTCCGTCGAGCTCACCGCCCGCCGCAACGGGCAACACCAGAAGCGTTGCCCCGTTTTGCACCACCCTCGCCTTCCGGGCGCTTTGGTGCATGTAGGTGCCCGCCACGTCACGACAAGCAGGCATGGAATGGCAGCGGAACAAGGTGGCCGACAGCTTGGGGCTGCTTGCTTCGCTCGCTCCGCTCGTCGAGGCCTGCACGTCCACCTGTGCCGCATCCACCACGCCGACAGGCAACTTCACCGTTGCAGGCTTGCGCGTCACGGCATGCGCAATGCCGATGCGCTGCAACTCGGCGGAATACGCATCCACCGAGTCAAGCGCAGCGGTGTTTTGCGGTGCCGGGGTGGGTTCTGGCGCTGGGGCCAATGCCGGTGTTTCGACCCTTGCAGCCATGGGCATGGCCGCGGGCACCGTGGGCACATTGCGCTCATCCGCCTGCGAGACGGCAGGCTCGTCTTCAAGGTCCGCCTGTTCCAGCATCGTCGTTTTGATCACCTGCCAACCGCTGATGACAAGCAACAGGCTGAAAACGAGGTTGGCGATGAAGGGCACGGTGACGTTGGTCTCGGGATCGTCACGTTCCTTGAACAGCGTGTAGGCCGCGGCAATGCCGCCCAGGAAAAATGTCCCCACCGCAAGCGCAACGCTGGATCGCGCAACCCGAAAGCACAACCAAATTTGCGTGATCGCGGCCAACGCGAGCCACAGAAAGACCCAACCCATGCGATTTCCTCCACTGACTAGCCGCCATTGTCCACATGACGCATTTCGGAGGATTGCATGCCCAGGAGCGGATCAAAAGCCTGAACCGTTGCCAGCCCGGAGAACGTCACTTTTGATAGCTACTTGCGCTTTATTTGAAAGCGACAGAGGCTGTTTCCTCACGACTGCAAGCGTCACCCGCAGTGGTTCTGCTGGGGCCGCGCCAGGTGGGCAAGACCACGCTGGCACTGACCTTGGCCAACACGTGGCCAGCAGCTTGCACTTACCTTGACTTGGAACGCCCCGCCGACCGCTTGCGCCTGGACGATGCCGATGCCTACCTGCGTTCGCAAGGCACCAAGCTGGTCATCCTGGACGAGATCCACCGCATGCCGGGCTTGTTCGAGGTGTTGCGCGGCATCATCGACGAGCGCCGCCGGGCTGGGCAGCGCACACACTGGAATGGCCCCATGAGGATTTGGACACGCTGTGGCTGCGCGGTGGCTTTCCCGACAGTGTGCTGGCACCCGGCGATGCGGCCAGCCTGCGCTGGCGCGAGGATTTTGTGCGCAGCTACCTGCAACGCGACGTGCCCATGTTTGCACCCCGCTTACCCGCCGAAACCGTGGGCCGACTGTGGACCATGCTGGCGCACCAGCAAGGCGCACTGCTCCAGCAAACGCGGTTGGCCAGCGGTCTGGGCGTGAGCAGCCCTGCGGTGGACCGCTACATCGACCTGCTGGTGGACTTGCAGCTGGTGCGGCGCCTGCGCCCGTGGAGTGGCCATGTGGGCAAACGCTTGGTGAAGGCACCCAAGGTGTATGTGCGCGACAGCGGACTGGTGCATGCCCTGCTGGGCATCGGGTCGCTGCACGACCTGAGCGGCCACCCCGTGTGCGGCCCCAGCTACGAGGGCTTTTGCATGGAAAACCTGGCGACCGCAGCCGGCCCACAATGCACGCCCTACAGCTACCGCACCCATGCGGGTGCAGAAATTGACCTGGTGCTGGAACGCGCCGGACAGCCTTGGATGGCGATTGAAATCAAACGATCGACCGCGCCAACCGTGAGCAAGGGCTTCGACATCGCCTGCGACGACCTGAAGATTGAGCAACGCTTTGTGGTGTACCCGGGTGCAGAACGCTACCCCATGCGCCACGGCGCACAGGCCATTGGCTTGGTGGAACTGATGCGGACGCTGCAAGCAGTCCAATGATCAGGCCGAGGCTCAATGTCGAACCTGCCGCCGCCTGATGCGCTTGGTGCACCGGCTTGTGCGGCACGTTGGCGCGCATCTGGATGCCGAAATTGACGAACAGCACCCGACGCGCATGCCTCAGCGTTTTTCAACTTCTGCCAGGTATTTGTCTACGGCGTCCGTCCAGAGGAATGGCTCGTTGTGCAGCATGTGTCCATTTCTGCCCGGCGCTGGCTGAAACTCAAGGAACTCACCCAGTCCTCCCGCAGCCCGGAATACGTCGAAGTTGTTGCGGCTGTGCGCGAGTCGGTAGTAGGGGTCATGGTCACCATAGAGCCAAATCATGGGCCGTGCAAATCCAGCTCCTCGCTTCATCAACACCGGATTGACTTTATCCGCCTGCTTACAAACATCACCGACCCAACCACCCACAAAGTTCAGCACACCTTGAAATAGTTCGGGGTGCAGACCTGCATAAGCGACCGAAAGAATCCCCCCCCTGGAAACACCGCCAATCAGCAAGCGTTTGGCATCCACATCGGAGCGAGCCAGGACTTGCGCCATGACAATATCAAGGTCTTCCGTGGCGCGATCAAAACCAGAGAGAGCATATTTGGGTTCACAGGAGTAGCCCATCGCACGGTCTGGAGCAAATCCCTCGTCATAAAGTCCATCGGAAAGTCCCCTCCCGCGACGCTGCGGGAACAGCACCTGCCAACCTTTACGAGCGAAATACTCAGCAACCTCCGGGCTGGTCCAAGTCAACTTGAACCAATCGGGACGATTGCCCCCTCCAGTGGACCCGTGGTTGAACACCAAGGTCGGGAACGGCCCCGTCCCCAAGGGGCGGTACACCACCATTTCCAAAGTCTGAGGCTTGTCTCCGTCCTTCCAAGGCGTTGGCAGGCGCTCGATCGTGCGCGTGTATGGCGACTGAAGTTCTCTTTGCGTCAGCACGCCCACAGACATCAGTTGCGACTCCGGCTTCCAGAACGACATCTCCATGTCTCCGTCGGTTCGCAACCGAAGAACCACACGCTTGCCCGAAAGAGACACGATCAGTTCGTCATTGTCAAAAACCCCTATCGCACGCTCGGCCAACTGACCCTGCAACGCATTGGCCATTGCAAATGCAACCGTGGCTTGGTGAGCTGCCAGGCTCTCGATCGCAATTCGTACATCGCATTGCCTGCCCAGGCACGCCCAGCCGCTCCACTGACCAAACCACCGCTGCATTTCAGCAGGTAACGCTGAAGTCGGTGGTACAGAGACACCGCCGACGGGAAGCACCGCAGCCACAGGACTTTCAGACAGCGCGGGTTTCAGTCGCGGCATGATGGCAGGCCAAGAGGTCTGCGCGCTGGCCGCCATGGAATACAGGCCACACATGACAAGCCCAATCAAGCGACGATTGTTTATCACAGTTCCCCCCCAAAAAATCTGATTGGATGGTCGACTTCCAAAGTCAACACTTGGCTGACCAACCATCGTAGCCGGGAAGCAAAGCACCGCAGCCCCGCAGATGTAAGAGAAGCCAGAAGTGCGTCCATGCCGGGCGCAAAACAAAAAAGCCCGAACCGTACCCGGCCCGGGCTTCTTCATTTTTGATAGCTGCTTGCGCTTTCTCTGAAAGCGCCAGAGCCCATTTTCACTGCAAACTCACTTGCGCGCTGGCGGCACATCCGTGCAACTGCCATGCGCCACTTCCGCCGCCATGCCGATGCTTTCGCCCAGCGTGGGGTGGGGGTGGATGGTCTTACCGATGTCCACGGCGTCCGCGCCCATTTCGATGGCCAGCGCAATCTCGCCAATCATGTCGCCCGCGTGGGTGCCGACCAAGCCGCCGCCCAGAATGAGCATGCGCTTGGGCACTTCCTTCAGCGCCAAAGCCCCGGTGGAATCGGCCACGCGCGGGTCGTTGGGCATGAAGGGCAAATGCACGGCCTGGCTGCCCGCAGCGATGATGGCTTTCTTGAACGCCACCACCTTCTTGGTGCCGGTCTGTTCCTGGCTTGGGTTCAGTGGCTAACTTGCCGACGTGAGCGCGCTATGGGACTTCAGAAACGTTGGAGCTGGAGACAAGCAGATGCCTTGACGCGACTCTAAAATCCAACATATGCAACGTCACCAGATAATCCCCATCCTGCAACGTCTAGAAGATCTGGGGCCGCTGGACCCCGACGATCGGAACCCTGTTGAGGCTCAGAAGTGCAAGGCCTACCATGTTGACGGCCTGCACGACGGGCCCAACGGCAATGCAGTGGACCAATTGGCGCTGGACATAGAGGTGTCTTCTGGCGGACGAAACGCTCATTTGTTCACTGGCACCATCGGATCGGGCAAAAGCACCGAGCTGCGCCACATGGCCAACAATTTGCGACATCGGGGGCATTTTGCCGCCGTTGCCAACGCCCGTGATTTCCTCAACCCGCAGATTGAAATCAGCATTTCCGAACTGCTATTGGCTATGGCGCTGTCAGTCTGGGAACTGACGGCCCAAGCCCAAGGCAAGAGCCCTACCGACGGACAGCGCTGGCAATGGTGGAAGTCTTTGTTTGCCAGCGGTGTCGAACTGAAAGAGATCGAAATACCAACAGATGTAGCAACCGCCAAGTTTGCCCTGGTATCCAACCCCACAGTGCGCGAGCGCATCCGAAAATTTCACGAACAAAGTTTGGACCGACTGGTCACCGAGGTCCACGCCTTTTTCGAGGAGTGTGCTGACACACTGTTGGCGCTGCGAGACCCTGGCGCCAAGTGCGTGCTGATACTTGATTCTCTTGAGCATTTCGGCGGTACGGCTGTACCTGGCGAGCCAGACGTGGTCTTCAACAGCTTGCAACGGCTGTTCAACACCCATGCAAGGCACCTGCAAATCCCGGGCTGGACAGTGGTGTACTCCGTCCCGCCTCTGCTGGGCAAGCTCTCGCCGGGCATTGCCAGCGCCTGGAGCATGAGCCGCAGCTACGCACTGACCAGTGCCCATGTATTCAAAGACCGCAGCAACTCGGTGGACGACACCACTGTCCAAGACAAGTTGCTGCCCTTGTTGAAAAAGCGTCTTGGCGATGATTGGGCTCAACTGTTCAGTGAGCCTCATTTGCGCCTGTTGGTCACAGGAACCGGGGGTGATTTGCGCGACCTGATGCGCTGCACTCGCGCGGCATTGCTCAAGGCCTTGATGAGCGAGAGCTTTCCGGTATCAGACCTGATTCTTGAACAAGCCTTCAATGACCTGCGCCGCCCCTACTTGCCACTGTCCCAGGCCAGCCGAGACCGGCTTTCAGTGGTCGCCCGGACTTTTGAGGTAGACGAACTGCTCAAGGACGACAAACAGTGGTCAGTGGTCATGTCCGATCTGGCGCAAAAGCGCATCTTGATGTACCTGAACGGCCAGGAATGGTACGGCGTGCACCCACTGCTGCGCGACGTGCTGCAACCCACAGCCCCACCAGCGGCACCATGAATGGGCCGGGCGTTGTCCTGAGTGCATCCAGTCGGCAAGCGCTTGCCGAAGCTGCCCTGATGCTGCAGCATGCCCAGGGCTTCATTTTTCTGCCTCTGTTGGTTCAAAGCGAACGCGCTGGCGCACTGGCACTGGACTTGCTGCGGCCAGCGCTGCACACCGAGCCCTACCGGGTGGCATGGCCCTTGTCGCCTGCCCACGAAGACAACGAAGACCTGCGCGAGGCACGCGCCCAGGCCGACGTGACAGCCCTGCTGAACGCTCTGGACACTGCCTCGCTTCGCCTGCCTGCCGGGTCTGGTTTGCTGCTTGATGCGACCAGCAGCACACGCGAAGCGGTGGCGCGACGGCTGCCTGTGTTTCTGAACCAGCGACGCGAAGAATGGCGTCGCCTGGGGCATCGGGTTTTGCTGATGTGGCCTCAACAGGCCAGCGAGGCGCTCATGCAAGGCGCACCCGACCTGTGGTCGATGCGGTCAGCGGCCCCGTGGATTGATGAGTCGCTTCCGGCTCCTGCGGAGCCACAAGCGCCCATGGATGAGCAGACCCATGTTGAGTCCACAGCCCAAACGTTGAGCCCCGCCCAGCAGCGCCAGTGGGTGGCTTTGCAACAGAAACCTAGCTGGGCTGAAGCTGGTGTGTCAGCCGCAGACCTGTTGGCCCTGGTTGCCGGGTTGCGCCAAAAACGCCTGATTGACAGTGGCTTGGAGGTAGCCGAGCGAGCCATGGCCGCCCCCGAGGCACCCGGACAGCCACCACAGTGGCGGGCGGACTTGATGAACGAGCTGGCCCTGTTGCGGCTGGCTGCTGGTGATCGTGCGGGCGCGCTGCCCCCTGCGCAAGAGGCGGCAACCATCTACCGCCGCCTGGCGAAGGCCAACCCGGCGGCCTATGAGCCCGATCTGGCGGGGAGCCTGAACAACCTGGCCAATCGCTTGGCCGAGACAGGCGACCGAGCGGGCGCATTGACCACAGCGCAAGAGGCGGCAACCATCTACCGCCGCCTGGCGAAGGCCAACCCGGCGGCCTATGAGCCCGATCTGGCGAGGAGCCTGAACAACCTGGCCAATCGCTTGGCCGAGACAGGCGACCGAGCGGGCGCATTGACCACAGCGCAAGAGGCGGCAACCATCTACCGCCGCCTGGCGAAGGCCAACCCGGCGGCCTATGAGCCCGATCTGGCGAGGAGCCTGAACAACCTGGCCAATTGCTTGGCCGAGACAGGCGACCGAGCGGGCGCATTGACCACAGCGCAAGAGGCGGCAACCATCTACCGCCGCCTGGCGAAGGCCAACCCGGCGGCCTATGAGCCCGATCTGGCGGGGAGCCTGAACAACCTGGCCAATCGCTTGGCCGAGACAGGCGACCGAGCGGGCGCATTGACCACGGCGCAAGAGGCGGCAACCATCTACCGCCGCCTAGCGAAGGCCAACCCTGCGGCCTACGAGCCCGATCTGGCGGCGAGCCTGAACAACCTGGCCAATTGCATGGCCGAGACAGGCGACCGAGCGGGCGCGTTGACCGCTGCGCAAGAGGCGGCAACCATCTACCGCCGCCTGGCGAAAGCCAACCCTGCGGCCTACGAACCCGATCTGGCGATGAGCTTGTGGACAAATATGCGTGGCCACGCGGCTGCTGAGGAACACGCGCAAGCGCGCGAGTGCGGGGAGCTTGCCTTGGTGCTGTTCACCCGGCTGGCTGCAGCAGAGCCAACCCGTTTTGACCCCTATCTGCAGGCGCTAAAGACTGAACTGCGGGCGCTGGACGCGGATTGATTGCACCCCAACGCTTTACCAGCGGATGTGCTGATCTCTGCCCTCCATTACGCCTTTGGACTCCAAACTGGTGCCGCTCTACGCCCTCGCGGTCTGTGTTCCGCAGCGGGCGCTGTCCTGTATTGATGGAATACAGACAGCAAAAGCCCGAGCCGTCCCCGGCCCGGGCTTCTTCACTTTTAATAGCTGCTCGCGCTTTATCTGAAAGCGCTAGAGCCCATTTTTACATCAAACTCACTTGCGAGCAGGCGGCACATCCGTGCAACTGCCATGCGCCACTTCCGCCGCCATGCCGATGCTTTCGCCCAGCGTGGGGTGGGGGTGAATGGTTTTGCCGATGTCCACGGCATCCGCACCCATCTCGATGGCCAGCGCAATCTCACCAATCATGTCGCCCGCGTGGGTGCCGACCATGCCACCGCCCAGGATCTTGCCGTGACCGTGGGCTTCGGGGCTGTCGTCAAACAGCAGCTTGGTGAAGCCTTCGTCGCGGCCATTGGCAATGGCGCGGCCCGAGGCGGTCCAGGGGAACAGGCCCTTTTTCACCTTGATGCCTTGGGCCTTGGCCTGGTCTTCGGTCAGGCCCACCCAGGCCACTTCGGGGTCGGTGTAGGCCACGCTGGGGATGACGCGGGCGTTGAAGGCGGCAGCGGCCAGCTCCTTGTTGCCTTGCAGTTCACCGGCGATGACTTCTGCCGCCACATGCGCCTCGTGCACCGCCTTGTGCGCCAGCATGGGCTGGCCCACGATGTCGCCAATGGCGAAGATGTGCGGCACGTTGGTGCGCATCTGGATGTCCACGTTGATGAAGCCGCGGTCGGTCACCGCCACACCGGCCTTGTCGGCGGCAATCTTCTTGCCGTTGGGCGTGCGGCCCACGGCTTGCAGCACCAGGTCGTAGGTTTGTGGTTCGGGCACAGTACCGCCCTCTTCCGCAGGTGCGAAGGTGACCTTGATGCCCTCGGGCGTGGCTTCGGCCCCCACGGTCTTGGTCTTCAACATGATGTTGTCGAAGCGGTGGGCGTTCATCTTCTGCCACACCTTCACCAGGTCGCGGTCGGCGCCTTGCATCAGGCCGTCCATCATTTCCACCACGTCAAGCCGTGCGCCCAGCGTGCTGTAGACGGTGCCCATTTCCAGGCCGATGATGCCGCCCCCCAGAATGAGCATGCGCTTGGGCACTTCCTTCAACGCCAAAGCGCCGGTGGAATCGACCACGCGCGGGTCGTTGGGCATGAAGGGCAAATGCACGGCCTGGCTGCCCGCGGCGATGATGGCCTTCTTGAACGCCACCACCTTTTTGGTGCCCGTCTTCTCCTGGCCGGTGCCGGTGGTTTCCTCCACCTCCACGTGGTTGGGGCCCACAAAGAAGCCGAAGCCGCGCACCACGGTGACCTTGCGCATCTTGGCCATGGCGGCCAGGCCACCGGTCAGCTTGCCAATGACCTTTTCCTTGTGGCCGCGCAGTTTGTCGATGTTGACACTGGGTTGGCCGAAGTCCACGCCCAGGTCGCCCAGGTGGGCCACTTCGTCCATGACAGCGGCCACGTGCAGCAGCGCCTTGCTGGGGATGCAGCCCACGTTCAGGCACACGCCGCCCAGGGTGGCGTAGCGCTCCACGATGACGACCTTCAGCCCCAGGTCGGCGGCACGGAAGGCGGCGCTGTAGCCGCCAGGGCCACCGCCCAGCACCAGCACGTCGCACTCCACGTCGGCGCTGCCGTTGTAGCTGGCGGCGCTGGGGGCTGCGGCCACGGGTACCGGGGTGGGGGCAGGCGCAGCACTTGCTACCACAGCTGTAGCTGCTTGCGCTTGATTTGAAAGCGCTGGAGCCGGATTTGATGCTGAAGTTTCAGCGCCCTGCACTTCCAGCACGGCCAGCAGCGAGCCTTCGCTGACCTTGTCGCCCAGCTTGACCTTCAGCTCCTTGACCACACCCGCGTGGCTGGACGGGATTTCCATGGAGGCCTTGTCGCTCTCCACGGTGACCAGGCTTTGCTCGGCCTTGACCGTGTCGCCGGGCTTGACCAGCAGCTCGATCACGGCCACTTCGTCGAAGTCGCCAATGTCGGGAACCTTGATGTCGATGGTTGCCATGTTCAGGTTCCTTCTTCTTACAGCAGCACGCGGCGGAAGTCCGCCAGGATCTGGCCCAGGTAGGCATTGAAGCGGGCCGCGGCGGCACCGTCAATGACGCGGTGGTCCCAGGTCAAGGACAGCGGCAGCATCAGGCGCGGCACGAACTGTTTGCCGTCCCACACCGGCTCCATCTGGCTCTTGCACACGCCCAGAATAGCCACTTCGGGCGCGTTGATGATGGGCGTGAAATACCGCCCACCAATGCCGCCCAGGCTGCTGATGGTGAAGGTGGCACCGCTCATGTCGGCGGGGCCCAGCTTGCCATCGCGGGCCTTCTTGGCCAGCTCGGACATTTCCTGGCTGATTTGCAGCACGCCCTTCTTGTCGGCGTCCTTGATGACGGGCACCACCAGGCCATTGGGCGTGTCCGCCGCGAAGCCAATGTGCCAGTACTGCTTGTAGACCAGGCTGTCGCCGTCCAGGCTGCTGTTGAACTCGGGGAACTTCTTCAGCGCGGCCACGCAGGCCTTGATGAGGAAGGCCAGCATGGTGACCTTGATGCCGCTCTTCTCGTTCTCCTTGTTGGTGGAGACGCGGAAGGCTTCCAGCTCGGTGATGTCGGCGTCGTCGTGGTTGGTGACGGCGGGGATCATCACCGCGTTGCGCAGCAGGTTGGCTCCGCTGATCTTCTTGATGCGGCCCAGCTCCTTGCGCTCGATGGGGCCGAACTTGGCAAAGTCCACCTTGGGCCAGGGGATCAGGCCCAGCTCAGAGCCGCCGCCACCCGTTGCCGGGGCCTTGGCCACCGCCGCCGCCACGGCCGAAGCAATGGCCGTGGTCTGGAGGCTGCCCGCCATCACCCCACGGGTGAAGGCCTGCACGTCTTCGGGCGTGATGCGGCCCTTGGGGCCAGAGCCCTTGACCTCGGCCAGCGGCACTCCCAGCTCGCGGGCGAACTTGCGCACCGAGGGCGACGCATGCGGCACGCCCACGGGGGCCACGGTGGGGTTGTGCGCGGGCACGGCCACGGCAGCAACCGCGGCTGCCGGTGCGGTGACGGCCGCCGCAGCAACGGGGGCGGCTGCGGCTGCGGGAGCCGGTGCAGGTGCAGCGCTGGCGGCAGGAGCCGCCACACCTTCCAGAATGGCCAGCAGGTCGCCGATGTTGACGGTGTCGCCCAGCTTGACCTTCAGTTCCTTGACCACACCCGCGTGGCTGGACGGGATTTCCATGGAGGCCTTGTCGCTTTCCACGGTGATCAGGCTTTGCTCCACCTTCACGGTGTCGCCGGGTTTGACGAACACCTCGATCACGGCCACGTCCTTGAAGTCGCCAATGTCGGGCACGCGCACTTCCACCGGGCCTGCGGCGGCAGGTGCCACGGCAGCCACAGCAGCAGGCGCAGGAGCAGCCGCTACAGAAACAGGAGCTGCTTGCGCTTTTTCCGAAAGCGCTGGGGCCTGATTTTGCTCAGATCCCGCCACCTCCAGCATGGCCACGACCGAGCCTTCGCTGACCTTGTCACCCAGCTTGATGCGCAGCTCTTTGACCACGCCGGCGTGGCTGGACGGGATTTCCATGGAGGCCTTGTCGCTCTCCACGGTGATCAGGCTTTGCTCGGCCTTGACCGTGTCGCCGACTTTGACCAGCAGCTCAATGACGGCCACTTCGTCGAAGTCGCCAATGTCGGGAACCTTGATTTCAATGATGGACATGTTGTGGTCTCCCCCGGGGCTCAGGCGTACAGCGGGTTGATCTTGTCGGCGTTGATGCCGTACTTCGCAATGGCCTCGGCCACCTTGGCCACGGGCAGCTTGCCCTCGTCGGCCAGGCCGCGCAGGGCCGCCACCACGATGTAGTGGCGGTTGATTTCGAAGTGCTCGCGCAGCTTGCTGCGGAAGTCGCTGCGGCCAAAGCCGTCGGTGCCCAGCACCTTGTAGGGGCGACCTGCGGGAATGAACGGACGAATCTGCTCGGCGTAGCTCTTGATGTAGTCGGTCGAAGCCACCACCGGGCCCACGGTGCCGCCCAGTTGCTGGGCCACGAACGAGGTGCGCGGGGCTTCCAGCGGGTGCAGCAGGTTGAAGCGCTCGGTGTCCTGGCCGTCGCGGGCCAGTTCGTTGAAGCTGGGGCAGCTCCACACGTCGGCCTGCACACCCCAGTCGGTGGCCAGCAGGGCTTGGGCGGCAATGCTTTCACGCAGGATGGAGCCGCTGCCCAGCAGTTGCACGCGCACGCTGCCTTCGGCACCGGGCTTGCACAGGTACATGCCCTTGAGGATCTGCTCTTCCGTGCCCGCGGTCAGGCCGGGCATGGCGTAGTTTTCGTTCAGCAGCGTGAGGTAGTAGAAGACGTTTTCCTGCTTCTCCACCATGCGCTTCAAGCCGTGCTGCATGATGACCGCCACTTCGTGGGCAAAGGTCGGGTCGTAGCTGATGCAGTTGGGGATGGTGCCGGCCAGGATGTGGCTGTGGCCGTCTTCGTGCTGCAAACCTTCGCCGTTCAGGGTGGTGCGGCCCGAGGTGCCGCCCAGCAGGAAGCCGCGGGCTTGCATGTCGCCCGCCGCCCAGGCCAGGTCGCCGATGCGCTGGAACCCGAACATCGAGTAGTACACGAAGAACGGAATCATGATCCGGTTGCTGGTGCTGTAGCTGGTGGCTGCGGCAATCCAGCTGGCCATGCCGCCGGCTTCGTTGATGCCCTCTTGCAGGATCTGGCCGGCCTTGTCCTCGCGGTAGTACATGACCTGGTCGCGGTCCACCGGCGTGTACAGCTGGCCCTTGGGGTTGTAGATGCCGATCTGGCGGAACAGGCCTTCCATGCCGAAGGTGCGGGCCTCGTCCACCAGGATGGGCACCACGCGGGGGCCCAGGGCCTGGTCGCGCAGCAACTGGGTGATGAAGCGCACATACGCTTGCGTGGTGGAGATTTCGCGCCCTTCGGCGGTGGGCTCCAGGATGGCCTTGAAGGTGTCGAGCGAGGGCACGGTGAAGTGCTCGTCGGCCTTGGGGCGGCGCTTGGGCAGGTAGCCGCCCAGGGCCTGGCGGCGCTCGTGCAGGTACTTCATTTCCGGCGTGTCGTCGGCCGGCTTGTAGTACGGCAGGTTGGGCAGTTCGCTGTCCGGAATGGGGATGTTGAAGCGGTCGCGGATGTACTTGATGTCTTCGTCCGACAGCTTCTTGGTCTGGTGCACGGTGTTCTTGCCTTCACCGGCCTTGCCCATGCCGTAGCCCTTGACGGTCTTGATGAGCAGCACGGTGGGCTGACCCGTCTTGTTGTTCTGGGCGGCGTGGAAGGCGGCGTACACCTTCTCGGGCTCGTGGCCGCCACGGCGCAGTTCGAAGATTTCCTCGTCGGTCATGTGCTCGACCAGCTTGGCCGTTTCGGGGTACTTGCCGAAGAAGTTCTTGCGCACAAACGCACCGTCGTTGGCCTTCATGGCCTGGTAGTCGCCGTCCAGCGTTTCCATCATCAGCTGGCGCAGCTTGCCGGTCTTGTCACGGGCCAGCAGCTCGTCCCAGCCCTTGCCCCACAGCAGCTTGATGACGTTCCAGCCCGAGCCACGGAATTCACCTTCCAGCTCCTGGATGATCTTGCCGTTGCCGCGCACCGGGCCGTCCAGGCGTTGCAGGTTGCAGTTGATGACGAACACCAGGTTGTCGAGGTTTTCACGGGCGGCCAGGCCGATGGCGCCCAGGGATTCGGGCTCGTCCATTTCGCCGTCGCCGCAGAACACCCACACCTTGCGGTTTTCGGTGTTGGCAATGCCACGGGCATGCAGGTACTTCAGGAAGCGGGCCTGGTAGATGGCCATCAGCGGGCCCAGGCCCATGGACACGGTGGGGAACTGCCAGAACTCGGGCATCAGCTTGGGGTGGGGGTAGCTGGAGAGGCCCTTGCCGTCCACTTCCTGGCGGAAGCTGTCCAGCTGCTCTTCGGTCAGGCGGCCTTCCAGGTAGGCCCGGGCATAGATGCCGGGGGCGCTGTGGCCCTGGATGTAGAGGCAGTCGCCGCCGTGGTTTTCGCTCTCGGCGTGCCAGAAGTGGTTGAAGCCCGCGCCCAGCATGGAGGCCAGCGAGGCAAAGGAACCGATGTGGCCGCCCAGGTCACCGCCATCGGCGGGGTTCAGGCGGTTGGCCCGCACCACCATGGCCATGGCGTTCCAGCGCATGTAGGCGCGCAAGCGCTTTTCAATGGCGATGTTGCCGGGGCAATGCGCCTCCTGGCTGGTTTCAATGGTGTTCACATAGCCGGTGTTGGCGGAAAACGGCATGTCGATGCTGTTCTCGCGCGCGTGTTCCAGCAGTTGTTCCAGCAGGAAGTGGGCACGCTCCCCACCCTCACGCTCGATCACGGCGGACAAGGCGTCCATCCACTCGCGGGTTTCCTGGCTGTCAGCATCCTTGGCTGCGTTGCCGAATTGTTGTGCTTCCTGGGGGTTGGCCATGGCCTTGTCTCCTGGGGGTGAGGTTGAATTGCCCTTGGTGGCTGGTTGAAGTCGCTGCGAGTGTCTCACAAACCCCCAATCGTTTCAACATGCAAACAGATATTTCATAATTTGATATTTATCACCTTCTTTGGCCCCTTCAGGAACATGCCGCATGGCACACTGACGGTCCTTCCCATAGGAGAAAATCCGATTTCTTACGCAAACCTGAAAGAAACCATGTCAGACCGTCGTCGCCCTGCCCCGTCCTGGAGGCGTTGGTGGAAAAGCCAATCCCCTACCCGCCAGGACCGCTACGCCATGCTGGGTCCGTTGGTGGCGGTGGTGATGTTTGTGTTGGTGATGCTGTCGGCCTTCACGTACTTGCGCATCGAAGAAATCGACCGCGAAAACGAGGCCGTCAGCCGCGATGTGGAATACGCGCAACAACGCCTGCGCCTGCGCCTGCTGGAACGTCAGGAGCAGCTGATGCGCATCGCCCGCCAGGTGGCCAACCGGGAGATTGACGACACCGAGTTCACGTTGCAGGCCGAAAACCTGGTCAACCAGTACCCGGAGCTGATCGCCGTCACCTGGGTGGACGACCACCGCCAGGTGGTGGCCAGCCACGCCTCCCCCAGCGCCGCCGACAGCAGCCACCACACCGCGGGCGATTTGCTGGCTCCGGGCGACACCGGCGGTTCGTTCGACCTGGCCCGCGACCTGCGACAGCCCGTGTACTCCAGCCCCCTGCGCCACCCGGACCAAGGGGCCACCCTGCTGGTGCAGATTCCCCTGGCCGACGTGGCCCATTTCAGCGGCGTGGTGATGGGCGAATACACGGTGGAAGGCCTGCTGCGCTTTGGCGTGCCCTCCGAGGTCATGGCGCGTTACGCCGTGACGCTGGTGGACGACGCCGACCATGTGCTGGCCGGCACGCCCCCGGCACCGGTCAACCGCATCCTGCCCATGGCCCCATGGTTGCACACGGTCATTGAACAGGAAGTGCCCATTTCCCCCGTGGGCAACAGCCTGTTGCTGCGCGCCCAGGGCTACCGCACCTCGCAAGACACGGTGGGTGCCGGTCTGCTGTGGCTGATCGGCAGCCTGAGCGCCCTCACCGTGTGGATGCTGGTGGGCACCTGGCGGCACACGCGCCGCCGCGTTCAGGCCCAGCAGGCCCTGTTGGCCGAAACCAACTTCCGCCGAGCCATGGAAAACTCCATGCTCACCGGCATGCGGGCCTTGGACATGCAGGGGCGCATTTCCTACGTCAACCCGGCGTTTTGCAGCATGACCGGCTGGACCGAGGCCGAGCTGCTGGGCCAGACCGCCCCCTTCCCCTACTGGCCCGAAGAAGACCGCGATCTGCTGATGATGCGGCTGGAAGACGAGCTGGGCGGACGCTCCAACCCCGGTGGCTTTGAAGTGCGGGTGCGCCGACGCAATGGCGAGCTGTTCGACGCCCGCATGTACGTGTCGCCGCTGATCGACCCCTACGGCGTGCAGACCGGCTGGATGACGTCCATGACGGACATCACCGAGCCCCGGCGCATTCGCCAGGAGTTGACGGCGTCCTACGAACGCTTCACCACGGTGCTGGAAAGCCTGGACTCGGCGGTGTCCGTGGTGCCGCTGGGGGGGGATGAACTGCTGTTTGCCAACAAGCTGTACCGGCTGTGGTTTGGCATGGACGGCAAGGGCCACCAGCAACTGGTGGACCTGTGCGGCCCGGCCTCCCCCCACGACCTGGACGATGGCGATGCCGTGGACGCCTTTGCTGGCCTGCCCACCACCCCCTTGACCAACGCCCAGGTGGACAGCGCCGAGATGTATGTGGAGTCGCTGGGCAAGTGGCTGGAAGTGCGCTCGCGCTACGTCACCTGGGTGGACGGGCGCCTGGCGCAAATCGCCATCGCCACCGACATCACCTCGCGCCGTCGCGCCGAAGAGCAGGCCGCGGAACAGGCCCAGCGCGCCCAGACCGCCAGCCGCCTCATCACCATGGGGGAAATGGCGTCCAGCGTGGCGCACGAAATCAACCAACCCCTCACCGCCATCAGCAACTACTGCAGCGGCATGATCACACGGCTGCAAAAAGGCGCCATGTCGCCCGAAGACCTGCTGGATGCCCTGGAAAAGACCGCCCGCCAGGCGCAGCGGGCCGGTCAGGTGGTGCAACGCATCAAGGCCTTCGTCAAGCGCAGCGAGCCCAACCCCACGCTGTCCGACGTGGCCACCATGGTGAGCAACGCCATCGAGCTGGCCGACATCGAACTGCGCCGCCAGCAAGTGCGTCTGACGCACTACGTGGCGGCGCGGCTGCCGCAACTGATGGTGGACCCCATCCTGATCGAACAGGTGCTCATCAACCTGATGAAAAACGGCGCCGAGTCCATGCTGCAGGCGCAGCGGCCCGTGGCACAGCGGCAGATCGAACTCAAGGTCATCCCGCGCAAGGTGGAGGGCGTGGACGTGGTGGAGTTCAGCGTGCGCGACGCAGGCACCGGCGTACCCGCCGAGCTGCTGGAGCGCATCTACGACGCCTTCTACAGCACCAAGAGCGAAGGCATGGGCATCGGCCTCAAGCTGTGCCGCAGCATCATCGAGTCGCACCAGGGACGGATCAAAGTGGAGAACCTCTACAATGGCTCGGAAACAACCGGGTGTGTTTTCAGTTTCTGGATCCCGGTGGCGCCCCCGCTGAAAGCCTCGGCTTCCTGAAGTCCGCTCACCGTCCTGAGACCCGCGCACCGCTCCAGCAGGAAGACAACATGAGCTTGATCCCCAAACGCGGTACCGTTTATGTGGTGGACGATGACGAGGCCGTCCGCGACTCCCTCCAATGGTTGCTGGAAGGCAATGACTACCGGGTCCGCTGCTACGAATCGGCCGAGGCCTTTCTGGCCCGTTACGACCCCCGCGAAGTGGCCTGCCTGATCGCCGACATCCGCATGGTGGGCATGTCGGGCCTGGAGTTGCAAGACAAACTGATGGAGCGCCGCTCTCCCCTGCCCATCGTCTTCATCACCGGCCACGGTGACGTGCCCATGGCCGTGGAGTCCATGAAAAAGGGTGCGCTGGACTTCATCCAGAAGCCCTTCCAGGAGGCCGCCTTGCTGCCGCTGGTCGAACGCATGCTGGACAAGGCCCGCGACAGCTTTGCCGAACACCAGAAAGCCGCCAGCCGCGACGCGCTGCTGTCCAAGCTCACCAGCCGCGAGGCCCAGGTGCTGGAGCGCATCGTGGCCGGGCGCCTGAACAAGCAGATTGCCGACGACCTGGGCATCAGCATCAAGACGGTGGAGGCGCACCGCGCCAACATCATGGAAAAGCTCAACGCCAACACCGTGGCCGACCTGCTCAAGATCGCCCTGAACCAGAACGCCCCGGCAGCCGCTTAAATTTAAACAGCAAACAATGCCCGCCCATCAAGCGATGGCGGGCATTTTCATTGGAGATTTGACATGACCGCACAACTCATCGACGGCAACGCCCTTTCCCGCCAACTGCGCGAATCGGTCTCGCAACGCGTGGCCGCCCTCAAGGCCCAGGGCGTCACGCCCGGCCTGGCCGTGATCCTGGTGGGGGACAACCCTGCAAGCCAGGTCTACGTTCGCAACAAGGTCAAGGCCTGCGAAGACACTGGCATGCACTCGGTGCTGGAGAAGTACGACGCCACCTTGACCGAGGCCGAACTGCTGGCCCGGGTGGACGCGCTGAACAACGATCCCAGCATCCACGGCATCCTGGTCCAGCTGCCCCTGCCCGCCCACATGGACGCCCACAAGGTCATCGAGGCCATCTCCCCCGCCAAGGATGTGGATGGCTTCCACGTGGCCAGCGCCGGTGCGCTGATGGTGGGTCAGCCCGGCTTCTGGCCCTGCACCCCCTACGGCTGCATGAAGATGCTGGAAAGCATCGGCTACAACCTGCGCGGCAAGCACGCGGTGGTGATCGGGCGCAGCAACATCGTGGGCAAACCCATGGCGCTGATGCTGCTGCAGCAGAACGCCACCGTCACCGTCTGCCACAGCGCCACCCCCGACCTGAAGGCCATGACCCTGCAAGCCGATGTGATCGTGGCAGCCGTGGGCAAGCGCAACGTGCTCACCGCCGACATGGTCAAACCCGGCGCGGTGGTGATCGACGTGGGCATGAACCGCAATGACGAAGGCAAGCTCTGCGGCGACGTGGACTTTGCGGGCGTGAAGGAAGTGGCCAGCCACATCACGCCCGTGCCCGGCGGCGTGGGCCCCATGACCATCACCATGTTGATGGTGAACACGCTGGAGTCGGCCGAACGCAGCCTCAGCCCGGCGGCGTGAGCACGGCCCCCACCCGGGGGGCCATGTCCGCCTGGGGCAACGGGCGGCTGTACAGGTAGCCCTGCGCCAGTTCACACCCGTGGGCCAGCAGGAACTCGGCCTGCTCCAGGGTTTCGACCCCTTCGGCCACCACCTGCTGATTGAGGCAGCGGGCAATGGACAAGATGGCCCGCACCAGCTCCGCCCGGTAGCGGTCGGTGGTGACGGACTGAATGAAAGACCGGTCGATCTTGAGCGTGTCGATGGGAAAACGGGCCAGGTAACTCAGGGCCGAGTACCCGGTGCCAAAGTCGTCAATGGCAATGGTGAAGCCCATGCTGCGCAGGGCCTCCAGCGTTTGCAGCACCCGGCCATCTTCATCAAGCAACAGGCTCTCGGTGATCTCAAGCTCGATCCAGGCGGCCTGGCAACCTGTGTCCACCAAGGTCTGGGCCAAATGGGGCAGCAAGCCCGGCGTTTGCAGCTGGCGTGCCGACAGGTTGACGGCCACCTTGTGCACCGGCTGGTGGGGGGCGTTCCACTCGGCGGCGGCACGGCAGGCCTGCTGCAGCACCCACGCGCCAATGTCCACGATCAAACCCGCGTCCTCGGCCACCGGAATGAACTGGTTGGGCGGCACATTCCCCAACACGGGGTTGCACCAGCGCAGCAAGGCCTCCGAGCCCTGCACCACACCGGAGTGCAACGCCACCTTGGGCTGGTAATGCAAGGTCAACTCGTTGCGCTCCAGGGCGCGGCGCAAACCCTGTTCCAGCGTCAGGCGTTCCTGGGCGGTGGCCGTCAGGTCCTTGGAATAGAAACGGAACCCGTTGCGCCCCAGGCGTTTGGCCGAATACATGGCCGAGTCGGCATGCCGAACCAACTCGTCGCTGTCGGTCCCATCCTGGGGGAAAACCGAAATGCCAATGCTGCACGACACGATCACGTCACGCCCGGTGAGCGCAAAACTGCGGTCAAAAGCCGCCTGCACCTTTTGAACCACCCGGCCCAGGCTCTCGGTGTCGCGCACTTGGGGCAGCAGCACCCCGAACTCGTCCCCCCCCAGGCGGGCCACGGTGTCATACCCTCTGACCGAGTCGCGCAGCCGGTGGGCGGCCTCCCTCAGCAGCTCGTCCCCCGCCGCGTGGCCCAGGGTGTCGTTGATCTGCTTGAAGCGATCCATGTCCACGATCATCACCCCCGCCACGTGCTGGTGCCACGAGGCTTCGGCAATCATTTGCGTCAGTCGATCGTTGAACAACACGCGGTTAGCCAACCCGGTCAACGGGTCGTAGAAGGCCATTTGGTGGATCTTGTCCTGGTAGGCACGCAATTCGCTGATGTCGCGCCCGACCGCCAGCACACTCACCACGGTGTTGGCGGCGTCAAACTCGGGGGACAAGGTCACCATGCTGCACACGGTTTGGCCCCGGGCGTTGTGCCAATGCAGTTCAAGGGTTGATCGCTCGGCAGACGCAAACACCGAGGCCAACGCAGACTCCAGCACCTCCCCGGCCTGTGTCCCGATGAACTCTGATGGTCTCAATCCCACCAGGGCATCGGGCAAGCGGTCCATTTGGTCGGCCATGGCCGGGTTGGCGTACAGGCATTTCAGCTGCGGATCGAAGCGGGCCGTGGCATCGGGCGAGTGCTCCACCAGTGAGCGGTATTTGTGCTCCTCGCGCGCCAATGCGGCCTGCAATTCCATGCGAGCGGTCACGTCGCGGGAGACGGTGATCAGGTGCGGGTCGTGGTTGTCCGGCGACGCCATCCTGGACACCGACAACTCGAACCAGCGGGTGCCGCTGGGCGTGTCGATGCGAATGACCTTGCCGAACGACTGACCAGTCAATGCGGCTTCCTCAAGCGCGGACCGTCCAATGGCAGCGCTTTCGGGTGACAGGACGTCATCCAGGCACCGCCCCAGCAGCTGCTCGCGCGAGGCCGCCAGCAACTCCGGGTTTTTGGTCCACACGTTGAGGTAACGCCCTTCGCGGCTGACCTCAAACAGCACGTCAGGAAACGCGTCGATCACCCCTTGCAACAAGGCCAGGATCTGTTGCAGGTCGTGCTCGGTCTGCTTGCGGTCTGTGATGTCTCGCGAAAAACCCACGGTGCCCAACAAATCGCCATCCAGATGCAACGGCGAGCGCCAGGTCTCCGTCCACTTGGCGCCGCCGGGAAAGTCAGGGTGAAACTCTTCTTCGCACAACACCTGCCCGGACGATATCACCCGCTGGTCGCCCTCGGCGTAACTCGCAGCCCAACCCTCGGGAACCAGGTCGAAGTCCGTCTTGCCAATGAGGGCAGAGGCCTCTTCGAGGTTGGCCCAGCGGGCTGATTCCCGGTTGGCCACCTGAATGACGCCCTGAGGGTCTTTCCACCACACCAGAAACGGAAACACATCAAGGATCGCCTGCAACTGCCGATCCCTGCGCTTGAGCTCGGTTTGGTGCGCCTCCCGTTCGGACACGTTGCGGGCCATGGACACAAAGTACAACCGACCGGCCACGGACAGGCAGGTGCCATTCACGTCAACGGGAATCAACTGCCCGGATCGGGTGCGGTGGTGGGTGTGGAAGCCCCGGCGATCACCAGCCGCCCAGGTGCCTGCCAACAACTGCGGCCAAGTCACGTGGGGGTCGATGTCGGGCGGCCCCATGGCCAGCAACTCGTCCTCAGAATATCCCAGCAAACGGCAGGCGGCTCCGTTCACGTAGACAAATCGGCGTTGATCATCTTCCAGAAAAATCGCGTCCTGGCACTGGGCCAGCGCGGCTTCCAGCAGCGTCAACCTGGGCAATGCGGTGTTCAGCGGTGGAGACATGAAGTGGATGACTCTGGGGCACAACAACCGCGCAAACGCGGCTCCAAACAAGCCGCGCGGGGTGTTGGGCGCCTGGAACAGGTGCCAGATGACCAGCCGCAGTGACCAGCCGCCCGTGGGGGTTGAACGCTCAGCCGCCGATCATGCCACGAGGCCGAGCCACCCCAAAATCAGAAAACAATCACTCGTAGCGAACCGACACAATTTCGTAGCGGCGGGTGCCGCCCGGGGCCTGCACTTCCACGCTGTCGCCTTCGTCCTTGCCAATCAGGGCGCGGGCAATGGGGCTGCTGATGTTGACGCGGCCCAGCTTCAGGTCGGCCTCGTCTTCACCCACGATTTGGTACGTGACCTTGGCGCCGGAGTCTTCGTCTTCCAGGTCCACCGTGGAGCCGAACACCACCTTGCCGCCTGCGTCCAGTGCCGCCGGGTCGATGACCTGGGCCACAGACAGCTTGCCCTCGATCTCGGCAATGCGCCCCTCGATGAAGCCTTGGCGTTCCTTGGCGGCATCGTAGTCGGCGTTTTCGCTCAGGTCGCCCTGGGCGCGTGCTTCCGCAATGGCGTTGATCACCCAGGGGCGGTCAACCGTCTTCAGTTTGTGCAGCTCGGCTTTCAGCGCTTCGGCACCGCGCTTGGTCACGGGAAAGGTGGCCATGAGGGAGTCTCCAAAACAAAGGGGCCAGAAAACAGCCCCGGTAAAAAGCAAACCGCCGATCGTTTCCGGTCGGCGGCGTTGCGAAAGATTATGCACCGAAACCCCGGCAAGGCGCTCCTTGCTCGAGGTTGGAACGGTCAGGCGGTCAAATCACGCGGTCAATTGGGCGTGCATTTCCTGCACGGAAATCACGTCCAGTTGGTCCATGACCTTCATGCCTTCCACCGCGGCCTCAGCGCCGGCAATGGTGGTGAAGGTGGTCACGCGGGCCAGCAGTGCCGACGTGCGGATGTGGCGCGAGTCGGCGATGGCGTTGCGACGCTCTTCCACGGTGTTGATGACCATGGCGATTTCGTCGTTCTTGATCATGTCCACGATGTGCGGACGGCCTTCGGTCACCTTGTTGACCGTGGTCACGGCCACCCCAGCAGCGGCAATGGCGGCCGCCGTGCCCTTGGTGGCCACCAGGTCAAAGCCCAGTGCGGCCAAGCCACGGGCGACTTCCACGGCGCGGGGCTTGTCGCTGTTCTTGACCGACAGGAACACCTTGCCCGCTGAGCTGCCATCGGCCTTGACAGGCCGGGGCAGCTTGGTGCCCGCGCCCATCTGGCTCTTGACGAAGGCTTCGCCAAAGGTCTTGCCCACGCCCATCACCTCGCCGGTGGACTTCATCTCGGGGCCCAGGATGGTGTCCACACCCGGGAACTTGACGAAGGGGAACACCGCTTCCTTCACGCTGTAGTACGGCGGCGTGACTTCCTTCGTCATGCCCTGGCTGGCCAGTGTCTGACCGGCCATGCAACGCGCCGCCACCTTGGCCAGCTGGATACCGGTGGCCTTGGACACATAGGGCACGGTGCGGCTGGCGCGGGGGTTGACCTCCAGCACGTAGATGATGTCCTGGCCGTCGATCTGCTGAATGGCGAACTGCACGTTCATCAGACCCACCACATTCAGCGCACCCGCCATGGCGGCGGACTGGCGCTTGAGCTCGACCACGGTGGCCGCGCTCAGGCTGTAGGGGGGCAGCGAGCAGGCGGAGTCGCCCGAGTGGACGCCCGCTTGTTCGATGTGCTCCATGACCCCACCGATCAGCGTCTGCCCGGCGTTGTCGCGCAGGCAGTCCACGTCACATTCGATGGCGTCGTTCAGGAAACGGTCCAGCAGCACCGGGCTGTCGTTGCTGACCTTGACGGCCTCGCGCATGTAGCGTTCCAGGTCGCGCTGTTCGTGCACGATTTCCATGGCCCGGCCACCCAGCACGTAGCTGGGGCGCACCACCAAGGGGTAACCCAGCGAAGCGGCCTTTTCCAGGGCCTCGGCCTCGGTGCGGGCGGTGGCGTTGGGGGGCTGCTTCAGATTCAACTCGCGCAGCAGAGCGGAGAAACGCTCACGGTCTTCAGCCGCGTCGATCATGTCGGGGCTGGTGCCGATGATGGGCACGCCATTGGCTTCCAGGCCCAGCGCCAGTTTCAGCGGGGTCTGGCCACCGTACTGCACGATGACGCCGGTGGGCTTTTCCTTGTCCACGATTTCCAGCACGTCTTCCAGCGTCAGCGGCTCGAAGTACAGGCGGTCGGAGGTGTCGTAGTCGGTGGACACGGTTTCCGGGTTGCAGTTGACCATGATGGTCTCGTACCCGTCTTCGCGCATGGCCAGCGCGGCGTGCACACAGCAGTAGTCGAACTCAATGCCCTGGCCGATGCGGTTGGGGCCACCGCCCAGCACCATGATCTTTTTCTTGTCCGACGGGTCGGCCTCGCACTCTTCCTCGTAGGTGGAGTACATGTAGGCGGTGTTGGTGGCGAACTCGGCGGCACAGGTGTCCACCCGCTTGTAGACCGGACGCACATTCAGCGCACGGCGGGCTTCGCGCACGGCGGTGTCGGTGGTGCCCAGCAGCTTGGCCAGGCGGCGGTCGGAAAAACCTTTCTTCTTGAGCGCACGCAACTCGTCAGCACTCAGGCTGGCCAGGGCACCGGTGCCCTTTTCGGCGGTGAGCTTGTCCAGCGCCAGTTCGTTCTTGACGATGTCTTCGATCTGCACCAGAAACCACTTGTCGATCTTGGTGATGTCGTGCACTTCGTCCAGCGACCAGCCGGCGGCAAAGGCATCGCCCACGTACCAGATGCGCTCGGGGCCGGGCTCGCCCAGCTCGCGCTCCAGGATTTCGCGGTCCTGGGTTTTTTCGTTCATGCCGTCCACGCCCACTTCCAGGCCGCGCAAGGCCTTCTGGAAGCTTTCCTGGAAGGTGCGGCCCATGGCCATGACCTCGCCCACGCTCTTCATCTGCGTGGTCAGGCGGCTGTCGGCGGCGGGGAATTTTTCAAACGCAAAACGCGGGATCTTGGTGACCACGTAGTCGATGCTGGGTTCGAAACTGGCGGGTGTGGCACCGCCGGTGATTTCGTTGCGCAGCTCGTCCAGTGTGTAACCCACGGCCAGCTTGGCCGCCACCTTGGCGATGGGGAAGCCCGTGGCCTTGGAGGCCAGTGCCGACGAACGCGACACGCGGGGGTTCATCTCGATGACGATCATGCGACCGTCCTTGGGGTTGACCGAGAACTGCACGTTGGAGCCGCCCGTGTCCACCCCGATCTCGCGCAGCACCGCCAAACTGGCGTTGCGCATGATCTGGTATTCCTTGTCGGTCAGCGTCTGGGCCGGGGCCACGGTGATCGAGTCACCGGTGTGCACCCCCATGGGGTCCAGGTTCTCGATCGAGCAGATGATGATGCAGTTGTCCGCCTTGTCGCGCACCACCTCCATCTCGTACTCTTTCCAGCCCAGCAGCGACTCTTCGATGAGCAGCTCGTTGGTCGGCGAGGCTTCCAGGCCGCGCTTGCAGATGGTCTCGAATTCTTCGGGGTTGTAGGCAATGCCGCCGCCCGTGCCCCCCAGCGTGAAGCTGGGGCGGATCACGGTGGGGAAACCCACGGCCTTTTGCACCGCCCAGGCTTCGTCCATGCTGTGGGCAATGCCGGAACGGGCGGAACCCAGACCGATCTTGGTCATGGCGTCCTTGAACTTCAGGCGGTCCTCGGCCTTGTCGATGGCTTCGGGCGTGGCACCGATCAGCTCCACCTTGTACTTGTCCAGCACGCCGTGGTGCCACAGGTCCAGGGCGCAGTTCAGCGCGGTCTGGCCACCCATGGTGGGCAGGATGGCGTCGGGGCGCTCCTTGGCGATGATCTTCTCGACCGTCTGCCAGGTGATGGGCTCGATGTAGGTCACGTCCGCCGTGGCGGGGTCGGTCATGATCGTGGCCGGATTGCTGTTGATCAGGATGACCTTGTAGCCCTCCTCGCGCAGCGCCTTGCAGGCCTGAACGCCGGAGTAATCGAACTCACAGGCCTGGCCGATGATGATGGGGCCGGCCCCGATGATGAGGATGCTTTTCAGGTCTAGACGCTTGGGCATGGTGACGATGTGTGAAAGAGGTTCTCGTGCAGCGTGGGGGCAAACCGTGGGTCAGGGCGTGGTGGCACGGGCCAGACGCAGCCCGAAACCCACGAACAGGCAGCCCACCGAGGCGTTCAGCAGGGCCGACAGGCGTCGGCGGGTGCGAAACACCGCGGCCAGCTGGTTCCCGGCAAAAATCAAGGCGCTGAGGTACAGCAGACTGAAGAACTGCGCAATGACACCGAGCACCAGAAAGCTCAGGGCCGGATGCTCATAAGCTGCATCAACAAACTGCACAAAAAACGAGATGAAGAAAAAGATGGCCTTGGGGTTGAGCAGGCTGATGGACATGGCCCGTTGGAACGGGCGCGTGGCCACCGGATGCGCCACAGCGGCGGTTACCGCAGGAGCCTTGCCACGCCACGAGAGCCATGCACTGCGCAGCATGGACAGGCCCAACCACCCCAGGTAGATGGCACCGGCGTACTTGACCAGCATGAACAGCCAGGGCGTGGCCGCCAGCACCGAGGCCAGGCCGGCCGCGGACAGCACCATCAGGATGGTGTCACCCACAAACACCCCACTGGCCGCCCGGTACCCCTGCGCCACGCCGTGGCGTGACGCCACGGACAGCACGTACATGGAGTTGGGCCCCGGCAGCAGCACGATGAAGATCGTGCCCAGCACATAGGTGGTGAGGTCGGTGATGCCAAACATGGTGCTGCGATCCTGGGGCTCAGCGGGCCTTTTCCATCAGACCGATGAAACGGTCGAACAGGTAGGCGATGTCGTGCGGCCCCGGCGAGGCTTCCGGGTGGCCCTGGAAGCAGAACGCAGGCTTGTCGGTGCGGGCCAGGCCTTGCAGCGTGCCATCGAACAGGCTCACGTGCGTGGGGCGCAGGTTGGCGGGCAAGGTCTTTTCGTCCACCGCAAACCCGTGGTTCTGGCTGGTGATGCTGACGCGGCCCGTGTCCAGGTCCTTGACCGGGTGGTTGGCCCCGTGGTGGCCGAACTTCATCTTGAAGGTCTTGGCCCCGCTGGCCAGCGCCATGATCTGGTGCCCCAGGCAGATGCCAAAGGTGGGAATGCCGGTTTCGATGAGCTCGGCCGCCGCGGCAATGGCGTAGTCGCAAGGCTCCGGGTCCCCAGGGCCGTTGGACAGGAACACCCCGTCGGGCTGGTGCTTGAGCACCTCAGCGGCGGGGGTCTGAGCGGGCACCACGGTCACCTTGCAGCCACGTTCGGCCAGCATGCGCAGGATGTTGTACTTCACACCGAAGTCATAGGCCACCACGTGGAAACGGGGGGCGGATTGCTTACCATAACCCGTGCCCAGTTTCCATTCGGTCTGGGTCCAGTCGTAGCCTTGGGCGCCTGACACCACCTTGGCCAGGTCCAGACCGGCCATGCTGGGCGCAGCCTGGGCAGCGGCCACGGCGCGGGCCTTGGCTTCGTCGGTCACGGCTTCACCCTCGGCCAGCGCCAGGATGCAGCCGTTCTGTGCGCCATGGGTGCGCAAACGGCGGGTGAGTGCACGGGTGTCCAGCCCGGCGATGGCCACGGTGTTCTCGCGCTGGAGGTAGTCGGACAGCGTGAGGGTCTTGCGGAAATTGGAGGACAGCAGGGGCAGGTCTTTGATGATCAGGCCGGCGGCAAACACCTTGCGCGCCTCGACATCTTCTTCATTGACCCCGTAGTTGCCGATGTGCGGATACGTCAGGGTGACGATCTGCTGGCAGTAGCTGGGGTCGGTGAGGATTTCCTGGTAGCCGGTGATGGCGGTGTTGAACACCACCTCGCCCACGGTCTGGCCGGGGGCACCGATGGACTGACCAGTAAAGACCGTGCCGTCTGCCAGAGCGAGAATGGCTTTTGGAAGGACGGGATGCACGGGATTCTCCTGTTGGCTGCACCCCTGAAGCCCCTCTTCCTGGTGCGTTCAAGCCGCCCCCGGCTCTGACAGCGCGGGCAGCGAACAAGTGCGAAAAGGACAAGGGAGTGACGGCTGAACCGACCGCAGCAGGGGCGCTTAGCGGGTTGCGGGTAAACCTGCTGATTATAGCTTCCGCCCCATCATGGAGCAGGCCTGACCAGCCTCACCACGAGTTCGTTCTGCTTGTTGACATCTCCGGCCGGCTCGCCGGTGGCGAAGCTCAAGGCCCAGCCCGACCGGGGCGACACCCGGTTGACGTTGGTCGGCGTGGTGCCCGACATGATGTTGCCGTAGTTGTACATGTTCACATTGCCGCCAAGGATGGAGGACGATGCCGTCCAATGCCATTCGGCGGGCGTGCCCGGGAACCACTGCGCATCCACCCAGGGGGCACGTTTGCCCCGATCGGGCCCGCTTTTGACTTCGGTGCTCTCGGGTTTGAGCATGATGAGCCGCAACTCAGGGATGTGCGGTAAACGCCATTTCAGCCCGGATGCCTTGGCCTCCCGTGCCGCACGGGCCTGGGCTGACTGGAAGTCCAGCCGATCCGGAAAACCCCAGCAGGTGGCACCGGTCCAGCGCATGCCCTCCACACAGCGTCGCCACACCAGCTTGGCACGGCGGTCCAGCAACTCCTGACCGTCACCCAACACCTCAAACCGGGCCGGTGCCGGGGCATTGGCGACCTTCTCCGCCACAGCCGCCCCACCCGGATCGGCTGCCCAGGCCTGCAACCCCACGCTGCCCCCCCACACCAGCACACAAACCAGGCCAAGGTCCCGACGGTGAAACCGAACAACCGGGGTGAGCAGCAAGGGGTTCATGGTTTGGGGGCACTGGCGTGCAGGCAGATGGCCGCGGCGGCGGCCACGTTGAGGGATTCTTCACCCCCGGGCTGGGCAATGCGGATGTGGTGCTGGGCCCTGGCCATCAGCTCGGGGCCCACGCCCTGCCCTTCGTGCCCCATGACCCACGCGCAGGGCCACGGCAGGCGGGCGTGGTGCACCCAATCCCCCTGATGGGAACTGGTCACCACCAAGGGCACTTGGAGTGCGGACAGGGCATCGGCTTCCAGCCCTTCCAGCAGGTGGAGCCCGAAATGCGCCCCCATGCCCGCCCGGACCACCTTGGTGGACCACAGCGCCGCCGTGCCTTTGAGCGCCACCACCTGCTTGAACCCGAAGGCCCCCGCACTGCGCAAGATGGAGCCGACGTTGCCCGCGTCCTGCACGCGGTCCAGCACCACGGTGGGGGCATTCACGTCCAAGGAGGGCATGACAGGCAGATCGACCACAAAACCCAAGGACGTGGCGGATTCCAGCGCCGTCAGCTCGCCCATCAAGGCATCGGGGATCAGCACTGTTTTGGTAGCACGATCACCAATAACATCAAGCGGCAGAGGCCATTTTGACTCACAAACCACCACCACCGCGGGCTGCACGCCCCGCTGCAACAGAGCACGCCCCAGGTGATCGCCTTCCAACCACACCTGGCCCAGCTTGCGGTAGGCCGTGCTGTCGCGCGAAAGCTGGCGCAGGCGCTTGATCAGCGGGTTGTCGCGGGAGGTGATGAATTGGGGTTCCGAAGCATGGGAAGACATATGGAAAGGGATTGTCGTTCCTATTCAAAGCCACACATCACATCCCCGCACAGAAAGCGGCTCAGTCGGAACGTGCGCGTTCGGGGCGGGGTAACACCCAATGGCTGGCGGTTGGATCATGTTTAGACTTCCGTCATTTTTTTGCTCAACCATTCAGCATGCATTTCTCATTCAGGGCCTTTCATGTCATTTTGTCGGGTTGGATTGCGCTGCAAGGTGGGTTGGCCACCTCTGCTTGGGCGCAAGACATGACCGACGCCCAACGTCAGGCGTACCGCCGACCCGACTCCATCCCGTTCCCCAAAGACAACCCCTACACCCCGGAAAAGGCCGCGTTGGGCAAGATGCTGTTTTTTGACCCTCGGCTGTCTCGGGACAAGAACCTCAGCTGCGCCAGTTGCCACAATCCCAGTTTTGGCTGGGAAGTCCCCTTTGCCACGGCCATTGGAGCCGGAGGCAAGCCGCTCGGTCGCCATGCCCCGACCGTGCTGAACTTGGCGTGGGGCAAGCAATTCTTCTGGGATGGCCGCGCCCCTTCACTCGAAGCTCAGGCCCGCGGCCCCATTGAAGCGCCGGTTGAAATGGACTTGCCACTGCCCACCGCCGTCGCCCGCCTGAAGCAGGTGAATGGCTACGTATCCGCATTTTCAAAAGCGTTCCCACAAGACGGGTTGTCTGAAACCACCCTGCTCAAGGCCCTGGCCACGTACGAACGGACCATCGTCACAGGGGACACCCCGTTTGACCGTTGGGCTCGGGGAGACGCCAAGGCGGTCAGCGCGGAGGTCAAGCGTGGTTTTGCCTTGTTCACCGGAAAGGCCCAATGTGCCAGCTGCCACACAGGCTGGAACTTCACCGATCACCAGTTTCACGACATTGGTTTGGACACCGAAGACAAAGGCCGCATGAACGTCAGCCAAGATGCAAAGGACTTGCACGCGTTCAAAACACCTGGACTGAGGGAAATTGCTGCACGTGCACCCTACATGCATCACGGTCAAGTGGGCTCTTTGGAGGCCGTCGTTGCGCACTACGTCACGGGTGGTCAAGCACGCCCATCTCGTTCGCCGCTGATGAAGCCCATTGAACTGACTGCACAGGAGACTGGGGATTTGGTGGCGTTCTTGCGCAGCCTCTCCAGCCCACAGGCCACCCTGACCATGCCCAACTTGCCCTCGCACTGAACATGAACTTTGTCCAACGAATCTACCTGAGCATTGGCATTCTGCTCGCTCTGCTGGCGGTACAGGGTGCCCAATCGCTGTACCAAGTCTCCAGACTGTCGTCCGCCACCGACGACGTGGTGGCCAGCGGCCACCTGTCCAACGACAGCCATCGGCTCTGGGCAGCCTTCCTGAGCACCGAACAAGCCCTGAAGAACGCCATGGCCTTTGATGATGCCGACAGCGCCGCCACACAGCGCACGCACTTCAACCGCCAAGCGCAGCTGCTGCGTGAGTCCATGCAGGCCTTGCAGACCACAGCACCCGCCGACCTTCAGCGTGACACCCAGAGTGTTTCCGACAAGGTCAACACTTGGCTGGCGTTGGCGTCCCGCCATGTGGCCGCGGACAGCGCCACCGACATCCCGTCCTACCACCTGATCAACGCTTCGCGAGACGAACTGGATGCCGAAGTCTCCGCTCTGGTCAGCCGCAGTGCCGAATGGACCGCCTCAACCGTGGCCGCCAGCCATGCCATGGCCGACAGCGCCACACGGTGGACCCTGGGTGATCTGGTTCTGGCCATTGCGCTGGGTGTCTCTCTGGGCTGGCACACCCTCAAAAGCCTGCACCGCCAGTTGGGCGCCGATGTCCGGGAGGTGGTGAGGGTGGCCAATGCCGTGGCCGATGGCGACTTGACCTTGCACATTGCGGCCAAAGAACAGTCTCCTGGCAGCGTGATTGCCGCCATGGCTCGAATGCAGTCGTCGCTGGAAAACACCGTGCTGCGGGTCATTGATGTCAGCCAACGGATCGCCCTGGGGTCCACCGAAATTGCGACAGACAACACCCAGCAAAGTCAGCGCGCCGAACAGCAAGCCGCGTCATTGGAGCAAACGGCGGCCACCGTGAAAGAGCTGGGCACCACCGTCAAACGCAATGCCGACAGTGCCGCCCAGGCCAGCGAATTGGCCCATCAGGCCAGCACCGTGGCAACCCGAGGGGGAGCCGTGGTGGGGCAAGCAGTGGTCATGATGCAGGAGATCAATGGCAGTGCGCGGAAGATTGCCGACATCATCGGTGTGATTGACGGCATTGCCTTTCAGACCAACATCCTGGCCCTCAACGCCGCTGTTGAAGCGGCTCGTGCGGGCGAACAAGGCCGGGGGTTTGCGGTGGTGGCCTCAGAGGTGCGCAACTTGGCGCAACGTTCCGCTGCAGCCGCCCGAGAGATCAGTGCACTCATCAACTCCAGCGTCGAGCGGGTGGATGCAGGAAGCACCCTGATCGACCAGGCTGGACGCACCATGGAGGATGTGGTCCAGGCCATCGAGCGGGTGAACCATGTCATGGCCGAGATTCGCAATGCCAGCATCGAACAAAGCACCGAAGTGGAACAGGTCAGTCGGTCGATGTTCGACCTGGATCGAGCCACCCAACAAAACGCCGAATTGGCGGTGCAAAGTGCCGCAGCAGCCACGACCCTGAAGGCGCACGGGCAACAACTGGCCCAAGCCATGACATTCTTCAAAGTGGCGCGCACCCCTTCGCGAACCGAAGCCCCCGCGGATCAGCACGCCGTGTGACGACGCCCCACGCCCCGGATGCTCACTGCGGGGGGCGGTCAATGACCCAGGCCACCGGCGCAAACGAGCGCCGGTGGTGGGGCGTGGCCCCCAGCTGGGCAAGGGCTTCCAGGTGCTCGGCCGTTCCATACCCCTTGTGGCGGGCAAAGCCGTAGCCCGGATGGGCTTGGTCCAGCTCCAGCAGCATGCGGTCGCGGGTGACCTTGGCCAGGATGGAGGCGGCGGAAATGGCAGGCACCTTGTCGTCGCCTTTGACGATGGCTTCGGCCAGCACGTCCAGGCGCGGCAGGCGGTTGCCATCCACCAGCACCTTGTGCGGCTTGAGGCGCAAGCCCTCCACCGCGCGTTGCATGGCCAGCAGGGTGGCTTGCAGGATGTTGAGGCGGTCGATTTCATCCACCGACGCCTGGGCCACCGAGCAGCACAGGGCCTTGGCTCGAATCTCGTCGAACAAGGCATCCCGGCGCGCCGCCGTCAGCTTCTTGGAATCGGCCAAGCCAGCAATGGGGTTGTGGTCGTCCAGGATGACGGCGGCGGCCACCACCGGTCCGGCCAGCGGTCCACGTCCGGCTTCGTCCACCCCGGCCAACAGACCCGGGACATCCCAGCACAAGGGGGTTTGAACAGGTTCAGCCTGGGCGCGGGGCTTGCGCTTGGGGCGAGATTTGCCTGCAGCAGCGCGCCCTTTCTGCGCCGCCGTGGGTCGGGCGGCGCTCACGCCATCCCTCCCACCGCGGGGGACGCGGGGCGCATGCAGCGCTCGATGGCGTCCGCCGCCAGGGCTTCGGTGTCGCGCATCAGCGTGTGGTGCAAGGCGGTAAAACGTTGTTGCACCGCGGCCACCCGCTCGGGCTGGCGGAACCACGCCAGCACCTGATCGGCCAGGGCCTGGGGCGTGGCCTGGTCTTGCAACAGCTCGGGCACCACAAAGTCACGGCACAGGATGTTGGGCAGCCCCACCCAGGGTTGGAGTTTCTTGCGGCGCATGATTTGCCAGCTCAACCAGTTCATGTTGTAGGCAATGACCATGGGGCGCTTGAACAGCGCCGCCTCCAGCGTGGCGGTGCCGCTGGCAATCAGCGTCACGTCGCAAGCGGCCAAGGCCGCGTGCGACTGGCCATTGCACACCGTGACCCGCCCCTGCAACGCACGGCCCACGGCGCTTTGGCGGCCCAGGGCGTGCAGCTTGGCTTCGACGGTGGTCCGCAAGGCGGGCAAGGTGGGCAATACAAAATGTGTAGCAGGCTGCGCTTTCAGAACAAGCGCTGCAGCGTCAAAAAACCTTGAAGCCAGGTAGTCCACCTCAGAGCGTCGGCTGCCTGGCAGCAGCGCCACCACGGGTGCGTCGGCAGGCAAACCCAAGGCCGTGCGGGCGGCGGCCCGGTCGGGGGCCATGGGAATCAATGGGGCCAGCGGGTGACCGATGTAGGTGGACGCAATGCCATGCTGGGCCAGCAGTTCCGGCTCAAACGGGAAGATGCACAACACGTGGTCCACACTGGCCTTGAGCTTGCTCACCCGCTCGGGCCGCCACGCCCAGATGGACGGACACACCAGGTGCACGGTGGGAATGCCCTGCGCCCGCAGCGCGGCTTCCAGGTCCAGATTGAAGTCGGGGGCATCCACCCCCACAAACACGCGGGGCGGGGCGGCCAGCAGGCGTTGTTTGAGCTGTTCGCGAATGCCCACAATCTCGCGGTAGTGCCGCAGCACCTCCACGTAACCCCGCACCGCCAGCTTGTCGCTGGGCCACCAGGCGTCGAACCCCTGGGCCAGCAGTTGGGGGCCGCCAATGCCCGCCGAGGTCCATTCAGGATGGCGTGTTCGCAGCCCCCGCAACACCACGGCGCCCAGCAGGTCGCCCGAGGCTTCGCCCGCCACCCACACCAAGTCAGGCGCCGACGTTGAAGCCGCAGAAGAAAGAGACAGAGAACTCATGACAACAGCGTATGCCGGGAACAGTCAGACGCAACACCGGCGTGGATCAGCTCAGGCGGCCCACCGTCAGCGCACGATGCCGCGCTGGGCCGACACCCCATCCAGGAACGTGCACATGCTCTGCACGTCAGGCGCGGCTTCGGGGAAGCGCTCGGGCAGGGCTGCAATGGCATCCCGCGCCTGGGCCAGGGTCAGCTCGTCGCGGTACAACGCCTTGTGCATGGCCTTCACCGCGCCAATGCGCTCGGCCGAAAACCCGCGGCGGCGCAAGCCTTCAAAGTTCATGGAACGGCCTGCCGCCGGTTGCCCCTGGCACATGACAAACGGGGGCACGTCGGCAAACAGCAGCGAACACATGGCCGTCATGGCGTGGGCACCAATGCGCACAAACTGGTGCACCACGGTGAAGCCGCCAAAAATGACCCAGTCGCCCACCTCCACATGCCCGGCCAGCTGTGTGTTGTTGGCAAAAATGGTGTGGTTGCCCACCAGGCAGTCGTGCGCCAGGTGGGTGTAGGCCATCATCCAGTTGTCGTTGCCCAAGCGGGTGACACCACCGCCCTGCACCGTGCCGATGTGGTAGGTGCTGAACTCGCGGATGGTGTTGCGGTCGCCAATGAGCAACTCGCAGGGTTCCCCCGCGTACTTCTTGTCCTGGTTGATCGCTCCGAGCGACACGAACTGGAAAATCCGGTTGTCGCAGCCGATGGTGGTGTGCCCCTCAATGACGCTGTGCGGACCCACGGTGGTGCCCGCCCCGATCTTGACGTGGGGGCCGATGACCGTGTACGGGCCGACGCTGACGGACGAGTCCAGCTCGGCCTTGGGGTCAATGACGGCGGTGGGGTGGATGAGGTTCACGATCAAGCGATGGTGCGCATGGTGCACATCAGCTCGGCTTCGGTGGCCACTTCGCCATCGACCGACGCCTGCGCCTTGAACTTGAAGATGCCCGCTTTCACCCGCAGGATCTCCACCTCCAGCACCAGCTGGTCACCCGGTTCCACCGGGCGCTTGAAGCGGGCCCCGTCGATGCCGGCAAAGTAGTACACGGTTTTGTCGTCGGGCGTGATGCCCTGGGTGTCAAAGGCCAGCAGGGCTGCAGCCTGGGCCAGGGCTTCCAGCATCAACACGCCGGGCATGACCGGGCGGTGGGGGAAGTGCCCCATGAAAAACGGCTCGTTGATGGACACGTTTTTCAGCGCCTTGATGCGCTTGCCTTTTTCAACCTCCAGCACCCGGTCCACCAGCAAAATGGGGTAACGGTGGGGCAGTTGCTTGAGGATTTGGTGGATGTCCATCATGGTTGTTGGTTTCTTTTTTCGAGTTGCTTGATGCGCTCACGCAAGGCATGCAATTGCCTCAGCGTGGCTGCGTTTTTTTCCCAGGCGGCATTGTCGTCGATGGGGAACACGCCGCTGTATTGACCGGCCTTGCGCAGCGAACGCATCACCACGCTGGCGGCAGACACATGCACATGGTCGGCCAGCTCCAGGTGGCCCAACACCACCGCACCACCGCCCACCGTGCAGTGCGCACCAATGCGGGCGCTGCCCGCCACCCCGGCACACCCGGCCATGGCGGTGTGGGCACCCACGTGCACGTTGTGACCGATCTGCACCAGGTTGTCGAGCTTGACACCGTCTTCAATGACGGTGTCGTCCAGCGCCCCGCGGTCCACGCAGGTGTTCGCGCCCAGTTCCACATCGTCGCCAATGCGCACCGCGCCCAGTTGCTCGATCTTGACCCAGGTGCCCTGGTGCGGCGCAAAGCCAAAACCATCGGCCCCGATCACCACGCCACTGTGCAAGATGCAGCGCTGGCCCACGCGACAACGTTCGCCCAGCACCACCCGTGCATGAAGGTGTGACTGTGCGCCCACCTGAGCGCCGTCTTCCAGCACCACATGGGCGTCCAGGCGAACACCATCCCCCACCACGGCATGGGCACCCACCACCACAAACGGCCCGATGCGAACGCCCTGCCCCAGCTGGGCCGAAGGGTCTATGCAGGCCGATGGGTGGACAGATGCTCCAATCTCAGGAGCACTGCCCCTTTTCCACCATTGCGTGAGCAAGGCGAAATAGTGGTAAACATCATCGGTGACAATGCAGGAGCCGCGGGCCAAGGCTTGGGCGGCCAACGCGGGGGGCACGATCAACGCCCCTGCCCGCGTGGTCTCCAGCAGTTTGGCGTACCGGGCGTGGCTGACAAATGCCAAATCCGTCTCGGTGGCCGTCTCCAAGGGGGCCAAGCGCTGCACCATGCCGTCAGCACCGTGCAACTGCCCCCCCAGCGCGGATGTGATCGCGCTCAGCCGATGCGACACCCCGGGCATCACCCGGTCACTTGGCGGTGTTGATGACCTTCAGCACCTTGTCGGTGATGTCGTGCTTGGGGCTGATGTACACAGCCTCTTGCAGGATCAGGTCGTACTTTTCGTTTTCGGCCACCTGTTTGATGACCTTGTTGGCGCGCTCGATGACCTGTTGCAGCTCTTCGTTCTTGCGCTGAGCCAGGTCTTCCTGGAACTCGGTGCGACGGCGGCGGTAGTCACGGTCCTGCTCCATCAGCTGGCGCTGGCGGGTGGTGCGCTGGGTTTCCGACAGCGTGGGGCCTTCGCGCTCGAACTTGTCGCCAGCGGTCTTGAGCTGGGCGCCTTGGTCGTCCAGCTCTTTTTCACGCTTGGAGAACTCGCGCTCCAACTTGGCCTGGGCATCCTTGGCGGGGTTGGACTCGCGGAAGATCCGGTCGGTGTTCACAAAACCGATCTTGAAGTCTTGGGCCCACGATGTGGCCAGGCTCAGACCGAGGGCGATTGCAACAGCAGTTTGACGCAGAGTGGATTTCATCAGAACGAGGTACCGATTTGAAACTGGACTTTTTGGATTTTATCGCCCGCAAATTTGCGGATCGGGTTGGCAAAGGCAATTCGCAGCGGACCGACCGGAGACAACCAGCTCAAGCCAAAGCCCACAGATGAGCGCATCAGCTTGAAATCCACCTTTTCGGTCTCGCCATAGACGTTACCGACATCGAAGAAACCGAACAGACGCAGTGTGCGGTCATTGCCCGCCCCGGGGAATGGGGCCAGCAGTTCGGCATTGAACCCAATTTTCTTGGGGCCACCGATGAACGCCCCGGTGATGTCACGCGAACCCAGCGTGCCCTGTTCGAAACCCCGGACCGAGCCCAAGCCACCACCAAAAAAGTTCTTGAACACCGGGAACGGGCGCCCGCCCAAACCCTTGCCCCACCCCAACTCGGTGTTGAAGGCCAGCGTGAACTGCTTGTTCAACGGAATGTACTGCTGGAATTGGTAGTTGGCCCGCAGGTAGCGGGTGTCGGCAGCAATGCCCCATTCGGTTTGCACCTTTTGCATGCGGCCCGACGTGGGCACCAGGGCGCTGTCGCGGTCGTCTCGGGTCCAACCCACGGTCAAGGGCACCGAGGTGCTGCGCACCCCGTACTGGCGTGCAAATTCCAGGTAGGCCGCGGGCATGCTGGTGCCGGACACGATCTTGGTGGATTCCACCCCGGCACCGAAAAACACCGTGTCGGTTTCGGTGAACGGAATGCCGAAACGGATGTTCACCCCAGGGGTGATCAGTTGGTAGTCACCCCCCTGCTGGGTGTAGGGCCGGGTGGTCTTGTAGAACACGTCCACCGTGCGGGAAATGCCATCTTGCGTGAAGTAGGGGTCGGTGGTGGTCACCGACACCTGGCGGTTGAACTTGCTGGTGTTCAGGTCCAGGCCCAGGTAGTTGCCGGTGCCAAAGACGTTTTCCTGCTTGATGCCGCCAATGAACGACAGCTTTTCAGACTGGGAGTAGCCCAGCCCCAACGACAGGTTGCCTGTGGGCTTTTCGGCCACCGTGACCAGCAAGTCCACCTGATCGGGGGCGCCTGCCACGTCTTGCGTGTCAATGCCCACCTGGGTGAAAAAGCCCAAGCGGTCCACACGGTCGCGGGACAGTTTGATGCGGTCGCTGTCATACCACGCGGCCTCGAACTGGCGGAACTCGCGGCGGATCACTTCGTCGCGGGTGCGGTTGTTGCCGGCCACATTGATGCGACGCACATAGGCACGGCGGGAAGGCTGGGCCTGGATCACCAAGTCCACACGGTTGTTGACCCGGTCGATCTGCGGCACCGCTTCCACGCGGGCGAAGGCAAAGCCGAACTTGCCGAAGTAGTCGGAAAACGCCTTGGTGGTTTCGGTCACGCGATCGGCGTTGTAGGCTTCCCCGGCCTTGACGGTGATCATGGACTTGAAGTCGTCTTCCTTGTCGAGGTAGTCCCCCTCCAACTTCACCGACGACACCACATAGCGGTTGCCCTCGGACACGTTGATGGTGATGGACATCTCTTCCTTGTCGGGAGACAAGGCCACCTGGGTGGATTCGATGTTGAACTCCAGGTAACCCCGACTCAGGTAGTAGGAGCGCAGGGTTTCCAGATCGGCGGCCAGCTTGGCACGGGAATACCGATCGGACTTGGTGTACCACGACAGCCAGCCGCCCGTGTCCAAGTCGAACAGATCCCGCAGGGTGGACTCGCTGAAGGCTGAATTGCCCACGATGCGCAGCTCGCGAATCTTGGCCACATCGCCTTCGGTCACCGTGAAATTGAGGTTGACCCGGTTGCGCTCGATGGGGGTCACGGTGGTCACCACCTGGGCCCCGTACATGCTGCGGTTCAGGTACTGGCGCTTGAGCTCCTGCTCGGCCCGGTCGGCCAGGGCTTTGTCAAAGGGGCGGGCCTCGGTCAGGCCCACATCGCGCAGGGCCTTGACCAGCACCTCTTTGTCAAATTCCTTGACGCCCGAAAACCCGATGTCGGCAATGGTGGGCCGTTCTTCCACCACCACCACCACCACATCGCCATTCACTTCAACCCGAACGTCCTTGAACAGGCCCAGGCCAAACAAGGCCCGAATGGCGGCGGCACCCCGGTCGTCGCTGTAGGTGTCCCCCACGCGAAAAGGCAAGGAGGCAAAGACCGTGCCCGGCTCGACGCGCTGAAGACCTTCGATGCGAATGTCACGCAAGGCGAAAGGCTCCACCGCCCATGCGGGCAGTGTCACCACCAAAGCAGCCAGTGCGGTTGCCAGGCCACGGTTGGATAGAGGTTTTTGTTTCATGTGCGGGGAAGCATCAGCCCAGCAGACGGGCCAGATCGTTGTACAGGGCAATGGACATCAAGCCCACCAGAACCGCCACACCACCCCGCTGCAGTCTTTCCTGCCAGCGGTCGGACACGGGGCGGCCCACCATGCCTTCGTAAATGTAATACATCAAATGCCCGCCATCGAGCATGGGCAGGGGCAACAGGTTGAGCACCCCCAGGCTGACGCTGATCAGGGCCAGAAACAACAGGTAAGGCACGCCGCCGGCATCGGCAGAGCGACCGGCATAGTCGGCAATGGTGAGGGGGCCGCTGAGGTTTTGCAGCGAGGCCTGGCCAATCAGCATCTTGCCCATGACCGACAGGCTCATGCCCGAAACCTCCCAGGTTTTCTCCAGCGCAATGCCCAAGGCCCCCAGCACCGACCGATCGACCACCACTTGCAGCGGCGGAGAGCCGATGTAGGCCCCCACCCGCCCCACGGGTTGGCCCTGCCGCTGCTCCAGTGCAGGCTGAACCTGCAACTGGATGACGTGTGCACCACGCTGCACCGACCAGAGTTGCACAGCGGGTGCGCCATGCCGGGCACTGGCGGCGATGAACGACCGCAGTTGCTGCCCGTCGGCCATGGCATGGCCATCGACGCTGAGCACGCGGTCCCCGGCCCTCAGGCCGCCCCGCTCCGCCGGGTCACCCGGCTGGACCTTGGTGATGACGGGATCGGTCATCGGGCCGGTGAATCCCCACAGGCGCAGGGCATGGTTGGCGTCATCGACCCCCAGGCTGCTGACACGCAGCAGGCGTTCTTCCTCGCGCCCGCCAGGGCGCTCAACCTCCAGCACCACGGTGTGGTCTCCGCCCTCCAGGGCGATGCGGGTGAGCTGCCAGCCCAGGTCTTCATACGTCTGCACCGCCACGCCGGGCTGATCGTCCCAGCGCAGGGCCTTCACCCGGTCGCCACCCAGCACGCCCGCCCGATCGGCAGCGGACTCCGCAGCCGGAGTGGCCAACACAGGCTGGGTCTGCGACAAGCCCCACCAGTGCACCCCCGTGTACAGCAGGATGGCCAGGCCGAAGTTGGCCATTGGCCCAGCGGCCACAATGAACGCGCGCTTGACCAGCGGCTGGGTGTTGAATGCCTGGTGGCGTTGGGCGGCATCCACCGGGGCTTCGCGCTCGTCGAGCATGCGCACGTAACCGCCCAGCGGCAATGCCGACAAGGCGTATTCGATGCCGGTGCGAGGTGAGCGCCACAACCACAACACCGGCCCCATGCCAATGGCAAAGCGCAGCACCTTGACCTTGCACGCCAGCGCAGCCCGGAAATGGCCGTACTCGTGCACACCGATCAGCAGGCCGAGGCCAACCACAAACGCCATCAGGGTGGACAACAATCCCATGGGCAACCGTCAACGAGTCGCGTGGACCACCCACGCCTGGGCCCAGACCCGGGTGGTGCGGTCCAGTTCCAGCACATCGTCCAGTTGGCTGGGCGTGCCCACCGTGATGTGAGCCAAGGCCTCGGCGTTGAGGACCGCAATCTGATCAAACCGGATGCGCCCGTTCAAGAACGCATCCACCGCCACTTCATTGGCGGCATTCAGCACCGCCGTGTGGCCCTCGCCCGCGTTCAAGGCCTGCCAAGCGAGCGGCAGCCCCGGAAAGCGGGAGGCATCAGGCGCTTCAAAAGTAAGAGCATTCAGCGCTTTGAAATCAAGCGCAGAAGCCCCGGAATGCATGCGATCCGGCCACGACAATCCGTAGGCGATGGGCACCCGCATGTCGGGCGTGCCCAGCTGGGCCACCACCGAGGCATCGTGGTACTCCACCATGGAGTGAATCACGCTCTGCGGGTGGATCACCACCTCGATCTGGGATGGAGCCACGCCAAACAGGTAACGCGCCTCGATGACCTCCAGCGCCTTGTTCATCATGGTGGCGGAGTCCACCGAGATCTTTCGCCCCATCACCCAATTGGGGTGGGCGCAGGCCTGCTCTGGCGTCACGCTGTGCAGGGTGGCCGGGTCGCGCTGGCGAAACGGCCCCCCTGACGCGGTGAGGATGATCTTGCGGATACGGCCAGGCCAGGTGTTGCGGTCTTCGGGCAAGGACTGGAACACCGCGGAGTGCTCGCTGTCGATGGGCAGCAGCGTCGCCCCGCCCGCCTGTACAGCGGCCATGAAAAAGCTGCCACCCACCACCAGGGCTTCCTTGTTGGCCAGCAGCAGGCGCTTGCCCGCACGGGCCGCGGCCATGCAGGGCGGCAAACCGGCGGCGCCCACGATGGCGGCCATCACCGCGTCCACACGCTCGTCAGCGGCCACCTCGCACAAGGCCTGGGCACCGGCCAGCACCCGTGTGGGCAAGCCCAGGTCGGCCACACGTCGGGCCAGTTCGGCGGCATGCGGCTCGCTGGCCATCACGGCGTACACCGGACGAAACGCCTGAATCTGCCCCAGCAACACATCCACCTGGGTGGATGCGGTCAACGCAAACACCGCAAAACGGTCGGGGTGACGGGACAACACATCGAGCGTGTTCTGCCCGATGGAGCCTGTGGCCCCCAATACACACACTTGAAGACGGTTCAAAGCCTCACCCCAGGAAACACATGGTCAAGGGCAGAACGGGCAACAGCGCGTCCACCCGGTCCAACACGCCGCCGTGCCCGGGCAGCAACTGGCTGGAGTCTTTCATGTCGGCACTGCGCTTGACCAGGGACTCGACCAGGTCACCCACCACGCTCATGGCGCTCAGCCCCAGCAAAGGCAGCGCGGCCCACAGGTCATAACGCTGGTACAGCACGGTGTACAGGCTGGGGGCCTCGGGTTGGATGCGGGCATCCACCGCCACCCACACCGCCGCCACCAACAACACACCCAAGGCACCGGTGAAGGCCCCTTCCCAGCTCTTGCCGGGACTGATGGACGGCGCCAACTTGCGCCGCCCAAAGGTCTTGCCCCCGAAATAGGCAAACACGTCAGCCGCCCACACCAGGAAAAAAATCGAGAGCAAAGAGTTGTTTCCAATAGAGCGCTGGAGCCCCAAAACAACCCAAACCAAGGCCAGCATCACACAGCCCAGCACCAGGCGCAGGGCTTGAGGCAAACGCCCCCAACCGGCCACACCTTGACGCAACAACCACGCACCGCCCAGCACCCACACGACCGAGGCCAGCCACCAGACCCATCCGGGCAGCGCGGTCAGCTGCAAGCCCCAGGCCAACATCAACACCATGCCCACGACGGCGGCCATGAACAACGCCGCAGCTTGGCCGAGGCCGTTCAAACGCCCCCACTCCCACACGCCTGCGGTGACAAACACCCCGGCCAGCAGCGTGAATGGCAAGGCGGACGGCGCAAACAGGGCTGGCAGCACAATGGCCAGCAGCACCAGCGCGGTGATGATGCGTGTCTTCAGCATGTGCCGCGCCCTCCGTCGCCGGGTTTGCAAGGGGCCACTTGCTCGGAGGTCTTGCCAAAGCGGCGCTCGCGCTGCTGAAAGGTGGCAATGGCCTGATCCAGATGATCCCCGTTGAAGTCAGGCCACAGCACGTCGGAGAACACCAGCTCGGTGTAGGCCATCTGCCAGATCAGGAAATTGCTGATGCGCAACTCCCCCCCGGTGCGGATGAACAGATCGGGGTCGGCCACATGGGCCAAGGACAGGGCCGAGGCCAGGGATGCGTCGGTGATGGGCGTACCCGCCTGCCGCAAGCGCTCGGCCGCCTGGCAAATGTCCCACCGCCCACCGTAGTTGAAACAGACGTTGAGCACCAGGCGCTGGTTGCCCGCGGTCAGACGTTCGGCATCCAACAGCCCTTGGGCCACCTTGGCCGACAAACAGGAACGGTCACCGGGAAAATGGATTTGGACGCCCCGCTCATGCAGACTGGGGACTTCGCGCGTGAGGGCCAGCGCCATCAGGTCCATGAGGCCCGACACCTCGTCTGCAGGGCGGGACCAGTTCTCGGACGAAAACGCAAACACCGTCAACACACGGATGTTGCGGTCCAGGCACGCCTGCACCGTGCGGCGCAGGGCTTCAACCCCTTGTTTGTGCCCGGCCACCCGGGGCAGGAAACGCTTCTTGGCCCAACGGCCATTGCCATCCATGACGATGGCAATGTGCCCCGGCTGGGGCGCAGTGGAATCGGCCACCCGAACTGTCGCCCGGGTCAGACGGCCATGATGTCGGCTT
This sequence comes from Hydrogenophaga soli, assembly GCF_054777695.1. Taxonomy (NCBI): domain Bacteria; kingdom Pseudomonadati; phylum Pseudomonadota; class Betaproteobacteria; order Burkholderiales; family Comamonadaceae; genus Hydrogenophaga; species Hydrogenophaga soli. Next base: position 171,563 of record NZ_BAAHAK010000006.1, on the reverse strand, counting down.
CCTTGCCGGACACCAGTTTGTCAACGTCCGCGATGTAGCGGTCGGTCATCTTTTGAATGTCGGTTTCGGCACGACGCTCGTCGTCTTCCGATGCCAGCTTGTCCTTGACCAGTTTCTTGACCGATTCGTTGGCGTCGCGGCGCAGGTTGCGGATGGCCACCTTGGCGCCCTCGCCTTCGCCACGGACCACCTTGGTCAGTTCCTTGCGGCGCTCTTCCGTCATGGGGGGCAGCGGCACGCGGATCAGGTCGCCCTGGCTGGCGGGGTTCAGGCCCAGATCGGACTCGCGGATGGCCTTTTCGATCTTGGCCCCCATGCCTTTTTCCCAGGGCGCCACACCGATGGTGCGGGCGTCCAGCAGCGACAGGTTCGCCACTTGCGACAGGGGCAGCATGGAGCCGTAGTAATCGACGTGCACGGTGTCCAGGATGGCCGGGTTGGCTCGTCCGGTGCGGATCTTGGTCAGGCTGTTCTTGAACGCCTCCACCGACTGTTGCATCTTGTGCTCGATGGTGGACTTGATGTCTGCGATGCTCATGCGGTCACCTTGAGGTACAAAAACAAAACGGTTCAGACGTGAACCAGGGTGCCTTCATCGGCCCCCAACACCACACGGCGCAAGGCACCGTGCTTGAAAATGCTGAACACCTTGATGGGCAGCTTCTGGTCACGGCACAGCGCGAACGCCGTGGCGTCCATGACCTGCAAATTCTTGGCCATGGCCTCGTCGAAGGTGATGGTGGCGTACCGCGTGGCCGAGGGATCCTTCTTGGGATCGGCGGTGTACACCCCATCCACCTTGGTGGCCTTGAGGACGATTTCAGCGCCGATCTCGGCCCCGCGCAATGCGGCGGCGGTGTCGGTCGTGAAGAACGGGTTGCCGGTGCCTGCGGCAAAAATCACCACCTTGCCCTCTTCGAGGTACTGCAAGGCTTTGGGGCGGACATAGGGCTCCACCACCTGCTCAATGGCAATGGCCGACATCACCCGGGCCACCAGGCCCGCTTTTTCCATGGTGTCGCCCAGCGCCAGAGAGTTCATGACCGTGGCGAGCATGCCCATGTAATCGGCCGTGGCACGGTCCATGCCCACGGAACCACCCGCCACCCCGCGGAAGATGTTGCCACCGCCGATGACCACCGCCACTTCAACGCCCAGACGGGTCACATCCGCAATCTCTTCCACCATGCGGACGATGGTGGCCCGGTTGATGCCAAAGGCATCGTCACCCATCAGGGCTTCACCAGAAAGTTTGAGGAGGATGCGTTTGTAGGCGGGCATGTGTCGGCGGGTTTGGGTGCGGAGAAATCTGAATTTACACGATCCCGCCGGGCCTTCAGGCACCGGCGGAACAGGGAAAGGGCCGATCAGGCGCCCTTGGCAGCAGCCACTTGGGCGGCGACTTCAGCGGCGAAGTCGTCCACCTTCTTCTCGATGCCTTCGCCCACCACGTACAGGGCGAAGCCCTTGACGGTGGTGTTGGCGGCTTTGAGGTACTGGCCCACGGTCTGCTTGCCGTCGGCGGCCTTCACGAACACCTGGTCCAGCAGAGAGACTTCCTTCAGGTACTTCTGAACGGAGCCTTCGACCATCTTGGCCACGATGTCGGCGGGCTTGCCGGATTCGGCAGCCTTTTGCTCGGCCACGGAACGCTCCTTGGCGATCAGGTCAGCAGGCACGTCGGCGCTGGACAGCGACACGGGCTTCATGGCAGCGATGTGCATGGCGGTGTCCTTGGCGGCGGTTTCGTCACCGTCGAACTCCACAACCACGCCGATGCGGGTGCCGTGCAGGTAGGACACCAGCTTGGAAGCACCGCTGTAACGCTTGAAGCGGCGGAAGCTCATGTTCTCGCCGATCTTGCCGATCAGGCCCTTGCGCACTTCTTCCAGGGTGGGGCCGAAGCCGTCTTGGCTGTAGGCCAGGGCGCCCAGGGCTTCGATGGACTCGGGGCTGTTCTTGGCGGCCAGCTCGGCGGCGGCCTTGGCCAGGGCCAGGAAGCTGTCGTTCTTGGTGACGAAGTCGGTTTCGCAGTTGACTTCGATCATGGCACCCGTGGTGCCTTCGATGAAGCTGGCGACCACGCCTTCGGCGGTCACGCGGGAAGCAGCCTTGCCAGCCTTGGTGCCCAGCTTGACACGCAGGATCTCTTCAGCCTTTGCCAGATCGCCATCGGCCTCGGTCAGGGCCTTCTTGCACTCCATCATGGGGGCGTCGGTCTTGGCGCGCAGTTCAGCGACCATGCTTGCGGTGATAGTTGCCATTTTTCTCTCCAGAGACAAGGGTGAACGCACAGGCGTCACCCGATTTGATTGAAAAAAAGGGGCTCAGCGAGCCCCCTTGCATGACGGGAACCGGCCTCAGGCGGCGGATTCTTCGTTGACTTCGACGAACTCGTCGCTGTCACCCGACACGGCCTTGACCACATCGTTCACGGCGTTGGCACGGCCTTCCAGGATGGCGTCGGCGATGCCACGTGCGTACAGTTCCACGGCCTTGGCGGAGTCGTCGTTGCCGGGGATGACGTAGTCGATGCCTTCGGGAGAGTGGTTGGTGTCCACCACGCCCACCAGCGGAATGCCCAGCTTCTTGGCTTCGGCCACGGCGATCTTGTGGAAACCCACGTCGATCACGAAGATGGCGTCAGGCAGAGCGGCCATGTCCTGGATGCCGCCGATGTCTTTTTCCAGCTTTTCCATCTCGCGGCTGAACATGAGCTGTTCTTTCTTGCTCATGCTGTCCAGACCGGCTTCCTGCTGGGCTTGCATGTCCTTCAGGCGCTTGATGGAGGTCTTGACGGTCTTGAAGTTGGTGAGCATGCCGCCCAACCAACGGGTGCTGACGTAAGGCACGCCAGCACGGGTGGCTTCGGCCACCAGGATGTCACGGGATTGACGCTTGGTGCCGACCATCAGGATGGTGCCGCGATTGGCGACCAACTGACGAACGAACTTTTGGGCGTCTTCGAACATCGGCAACGTCTTTTCGAGGTTGACGATGTGAATCTTGTTGCGATGACCGAAGATGTACGGGGCCATCTTGGGGTTCCAGAAGCGGGTTTGGTGACCGAAGTGGACACCGGCTTCCAGCATTTCGCGCATGGAGACTGCCATGATGAGGTCTTTCTGAGGTTGGGTCTGAAGCCAGAACTGACCCGAAGCGCAGAGAATGTGTAAACCCTGCGGTTCAGGCACCTGATGTGTCTGGCCTGCGATTGTTCTGCTCCAAGCACACCATGTGCCAACAGCAAAACCCCACGAGTATACCAAGTCAAACCCATGAGAATCCGGGTCACCGCCTGCACCGAGCCCCTGCCCCTGTTCGACGCCGCTGCCACCCGGCACATGGAACAGCTTGCCACGCAGGGCCTGCCCCCTCACACGCTGATGCAACGTGCAGGCCAATCCGTGGCCGACATGGCGCGGGCCGTGGCCCCGCATGCACGCCACATCTGGATTGCCTGCGGCCCCGGCAACAACGGCGGCGATGGCTTGATGGCCGCTGCGCTGCTGCAGGCGTGGATGCAGGCCAAGGGCGGCCAGCTCACCGTGACCTTGCACGCCCGCCCCGAGCGCTTGCCGCCCGACGCCCGCTGGGCCCTCGACCAGGCCCGAGCGGCCGGCGTCCAACTGTCCGATGCCCCGCCGGAACACTGCGACCTGGTGATTGATGCGCTGCTCGGCCTGTCCAACCAGGCGCGCGCGCCCTCTCCTGCCGACCCGCACGGTTTGACGCAAGCGCTCAGGCGCATTCGCCAGGTCGGTGACACCCTGCTGTGTGTGGACACGCCCAGCGATCTGGATGCCTTTCGTGGTTCAATAACCATAGCTGAAATGCCAATCAATGAAAGCGCCACAAGCATTTTTTGCTTGACATTTTTGACGCTCAAGCCTGGGCTCTTCACGAACCACGGGCAAGATTTGGCGGGCGAGGTTTGGTGGGACGACCTGGGGGTGACACCCTCCAGCGCCTCCGACTCCACAGAGGTCAGGCCATGCGCACGGTGGATGCCCCCAGCAGCAACCCCAACACAGCACCTACCACGTCATGCCTCCCACAAGGGCACGGGCGGTGATGTGTGGGTGCTGGGCGGCCAATGCGAACGCGGGGGCGCCCACATGCTGGGCGCCGCGCTGCTGGCGGCCCGCGCTGCCCTGCAGGGTGGCGCGGGCCGGGTGTATGTGGCCCCGCTGGACCCCGACAACCAGCACACTGTGGACCCCGGCCAGCCCGAGTTGATGTTTCGCCACCTGGACCTGCCCCACGCCACCCGCCACGGCTTGCCTGCGGGCGTGTGGGTGGTGGGGTGCGGCGGGGGCGAGCACATCAAGCCCTGGCTGGCGGTGGCACTGTCCAGCCTCCACCCCTTGGTGCTGGATGCCGACGCCCTCAACCACCTCAGCCAGCAACCTTCACTGCAGACCGCGCTGGTGCAACGCGGCCTTCAAGGGGCGGCGGTCACGGTGATCACCCCACACCCCCTGGAAGCCGCCCGACTGCTGAGCACCACCACAAGCCAAGTGCAAAACCAACGGTTGGAAGCCGCACAAACCCTGGCCGAACGCTGGGGGTGCGTCTGTGTGCTCAAGGGCAGCGGCACCGTGGTGGCCGCCCCTGGGCAAATGCCCTGCATCAATGGCACGGGCAACGGCAAGCTGGCCACCGCAGGCACTGGCGATGTTCTTGCAGGCTTGCTGGGGGCCTTGCTTGCGCGCACCTTGCACGGAGCGACCACCCCCGACGCTGCACGGGCCGCAGCGGCACAAGCCGCTGTTCACGCGGTGGCGCTGCACGGCCAAGTGGCCGACGCGTGGCCTTCGACCCAACACCTCACAGCCAGCGCACTGGCGCAAGCCCTCGCCCCGTGAGCCGCAAGGAGCCACCCTGCCCCGCCCGCATGGAAGGCGGGGACGCATCAACCGGCGAGCGCCTCACCCAATCAGCATCAACGCCACCTGAATCAGCACCAGCAGCACCAGCCCCGACAGGTCCACGCCGCCCACGGGCGGAATGATCCGCCGCAGCGGGGCCAACCAGGGCATCAACAGGCGGCTGAGCCACCCCTGCACGGGTGAATACGGCTGAACCCAGGACAACACCGCGTGGGCCAGCACCAGGTACATCAACAACCGCAGGGCCGTCACCAGCAACAGCTTGAACGCCAACCACACCGTGGTGACCCAGACCAGTGACACATCCAGGCCATGGACACCCATCCCCATGCTCAGGATCCACTGCCACAGGATGGCTTGCACCAGAACCAACAGCACCGCCGCCACCATGCTGGCCACGTCCCAGCGCGAGCGTTGCCAAGCGGGAGGCAGCAAACGCCGCAGCGGCATGACCAGCCAACCGCTCACCGCCAGGATGAAAGGCCCGGGTTGCTGCGCCATGCTGATGCGGGCGTGGTTGAGCCACGCACGCAACAAACACGCGCCCACCAGCACCAGAAACACCAGATCCAGCAAAAACATCAACACATTCATGCACCGACTCCACAGGTCATGGCTTCAGCCCTTGCGTTTGCGCGACTTGCCCGATGCCGCCCCACCCGCCCGTGAGGGCGACCGGGAAGACGTTTTCTTGTCTGCCCGTTTCGCCCCATTGCGCGGGGAAAACGGCTCTTCGGGCACCGCCTCACCCCCCTCTGCCGCCACTCGACGCGTGGGCTTGCCGCCCTGCCCTTGCTTGTCACGGCGGGCCGATGCCCAAGCATCGTCTTGCTCGCGAACCAACCGGAAGTCGATCCGCCGCCCATCCAGGTCCACCCGGCTCACCTGCACCTGCACGCGGCTGCCCAACTGGTAGCGAATGCCCGTGCGCTCACCCCGCAGCTCCTGGCGGGCCTCCTCGTAGCGGAAGTACTCGCCACCCAGTTCGGTGATGTGGACCAGACCTTCGACGTACATGGCATCCAGCGTGACAAACACACCAAAACTGGTCACCGCCGACACCACACCACTGAACTCCTCACCCAGGTGCTCACGCATGTAGCGGCACTTCAGCCACGCCTCGACATCGCGGCTGGCCTCGTCGGCCCGACGCTCGTTGGCACTGCAATGCAAGCCCGCAGCCTCCCACCCCAGCACCTCCCCCGACACACGCTGGGTGGACTTGTGCGTTGCGTCTGCCGACTTGGAAGCAACCTTGCGGCTCAACTTCTGGTGATGCTCCCCCGGCACCGGCAAGACCGGCAACCGATAGGTCGAACTCGCCAGAATGGCCTTGATCACCCGATGGACCAACAAATCCGGGTAACGCCGGATGGGGCTGGTGAAGTGCGTGTACGCCTCAAAGGCCAAGCCGAAGTGTCCACTGTTGTGGGGGCTGTAGATGGCCTGCTGCATGGAGCGCAACAGCATGGTGTGGATCTGTGGTGCATCAGGCCGATCCCGGGTGCTGAGGGCAATGTGCTGAAACTCACCCGGCTTGGGTTGATCGCTCAGGGACGCCTGCACACCCACCGATTTGAGGAAGGCGCGCAGGGTTTCCAGTTTTTCGGGGGTGGGGCCTTCGTGCACCCGGAACAAGCCCTGGTGTTTGGACTGCGCAATGAACTCGGCCGAGCACACGTTGGCCGCCAGCATGGCTTCTTCGATCAGCCGGTGCGCCTCGTTGCGCACCCGGGCCACGATGCGCTCGATGCGCCCGGACTCGTCGCAGACGATTTGCGTCTCGGTGGTGTCGAAATCCACCGCACCCCGCCGCTGTCGAGCCCCCAAAAGAGCCCGGTACACGTCTTGCAGGTCCAGCAAATGCGGCACCAGCGCCTTGCGCTGCGCCGCCTCCGGCCCCCGCGTGTTGGACAGGATGGCCGCCACCTCGGTGTAGGTGAAACGGGCATGGCTGAACATGACCGCCGGGTAGAACTGGTAGGCATGGACATCGCCTGTCGCGGTGACCAGCATGTCACACACCATGCACAGTCGCTCGACGTCGGGGTTCAGTGAGCACAAGCCGTTGGACAGCTTTTCCGGCAGCATGGGGATGACGCGCCGCGGAAAGTACACGCTGGTGGCACGGTCGTAGGCATCGACGTCGATGGCCGAACCGTTTTGCACATAGTGGCTGACGTCGGCAATGGCCACCAACAGACGCCACCCCTTGCCCCGCCCCACACGGGCAGACTGGGCAAACACGGCATCGTCAAAGTCACGGGCGTCTTCCCCGTCAATGGTCACCAGAGGCACATCGCGCAAATCCACCCGGTTCAGCCGATCTTCGGGTTGCACCGAGTCGGGCAACGCCCGCGCTGCGCCCAAGGTCGATTCGGAGAACACATGCGGCACCCCGTATTTGCGCACCGCAATTTCAATCTCCATGCCCGGGTCATCCACCTCCCCCAGCACCTCGACCACTCGGCCGACGGGCTGGCCATACAGTGCGGGCGGCTCGGTCAGCTCGACCACCACCACCTGCCCCGCCTTGGCCTTGGACAGTGCGCCCTTGGGCACCAGGACATCTTGTCCGTAACGTTTGTCTTCAGGTGCCACCAGCCACGCCCCACCTTCTTGGAGCAGGCGCCCGATGATGGGTTTCTTGGATCGATCCAGGATCTCGGTGACACGCCCTTCAGGGCGGCCACGTCGGTCACTGCGCACGATGCGGGCCTTGACCCGATCCTGATGCAGCACCGCACGCATTTCGTTGGGGGGCAGATAGATGTCCGGCGCACCGTCATCGCGGGTCACAAAACCGTGACCATCTCGGTGACCGAGCACGGTGCCCGTCACTTCATCCAGGTAGTTTTTTTGTTGTGTCATTGTTTCTGATGTTATACTAACGTTTTTCCTGAAATGCCCAGGTGGCGGAATTGGTAGACGCACTAGTTTCAGGTACTAGCGCTGAGAGGCGTGGAGGTTCGAGTCCTCTCCTGGGCACCAAGTTTAAGAGCCTGTCATTGCAAAATGACAGGCTTTTTTCTTCAGAGAATTCAGGCAGCACGATGCAACGATCTTCGCCACCATTTTTGCTGCTATAATTCTCGTATTCCTGAAATGCCCAGGTGGCGGAATTGGTAGACGCACTAGTTTCAGGTACTAGCGCTGAGAGGCGTGGAGGTTCGAGTCCTCTCCTGGGCACCAAATCCGAAAGCCTGCAATCACCCGATTGCAGGCTTTTTTGTTTGCTCAAAGCCCTCAAAGGGCTGCACACCCCTGAAACCCAAGGCGTGTGCAGCAATCTCAAACGGGCAGCCCGATCAGGTCATGCCCATCAACCCCGGTGATGTGGACCGAGGTGAAATCCCCGACCTTGAAGGTTTTGCTGATCTTCTGCGGCGGCAACAGGCGCACAACGCCGTCAATTTCAGGGGCATCAGCATACGTGCGCCCCAGCCCGCCCTTGCGCCCCATCGACTGAGCCGAATCCACCAACACCTTCATGGTGGACCCCACCCGTCGGTGCAAACGCTCCACCGACACCTGCTCCGCAACCGCCATGAAGCGCGCCCGGCGCTCCTCACGCACGTCCTCGGGCAAGGCACCAGACAGCTGATTGGCCATCGCACCTTCCACAGGTGAGTAAGCAAAACAACCCACACGATCCAACCCGGCCTCGCGAACAAAGTCCAACAGGTGGGCAAATTCCTCTTCGGTCTCGCCAGGAAAGCCCGCAATGAAGGTGCTGCGAATCACCAACTCGGGACAGAGCTCACGCCATTTTTGGATGCGCTCCAGGTTCTTTTCGCCACTGGCAGGACGCTTCATGCGCCGCAACACCTCCGGGTGGCTGTGCTGCAACGGCACATCCAGGTAAGGCAGCACCAGCCCTTCAGCCATCAATGGCAGCACCTCATCCACATGAGGATAGGGATAGACGTAATGCAAGCGAACCCAGGCCCCATGCTCACGGGCCAACACACCCAGTTCGCGCACCAAATCCAGCATACGGGTTTTGACGGGACGGCCATTCCAGAACCCGGTGCGGTACTGCACATCCACCCCATAGGCCGAGGTGTCCTGGCTGATGACCAGCAACTCCTTCACACCCGCCTGGAACAGCTTGGCCGCCTCGTTCAGCACGTCACCCACAGGCCGACTCACCAAGCCACCCCGCATGGACGGAATGATGCAGAAGGTGCAGTGGTGATTGCAGCCCTCGCTGATTTTCAAGTACGCGTAATGGCGCGGCGTGAGCTTGATGCCCTGCGCAGGAACCAGATCCACAAACGGATCGTGCGGCTTGGGCAGGTGCTGATGCACCGCCTCCATCACCTCATGCGTGGCGTGTGGCCCCGTGACCGCCAACACCGACGGATGCAACTCCGACACCAGGTTGCCACCCGATTCGGACTGCCGCGCCCCCAGGCAACCGGTCACGATGACCTTGCCATTGGCCGCCAACGCCTCGGAAATGGTGTCCAGGCTCTCCTTGACCGCATCGTCGATGAAGCCACAGGTGTTGACGATGACGATGTCCGCCCCCTCAAAGGTCTTGGACGTTTGATATCCCTCGGCACTGAGTTGGGTGAGGATGAGTTCGGAATCGGTCAGCGCCTTCGGGCATCCGAGGCTGACGAACCCCACCTTGGGCGCAAGCCCTGCGGTTTCGGACATGTGTTTCACCCCGGGCACCTTGCGGCCACCGGGTCTCAATTGGGGCGACGAAAGCCCATGACGTTGAGCATCTGCTCACTGTTGCGTTGCAGCTGTTCCTGCAACTGGTCCATGGCCGCACGGGATTGCTCCATGTAGTTGCCCATCAATGCCTGCATGGCGGGGTTCTGGGCACTGAACAGCTGACCCCAGGCATCCGGGCTGACGACCTTGCCCGGCTGGGCGGCCACTTTTTGCTGCATGTCCATGAACAACTGCATGTTCTTTTCGAGGTGCGCCCCGACAAAGCCCTGCAGCGCATGGCCATAAAAGCGAATGATGTTGGCCAGGATCTGCTCGGAAAACAGGGGAGCACCCGCCGTCTCCTCTTCGAGGATGATTTGCAACAGGATGCTGCGCGTGAGGTCATCCCCCGTCTTGGCATCCAGCACCACGAAGGGCGACATCTTCATGACCAAGTCTTTGACTTCAGCCAGTGTGATGTACGTCGACGTGTCTGTGTCGTACAGACGGCGATTGGGGTATTTTTTGATGACCCGGGTCCCGCTGGGGAGAGGTGCATCAGAGGGTTTGGATTTGTGCACGGCGTTCGACGGATGGCAGCTGCCACGCGACCGGCCTCCACTTCCAGCACTCAAGCCACACCCTGGGTGTGCGCTACCCGTTACTGAGAGGGCGACCAACCAGGAACCGCTTGGCAAAGGAAATGGTAGGCGCGATTGGATTCGAACCAACGACCCCCACCATGTCAAGGTGGTGCTCTAACCAACTGAGCTACGCGCCTACTGCGATTCGAAGCTAGCAGTATACACCGAAATATCGCACTCAGTCACCCGCCGCCGCAAAATCGTGGCCCACGGGCTTCAAACCCATGGCCACATACCGCTTCCAACGCTCCCGGGCTGCGGCACGATCCTCCCCGTCCGTGGACACGATCTCCACCACCCGTACAAACTGGTCGCACCGGTCGGGCACGTCGTTCGTCAAATTGAGCAGCACGTCGCCCTGCGCTGGCCAATGGGCGGTGAGCAGGATGGGAGAGCGTTGCAGCACATGCGGGGGCGACGCGTCGGTGGCATGGGGCAGGAAGGCCAGCGGTGCCAGGGTCCACAAACGCTCGTCCAGCACCCCCACGTCAGCGGGCCTGCTCACGCAGGTGACGCAGTGCCCCTGCCCCACCGCCTTGCGCATGACCCGGCTCGCATGGGTCATGCGGTCGGCCACATTGAAGTGAAAGGTCACCTGCGTCACGCCGTGAAACTCCGCAACGCGTCAGCGGCTGTGCGCTGGAGGGGTGGCGGGTCGTGCCACAGACTGGGTGGAACGCTTGCCCTTGGCGGCGGAAGGCAAACGCTGCGCTTCGTTGAGCACGTGCTGCACCAGCAGCGCCACGGGGCGCCCCGTGCCCCCCTTGGCCGCCCCACTTTTCCAGGCGGTCCCGGCAATGTCCAGATGCGCCCACGTCAGGCCCGGCACAAACTTCTCCAGGAACTTGGCCGCGGACACCGAGCCACCGGGACGCCCAGCCACGTTGGCCATGTCGGCAAAGCTGGACTTGAGCCCTTCGCCGTACTCGTCATCCAAAGGCATGCGCCAGCACGGGTCCTGCGCCTGCTCACCCGCCTTCAACAGGCTGGCCGCCAGTTCATCTTGATTGGCAAACAACCCGGTGCGCACATGGCCCAAGGCAATGACGCAGGCGCCGGTCAGCGTGGCCACATCGATCACCTGCGCGGGCTTGAAACGGGCTGCATAGGTCAGCGCATCACACAGGATGAGCCGCCCTTCGGCGTCGGTGTTGAGGATTTCGATGGTCTGGCCGCTCATGCTGGTGACCACATCGCCCGGCTTGACCGCACGGCCATCGGGCATGTTCTCGCAGGACGGGATGAGCCCCACCACGTTGATGTCGGGCTGGAGCAGGCCAATGGCGTGCAGCGTGCCCAGCACGCTGGCCGCCCCACCCATGTCGAACTTCATCTCGTCCATTTCGGGCGCGGGCTTGATGGAGATGCCGCCCGTGTCAAACGTGATGCCTTTGCCCACCAACACCAGCGGGGCCTGGTCTTTGCTGGCCCCGTTGTAGCGCACCACGATGAAACGCAGCGGCTCCTCGGACCCTTGGGCCACGGCCATGAAGGCCCCCATGCCCAGCTTGGTCACCTCTTTGGGGCCAAGCACCTCCACCTTCATGCGCTTGTGCTGACCCAACTGCTCGGCCGCCTCGGCCAACAGGCGCGGGGTGGCATGGTTGGCGGGCCGGTTGGCCCATTCCTTGGCCAACTCGATACCCTGCACCCAGGCGGCGGCTTCGGACACCCAGGCCGAAGCGCGTGGCAACTGCCCGTGGGCGATGCTCAAGCGCGTCAAATGGCGCCCCTTGGCCGACGGTTTGGTGGCGGTGTATTCGTAGGTGGCCTCGGCCACGGCCACGCACGCAGCGCGGATGCCGGTGGCGGTCACGTCGGCCAGCAACCCCATGTGCAGCAAGGCTTTTTTCACCCCGGCGTTGCGCAGCAGGGCAAACGCGCTCGAACAGGCCTTGCGGATGTCGGTCTCCGAACCGGCCCCAACCCGCACCACCACCACGCGGGGTGCCAAGCACAGCGAAGCCCCCGCATTCAGCAGGGATTTGCCCACCCCGCTCTCCAACAGGCCCTCGGCAGACACCCGCTGCAACCAAGACAGCAGCGGAAATTCAGCCTCAGGGGCAGGCGGCAATGCGGGCGCATCGGGCCACAACACCACCAGTGCATCGGTCTTGGTCTGGGCCGCATCGGCCAGGTTCAGTCGGCGAAATTCAAAGTCCATAATCGCGGTTTCCTCTCTGCACGATGTTATTCCATTCATCCGTTCGAACCGAGTTGGCCCGCAGTTTTGGCGCAACCATGGTGGTGTTGTTCACCATCGTGGTGACAGTCATGCTGATCCGCACGCTCAACCTGGCCACCACGGGCCGCGTCAATCCACAAGAGGTGATGCTGGTGCTGGGCTACACGGTGCTGGGGCGGCTGCACATCATCCTGACCATGGCGCTGTTCATTGCCGTGGTGTCGGTGCTGTCGCGCATGTACCGCGACAGCGAAATGGTCATCTGGATGGGGGCAGGCCGTGGCCTGATGGGTTTGATCCACCCCGTTCTGCGCTTCGCGTGGCCGGTGCTGGCGTCCATGGTGGTGCTGGTGCTGGTGGCCTGGCCTTGGGCCAATCGGCAAGCCTCGGAACTGCGCGAGCGCTTTGCCCAGCGGGGGGACCTGCAACGCGTGCAGCCCGGTCAGTTCCAATCCAGCGCCAAGGGCGACCGGGTGTTTTTCATCGACAAGGACTCCGACGCCAGTTCGGCGGGGCGCAATGTGTTCATTTCCTCCAAGACGCCTCAGGGAGAAACCACCATCACCGCGCAAGCGGCCACGGTGGCGCAGGAAGGCAACCAGCAACTGCTGGTGCTGCGCAACGGCCAGCGGCTGGACGTGACCCTGAACCCCAAAAGCCAGAAGCTGAGCGAGTTCTCCGAATACCAGGTGCTCATGGACAACACCGCCCTGGTGGGCGAAGCCGACGAGGCCATGAAGTCCCGTTCCACGCTGGACCTGTTGCACCAACCCACTCCAGCGTCCCTCGGTGAGCTGACCTGGCGCATCGGCCTGGTGATCAGCGCCTTCAACCTGTTGCTGGTGGGCCTGGCGGTGGCCATGGGCAACCCCCGCGCGGGCCGCAGCACCAACATCGTGTTTGCCTTGTTCGCCTTCATGCTGTATTCCAACCTGCTCAACGTGGGGGCCACCTGGGTCACCCAGGGCAAGGTTTCCGCATGGGGCTGGACGGTGGGGTTGCACGGCATCACCTTTGTGCTGGCCATGGCCTGGATCGTCAAACGCCACCTGGGCATCAGCCTGCGAGCCACCCTGAAACGGCGCCTGCCGGGCGGCACGCTCGCCTCGCCCGCGTGCAAGGGAGCCACGCCGTGAACGTGCTCAAGCGCCTGATTTACAAGGAAGTGTTCCTGGCCGTGGGGCTGGTGCTGCTGGCCTTCCTGAGCCTGTTTTTCTTTTTTGATTTCATCGACGAGCTGGGGGCCATTGGCCACGCCTCCCCAACCCAGCCCGACCTGATTTACCAGGTGCCCCACGCGCTGCTGTTCTGTGCGCTGCTGGTGCCCATGCACCTGTACGAGCTGTTGCCCATTTCGGTGTTGATCGGCTCGGTGCTGGTGTTTGCGCGGTTTGCCCAAAGCTCGGAATTCACCATCCTGCGCACCAGCGGCCTGGACCCCTGGCAGGCCCTGCGCCTGCTGGGTCAGCTGGGTCTGGCGTTTGTGGTGCTGACCTACGTCACCGGCGACCACGTGGCCCCCATGGCGGGCAAGGCGGCCCAGCTGTACAAGGCGCGGTTTGATGGCTTGGCGTCCGCCGGGCCAGTGGGGGCCTGGTTGCGCGAAAAGCGCCCCAGCAGCCAGGTGACGGTGAACGTGCAAGCCATGACGGGCAACGACCAGCTGCAAGGCATCCGCGTGCTGGAATTCGACGCCAACGGCAAACTGCTGCGCCGCATCCAGGCGGCCAGTGGCGAAATCGATGCCCAAGGGGTGTGGCGACTGACCGATGTGGAACAGATGTCGGTGCGCAACGACAGCGTTCAGCCCCCTCAGATGCACACCCAGCACCAGCCCACGCTGGACTGGGACACCACCCTCACCGCCGAAATGGTGTCGGTGGCGCTGCTCAAGCCCGAGCGCATGTCCACCTCCGACCTGTGGAACTACGTGCGCCACCTCGACGCCAACGGCCAAAGCGCCCAACGCTACGAAATTGAGTTCTGGCGCAAGGTGTTCTACCCCCTCAGCTGCGTGGTGATGCTGGTGCTGGCGCTGCCCTTTGCCTACCTGCATTTCCGCTCCGGCTCCATCGCGGGTTATGTGTTCATTGGCGTGATGGTGGGCATCAGCTTCTTTTTGCTCAACGAGGTGTTCGGCTTCCTGGGGCGGCTGCACCAGTGGTGGCCCTGGCTCACGGCGGCGGTGCCATCGTTGCTGTACACGCTGGCCTCGCTCACCGCCTTCGGGTGGCTGGTGCTGCGACGATGAAGGCCGTGGTCCTGTTTGCCCATGGCTCGCGCGACCCGCTGTGGCGCGCGCCCATCGAGGCCGTGGCCCAGGCCGTGCGCCAGCAGTCACCCGACACCGCCGTGGCCTGCGCCTACCTGGAACTGTGCCCGCCCGACCTGCCGCAGGCGTGCCAAGCCCTGATGGACCAAGGCGCCACCACGGTGCGGGTGCTGCCGGTGTTTTTTGGCATGGGCAAACACGCCCGCGAAGACCTGCCCGAACTGATGGCGGCGCTGCGCCAACAACACCCCGGCACCCACTTCGAATTGCTGCCCGCGGCGGGTGAACACCCGGCGCTGACCCAACTGCTGGCCCACATGGCCCTGGGCACCCTGCCCCCGGAGAACCCCGCATGAACCTTCACCAGTTCCGTTTTGTGCAGGAGGCGGTGCGCCGCAACCTCAACCTGACCGAAACCGCCAAGGCCCTGCACACCTCGCAGCCCGGCGTGTCCAAGGCCATCATCGAGCTGGAAGACGAGCTGGGCATCCAGATCTTCAGCCGCCACGGCAAGCGCATCCGCCGCGTGACCGAACCGGGGCAGCAGGTGCTGAAAAGCATTGAAGTCATCCTGCGCGAAGTGAACAACCTGCGCCGCATCGGCGACCAGTTCTCGGCCCAGGACAGCGGCACCCTGTCCATTGCCACCACCCACACCCAGGCCCGCTACGTGCTGCCCGCCCCCGTGGCCAAGCTGCGCCAGGCTTACCCCAAGGTGGGCATCAGCCTGCACCAGGGTTCACCCGACCAAGTGGCCCACATGCTCATGACCGACGTGGCCGACGTGGGCATGGCCACCGAGTCGCTGTCCAACTACGAAGACCTCATCACCCTGCCCTGCTACGAATGGCAGCACGTGCTGGTGCTGCCCGTGGGCCACCCGCTGGCCGACAAGGAACGCATCGGCCTGGACGACCTGGCCGCCCTGCCGCTGGTGACCTACCACCCCTCGTACACCGGGCGCAGCCGCATCGACCACGCCTTTGCCGCGCACGACCGCCAGCCCAACATCGTGCTGGAAGCCATCGACTCGGACGTGATCAAGACCTACGTCAAGCTGGGGCTGGGCGTGGGCATCGTGGCCGAGATGGCGGTGCAAGGCGAAAGCCGCGACCCCGACCTGGTGGCCCGCCCCCTGGCCCACCTGCTGGGCCACAACGTGGCCCGCGTGGCCTTCAAGCGCGGGGCCTACCTGCGCAACTACGTGCTGCGGTTTGCCGAGTTTCTGAGCGACCGCCTGAGCCGCGACCTCATCCTCAAGGCCATGGAAGGGCATGGCGACAGTTATCAACTTTGATAGCACCTTGCGCTTATTTGAAAAGCGCTGGATGCCATTTTGATCACAAATTTTCAGCATGACCACGGCCCCCACCTCTTCCGCCCAGCCCGCCACACCCACCCTGCAAAGCCGCCTGCCCCAGGTGGGCACCACCATCTTCACGGTGATGTCGGCGCTGGCGGCTGAGACCGGGGCGGTCAACCTGGGCCAGGGCTTCCCCGACTTTGACTGCGACCCCACCCTGGTGGACGCCGTGACCCGCGCCATGCAGGCCGGGCACAACCAGTACCCGCCCATGACCGGCGTGCCCGTGCTGCGCCAGGCCGTGGCCGACAAGATCGCCGCACTGCACGGCAAGGTGTACGACGCCAACGCTGAAATCACCATCACCGCCGGGGCCACGCAGGCCATCCTCACGGCCCTGCTGGCCGTGGTGCACCCGGGGGATGAGGTCATCGTGCTCGACCCCTGTTACGACAGCTACGTGCCCAACATCGAGCTGGCCGGCGGTGTGGCGGTGCGCGTGCCGCTCACGCCCGGCAGCTTCCGGCCCGACTTCGACCGGATCGCCGCCGCCATCACGCCGCGCACCCGCGCCTTGTTGCTCAACACCCCACACAACCCCAGCGCCACGGTGTGGAGCCATGCCGACATGCTGCGCCTGCAAGAACTGCTGGCCCCCACGAACGTGCTGCTGATTGCCGACGAGGTGTACGAACACATGGTCTACGCCCCGCTGGAGCACCTGAGCGTGGCCCGCTACCCCGGGCTGGCGGCACGGGCCTTTGTCATCAGCAGCTTTGGCAAGACCTACCACGTCACCGGCTGGAAGGTGGGCACCGTGGCCGCGCCCGCCCCGCTGACGGCTGAGTTTCGCAAGGTGCACCAGTTCAACGTGTTCACCGTGAACACCCCGGTGCAGCACGGGCTGGCCGCCTACATGGCCAACCACGCGCCCTACCGCGACCTGCCCGCCTTCTACGCGGCCAAGCGCGACCTGTTCCGCCAGGGGCTGCAAGGCACGCGTTTTCGGCTGTTGCCCAGCGAGGGCAGCTACTTCCAGTGCGTGAGCATGGCCGACCTGGCCGTGCCCGAGCGCGACCTGCCCGAGGGCGAGTTCTGCCAGTGGCTCACCCGCGAGGTGGGCGTGGCAGCCATCCCGCTGTCGGCGTTTTATGGCGATGGGTTCGACCAGAAGGTGATCCGCTTCTGCTTCGCCAAGAAGGACGACACGCTGCGGGCCGCGCTGGCGCGGCTGGCCCGGTTGTGAGGTGTCAGGCGCCCAAGTCCCGCAACTCCCGCAAATCGCGCACGGCTTGCTGGCCAAACGCGTCCGACCCCATGTGCGCCAGCAGCCGCACCGCCACTTCGGTGGGCGACGCCAGCGCCCCTTGCGCGTGCAAGGCCTGAAACCGCGCCACGTGGGGGAAGCGGTCGGCCCCCGTGCCGCGAATGTGGGCCTGCATGGCCGTGTCCACCACGCCGGGGGCCAGGCTTTCGATGCGCAGGCCCGCCACCCCGTCCAGTTGCGTGGCGCGGGCGTGCATGTCCAGCGCCGCCTTGGTGGCGCCATAAACGCTCCAGCCCGCATACGGGTTGCGGGCTGCGCCGCTGGACACATGGACCACGCGCCGCTCCACCCCTTGCGCGCCCTCAGCCGCCGTACAGGCCGCCGTGGAGGCGATCAAGGCGTCGGCCAGCATCAGCGGGGCGGCCACGTTCAAGGCCACGGCCTGGGCCACCGCCAGCGGGCCTTGCGCCCCGGCTGGCCCCATGGGCTGCACGGTGCCCGCGTTGTTCACCAACCAAACCGTTTCAGCCCCAGCCAGCGCCTGCGCCCACGCCGGGCTGGCCAGCCAGGCGCCCAGGGCGGTGCTGTCGGCCAGGTCCAGCGCCACCTGCGTCAGGCCCGGGTGGGCCGCAGCCTCGGCCTCGGGCCAGCCACTGCGCGACACCCCCAGCACCGC
Source organism: Hydrogenophaga soli (assembly GCF_054777695.1). Classification (NCBI taxonomy): domain Bacteria; kingdom Pseudomonadati; phylum Pseudomonadota; class Betaproteobacteria; order Burkholderiales; family Comamonadaceae; genus Hydrogenophaga; species Hydrogenophaga soli. The sequence continues at coordinate 153,656 of NZ_BAAHAK010000006.1, read as the reverse complement.
CCAGCCTTGCGCCAGCAGCGCCAACGCCACCGCCCGCCCCAGCCCGTGGCTGTGCCCGGTGACCACGGCCACGCGGGCCGGGTTCTTGTGGGTTGTGTTCATGGTGCGGCATTCCCCCACATCGCCAGCGCCTGCCCCACGGTGTGCGCCCCGGGCGCGGCGTGTTGCAAGCCCCAGCCCACCACCGCCATGGTGGCCACCAGAATCAGCAAGGGCCAGCACGTGTACTGCCAGGCCGATTGAGCCCAATGCTGGCGCTCGGCCTGGTGCAAGCGGTGGTAGAGCGAGCCCACCACCGCGCCGTCCAACGCCACCTCGGCCAACAAGGTGGGGGCCTGCACCACGATGTACGCCCCCGCCGACGCCAGCGCCACCACCGCCACGATGACCAGCACCACCACGGCCAGCTCGTCGGCATCGGCCACGTCGCCCAGGTCCAGACCACCCGAACCGCCCGAGGAGGAGGACGAAGACACAGGCTCCGCCTCGCGCAGGTTCAGCCCCGGGGTGCGTGCCGAGCTGGAGGACGGCATGCTGCTCCCGCCACCGCCCCGCATGCGAAAGCTGGCGAAGGCCATGTCCAACACGTCAGTGCCCACGTCCACGCCGTCGGCCACGTCGCCCCAGTCGTCGGGGCGGGTGCGCATCCACACCCACAACAAGCCCAGAAACGCGCCATAGGCCAGCAGCGTGACAACCGGGTAGCGCCACCCCATGTGGTGCACCCCCAGCCGCAGCAGCACCGCCGACATCAGCAGCCCGGCCAGGCCGGTGAAGGCCACGATCAGCGACATCTGCACCCGCGGCCAGCTTTGCGCCTGCAAACGGTCTTGCATCTGCCGCACCAGCTTGCTGCGGGCGGTGAAACGGCTGGGGCGTGTGGGGGGCATGGGCAGGCTTTCAATTCACAAGCTTTTTTGGCCTCTGGCGCTTTCAATGAAAGCACAAGATGCTCTTAAAAATGAAGCATCTGGGGTGCGGTGGGCACATGGTAGCAAACCGTTGTGTGGGGTGTGGCTGGGCGCGCATGCATCGAACCGATGCAGCGGACTCTCCCCTCTATCATCAACAGACCCATCGCACAAAACCAGACGACTGAACAGGGACCCCGCCAGATGCCAGGAACGCTGACCACTTACAAAGTCTTCATTGCCAGCGCAGGTGGGCTGGACGATTTTCGCTCCGCGTTTCGGGAGATCGTGGAGCACTACAACTCGACCGAGGCTTACCACCGGGGTTACATGTTCATGCCTGTGGGATGGGAAGACACCACCACTGGATTCGGACGCCCGCAAGCCCTCATCAACGAGGACTTGAAGCAATGCGATTTCTCGCTCTTCATGTTCCGCAACCGTTGGGGAACACCTCCTTCCGTGAATGGGCCACATTCATCCGGCACCGAAGAAGAGTGGGAACTGGCCACAGAAATACATCGCCAGGGATCGATGCGAGACATTCAAGGCTGCTTCTTTCCGTTCATACCCTGCAACACGCCCGAAGAAATGGCGCAGCGGACGCGGGTCGAAGCCTTCAAGCAGAAGTTGGAACGCGAAAAGCAGTTCTTTTTCAAGTCGCTTCGCCAGGAAAGTGACTTCCGGGATTGGCTGCGAACCCAGTTGAGCCATTGGCTGCGATTGATTGAGCAAGAAGCCCAGCAACGCGAGGAAGCCAAGCGTCAGTTTCTGACACAAGAAAGGTCTGCCAGCACCTCCAAGCCGAAGTCAGGCGACGGAGTCCATGCCCTGGTCCATCAAGAACTGATGGGCCTGTTGAACACAGACCAATACAGCGCAGCACTGTCCATTGTCAATGTGTTGCTCAAGCTCGCCCAGACCCCAGGTGACACAGCGGAAGCCCTGCTCATCAAAGGCTTCATTCACGGCCAATTGAGCCAACATGCAGATGCATTCTCCACTTACGACGAGCTGCTGCGCCGCGTTGCCGATGCGCCCGAGCCTGCGCTGCGCGAACAGGTGGCCGAAGCCCTCTTCAACAAGGGCGTGGCCCAAGGCAAACTCCAACAGCCCGAAGCCGAAATCGCCACCTACGACGAGCTGCTGCGCCGCTTTGCCGATGCGCCCGAGCCCGCGCTGCGCGAATCGGTGGCCAAAGCCCTCGTCAACAAGGGCGTGACCCAAAGCCAACTCCAACAGCCCGAAGCCGCCATCGCCACCTGCGACGAGCTGCTGCGCCGCTTTGCCGATGCGCCTGAGCCCGCGCTGCGCGAACAGGTGGCCGAAGCCCTCTTCAACAAGGGCGTGGCCCAAGGCAAACTCCAGCAGCCCGAAGCCGCCATCGCCACCTGCGACGAGCTGCTGCGCCGCTTTGCCGATGCACCTGAGCCCGCGCTGCGTGAATCGGTTGCCAAAGCCCTCGTCAACAAGGGCGTGGCCCAAGGCCAACTCCAGCAGCCCGGAGCCGAAATCGCCACCTATGACGAGCTGCTGCGCCGCTTTGCCGACGCGCCTGAGCCCGCGCTAGGTGAACAGGTGGCCAACGCTCTCTTCAACAAGGGCTTTGCCCAGGGCCAACTCAACCAGCCCGAAGCCGTCATCGCCACCTACGACGAACTGCTGCGCCGCTTTGCCGATGCGTCCGAGTACGCGCTACGCGAACTAGTGGCCAAAGCCCTCTTCGGCAAGGGCTTGGCCCAAAGCCAACTCCAGCAGCACGAAGCGGAAATCGCCACCTATGACGACCTGCTGCGCCGCTTTGCCGATGCGCCCGAGCCCGCGCTGCGCGAACTGGTGGCCCACGCCCTCGTCACCAAGGGCGCGGCTCAAGGCCAACTCCAGCAGCACGAAGCGGAAATCGCCACCTATGACGAGCTGCTGCGCCGCTTTGCCGATGCGCCCGAGACCGCGTTGCGCGAACAGGTGGCCAGCGCCCTGAATGGCCGGGGATTCACCCGCCTGATGTTGGCCAAGCGGCAGGGATTGAACAGCCCCACTGCCGGTGAAAACTTGCAGGCAGCATTGGCCGACTTCAGCCAGGCAGCGGAGCGCACGGACCCGCCTTCAGGCATGGTGCTGGGCAATCGTGCTTACGCGCACCAGCTGCTGGGCGACGTCAGGCAAGCCGATCAGGACTTTGCTGCGGCCTTGCATGCCCCCAACTTTGGCGGACAAACCCTGTACGACGCCACGCTCGCTGACTTGGCCATGCACCCCATCCCCGAAGATGCAGCCATGCGGGAGCGGGTGGAGCGCGCCTGGGCCGCTTACCAGCGGGAGCAAGGCACTCAGCCACCCTCTCCGCCAGCCGTGACAGCTGCTGATCTGCCGTGAGGGGTTTGCCTACACCAGGGCCTCCAGCTGAAGATGAATTACCGCGGCTCCCCCGCATGGGACACGCTGCCCTGCTGTGCCGCCAGCGCAAAGTCGCCTTTGGCCTTTGGCTGGCCGTCAAACACCTTCACCACCGCGTCCACACACCGCCTTCTTCTGGTAGTCCTGGTGGGCAAATTGCAGCTTCATCGTCATGTCGGCTCCTTGTTGCCTTTTGCATCAAACTGCAATGGCTTGGTTTCTTTAAGCAGGCGATCAAAATCGCTCTCAAACAAGCGGTCTTGCACAACGCGGTATTTTTCAAATTCAGTTTCCGCATGCAGCTTGGCCTGCTCGTGCGAAATTTTTCCGGGGCCAGTCAAAATTTGATTGCCGTTGAATTCCAGAAAGCCATCCAGCCGTTTGGCCCAATCCGCCATGCTCATGGGGATTTTGCGCACCGCCTGCAACTCGCCAAAGTCCAGATACAGCGAAACGATGCGCTCCAGATAGTCCAGCTCCTCGGTATTGAGGTAGTTCTTGGCGATGGACACATCCGATTTGACGATCTTGCCGCCCGGCGCGCCTTCCCACGAGGTCAGCCCCATGTGCGGCTTGTCTGCATTGGCCCGCGCCACAATCACCTCCGCCGCCGTGTGCCGATGCACTGCCCAGTGCAGCTTGTTTTGCACCAGTGCGAAAAACTCGCGCGTGGTCTGGGCGCTACGGTCGTAGTCGAACGCGGTGGCGTACAAATCCGTCACCTTCTGATAGAACTTGCGCTCAGACAGGCGAATCTCGCGGATCACAGCCTGTTGCCGCTCGAAGTACTCGTCGGTGAACAGATGGCCTTTTTTCAGGCGCTCCACATCCATCGTCCAGCCCTGGATGGTGTAGTCCTTGACGATCTGCCCAGCCCACTTGCGGAACTGCACCGCGCGCGGGTTGTTCACCTTGAAACCCACCGCGATGATGGCTTGCAGGTTGTAGTGCCAGGTATCGCGCGATACCTGTCGCCCGCCTTCATCCTGAACCATCCGGAATTTCCGGATGGTTGGCTCCCCCTCCACCAGCTCGCCATCGGCGAAGATTTTCTTCAGGTGCTCGTTGATGGTGCGCACATCCACGTCATAGAGCGCGGCCATCATCTTCTGCGTCAGCCAGATGTTTTCACCCTCGTAGCGCATTTCCACAGCACTGGAAGAATCACCGCTCGCCGCCACAAAGGTCAGGTATTCCGCCGCCGAAGAGCGGACAGAGGACACCGCTTGCTGCTTTTTGGCCATCAAATACCCCCATTCATCGTGGCGAAGCCGGATGGATCTGCCAATTCGCCACGAGGCTCGTGGCGAATCACGGCTTCGGCCCTCAGCGGTTGACGAGGTCGCCTTGGCTTGCTCGGCGTTGAGTCGTCTTTCTTGGCCATCTCACACCCCTTTCATTCGGTCACCTCACTGATTCAACTGCGCCCAAGCCTTGTCCAGCCGTTTCACGCTCACGGGCTGGGGCGTGCGCAGTTCCTGCGCGAAGAAGCTGATGCGCAGTTCTTCCAGCAGCCAGCGGAATTCGGCCATGCGGTCGTCCACCTGGCCTTTGCGTTCGGCCACCAGGCGCCAGTAGCGCTGGTCTTGTGGCTTGAGTTCGGCCAGCTTGGCGGCGTCGCGGGCAGGGTCGGCGCGCAGTTTGTCCAGGCGCAGTTGCACACCCTTCAGGTAACGCGGCAGGTGCTGCAATTGGGCCCAGGGGGTGTCCAGCAGGAAGCGTTTGGTGACCAGCCGGGCCAGTTGCTGCTGCACGTCGGAGGCCACGTCGGCGGCGGGTTTGCTGTCTTTGAGCTTGCGCTGGGCGGCGGTGTGTTCGGTGAGGATGGTGCCGCACAGGCGGGCCACTTCGTTGGCGATCAGCGTCAGTCGGCCCCGGCCTTCGGCCATGCGGGTGTTGAAGCTGGTGGCGTCGGTGGGCAGCGGGTCTTGCAGGAAGGCGCGGTCCAGCGCCAGGTCCAGCAGCAGGTGCTTGAGGTCGTCTGACGTGCCCAGGCCCATGAAGGCCACGCCCATTTGTTGGAGGCCGGGCAGGTTTTTTTCCAGGTACTTGAGGGCGTCTTTGATGTGCAGCGCAAACAGGCGGCGCAGGCCGGCGCGGTGTTTGGCGGCGGCCAGTTCGGGTTCGTCAAACACCTCGATGCAAACGCCATCGCCCTGGTCTATGAGGGCGGGGAACCCGATGAGCGTCTGCCCGCCTTTTTTGATTTCCATCAGCTCGGGCAGCTCGCCAAAGGCCCAGGTGGTGTGTTTGACCCCAGCCACGCTGGGCGCGGGCGCATTGGACGCGGCTGAACCGGCTGAGGCAGGCGAAGCGCCCGGCGCAGCGTTTGCACCTTTTTTGATAGCTGCTTGCGCTTCATTTAAAAGCGCTGGAGGCACTTTTTTGCCTTCATCCTGCGGGCTGAGCTTGAGCGCGGCCAGCGCCTGGAAGGCCCCGCGGGCCTTGGTGCCCAGTTCGCCCTTGAGCGCGGCGAGGCTGCGGCCTGCGCCCAGTTGGCGGCCATGCTCGTCCACCACGCGGATGTGCATGAGGTGGTGGGGGCTGAGCATGTCGGCCTTGATGTCGGCGCGTTTGATGTCGAGCTGCGTGGCTTCGCGCACCAGTTTCAGCAGCGCGTCCATCAGGTTGCCGTGGCCGAAGGCTTCCGCGCCGGTGAGTGCGTCGGCAAAGCGGGTGGCGGTGTCGGGCAGCGGCACCAGGCGCGACCTGGGGCGCTGGTGCAGGGTTTTGAGCAGGGCCAGCACCTTGTCTTTCAGCATGCCGGGCACCAGCCATTCGGTGCGGTCTTCACTCACCTGGTTCAGCACAAACAGCGGCACGGTGACGCTGAGGCCGTCCTTGGCGTCGCCGGGTTCGTGCAGGTAGCTGGCGGCGCAGTCCACACCGCCCAGCCGGATGACCTTGGGGAAGGCTTGCGTGGTGATGCCTGCGGCCTCGTGCCGCATCAGCTCGTCCTTGGTGAGTTGCAGCAGTTTGGGCGTTTGCTTCACGGCCTGGCCGTACCAGCGCTCGAAGGCCGCGCCGGTGCACACGTCAGCCGGAATGTGCTGGTTGTAGTAGGCGAAGATGAGTTCTTCGTCCACCAGCACGTCTTGGCGGCGGGCCTTGTGTTCCAGCTCCTGCACCTGCCGAATCAGCCTTTGGTTGGCCGACCAGAAGGGCAATTTTTGCGGCCAGTCGTCGGGCACCGCGCCTTCCACCAGCGCGCTGCGGATGAAGATGCGCCGGGCCTCGGCCGGGTCCAGCCGCCCGAAGCTGACGCGCCGCCCTTGGTACACCTGCAGGCCGTACAGCGTGGCCCGCTCATGGGCAATGACCTGGGCGCTGCGTTTGTCCCACTGCGGGTCGGAGGTCTGGCGGTTGAGCAAATGGCCGCCCACCTCCTCCAGCCACTGGGGTTCGATGTTGGCCAGCCCGCGGCCAAACAGGCGGGTGGTTTCCACCAGCTCGGCGGCCACGATCCAGCGGCCCGGCTTCTTGCTGAGGTTGGCCCCGGGGTGGCGGTGGAACTTGATGCCGCGGGCACCGTTGTAGTGGTCCTGGTCGTCGCTTTTGCAGCCCACGTTGCCCAGCAGCCCGGCCAGCATGCTTTTGTGCAGGGCCTCGTACCCGGCGGGCTGGGTGTTGAGGGTCCAGCGGTGCTCGGCCACCACGGTGTGCAGCTGGGTGTGAATGTCGCGCCACTCGCGCACACGGCGCACGTGGATGAAGGCGTCTTTCAGCGCCTGCTCCTGCTGGCGATGGCTGAGTTTGTGGGTGGGCTGGGTGGGGGCATCTTCATCCGGCACTTGGCCGGCCTTGTGGCCGCGCAGGCCCTCCAGCCAGTTCCACAGGCGCAGGGTGCCGCTGAATTCGCTCTTTTCGTCGTCCCACTTGGCGTGGGCCTGCTGGGCGGCGGCCTGGCGGTCGATGGGGCGGTCGCGCACGTCTTGCAGGCTCAGGGCGCTGGCAATCACCAGCACCTCGGCCAGTGCGCCGCGCTCGTGGGCGGCCAGGATCATGCGGCCCACGCGCGGGTCCAGCGGCAGGTGGGCCAGTTGGCGGCCCACGTCGGTGAGTTGCAGGCGCTCGTCCACCCCGCCCAGCTCTTGCAGCAGGGCGTAGCCGTCGGCAAAGGCGCGGCGGCTGGGCGGCTCGATGAAGGGAAAGTCTTCCACCCCGCCGCTGTCGCCATGCAGGTGCAGGGTTTTCATGCGCAGGATCACGCCGGCCAGCGAGCTGCGCAAAATTTCCGGGTCGGTGAACTTGGGGCGGCCATTGAAGTCGGCCTCGTCATACAGGCGGATGCAAATACCATCGGCCACGCGCCCGCAGCGGCCCGAGCGCTGGTTGGCCGCCGCCTGGCTGATGGGCTCCACCAGCAACTGCTCCACCTTCTGGCGCAGGCTGTAGCGTTTGACGCGGGCCGTGCCCACGTCAATCACGTAGCGGATGCCGGGCACGGTCAGCGAGGTTTCGGCCACGTTGGTGGCCAGCACGATGCGGCGCTGGCCCTTGGGGTGGAACACCCGCTCCTGCTCGGCCTGGCTCAGGCGGGCAAACAGCGGCAGCACCTCGGTGTGGCGCAGCACGGGGTGGTGGCTGAGGTGCTTGGTCAGGTGGTCCGCGGCCTCGCGGATTTCGCGCTCGCCGGGCAGGAAGATGAGGATGTCCCCCGCCACCGCCCCGCCGCGCCACAACTCGTCCGCCGCGTCGGCAATGGCGTCATTCAGGTCTTTTCGCTCTCCCCGCTTTTGTTTATTGGGTTCTTTGCCATCGTTTTTATTTGCACCCTCACCATCATCGAAAGGGCGGTAGCGCACCTCCACCGGGAAGGTGCGGCCCGACACCATCAGCACCGGGGCGGGCTGGCCCTTGGCGTCGGCAAAGTAGGTGGCGAAGCGCTCGGCGTCAATGGTGGCCGAGGTGACGATGAGCTTGAGGTCGGGCCGTTTGGGCAGCAGCTGGCGCAGAAAGCCCAGCAGAAAGTCGATGTTGAGGCTGCGCTCGTGCGCCTCGTCGATGATGAGGGTGTCGTAACCGCGCAGCAGCGGGTCGGTCTGGGTTTCGGCCAGCAAGATGCCGTCGGTCATCAGCTTGACGCGGGCCCCGGGCGTGAGGCGGTCGTTGAAGCGCACCTTGTAGCCCACCACCTCGCCCAGCGGGGTGTCCAGCTCGTCGGCAATGCGCTGGGCCACGCTGGTGGCTGCAATGCGCCGGGGCTGGGTGTGGCCAATCACCGGGCCTTGCCAGCGCAGCTTGCCGTCCTTGCCCGGCACCTGCACCCGTTGCGCCCGGCCCAGGGCCAGCGCCATCTTGGGCAGTTGCGTGGTCTTGCCCGAGCCGGTTTCGCCACACACGATGGTGACCTGGTGCGCCGCCAAGGTGGCCATGATCTCGTCGCGCCGGGCGCTGACGGGCAGGTTCTCGGGGAAGGTGATGCGCAAGGCGGGGGGCTGGGGCGGCAAGACGGTCAAAGACATGGGGCGGGATTATCTGGTCCAATCCGGGTCCGAAGCACCTCACACCCATGACCCTGATCGAACTGATTGAATCCGGCGCCCGTCAACTGACCGACGCCGGCGTGGCCTTTGGCCACGGCACCACCAACGCCTTTGACGAAGCCGCCTGGCTCACCCTGTGGAGCCTGGGCCTGCCGCTGGACACCCCGTTGGACGACCCCGCACAGCAGCCAGATTCACAACGTTTTCGGGCTGTGTCGCTTTCAGAGAAAGCGCAAGCAGCTACACTTTTTGAACAGCGCATTGCCACCCGCAAACCCGCCGCCTACCTCACCCACGAGGCCTGGCTGCAAGGCGTGCCGTTCTACGTGGACGAACGCGCCATCGTGCCCCGCAGCCTCATTGCCGAGGTGTTGGCCGAGGGCAGCATCGACCTCTGGCTGAGCGACCAGACCCGCACCGTGCTGGACATGTGCACCGGCAACGGCAGCCTGGCCGTGCTGGCCGCCCTGGCCTGGCCCGACGTGGCCGTGACCGGTGCCGACCTGAGCACCGACGCCCTGGCCGTGGCCCGCATCAACGTGGACAAACACGGGCTGAACGAGCGCATCACCCTGGTGCCGTCTGATGGCTGGGCCGCGTTTGAAGGCGAGGCCAACGCCCCGGCCACCTTCGACCTGGTGCTGTGCAACCCGCCCTACGTCAACGCCGACAGCATGGCCGCCCTGCCCCCCGAGTTCCGCGCCGAGCCCGACATGGCCCTCAGCGGCAACCTGGGCCCCGCCAGCTCGGGCGACGGCATGGACTTCATCCGCCCCTTCATGGCCGGTGCCGCCCGGCACCTGAACCCGCAAGGTGTGCTGGTGCTGGAAATCGGCCACGAACGGGCGTTTTTCGAAGCCGCGTTTCCGCAACTGGCACCCGTGTGGCTGAGCACCAGCGCGGGGGATGACCAGGTGCTGCTGCTGACGCGGGAGATGCTGGGCACGGGCGAACCAGGAGCCCACCCATGATCCAACTCAAAAACGTCACCCTGCGCCGCGGCACCAAGGTGCTGCTGGACGGCGCCAGCGTCACCCTCAACCCAGGCGAAAAAGTCGGCCTGGTGGGCCGCAACGGGGCGGGTAAGTCCACACTGTTTGCGCTGTTCAACGGCAGCCTGCATGAAGACGGCGGCGACTTCTCCATGCCCCCCACCTGGCGCATGGGCCAGGTGGCGCAGAACATGCCCGAAACCGACCAGCCCGCCACCGCCTTTGTGCTGGACGGCGACACCCGGCTGGCCGAGGCCCAGGCTGAATTGGCCCGCGCCGAGGCCAGCCACGATGGCATGGCCATCGCCCACGCCCACGCCCTGCTGCACGACGCCGGTGCCCACGACGCCAAGGCGCGTGCGCAAACGCTGATCCTGGGCCTGGGCTTCAAGCTCAACGAGCTGGACAACCCCGTCAACAGCTTTTCGGGCGGTTGGCGCATGCGCCTGCAACTGGCCCGGGCGCTGATGTGCCCCAGCGACCTGCTGCTGCTGGACGAGCCCACCAACCACTTGGACCTGGACGCGCTGGTGTGGCTGGAAGGCTGGCTCAAGCGCTACGAGGGCACGCTGATCGTCATCAGCCACGACCGCGAGTTTCTGGACGCCATCACCCGCGTGACGCTGCACATCGACAACGCGCAGCTCACCCGCTACGGCGGCAACTACACCGCGTTTGAAGAGCTGCGGGCGCAGCAAATGGTGCTGCAGCAGCAGGCCTACAGCAAGCAACAGGACAAGATTGCCCACCTGCAAAAGTTCATCGACCGCTTCAAGGCCAAAGCCACCAAGGCCAAGCAGGCGCAAAGCCGGGTGAAGGCGCTGGAGCGCATGGAAAAGCTGGCCCCGGTGCTGACCAGTGCCGACTTCCAGTTCGAGTTCCGCGAGCCCCTCAGCCTGCCCAACCCCATGCTGACCCTGCGCGACGCGGCCTTTGGCTACCGCGCCGAACCCGTGCCCGCCCGCCCCATTCCCGTGACCGAGGCCCCGGTGGACGAGCGCGGCTTTGCCAACAGCGCCACCGTGATGGCCGAGCAGCTCGCCCGCGGAGAGTTGCTGCCAGACATTCAACCTGGCGACAAGGTCATTCTGCGTGGTGTCAGCCGCAGCGTGATGGCGGGCCAGCGCATCGGCATTCTGGGGGCCAACGGCCAGGGCAAGTCCACGCTGGTCAAAACCATCGCCCGCGAAATGGCGCCCATGGCCGGGCACATCACCGAGGGCAAGGGCCTCAGCATTGGCTACTTTGCCCAGCAGGAGCTGGACGTGCTGCGCCCCGACGACAACCCGCTCCAGCACATGGTGCGGCTGGCCAAGGAAGTCAGCCCCCAGGCGCGCGAGCAGGAGTTGCGCAACTTCCTGGGCAACTTCCGCTTCATTGGCGACATGGTGGCCCAGCCCGTGGGCACCATGAGCGGCGGCGAAAAAGCCCGGCTGGTGCTGTGCATGCTGGTGTGGCAACGCCCCAACCTGCTGCTGCTGGACGAGCCCACCAACCACCTGGACCTGACCACCCGCGAAGCGCTGGCCATGGCCCTCAACGAGTTCGAGGGCACACTGATGCTGGTCAGCCACGACCGCGCCCTGCTGCGCGCCGTGTGTGACGAGTTCTGGCTGGTGGGCCGCGGCGGCGTGGAGCCGTTTGAGGGCGACCTGGACGACTACCAGCGCTACCTGCTGGACGAGGCCAAGCGCCTGCGCGAACAGCTCAAGGCAGACGCTACCGAAAACGCAGCAAACTCTTCAAATATAAAAAGCGCTACAGGCCAAAAAAGTATTGAATCTTCAGCCCCCTCCACACCGGCAGCCCCGCGCCTGACGCCCGCCGAGCAGCGCAAGGCCGATGCCGAACGCCGCCAGAAGCTGGCCGCCCTCACCCGGCCCTGGCGCAAAGAATTGGAGCAGGCCGACGCCCGCATGCAAGCCATCCACGCCGAGCAGGCCACGCTGGAAGACGCCCTCACCCGCCCCATGCCCCCGGCGGATCTGGCCCAGGCGGGCCGCACGCTCAAGGCTTTGGCCGACGAGCTGGAGACGCTGGAGCTGCGCTGGCTGGAGCTGAGCGAGCAGATCGAACAGGCCGAGGCTGACGCTCAGGCTTGACCCGAGGGCGCGGCGTCCGCGCCAGGTCTTCGGGCGTCCACGGCAAGGCCAGCAATTCCATCAGCTGGGCCAGCCGTTCGGGGCCCAGCACCTGGGCCAGCTGGGCCTCAATGGCCTCCAACTCACTGCGGGCCGCGGCGGCCATGGTCCGCCCCTTGTCGGTGAAGCGCAGCAGCTTCAGCCGGGCATCGGTCTTGCTTTCCACACATTCCACATATCCCAAGGCCTCGGTGTCGGCCGCCAGGCGGTGCACCGCTTGACGCGACACCGCCAGGCGGCGTGCCAGCTCCGACAGGCTCAGGGGGCCATCGGCCAAATGCCCGCACATGCGGGACATGGCCGGGGTCATGTCGCCGTAACCGTGGCGAGCGGCGCCGTCGAACAGACGGCGCTCCATCCAGTCGGAACGCGACAGCAACAGGTGGCGCAGATAGCGCTGGGACATGGGCATCGGAATATTATGAATGAATCGTGAAACACTCATCAAGACCTGAGCTGTCACCTCGCCGACTTTTCGCCGTTTTATAAGGGCAAATCTGTAGCAACATTTTCATGTTCTGCGCCTAACATTGGTGCATTCTTCTATTCATAAAAACTCATTAAGGGAATCCATGTTCAACACCCTACGCGCCCGTTTGATTGCCCTTTGTGTGGCCATCACCACGCTCTCATTGCTGACCCTGGGCATCGGCACCTTTGCCGTGGAACGCGCCAACACCCTGCAAGCCCTGGACAACCGCATGGGCCAGCTGACCCGCATCCACGCGGCCGAGCTGACCCAGTGGGTGAAGGAAAAACAACGCATCACCAGCTCGCTGAAGGTGGCGGTGACCCAGGCCGACGCCATCCCCTTCCTGGATGCATCCAAACAAGCCGGCGCATTTGACGACACCTATTTCGCCTTCACCGACAAGCGCTTCGTCACCTCCCACCCGATGCCCGCCGGTTATGACGGCACCACCCGCCCCTGGTACAAGCAGGCCATGCAAGCAGGTGGGGCGGTGCTGACCCCAGCCTACACAGATGCAAGCACAGGCAAGCTGACCATCACCTTTGCCGAGCCTTTTGGCCCCTCGGGTCAATTCCAGGGGGTCATTGCCACCGACATGCACCTGGACACCGTCACCAAGACCGTGACCGCCATCCGCCCCATGGACAAGAGCTTCGCCTTCCTGCTGGACGGCGAAGGCAAGCTGTTGGCCCATGCCAAGCCCGAGCTGGCACTCAAGCCCGTGTCGGACCTGTCACCCAGCCTCAGCCCGGCCCAAGTCACCCAACTGGCCGACAGCGGCCAACGCGCCGACGTGACCATCGACGGGACCGACCTCATGCTGTACGCCGCCAAGGTGGAAGGCACGCCGTGGACCCTGGCCATTGCCGTGGACCGGGCACAAGCCACCCAGCCGGTGCGTGACATGCTGGTGCTGGCGCTGAGCATCACCATCCTGTGCACGCTGGTGGCTGTGGTGCTGGTCACCCTGGTGGTGCGCCAGCAGCTCCACCGCTTGGACCGGGTGCGCGACGCGCTCAACGACATTGCCTCCGGCAACGGCGACCTGACGCGCCGTCTGTCCACCCAAGGCAATGACGAACTGGCCCACATTGCCACGGCGTTCAACCAGTTCGTGGACAAGATTGCCGCCACCATGGTGCGGGTGCGTGAATCGGCCGAATCGGTGCGCCATGCCTCCAGCGAAATTGCCAGCGGCAACCGCGACCTGTCCAACCGCACCGAGCAACAGGCCAGCTCCCTGGAGGAAACCGCCTCGGCCATGGAGGAGTTGACCGCCACGGTCAAGCTCAACGCCGACAACGCCCGTCAGGCCAACGAGCTGGCCGCCCAAGCGTCCAACGTGGCCACCCACGGCGGTGAAGTGGTGGGCCGGGTGGTGCAGACCATGGGCGGCATCGAAACCTCGGCCCGCAAGATCGTGGACATCATCGGCGTGATCGACGGCATCGCGTTCCAGACCAACATCCTGGCGCTCAACGCAGCCGTTGAAGCAGCCCGGGCCGGTGAACAGGGCCGCGGCTTTGCGGTGGTGGCCAGCGAGGTGCGCAACTTGGCGCAACGCAGCGCCACGGCGGCCAAGGAAATCAAGACGCTGATCGACGACTCCGTGGCACAGGTCACCTCCGGCAGCCGTTTGGTGCAGGACGCGGGCGCCACCATGGAACAGGTGGTGGACAGCGTGCGCCGCGTCACCACCATCGTGGCGGAAATCAGCAACGCCAGCGGTGAACAAAGCACGGGCATCGCCGAGATTGGCAACGCCGTGGCCCACATGGACCAGGCCACCCAGCAAAACGCTGCCCTGGTGGAACAAGCCTCGGCCGCTGCCCAGGCACTGCGGGAGCAGTCCGTTCAACTGGCCGACGTGGTGGCAGGCTTCAAGTTGTGATCACAGCCCGGCGCGCGCCTTTTGCCGCAGCGCCTGGTGCGCGGGCCGGTTCAGGCACCGGTCCAACCAGGTCAGCGTGAGCGGGAAGCCCTCCAGCAGCCCCTTGGCGGGTTTGGCCCAGCCCACCACCGAGGCCACGCACAGGTCGGCCACGGTGAAGCGATCGGCAGCCAAGTGACTTTGCCCCTTGGCCTGCTGAGCCTCCAGGTGCCGCTCCAGCACGGCCAGCGGCACACGCAGGCGCTGCTCGGCGGCATCGGCCAGCTCGGGCTTGCGCTGGTCGGCAGGCATGGCCAAGCGGTGCATCAGCACCGTGAGGGCATCTTTTTCCACCTCGGTCACGGTCCAGAAGCTCCAGCGCAGGGCTTCGGCCTCCTCGGTCGCGTTGGCGGGGCTGATGGACTGGCCATCGGCCCGGCCATGCACACGCGCCAGGTACAGCGCACAGGCCATGCTCTCCCACACCGTCACCCGACCCTCGGGCCGGTCGTCGGTGAGGACCGGGATGTGCCCATTGGGGTTGAGGGCCAGCATCTCGGGGGTGCGGGCACCGCCATTGAGGTAGCTGACCGATTCGTGCCGGTAGCTCAGGCCCAGTTCTTCCGCGGCCCACAGCGGGCGGATGGCACGGGATGCGGCAATGCCGTGGATGGTGATGGCGGGGGTGGTCAAGGGTTGTCTCCAGAGGTCAGCAAATCCTGCAATTCGGCCAGCGTGGCAACTTCTTCGTGGGGCACGTGGTCGGTTTCGGACCAGAGCTGCTCGCTGCGGTTGACCCACACGGTCTGCATGCCCGCGCCCAGGGCTCCCACCACGTCCAGGTGGGCATCGTCCCCCACGTGCAGCAGTTGGTCAGCGCTCAGGCCCACGGCCTGGGCCGCGGCTTCAAAAATGCGCCGGTCTGGCTTGGCCACGCCCAGCCCCACGGCGGTGATGCGGGCCTGGAAAAAATGCGCCAAGCCAATGGATTCCAGGTCGGCATTGCCATTGGTCACCGCCACCAGCGGGTAACGTTGGGCCAGCCAGTGCAGGGTCTCCAGCGCGTCGCTGTACAAGTTCACGCGGTTGCGCTCGGCATAAAACACGTCAAACGCCGGTTGGGCCAGTTCCGGTGTGTCACCCGCCTTCACCAACGCCCGCCGGATGGCCTCCAGGCGGATGGCCCCCAGGTTGTGTGCCAACTCGGGATGGTCGCGCAACACCTGTTGCCGAATGTCGTGCCGGGCGTGCGGGTTGGCAAACAGTGCCGACGTCATGGGCGCGTGCTGGTTCAGCCAGGCCGTCAGCACCCGCTCGGCGGCGTCGATGGCGGGCCAGATGGGCCACAAGGTGTCGTCCAGATCGAGGGAAATGGCGCGGATGCGGGCAACGTCAAGCATGGTGGTCGAGAATACCGCATGCTTTTTTCATCCCCCTTCCAGCCCGAGCCGCCCCACCGCCATGGCCAGCCCCAGCGCACCGCGGTGCTGTACTGCAACCTGGGCACCCCCGACGAGCCCACGGCCCCCGCCCTGCGCCGTTACCTGGCGCAGTTTCTGGGCGACGCGCGGGTGGTGGAAATCCCCAAACCCCTGTGGTGGCTGATCCTGCACGGCATCATCCTGCGCGTGCGGCCCGCCAAGTCGGCGGCCAAATACGCCAGCGTGTGGACACCCGAAGGTTCCCCCCTCAAGGTGTGGACGGCCAAGCAGGCCGCGCTGTTGCAGGGCTTTCTGGGCGAGCGTGGCCACCGCGTGACCGTGCGTTACGCCATGACCTACGGCAACCCCTCGGTGGCCGCAGAGTTGGACAAGCTCAAGGCCGAAGGGCACACCCGCATCCTGCTGCTGCCCGCCTACCCGCAATACAGCGGCACCACCACCGCCCCGCTGTTTGACCAGGTGTATGCCTGGGGCCAGCGCACCCGGCACCTGCCGGAGCTGCGCTTCATCAACCACTTTCACGACCACCCGGCCTACATCCAGGCCCTGGCCCACAGCGTGCGTGCCCACTGGCAACGCGAGAGCACCCAGGGCGGACAGGCCGACAAGCTGGTGATGAGTTTCCACGGCGTGCCCGAACGCACCCTGCACCTGGGCGACCCCTACCACTGCGAATGCCACAAGACCGCCCGGCTGCTGGCGCAGGCGCTGGGCCTGTCGCCCACGCAGTATGTGGTGACCTTCCAGTCGCGCTTTGGCAAGGCCAAATGGCTGGAGCCCTACACCGAACCCACGCTGATCGCCCTGGCCCAGAAAGGTGTGAAGAGCGTGGACGTGATCTGCCCCGGCTTCCCCGCCGACTGCCTGGAGACACTGGAAGAAATCAACCAGGAAGCCCGCGAAGCCTTCCTGCACGCGGGCGGCCAGCGCTTTGGCTACATCCCCTCCCTGAACGACGGCGCCCCCTACATCCGCGCCCTGACCGACCTGGCCGAAGCCCACCTGGGCGGCTGGCCCACCCGCACGGCACCCGATGCTGAGGAACTGGCCGCCTGCCAGGCCCGCGCCATGGGCATGGGGGCCAAGGCCTGAACACCGCCGCTTGACCCTCACCCTGCGTGAGGGTTGACACTGAGTACTCCACAGGCATTGAACGAGGAAGCCACGTGTTGTTGCTCAAAGTTGGCGAGCTGGCCGCCCGCACCGGGCTGACGGTGCGCACGCTGCACCATTACGACACCATCGGGCTGCTCAAGCCCTCTGCTCGGTCGGAGGCCGGTTATCGGCTCTACAACCAGGGCGACGTTGCGCGGCTGCACGCGGTGCAGGCCTTGCGTCACCTGGGGCTTTCACTGGCCGAAGTGGGTGACATGCTGGACCGTGGCGGAGAAGGCTTGGGCGACACCATGGCCCGCCAAGTCCGAGCACTGGACCACGAAATCACCCGCGCCACCGAGCTGCGTGCACGGCTGCAACTGCTGCAAGAGCGCCTGACCACCGGCAGCGAACCCGACATGGCGGACTGGTTGTCCACGCTGTCGCTCATGGCCACTTACGCCAAGTACTTCAGTGCGGCGGAACTCAAACGCATCCTCGACAACCGCAAGGCTCAGGCCGCGATCTGGGAACGCCTGATTGCCGACGTGCGAGTGGCCATGGGCCAGTCGCTCTCCCCCCACAGCCCGCCGGTGCAGTCGTTGGCGCTGCGCTGGATGAACCTCACCCTGGAAATGATGGACGACGACTTCCAGCTGATTGAACGTTGGGGAACCATGTACAACGCCGAGCCCGTGGGACAGTTCAAGAACGGCCCGGGCCCCGAGGTGGTGGGCTTCATCAACGCCGCCATCGGCTTGCGCATGGCCGCCATGCTGCGACACATGACCCTGGCCGAGCTGCACACTCTGCGCACCGTGCCCCAAGCGGCCATCGACCAGCTCAGCCGCGACGCCATCGCACTGCGTGAATCTCACACAGACCTGACCAGTCCCGCCGCACGGGACCTGATCGGCCGCTGGGAGCAGTTGATGCTCGGCGTGTGTGGCGATCAGCCCACGTTGCTGCGAAAGATGCTGGTGGCCTACACCGTCGAACCGCTGCTCAACGGCACCACCGTGTTTGCTCCCGAAGCGCTGAACTGGATCAAGCAGGCCCTGATCGCGCAAGAGCACCCCTTGTTGTCCACCCTGCTGCCCCCTGAAACGTGAAGTGCTTGACCCTGACGTTGCGTCAGGGCCGACCATGGCGATTTCACAGAACTCATCCAAGGAATGAATGATGAAGCCGCCACTGCCCACACCAAACCACCCCCAAAAAATTGACCGTGCCACACTGATGCGCGACCGGAACTTCCGCTGGTTGATGGCGGGCGCCGTCATTTCCTTGCTGGGCGACCAGTTCACCCTGGTGGCGTTGCCTTGGCTGGTGTTGCGCATGACGGGCGACCCATTGGTGCTGGGCACTGTGCTGGGCCTGATGAGCCTGCCCCGCGCCGCCTTCATCCTGATTGGCGGGGCGGTGGTGGACCGCTACTCTCCCAAAAAGGTCCTGATGGCCACCAAACACGTCAACACCCTGCTGCTGGCGGCCCTCGCCGCCCTGGTGCTGTGGGGAGGGCTGACGCTCTGGGGCGTGTACGTCCTGGCGTTTGCAATTGGCCTGTCCACCGCGTTCAGCATCCCGTCGGCCACGTCCATGCTGCCACATGTGATGGAGAGGGCCCATCTGCCTGCGGCCAACGGGGCGATGATGGGGCTGCGCCAGGTGTCCATGTTTCTGGGCCCGCTGTTGGCTGGTCTGCTGATCATGGTGTTTGGCGACGGTCCTGAGGGCACCGCCACAGCAGGAGCGGTGACCGACGCCACGGGCCTGGGCGTGGCCTTTGGGGTGGATGCGTTGTCCTTCCTGCTGTCGGCCTGGACGTTGGCCCATGTGCAGCCTCGCAGACCCGACGAACCTGCCCCCGTGGCCAATGCCACTCCGCCCGCTCACACTGCCATGTGGGCAGCAGTGCTCTCGGGCCTGCGACATCTGTGGAACGACCGCGACATGCGCCTGTGCTTCATGTACTGGGGGGCGGTGGCCGTGCTCATCACGGGGCCGGTGCACATTGCCGTGCCCGTGCTGGCCAGTACGCTGAACCTGGGAGCCGCGGCCTTGGGCATCCTGCTGGGGGCGCATGGAGCCGGAACGCTGCTGGGCATGGCCGTGGCCAGCGCACGGCCCGGCCTGCGCTGGGGAACGCTGGGCAGCACCATGCTGGCGGTGGACGTGGCTGTGGGCCTGTTGTTCATGCCACTGGGCCTCATCCACGCCACCTGGCAAGGGGCGGTGCTGCTGGGCGCCATCGGTGTGCTGGGCGGGTTCATGCAAGTGGCCATCTTCAGTTGGCTGCAACAGCGCACACCGGCACCGTTGATGGGGCGCGTGATGAGCATGTTCATGTTCATCTTCCTGGGTTTGGCCCCCCTGTCGGGGGCCGTCGCAGGCTGGGTGCTGCGCACCATCACCCTGCCCCAGCTGTTCCTGGGCACGGGCGGGCTGCTGACCTGCCTGGCTTTGCTTGCCCTCGTGGCCACCCCGGTGAGGGCGGTGGCCGACACACCGCAGACCGCCCCGCACTGACTCTGTGCGCCTGTGGTCTTCAGGCTGAAACAGCGGCCAACAGGCCCTGTGCCGCCGACTCGGCCTGCACCGCGGCCTGGAATCCCGGCAGGCCCACCTGGTTCAACACCCGTTTGAACTCGCGGGCCACCGCAGGCTGCAAGGCCGCCAAACGGGAGCAGGCCGACCATGAGGCCGTGGCCAGTTCGTCCACCGGCACGGCGGCATGGATCAGGCCCCATTCCACGGCTTGGCGGGCGTTGAACTCGTCGCCCAACAACATGAGGGCCTTGGCCCGGGCCAGCCCGGCCGTGGCGGGCAGGATGGCCGTGAGCCCGCCGGTGACGAACACGCCCAGCGATGCCTCGGGCAGTTTGAAGCGGGTGTTGTCGGCGGCGAACACCAGGTCGGCATTCATCATCCATTCCAGCCCGGCCCCCAGCGTCCAGCCGTGCACGGCGGCCACCACGGGCTGGGGCAGGTTCACCAGGGCTTGGGACACGGCCTGCACCAGCTCCAGGTCACGGTCGGTGGGGGCGGCACTCACGTCGCGCCCGGCGCAGAAGGCCCGCCCCTGCCCTTGCAGGCGGACCACACGCACCTGGGGGTCAAGGGCGGCGGCGTTCAGCGCATCCAGCAAGGCGGCGGCCAGCTCGTTGTCGATGGCGTTGAGTTTGGTGGGTCGGTTCAGCACCAGGGTCAGCACCGCGTCCTGGCGCTCGATGCGCAATGTGGGTTCGGTCATGGCGGGTCAGCGTTCAGACGCCCGCAGAAAGGCGGTGACGGTGTCCAGCTGGTCGGGCACGTTGAGCGCGGGGGCATGGCCGCAGCCCGGCACCTCCACCACCGTGAGCTGCCCACGGGCACCCGGCCCCCGGGTGTGCATCTGCGCCACCGTGTCTTTCAGCACCAAATCGGACTCGGCCCCGCGCAGACACAACACCGGGATGGTGATGGCGTCGTAAGCGTCCCAGATGACGTAGTCGTTGGGGTGGTTCACAAACTGCTGAACCATGGCCGGGTCGTAGTGCGGGGTCACCCGGCCATCGGGCAGGCGGCGGGTGGAGGTTTCGGTCAGCCGCCGCCATTGAAGGTCGCTCAACCAGCCATAGGGTTTGTAGACCTGTCGGAAAAAGGCTTCCAGCTCGGCCACGGTGTCAAAGGCCGGGGGCTGCCCCGCGTAGGCCTTGATGCGCTCGATGGCCGGTTGCGCCAGCTGCGGCGCGTTGTCGTTGAGCACCAGGCTGCGGATGCGGCCCTTCAGGCTGGGCTCGGCCCAGCCTCCGGCACACACCGTGCCAATGGCCCCGCCCATGGAGGTGCCCACCCAGTGCACGCGGTCCAGGCCCAATTGGTCCAGCAGGTCACGTGCCTGGGCCGCGTAATACGACAACTGGTACTGCTGCGCCGGGTCGCTGGCCCACTGGCTCAGGCCCCGGCCCACCGTGTCGGGGCAAATGACGCGGTAACCCGCCACCGCCAGGTGCTGGGCCAGTTCGTCCATGTCGCGCCCGGTGCGGGCCAGGCCATGCCAGGCCACCACCGGTGTGGCCCCGGCACTGCCCCAGTCCATGAAATGAAGCTCTCGCCCGGCGCAGTTGAGGTAGCGGGAGGTGACGGATGCGGCGGCGACGAAATGGTCTTGGCTCACGGCTGGGGGTACTCCATTTGCAAGGCCACAAACGCGGATGTGGCGGGGCCTTGGGTGTCGGCAATGTCCCTCAGCGCGGCGTCCAGGGCGGTGACGGGTGTTGTGTCACCCAGTGGCTTCAGGGTGCGACGGGGTGCCTTGGGGTCCCCCGCCACCCGGTCCGGAACAATCAGCAACCCACCGCGGGTGCGCACCTCGTCCGCGGTGGGCGAGACGGACACCGCCGTGGAGCGGTAGGTGCGCGAGTAGGCGTCCACCGTGAGCGCCAACGCCACGTCGTTCACGCCCGGTGAAATGGGAACGCCAATCTCCTCGTGCGACCAGAACGCCAGCCAGTTGCTCGCGGCGGTGAGCATGTGGCGCGCCCCCAGCTTGAAGTGGTCGCTCTGGTGGGAGGCACTCCAGTCAGGCACGCCCAGGGCGCGTGCGACGGAAACCGCTCGCTCATGCCCGCCCATGGCCTCCACCAGGGCCAGCGACACCGGAATCGACGCGGTCACCCCCGTGGTGGTGACGACCTTGTCTTGTGCCACATAACGCCGATTGCGCACCCACGTGGTGTCGGGGAACTTCGCCTCCAAATCACCGAACGAGTACCAGTGCCCCACGGCCCGACGCCCCTTGAGCAGGCCCGCATGGGCCACCACCCAAACGCCGTCGCACACGCCCACGATGGTGGCGCCTTTGGCCGCCTGGCTCCTGACCCAGCCCAGCAACGCGGCGTCTTCCGTGCGATGCACGGCGGGCACGATGACGTAGTCGGCCCCTTCGGGAAAGCGGGTGTCGAACGCTTGAACGGTGGCATGCGGTCGAATTTTCAGCGCCGGAAACATCTGGATCGGGCCTGCCTGTGTGGCCAGCGCAAACACGTCGGCCACGCCAGATTCACGCAGCACCCCATAGGGAATGACGTAGTCGGTCACCTCGGTGAACGTGTTCTCCCCGACCACCACCACCACGGGCCGTGAGCGGCCCGCTTTGGCAACGTAAGGCGGGATGCCTGCGCCGTTGTCCGAACGGTTCGGCACCGGGCCCTGATCGGGCGTCGATGCAGCAAAACCAACGGTGGCAAGCAGGCTGATGGCCAAAACGGCAACGCGGTGGAAACGGTGGAAACGTTGGAATGGGCGCATGGGAGTCGGTCAACAAGGTCACGGGGCCTTTTGTGCACACACGCACCACCCGGCCAGGCCCCGCATGCCGGTGATGATGCATGAATGGCGCCACTCCATCCGTTGTGTGCCCATTCAGCCTCCATGGAGGTGCCTTTCTGCTCGGCACGGGAAAAATCAAAAACAATAGCAAACACCCCAAATGAAAAAAGCGCCAGAGGCGCCTTTTTCGTTCAATCCAGCAAGCACTCAAGCGGCCATGCCGGGGTTGCCGTCCATGCCCACCAGCTTGGGGGTGTTGATCTTGCGCGGGCTGATGGTCTTGTGGTTCTTGAAGTAGGCCTCCATCACGTCCCAGATGGGGTCACCCTTGGCCCCCTCGGCCACCGGAGCCCAGCCGGCCACCTTGTACTTCTTGTCGGCGTCGATGGGTTTGCCGTTGAGCATCATGTTGTTGATGCGTTTGCCCGCACCGGCCTTGGGGTCGCAGGTGTATTGCAGGCCCCCCACGCGCACCATGTCACCGCCCTGCTGGTAGTAGGGGTCGGGGTTGAAGAGGTTGTCGCACACGTCTTCCATGACCGTCTTGATGGTTTCGCCGGTCATTTCGGTCAGCGTGCTGGCGGGATAGGTGATGGCCACCTGGTCCATCATCAGCTCGCGGGTGATGGCCTGGCCTGGCAGGATGGTGGTGCCCCAGCGGAAGCCGGGGGAGAAGGCCATGTCGGCACCCTTCACCTCCATCAGCGCGTCCACGATGAGCTGGTCCCACGAGCCGTTGAAGTTGCCCCGGCGGTACAGCAGGCCTTCGGAGACGGCCAGCGTTTCGTCCAGCTTGGCCTTGAAGGGCGCACGCACCTTGTCGATGTAGGCCTGCATCTCGGCATCAGCCGGGAGCAGGTTGGCGAACACGGGCAGCAGCTTGTAGCGGAAGTCCTGCACCTTGCCGCCGCGCACGTCGAAGTCGAGCACGCCCAGGAACTTGCTGTTGGAGCCCGCGTTGGTCACCAGCGTCTGGCCCTTGGCGTTTTTCACCACCAGGGGGGCGGGCATGCCGTCGTGGGTGTGGCCGCCCAAAATGGCGTCGATGCCGGTCACGCGCGAGGCCATCTTGAGGTCCACGTCCATGCCGTTGTGGCTGATGACGACCACGGCCTGTGCGCCCTTGGCCCGCACCTCGTCCACCATCTTCTGCATGTTGTCGTCCTGGATGCCGAAGCTCCAGTTGGGCACCATGTAGCTGGGGTTGGCGATGGGGGTGTACGGAAAGGCCTGGCCGATCACGGCCACGGGCACGCCGTTCATTTCCCGGATGACGTAGGGCTTGAACACCGGGTCGCCAAAGTCCTTGGTCTTGACGTTCTGCGCCAGGAAGTTCAGCTTGCCGTCAAAGTCCTTTTCGATGATTTCGGTCACGCGCTGCTCGCCGTAGGTGAACTCCCAGTGCGGGCACATGGCGTCCACGCGCAGCAACTTGCAGGCGTCGACCATGTCTTGCCCGTTGGTCCACAGCGCGGTGGCACTGCCCTGCCAGGTGTCGCCACCGTCGAGCAGCATGGCCTGCGGGCGGCTGGCGCGCAGCATCTTGATGAGCGTGGCCAGGTGGGCAAACCCCCCCACCTTGCCGTAGGTCTTGGCGGCCTTCTCGAAGTTGAGGTAGGTGAAGGCGTGCGCCTCCGCCGTGCCCGGGCGGATGCCAAAGTGCTTGAGCAACCCTTCGCCCACGATGTGCGGCGGGCGGCCCACCGCTTCCGACACACCCAGGTTGACGTTGGGCTCGCGGAAGTGGATGGGCATCAGCTGCGCATGGCAGTCGGTGAAGTGCAGGAAACTGACGTTGCCAAACTTGGGCAGGTCGTACAGCTTGCCCACCGCGCCGGGCTTGGCGGCCAGCACGTCTTGGTGGTCCAGGGCCATGCCGCCCGCGCTGGCCACGGCCAGCACCTGCATGAATTCGCGGCGCGAAAAGCTCATGAAAGGATCCTTGTCACTGGTTGACGGGGGACTTGGGGTCCAGCAGCAAGGCCATGACGTGCTGGATCTGCTGCGGGTTCAGCACACCGTTGTGGCCAGCACGGGGCATGAGGGAACACGCGTTGTACGCATGCGGGTTCCAGATCTTGCCCCAGGTGTACTCCACGATGGCCTTGGCGGCTTCGGCGTTGGGGTCAGTCACGCCACGCAACTTGCCGTAGTTCCAGAGGCTGGGGCCGATGGTGCCGTAGGAGATTTCCTTCTTGTCGATCTGGTGGCAGTTGTAGCAATTGCCCCCGTTGACCACCTTGGCGTCATCGGACCAGGTCATGCCCCGGCCGCTCTGGGCGATTTTTTCGCCCTCTTTCCAGTCGCCCAGGAATTTGCCATCGGCGGGCCATTGGATGGTCTTCATGGCGGCGGCCTCGATGGCCTTGGCGGTTTTTTCGTCCACCGGCTTGCCCGCCACATCGGCGGCACTGCAGGCGGCCATCAGGTCGTCCTGCTTCAAGCGCTCGACCTTGACGCCGTTCTTGTCCTGGAACGACGCCTGGGTGACGGCGGCAGCCAGCTTGTCGTGATCGGCACCACCGCCACGAACGGCGCAGCCCGCGAGGATGGCGGCGGTCAGAGGAACCAGGGTCCACATCATTTTTTTCATGTCAGGGTCTCCTCAACGCTTCAGGGCAGGAACAATGGATTCGGCGCCCTTGGCATTGACGCCCATGTACACGCTCAGGGCGATGGTGGCGTCACTGCCCCACTTCGGCTCCGGGAAACGTTGCTGGCGGTAGCAGTCGTTCAGGCGCTTTTGCATGGGCCACATTTCGGAGTTGGAAATGCGGTAGGCCGGCCATGCCGCGAATCCCACGCCATCGCCTGGGTTCTTGGTCAGGTTGGGCAGGTCCTGCAAGCGAATCCGCTTGTCATCCTGGCCATGGCAGGTGGCGCAGGAGAAATCGTGCGGACCGGCACGGTGGAAAAACAGGCGTTTGCCCACTTCGTACATGTCGGCCATGTGCTTGTTGTCCGCGGTCACCGAGAAGCGCATGCCCTTGGACTCACCACCGATCCAGGTGGCCAGTGCGGTGAGGGTCACCTGTTCACCTTTGCCATAGGGCGTTTTGTAAAGGGTGGCCGCGTCAAAGCCTTGCAGCTTTTCCATGCAGGTGACCAAGCGGGTTTCGAGATCTTGCACCTTGCCGGTGTCGGCAAAGTACTTGGGCAACTGGACAAATGCGCCTTTGACAACACCTGGGCCCAGGCCCAGATCGCACTGTTCCAGCGACACGTTCTTGGGGCCGCGCTTCTGTTTCCAGAGGTCTTCACCCTTCATTTCGAACAGCTCGGCGGGGTTGCCGTCGGCCAGCATTTCACGGAACTTGGCGATGCCAGCGGCTGCGGAATCTTGTGCTTGGGCCGAGGCTGCCGCCAACCCCAACAGGGCACCCATCGCCAGAATGCGTCTTTTCATTGTGTTGTCTCCGGGCAAGGAAATACAAAAAACCAGCCCTCCCCCGGGAAGGGCCTGGGAAGCGCGTCATCGCCCATCAGGCGATGGCGGCCTCGTCGGTGCGGCTGTCGCCCTTGCTGTCCACCCACTTGACCGACACCTTGTCGCCCTTGTTGCCGCCCTTGAACTTGAACGACAGGAAGGGGTTTTGCGACACGGCGCCGCTGAACTGGGCCTTGAGCACGGTCTTGCCGTTGCAGGTGGCTTCCAGGTCCTTGATGTAGTGGGCGGGCACCACGGCGCCGGAAGCGTCCTTGCGGAGACCCGACTCCATGGGGTGGGACATGAGGACACGGACTTCGACCACGCCGTCCTTGTTGGCGGCACGGATGCGCATTGGATCTGCCATGACTGGACTCCTGACTTGAATGAATGGGGTGTTGATGCGACCTGAAGGTCAGAGACGGTGACGGCAGCGGATCAGCCGCCGCAACCGCCCAGGGTGACCTTGGTTTCCTTGGTGGCAGAGAACCACTTGCCATCGGCCTTGACCACGGCCAGCACGTTGGTGGACTGGCCCATCTTCAGGCGGGTCTGCACGGAAGCCTCGGTCCCGGCGGGAATCTCGAACCCGGCGGCCAGCGGCGTGGGGTTTTTTTCGACGATCAGGTAGATGTCGGTGGTGTTGGGGATGTTGCTGGTGGCGCCCACGGGCACCACAGCACCGTTTTCGGCGATGTCGGGGGCAATCACAGTGACCTGGTCGCTGGTGGCGGGCGTGCCCCCCAGGGCCTTGAGGGCGTCGGCCAGGGTTTTGACGTCAAAGGCGGCGCGGTCCACGGCGGCCTGCGCCTGGCTCTGGGTCACCAGACCCAAGGCAATCAGGGTGCCGAATGCGCTGGTCGTCTTGATGACGGAGCGGCGGGTGCTGTTCATGTTGAACTCCTTGTTGAAATTGAAACGACAGATGACGGTCATTGGCCCGCAGGCTTGGTGGTGTCCACGCCCCGCACCGGTCCCACCAGGCGGTTTTGCTCCACCAGGTTGCCCTGGGCGCTCTTGGCGTAGTCGGGCAGCACGGAGGTGATCTTCACGTCGGTCGGGCAGTTGTTCATGCAGGCCACGTTTTTCACATCCCCCTTGCCGTTGGCTTTCCACATGTCCTTGTAGAACACCATGCCGTTGCGGTTGGGCATGCGGGCCTGAACGTCGGCCATGTTCTTGTCAGACAGCGTGTAGTCCTGCGGCACCACCTCGGCCAGGCTCAGCAGGTAGGCCAGCACGCTGTACACCTCGTCGGTGGACAGGGACTTGGGGGCCGTCCAGGGCATGGCACGGTTGATGTAGTCGAACAGGGTGGACACCGTGGCCACCTTCATGAGGGTGGTTTTTTGCGGTGCGGTGCTCTTTTGCCCTTCCACCAGGCCTTTGACCCGACCGGTCTTGATGTCATCCGCCGTGGTGCCACCAATGATGGGGGTGAACACCTCGTTGGACTCGCCAAACTGGCCGTGGCAAACCGCGCACTTGTCTTCCCAGATGGCTTCGCCCTGCGCCACGCTGCCGGAGCCCTTGGGCAGGCCCTTGAAGTCGGGGCGCACGTCGATGTCCCAGGCC
The DNA here is from genome assembly GCF_054777695.1 of Hydrogenophaga soli. NCBI lineage: Bacteria > Pseudomonadati > Pseudomonadota > Betaproteobacteria > Burkholderiales > Comamonadaceae > Hydrogenophaga > Hydrogenophaga soli. Next base: position 126,535 of record NZ_BAAHAK010000006.1, on the reverse strand, counting down.
TTGACCTCGGCGGGCGTGGCGTCACGCCCAACGGCCATGAGGGCGGTTTTGGAGTCGGCCAGCGCGGAGCCCGCGCACAGTGCGCCCAGCACCACGGCCACCGCAGAAAGTTGGAAGGGGTTTTTCATCAGAACACCTGCACGTTGGAGACTTCGCCGTTTTCAGCCACTTTCCAGGACTGGATGGCGTTTTGGTGGTAGACCGAACGGGTGCCGCGCACGGCCCGCAGCTGGTTCATCTTGGGCTGCACATAACCGGTGCTGTCGATGGCACGGCTTTGCAGGATGGCGGGCTTGCCGTCCCACACCCAGTCGATGTTGAAACGCGTCAGTGCCTTGGGCAGGATGGGCCCTTCCAGCCGTGCGGTGCGCCAGTTTCGGCCACCGTCCACGCTCACGTCCACACGCTTGATGCTGCCGCGGCCCGACCAGGCCAGGCCGGTCACGTTGTAAAAGCCCTTGTCCAGCAGCAACTGGCCAGCCGACGGGGTGGTGATCACGCTCTTGCACTCCTGCACGCCGCTGTACTGGCGGTGGGTGCCGTCGGGCATGTGGTCGATGTAGTGCACCGCCTCGTCCTTGGATGCATAACGCTCGTCGCCCACCTCGATGCGGCGCAGGTATTTCACCCAGCTCACGCCCTGCACACCCGGCACCACCAGGCGCAGCGGGTAGCCGTTTTCGGGGCGCAGCATTTCGCCGTTCATGGCCCAGGCGACGATCACGTCGTCCATGGCGCGCTCGATGTCGATGGTGCGGGTCATGGAAGAGCCGTCGGCCCCCTCGGCCAGCACCACCTTGGCGTTCTTCTTGTCGTAGCCGCACATGTCCAGCAGCGTGGACAGCAGCACCCCGGTGAATTCCGAGCAGCTCAGCATGCCGTGCGAGTACTGCACCGACGACACCGCCACGTTGCCCCATTCGGTGGCGGAGTTGGCACCACACTCGATGAAGTGGATGCGCGAGACGCTGGGCAGGCGCATCAGGTCGTCCATGGTGAACACGCGCTGGCGCTTGACCATGCCGTTGATCATCAGGCGGTGTTTGGAGGGGTCAATGTCCCACCAGCCCTGGTGGTGACGCTCAAAGTGCAAACCGCTGGGCGTGATGATGCCGAACAGGCCCTGCAGCGGCGTGAAGCTCACCGAGGCTTGGGGCACACGGGTCAGGCCGGGGCTTTCGCGGCGCACCAGGTTCTTTTCCCACTGGCTGGGCACGCCATAGGGGTTGGTGGCCACGGGCATGCCCAGGCCCTTGGTGTGCTCGGGCAGGGTCAGGATGGCGTCTTCCCCCTCCGCCGCCGTGACGGCACCCGCCTTGGCCGCTGCGGCCACCCCCGCCCCCATGGCCAGGGCCTTGCCCATGAAGCTGCGCCGTGCCTTGCGTGCCTTGTCGAGCATGTCTGGGCTCAGGTGGTTCTCGGGCGCAGGCACAACCCGCCCGATGACTTCTCTCAAGTCTGTAGACACTTGTTTTTTCCTTCTGGTTGGAGGGGGAACGAGGACGACGAAGGGCACTGCGTGCGGTCGCACCCGATCTGGGCGGACACCGTCCGGCACAGGTCCGGAAACAGGTTTTCAGTGACCCGATAAAACACCTGCGTGCCTTCCCGGCGACGCGACAGCACACCCGCCTGGTACATCAGCCCCAGGTGGCGCGAGGCATTGGCCTGCGCCATGCCGGTGGCGGCGATGATGGCGTTGACACTTTTTTCTTCGCAGCACAGCGCATGGATGATCTTGAGCCGCGCAGGCTCTGCCAACACCCCGAAGTAGCGTGCGGCAGATTCAAAAACCTCTTGCGGGGCAGCCAAGTCCATGTCTCCGTTTGTTTGCTCGAATGGAAATATATGCGCAGTTGCTAATATATGGATTAGTGTAAACCCGCAAACCCAACACACACTGACAAGGCACGCCCTGATAACCCCGCGGGGTATGTCAGGGTACGCCAAAACAAGGCAGGCATCATTCAGGGTTTCCACGATCACGCGGAAGCGAACGCAGCCGCTAGCATGAATCGCAATATCGGCAACCACTGATATACAAGTGACTTCGCCTCACCCCACATGGAGCACACACACCACATGAACACCACGTCACGAATCCTGCTGGGCACGGCCCTGGCGCTGGGCGCGGCCCTGGCGCAGGCCCAGGTGGCCCAAGTCAAGGTGTGGGCAGCGGCCTGCGCCAACTGCCACGGCACCAACGGTCAGGCGCAGCCGGGCATTGAGCCTCTGGCGGGCAAAGACAAAGCTGAGATGCTGCAAAAGCTGCTGGATTTCAAAGCCGGGCGCAAGCCCGCAACCCTCATGCACCAGCTCTCCAAGGGCTACACCGACGAGCAACTGGCCGACATTGCCGGCTACTTCGCCGCTCAGCCCAAAAAAGCCCCCTGAACCCGGACCGGAGAGAACCTCATGCAACGTCGTCAATTTGTTCAAACCCTGGGTGCCGGGTCTGCGCTGGGCACGGTGGGCCTGATGTCAGGCTGCGCCACCACCGGCAGTGGCCCCAGCATCGGCAGGGTCGTGGTCATTGGCGGGGGCTACGGCGGTGCCACCGCCGCCAAGTACCTGCGCCTGTTCTCCGAGGGTTCGGTGGACGTGACCCTGGTCGAGCCCAACGAAGCCTTTGTGTCCTGCCCCATGTCCAACCTGGTGCTGGGTGGCTACAAGACCATGGCCGACATCACCACGCCCTATGACAACCTGCAAAGGCGCCATGGCGTCAAGCGGGTCAAGGACAGGGTCAGTGCCATCGACGCCGAGAAAAAGGTGGTCAAGCTGGCTGGCGGCGGCGAGTTGCCGTTTGACCGCGTGATCGTCTCACCCGGCATCGACTTCATGTACGAAAACCTGCCCGGCATGGCCTCTGCCGACGCCCAGGCCAAGGTGCTGCACTCGTGGAAAGCCGGCCCGCAGACCGTGGCCCTGCGCAAGCAGCTCGAAGCCATGCCCGATGGGGGCACCTATGTGCTGTCCATTCCGCTCGCCCCGTACCGCTGCCCACCCGGCCCTTATGAGCGCGCCTGCTTGGTGGCCAGCTATTTCAAGAAGGCCAAGCCCAAGAGCAAGGTCGTCATCCTCGACGCCAACGACGACGTGATTTCCAAAGCCGCGTTGTTCAAGAAGGCCTGGAGTGAGCATTACAAGGGCATCATCGACTACCGCAACAAGAGCAAGGTGGTGGACGTGGATGCCGCCACCCTCACCGCCAAGCTGGAGTTTGGGGACGACGTCAAGGCCTCGGTGTTGAACGTGCTGCCCGACATGCGGGCGGGCGACATCGCCGTCAATTCCGGCCTGGCCACGGCCAACAAGCGTTGGTGCGAGGTGGACTTCCTCACCTTCGAATCCAAAGCCTCCAAGAACGTGCATGTGCTGGGCGACGCCATCCAGATCGCTCCGGCCATGCCCAAATCGGGCCACATGGCCAACCAGCACGCCAAAACCTGTGCCGCCGCCGTGGTGTCGTTGCTGCAAGGCAAGGAACCCCCTGCCCTTCCCATCTACGCCAACACCTGCTACAGCTTCGTGACCGACGAAGACGTGGTGCACGTCTCCAGCGTGCACCGCTACGACGCCGAGAAAAAGACCATGATGCCCGTGGCCGGTGCCGGTGGTGTGTCGGTGGCCGCCAGCGAGCTGGAAGGCCGTTACGCCCACGCCTGGGCGCGCAACATCTGGGCCGACACCCTGGCCTGAAACCCCGACATGCAAAGGACCGACGTGAGCCTGTTCTCCTCCCGCCACGCCCTCCCCGCGCTGGCCGCCCTGGTGGCGGTCGGCAGCCTGCTCTCGGGCCCCTCCGCCTGGGCACAGGCCGACGAAGCCCGTGCCAAGAAGATTGCGGGAGGTTCATGCTTCCTGTGCCATGGGGCGCATGGTGAGTCCACCAGCGAGATTTTTCCCCGCCTGGCCGGGCAGAACGCCGAGTACATCGCCAAGCAGCTCAACGCCTTCAAGTCGGGGGCGCGCAAAAGCACGGCCATGGTGGAAATGGTGGCCAAGCTGACGCCCGATGAGATGGTGGCCCTGGGCCAGTACTACCAAAAGATGGAGCTGCCCCGCGAAGAACCCAAGGAACCCCAGCTGGCCGCCATGGGGCAGTACATCTTCCACAACGGCAACAAGTTCAGCGGCGTGCCGGCCTGCGTGGGCTGCCATGGCACCAACGCGGAAGGGGCGGCCCACCTGCCCCGCCTGGGGCGGCAGATCGCCGCTTATGTCGAGACGCAGCTCAAGCTGTTCAACAAGCGGGAGCGCACCAACGACAACGCCGTCATGCACACCGTGGTCGAAAAAATGACCGCGCTGGAAATGCATGCGGTGGCTGAGTACCTGAGCGGAAAGTGAGCCCTCGCGCCCCACAACCGATTTGATGTGCGAAAGCGCCCAGGGCCTCACGCCCCGGGTGTTTGGAGCTTGGAGCCATGCCACGGACCCCGTGGCATGGCTTTTTTTCTTGTGACGCTGCTGTGACGCGCTGACCCTAGCATGCGCCGCGCAGGCCCATTGGCCTGTCCGGCACACAGGGTGTGACCGGGAAATCACACGCTCCAAGCACAGCAATCACATGAAGAAAAACCTGGCCTTTTCGTTGGGCTGCATCACGCTGATGACACTCGGCATGGCAGCACCGGCTTCGTCGCAAGTCATCATCAACTTCACCAGCACCGCACCCGCCACCAGCGCGGTCCCCCTGTCACCCTGGCTGAGTGCCGCGCTGGCCGTGAGCCTGGCGGTGCTCGGGTTGGCGCTGATCCGGCGTCAGGCCGGGCGCGGGGTGTTTGTGCTCTTGCTGTCCGCACTGGTGGGCAGCAGCGCGCTGATGCAGGTTTCTGACGGGTACGCCTATGGCACGCCCACGCTGCAAACATTGACCACCAGCGGCACCGAGCTGACAGGCACCGACGTGGGCTGGATGACGGGCCCCGTGGTGTGTGGCCCCATTGGCTACGCCTGGGTGAAAAGTGGGCCTGGCACGGCAACCATTGACACCATCAACTTCCGGGCGGGCTACGAAGCACTGAACCCCAGCAGCCCGCCAGGCACTCCCGATGTCACGTTGCCAACGCCCAGCGCCCCCGTGTGCACGGTGGGCACCGTGCTCTCGGGGAGTGCATCTTGTGTGGTCTGGTACGACCGGCGAAACCCTTGCTGATCAGGCGATGCGCGGGGCCAGCTCGCCCTTGTCGTAACGTTTCTGCATCTCTTCCAGGCTGAAGACCTTGCCGATCTTGCTGGCCTGACCGGCGGCGCCAAAGGCTTCGTAGCGCTGCATGCAGATGCCCGACATGGCCTTGGTGGCTTCCTTCAGGAACTTGCGGGGGTCGAAGTTCTTGCGGTCTTCGGCCATGTGGCGGCGGATGGAGCCGGTGCTGGCCATGCGCAGGTCGGTGTCGATGTTGATCTTGCGCACGCCGTTCTTGATGCCTTCGACGATTTCCTCGACCGGCACGCCGTAGGTCTGGCCCATGTCACCACCGTACTGGTTGATGATGGCCAGCCAGTCTTCCGGCACCGACGACGAACCGTGCATGACCAAGTGCACGTTGGGAATGCGGGCATGGATTTCCTTCACGCGGTCGATGCGCAGCACCTTGCCGGTGGGCTTTTGCGTGAACTTGTAGGCCCCGTGGCTGGTCCCGATGGCGATGGCCAGCGCATCCACCTGGGTCTTGGCCACGAAGTCGGCGGCCTCGTTGGGGTCGGTCAGCAGCGCGGAATGGTCCAGCGTGCCTTCGGCACCGTGGCCGTCTTCTTCACCGGCCTTGCCGGTTTCCAGGCTGCCCAGGCAACCCAGCTCACCTTCCACCGACACGCCACAGGCGTGGGCCAACTGGGCCACGCGGGCGGTCACTTCCACGTTGTACTCGTAGCTGGCGGGGGTTTTGCCGTCTTCGCGCAGGCTGCCGTCCATCATCACCGAGCTGAAGCCCGACTGGATGGAGCGAAAGCACACGCCGGGCGACGCGCCATGGTCCTGGTGCATGCACACGGGAATGTGGGGGTAGGCTTCCAGCGCGGCCAGGATGAGGTGACGCAGGAAGGGCTCACCCGCGTACGAACGGGCCCCGGCCGAACCTTGCAGGATGACCGGGCTGTTGGTGGCATCGGCCGCCATCATGATGGCCTGGACCTGCTCCATGTTGTTGACGTTGAACGCGGGCAGACCGTAGCCGTTCTCGGCGGCATGGTCCAGCAGCTGGCGCAGGGAAATGAGTGCCATGGTGGGCTCCTAAGTTGTGTAAAAAAATAGCCTCCACCGCTTTCTCTGTATGCAGTGGAAGCTATTGTTCAAATAGCAAGCAGAAAACGCTCAGGTGGCGCGGCGGGCCAGCACCTCGAAGGCCGGCAGGGTTTTGCCTTCCAGCACCTCCAGAAAGGCACCGCCGCCGGTGGAGATGTAGCCCACCTGCTTCTCGATGCCGTACTTGGCAATGGCGGCCAGGGTGTCGCCCCCGCCGGCAATGCTGAACGCCGGGCTTTCGGCGATGGCGGCGGCAATGGTCTTGGTGCCGTTTTCGAAGGCGGCAAACTCGAACACACCCACCGGACCGTTCCAGACGATGGTGCCCGCGGACTTGAGCTGCGCGGCCAAGGCCGCGGCGGTCTCGGGGCCGATGTCCAGAATCAGGTCGTCGTCGGCCACCTCGGTGGCCTTCTTCACCGTGGCCGGTGCATCGGCGGCAAAGGCCTTGGCCACCACCACGTCGGTGGGGATGGGCACGTTGGCCCCGCGGGCGGCCATGGCGTCGATGACGGCCTTGGCTTCGCCCACCAGATCGGCCTCGGCCAGGCTCTTGCCGATCTTCAGGCCCGCAGCCAGCATGAAGGTGTTGGCAATGCCGCCACCCACAATGAGCTGGTCCACGTTCTTGGCCAGGCTTTGCAGGATGGTCAGCTTGGTGCTGACCTTGCTGCCCGCCACGATCGCAGCCAGGGGTCGCTTGGGGTTGGCCAGGGCCTTGCCAATGGCGTCCATCTCGGCGGCCAGCAGCGGGCCGGCGCAGGCGATGGGGGCCGTTTCGGCAATGCCGTAGGTGGTGCCTTCGGCGCGGTGGGCGGTGCCAAAGGCGTCGTGCACGAACACGTCGCACAGCTTGCCCAGCTTGGCGGCCAGTTCGGGGCTGTTCTTCTTTTCGCCCTTGTTGAGGCGGCAGTTTTCCAGCATGACCACTTCGCCGGGTGCGCAGACAAAACCGCCATCCACCCAGTTGGACACCAGGCGCACGGGCACGCCCAGCAGCTCGCTCAGGCGCGTGGCCACGGGGGCCAGGCTGTCCTCGGGCTTGAACTCGCCCTCGGTGGGGCGGCCCAGGTGGCTGGTGACCATGACGGCGGCCCCGGCGTCCAAGGCCATCTTCACCGCGGGCACGCTGGCACGGATGCGGGTGTCCTCGGTGATGTGGCCGTTGTCATCCTGGGGCACGTTCAGGTCGGCGCGGATGAACACGCGCTTGCCGCGGGCAAAGCCGCTGGCAATGACGTCGGAGAAACGCAGGAACTTCATGCCGCGCTCCGATCAGCGGGAGACCACGCGTGCCATTTCCAGGCACTTGTTGGAATAGCCCCACTCGTTGTCGTACCAGGACACGACCTTGATGAAGGTCTTGTCCAGGGCAATGCCGGCCTCGGCGTCGAACACGCTGGTGCAGGGCTCGCCGCGGAAGTCGGTGGCCACCACCTTGTCTTCGGTGTAACCCAGCACGCCCTTCAGGGCGCCTTGGCTCTGGGCCTTCATTTCGGCGCAGATGTCCTTGTAGTCGGCTTCGCTGTTCAGCTCGACGGTCAGGTCCACCACCGACACGTCGGAGGTGGGCACGCGGAAGGACATGCCGGTGAGCTTCTTGTTCAGCTCAGGAATCACCACGCCCACGGCCTTGGCGGCACCGGTGGAGCTGGGGATGATGTTTTCCAGGATGCCGCGGCCACCGCGCCAGTCTTTGTTGGAAGGGCCGTCCACGGTCTTTTGCGTGGCGGTGGCGGCGTGCACGGTGGTCATCAGGCCGCGCTTGATGCCCCACTTGTCATTCAACACCTTGGCCACTGGCGCCAGACAGTTGGTGGTGCACGACGCATTGGAGATGATGGTCTGACCGACGTAGGTGGCGTCGTTCACGCCGAAGACGAACATGGGGGTGTCGTCCTTGCTGGGGGCGGACATGATGACCTTCTTGGCCCCGGCGTCGATGTGCTTCTGTGCGCCTTCCTTGGTCAGGAAGATGCCGGTGGACTCGATCACCACGTCGGCACCGACTTCGCCCCACTTCAGTTCGGACGGGTCCTTGACGGCGGTCAGGCGGATCTTCTTGCCGTTGACGATCAGGTTGCTGCCGTCCACGCTGACTTCGCCCTTGAAGCGGCCATGCACGCTGTCGTACTTGAGCATGTAGGCCAGGTAGTCGGGTTCCAGCAGGTCGTTGATGGCCACCACCTCAATGTCGGAAAAGTTCTGGACCGCAGCCCGGAACACCATGCGACCGATGCGACCGAAACCGTTGATGCCTACTTTGATGGTCATGTTTGCTCCTCAAGACAAGAATGAAAAAACAAGAATGAAAAACGAAACCCGAAATCTGGCGTTACACCGAGGTTACCAGTACAAACCCGCACATCGCTGACGGGCCAGACGCACCGAGCAACCCCGAAACCCGCTGAGTCACACCGCCTCAGCCTTGAAAAAAAACCGAAAAATCATCCACCACCCGATCAGGCTGGCTGGCCTCGATTGGCTGACCGAGGTTGTAACCGTATGGTAACGCCCACACCGCCACCCCCGCGTTGCGGGCGGTGGCCACGTCCACCGACGAATCGCCCACAAACAGCGCCTGCTCGCGGCTGACGCCAAACCCCTCCAGGCAAGACAGCACCCCGGCGGGGTCGGGCTTGCGGATGGGAAAGGTGTCCCCACACACCACCCGGTCCAGCAAGGGCGTGAGGCCGTGGGCGTCCAGAATCACCTGGGTGTAGGCCGACTCCTTGTTGGTCACCACCGCCAACCGCGTGCCCGCCGTGCGCAGTTGGGCCAAGGCCTCGCGCACATGGGGGTACAGGCGGCTGCGGCTGCCGCAACGTGCCAGGTAGCGACGGCCAAACACCGCCATCACCCGCGGCACTTGGCCGGACTGGTGCACGGCCTCTTCCGTGAGGCCCTGCACCTCGGCACAGGCGCGCACCATCAGCGATTGCGTGCCGTGGCCCACCCAGCTGCGCACCTGCTGCTCGGTCACCGACGGCAAGCCCAGCTCGGCCAGGGTGTCGTTGACGCCATCGGCAATCTCGGCGGCGGTGTCGATGAGCGTGCCGTCCAGGTCGAACAGCACAGCGCTGAACTGGCCCCCCACGCTCCCGCAGGTCGCTGCCCTCCCAAGGGGGGTTGCCCCGCCTTGGGACGGCCCGGCGGCGGTGCGCTGGTGCGTCACTTGCCCACCAGTTCGCGCACGGCGGCCACCACCGCGTCGGTGGTGATGCCGAAGTGCTTGTACAGGTCCTTGGCGGGGGCGGATTCACCGAAGGTGGGCATGCCAATGACCTTGCCGCTGCGGCCCACGTATTTGCGCCAGAAGTCGGGGTGAGCCGCTTCGATGGCCACCGCGGGCAGGTTCAGCGGCAGCACCGCGTCCTGGTAGGCCTGGGGCTGGCGGTCGAACACGTTGGTGCTGGGCATGGACACCACGCGGGTGCTGATGCCTTGTGCGGCCAGCGCGGCATGCGCTTCCATGGCCAGCGAGGTTTCCGAGCCGGTGGCCAGGATCACGGCCACGGGGTTGACCCCCTCGGCCAGCACGTAGCCACCCTTGCGGATGCTGTCGGCTTGGGCGGCTTCGGTCAGGCGGGGCAGGTTCTGGCGGCTCAGGCACAGGGCGCTGGGGCCGTCCTTGCGCTCGATGGACGCAGCCCAGGCCACCGCGGTTTCCAGCCCGTCGGCGGGACGCCACACGTCCACACCGGGGATGATGCGCAGCGAGGGCACATGCTCGATGCTCTGGTGCGTGGGGCCGTCTTCGCCCAGGCCGATGGAGTCGTGGGTGAAGACGTGGATCACGCGCTGCTTCATCAGCGCGGCCATGCGGATGGCGTTGCGGCTGTAGTCGCTGAAGGTCAGGAAGGTGCCACCGTAGGGGATGAAGCCGCCGTGCAGTGCCAGGCCGTTCATGATGCCGGCCATGCCGAACTCACGCACGCCGTAGCTCAGGTGGTTGCCCCAGGTGTCCACACCGGCCTTGACGCAGCCCTTGAAGTTGGTGAGGTTGGAGCCGGTCAGGTCGGCGCTGCCGCCGAAGAACTCGGGCACCAGCGGGGCCAGGGCGTCCAGCGCGTTCTGGCTGCTCTTGCGGGTGGCAAAGGCGTCGGGCTTGGCGGCGATGGCGGCCAGCACCTCGGGCAGCTTGTCGGCAAACGCGGGCAGCAGTTCACCCTTCATGCGGCGCTCGAACTCGGCGGCTTCGGCGGGGAAGGCGGCGCGGTAGTCGGCGAAGGACTTGTTCCAGGCGGCTTCGGAGGCCTGGCCGCGGGCCTTGGCGTCCCAGGCGGCGGCGATGTCGGCGGGAATCTCGAACGGGGCGGCCGTCCAGCCCAGGGCTTCGCGGGTGGCCTGGATTTCGGCGGCCCCCAGTGCGGCACCGTGCACGTCGTGCGTGCCGGCCTTGTTGGGCGAACCCTTGCCGATGACGGTCTTGCAGCAGATCAGGGTGGGCTTGCCGTTGGCGTTTTCGGCCTGGGCGCGTGCGGCACAGATGGCGGCGTCGATGGCGGCGGCGTCATGGCCGTCCACCGCCGGGATCACGTTCCAGCCGTAGGCTTCGAAGCGCTTGGGCGTGTCGTCGGTGAACCAGCCTTCCACATGGCCGTCGATGGAAATGCCGTTGTCGTCGTAGAAGGCAATCAGCTTGGACAGGCGCAACGTGCCCGCCAGGGCGCAGGCCTCGTGGCTGATGCCTTCCATCATGCAGCCGTCACCCAGGAAGGCGTAGGTGTAGTGGTCCACGATGCCGTGGCCGGGCTTGTTGAACTGCGCAGCCAGCAGCTTTTCGGCCAGGGCAAAGCCCACGGCGTTGGAAATGCCCTGCCCCAGCGGGCCGGTGGTGGTTTCCACTCCGGGGGTGATGCCCACTTCGGGGTGGCCCGCGGTCTTGCTGTGCAGCTGGCGGAAGTTTTTGATTTCTTCCATCGGCAGGTCGTAGCCGGTGAGGTGCAGCAGCGCATAGATCAGCATGGAGCCGTGGCCGTTGGACAGCACAAAACGGTCGCGGTCGGCCCAATGCGGGTTGGTGGGGTTGTGGCGCAGGTGGCGGTTCCACAGCACCTCGGCGATGTCGGCCATGCCCATGGGGGCTCCGGGGTGGCCGGATTTGGCTTTCTCGATGGCGTCGACAGACAGGATGCGGATGGCGTTGGCCATCTGGCGGGCCATTTCAGGGGTGGGGGCGGTCATGGGACGGAGGGCCTTTCGGGGGATGGGTATTCGGCGTGGGCGCTGGGGCTGCGAAATCACAGGCCCAGGGCGCGTTTGCGACGCTCCATCATTCGCCAGATGAACGGGGTGAAGATGAGCTGCATGGCCAGCTCCATTTTGCCGCCTGGCACCACGATGGTGTTGGCGCGGCTCATGTAGCTGTTGTCGATCATGTTCAGCAGGTAGGGAAAGTCGATGCCTTTGGGCTTGGCAAAACGGATGACCACCATGCTCTCGTCCGCACTGGGAATGTCGCGTGAAATGAAGGGATTGGAAGTGTCCACCATGGGCACCCGCTGGAAATTGACGTGCGTGTGCTCAAACTGCGGAACGATGTAGTTTACGTAGTCCGGCATGCGACGCAGGATGGTGTCGGTCACCGCCTCGGTGCTGTAGCCGCGTTGGGTCTTGTCGCGGATGAGTTTCTGTATCCATTCCAGATTGATCACGGGCACCACGCCAATCAACAAATCGGGGTAGCGGGCAATGTCGTGCTCCGCGGTTTTGACGGCGCCGTGCAGGCCTTCGTAGAACAGGATGTCGGTGTCCGGCGGCAAGACCTCCCAGGGGGTGAAGGTGCCCGGCTCCTGCTGGTAGGGCGCGGCCTCCTCGGCGTTGTGCAGGTACTTGCGGCTGCGGCCCGTGCCCGATTCGGCGTAGCTCTTGAACAGGCCCTCCAGCTCGCCAAACAGGTTGTTGTCCGCCCCGAAGTGGCTGAAGTGCTTGTTGCCCTCGGCCTCGGCCTGGGCGGCGCGACGCTTCATTTCCTGGCGGTCGTGGCGGTGAAAACTGTCGCCTTCGATGATGGCGGACTTCAAACCCTCCCGGCGGAAGATGTTCTGGAAGGTCTTGGTGACGGTGGACGTCCCCGCGCCCGACGAGCCGGTGATGGCGATGATGGGGTGGCGTTCAGACATGGCGGTCTCCTGGCAGTTTTACAAACTTTTTTGGCACCTAGCGCTTTATTTGAAAGCGCAGGAAGCTATTCAATCAATAGCATCCACAAGCCTCAATCGCGGAACAGGCTGCGCTCGTTGAACAGCGGGCTGGCCGCTTCGGCGCAGGGCTGGGGCTCGGCGTGGTAACGCTCGATGCGCTCCACCTCGTGTTTGCTGCCAAACACCAGGCCAATGCGCTGGTGCAACGACGTGGGCTGCACACTCAGCATGGGCTCGCGCCCGGTGCTGGCGCGGCCCCCGGCCTGCTCCATCACCATGGCGATGGGGTTGGCCTCGTACAGCAGGCGCAGGCGGCCGGGCTTGCTGGGGTCCTTGGTGTCGCGGGGGTACAAAAACACGCCGCCGCGCATCAGGATGCGGTGGGCCTCGGCCACCATGCTGGCAATCCAGCGCATGTTGAAGTCCTTGCCGCGGGGGCCGGGTTTGCCGACCAGGCATTCGTCCACATACCGCTTGACCGGCGCCTCCCAGAAGCGGCTGTTGGAGGCGTTGATGGCAAATTCGTGCGTGTCAACCGGCACCTGGATGTGGGGGTGCGTCAGCTTGAACTCGCCCAGGCTGGGGTCCAGCGTGAAGCCGTTGACGCCATTGCCCACCGTCAGCACCAGCATGGTGGTGGGGCCGTAGATGGCATAGCCCGCAGCCACCTGCCGGGTGCCGGGTTGCAGAAAGTCGTCCACCGTCACGTCGCGGCCACTGTCCACCACCGCCTGCGGCGCCCGCAGGATGGAGAAAATGCTGCCCACCGACACGTTCACGTCGATGTTGCTGGAGCCGTCCAGCGGGTCGAACACCAGCAGGTACTTGCCGCGAGGGTACTGGGCGGGGATCTGGTGGGGCTGCTCCATTTCCTCCGACGCCAGCCCGGCCAGCGTGCCGCCCCATTCGTTGGTGCGGATGAACATGTCGTTGCTGATCACGTCCAGCTTCTTTTGCACCTCGCCCTGCACGTTGGTGCTGACGGCCTCGGCCTCTCCGGTGTGGTTGCCCAGCATGCCGCCCAGCTCGCCAAAGGCCACTGCCCGGGCAATGGCCTTGCAGGCCAGGGCCACGTCCAGCAGCAAGGCGTTGAAGTCGCCACTGGCTTGCGGGTAACGGCGACGCTCCTCGATGAGGAACTGCGTCAATGTGGAGCGTTGAGACAAGGGCATGATCACCTCGGGCAAGAACAAAAAGACAACACCGTCCCCTGCCCCGCCGCAGCGGGGCATGAAAGTCGAAAACCAGTGAGTGGTGCGAAGCCGGTGGTCCGGCTCAGGCCGTCAGACCGTCAGGCGGTGGCCGCCGCGGCGCGCAGGGCCTGCATCACGCCACGGTAGCCGCCATCGGCATCGGGTGAACCGAACACGGCGCTGCCGGCCACGCAGGTGTCGGCCCCGGCGCGGACGATCTCGGCAATGTTGTCCACCTTGACGCCACCGTCCACCTCCAACCAGATGGGCTGGCCGCCTTCGGCTTGGTGGGCGGTGATGCGCTGGCGCACGGTGCGCAGCTTGTCCAGCGTGCTGGGGATGAACTTCTGCCCGCCAAACCCGGGGTTGACGCTCATCAACAGCACCATGTCCAGCTTGTCCATCACGTGGTCCAGCACATGGACCGAGGTGGCGGGGTTGAGCACCAACCCGGCCTTGCACCCGTGGTCGCGAATCAGTTGCAGCGTGCGGTCCACGTGGCGGCTGGCCTCGGGGTGGAAGGTGATGATGTTGGCCCCGGCCTTGGCAAACAGCGGAATGAGCGCATCGACCGGCTCCACCATCAGGTGCACGTCAATCCCGATCTTCACGTGCGGGCGGATGGCCTCACACACCAGCGGGCCGATGGTGAGGTTGGGCACGTAGTGGTTGTCCATCACGTCAAAGTGCACCAGGTCGGCCCCGGCGGCTTCAATGGCGCGCACTTCCTCGCCCAGGCGGGCAAAGTCGGCGGACAGGATGGAGGGGGCGATGCGAACGTTGGAGCTCATGGAAAAACCTGCAATGAATGCGTGAACAACAGAGGGTGGAGGGGCTGAATTGTCACTGAACGCCCGCCCCCACCGCCTCGGCGTGCCAGCTGCGCACATGGGCCAGCCCCACCTGGTTCAGGTCGGGCACCACCCGCAAGGCTTGGCCAAAGTCGTGGTGCCGCGTGAACGACGTGGGCGTGATGACCGTGGCCAACCCCGCCGCCGTGGCCGCCTGCAGGCCATTGGCCGAATCCTCAAACGCCACGCAGGCCGAAGCGGGCAGCGCCAGGGCCGACAGCATGTGCCGGTACACCTGCGGGTGTGGTTTCTTGAGGGGCGCGGTGGAGGCGTCGCCAATGGCCACAAAGTGGCTGCGCCAGTCCACGCCAATGGCACGGCGCAGCAGGGCCGCGATGTTGACGGGCGAGGTGGTGGTGGCAATGGCCAAGCGGATGTTGGCGCGCAAGGCTTCGTCCATCAGCCGCAACACGCCGGGGCGCAGGGCCACCGCCCCATCGTTCACGGCCTGTTCGTAGGCTGCGGTCTTGACCTGGTGCAGGCGGTCGAGGGTGTCGCGCACCCCCGCGCCGCCAATGTCCTTCAGGTGGGGGTTGACGCTGCGCCAGTGGTGCAGCATGCGCTCCTTGCCCCCGGAAATGTCCAGCAACCGGGTGTACAGCGCCTCGTCCCAGTGCCAGTCCAGCCCCTCTTCGGCAAAGGCGTGGTTGAACGCCGCCAGGTGGGCCCGCTCGGTGTCGGCCAGGGTGCCGTCCACGTCAAAAATCAAGGCTTGCAGCAGGGTCATGGCCACGTCCTGTGAAGGGGTTGAAGGTCGTTGAAGCCAACTGTAAGCACAGGCGAAAGTAAGGTAAATTCACATTTACTTTATGCTCGATTCAGGTATTGCTGAATGAAAAACGCCACCTTTCGCCAACTGCGTGTGTTCAGCGAGGTGGCGCGCCACCTCAGCTTTGCCCGCGCCGCCGAGGCCCTGCACCTCACGCCGCCCGCGGTGACCATGCAGGTCAAGGAGCTGGAAGGCCATGTGGGCCTGCCCCTGTTCGAGCGCAGCGGGCGCCAGGTGGCCCTGACCACCGCGGGCGAGTACATGCTGGTCTACGCCCGCAAGATGCTGGCCACGCTGAAAGACGCCGAGGACATGGCCGCCCGCCTGCAACAGGTGGAGGCAGGCACGCTCACCATCGGCATGGTCAGCACCGCCAAATACTTCTTGCCGCGCCTGCTGGGCGAATTCCAGCGGGAGCACCCGGGCGTGGAAATCCGCCTGGCCACCGGCAACCGGGAACAACTGGTCAAGCTGCTGCAAGGCAACGAGGTGGACATTGCCGTCATGGGCCGCCCGCCGCGCGAGCTGGCCACGCGTGCCGAGCCCTTTGCCGCACACCCCCATGTGTTCGTGGCCCCCACCGACCACCCGCTGCTGAAGTTCGGCCACCCCACGGTGGAAAGCCTGCGCCCCCATGGTTTCATCGTGCGCGAACGGGGTTCCGGCACCCGCGCCGCCATGGAAGCCTTTTTGGACAAGCACCGGCTGGAGCCCCGGGTGGTGATGGAAATGTCCAGCAACGAAACCATCAAACAGGCCGTGATGGCGGGCATGGGGCTGAGCTTTCTGTCCCTCCACACCATCGGGCTGGAGCTGGAGCACAAGCTCATGGCCAAACTGGACGTGGAAGGCACCCCCATCGTGCGGGCCTGGAACGTGGTGCACATGCTGTCCAAAATGCTGTCGCCTGCCGCGGAAGCCTTCCGCTACTTCATGCTGGAGCGAGCCGAAGGCCACCTGGCCCGCATTTACGGCCCGCTGGTGTCGCTGCCCGGCGATGCACCAAGCACACACACACCCTGAGCCTCAAGCGCCCACCCACGGTGCCGAACGCACCACACAAACGCAAATCCTTGCCACAAATCGCCCCAAAATCAGCCGCAAACACCAAATTGGCGCGTTAATTGCTTTTCTTTGGTGCACGCACTTCGTCATCCGTTCATGGCGGTGGAGTGCACTGTTTTGAACCACAACTCACCAATTCAAGGCATTGATGGATATGGATGCACTAAAACAAGGCACAGACGCACTGTTCATTCTGTTGGGAGGCATCATGGTGCTGGCCATGCACGCCGGGTTTGCGTTCCTGGAGCTGGGCACCGTGCGCAAAAAGAACCAGGTGAACGCCCTGGTCAAGATCCTGGTGGACTTTTCGGTCTCCACCATCGCCTACTTTGTGGTGGGTTATGCGGTGGCTTACGGCACCCACTTCTTTGTGGGGGCTGAGCAGCTGGCCCAGAAAAACGGCTACGAGCTGGTGAAGTTCTTCTTCCTGCTCACCTTTGCCGCCGCCATCCCCGCCATCATTTCCGGTGGCATTGCCGAACGGGCGCGCTTTTGGCCCCAACTGATGGCCACTGCGGTCATCGTGGGTGTGGTGTACCCATTCTTCGAGGGCATTGCCTGGAACCAGCACTTTGGCGTGCAGGCGTGGATCAAGGACCTCACCGGGGCGGAGTTTCATGACTTTGCGGGTTCTGTGGTGGTGCATGCGGTGGGCGGCTGGATCGCCCTGCCCGCAGTGCTGCTGCTGGGCGCACGGTCCAACCGCTACCGCAAGGACGGCGCCATGTCGGCCCACCCGCCGTCCAACATCCCCTTCCTGGCCTTGGGAGCCTGGATCTTGTGCGTGGGCTGGTTTGGCTTCAACGTGATGAGCGCCCAGACCGTGGACAAAATGTCCGGCCTGGTGGCCGTCAACTCACTCATGGCCATGGTGGGCGGCACGCTCACCGCCCTGGTGGCGGGCAAGAACGACCCCGGCTTTGTGCACAACGGCCCGCTGGCCGGCCTGGTGGCCGTGTGCGCCGGCTCCGACCTGATGCATCCGCTGGGTGCCCTGGTGGTGGGTGCAGTGGCTGGTGTGCTGTTTGTGGTGATGTTCACCTGGACGCAAAACCGTTGGAAGGTGGACGATGTGTTGGGCGTCTGGCCCTTGCACGGCCTGTGTGGCACCTGGGGCGGACTGGCCGCGGGCATTTTCGGCAGCACGGGCTTTGGCGGCCTGGGTGGGGTGAACCTCATCGCCCAGGCCATCGGCACCGCATTGGGCGTCACCTGGGCGCTGCTGGGCGGCGCGGTGGTGTATGGCACGCTGAAAGCCACCGTGGGGCTGCGACTCGATCAGGAGGCCGAATTCGACGGTGCCGACCTGAGCATTCACCGCATCAGCGCCACACCCGACCGCGAAGCCAGTTGGTGAACCCTGTTGCATGATGGCGGGCATGAGCACTCAAACCGTGGACGACCGCCTGACCGCGCTGGAAATCAAAGCCAGTTATGCCGATGACCTGCTGGACACCTTGAACACCCTGGTGGCCCGCCAGCAAGACCAGATCGACCGGCTGACCCATGAAGTGACGCAGCTGCGCCAGCAACTGGCGCGGCAGGCGTCACCCGGCGAATTTCGCAGCCTGCGCGACGAGTTGCCGCCGCATTACTGAATGGGTCACATGCCCAGCGAACGCAGCAGTTCGTCGGTGTCGGATGCGTCCGCGGGCGGGGGCACGGGCGCGCCACCTCCGGCGGGCGAGGCGGCCACTTCGGCCATGACCTGGTCGGGCTCGGGTTCGGCCTGGGGCTCAAAGTCGTAGAGCTTGATGAACTCGGTGTGGTCCATCGCCAGCTCCAGGTAAAAAATGTGGTTCTTGCCGGTGTAGAACGTCACGCGCCGGGCCTCGGGCTTGTCGAGGTTGGCGTCCACACTGAGCTGCACCTGCTTGTTCAACACCAGCATCTTGGGTTGGTTTTGCGTGATGTGGGTCTGCAGCTCGCGCCGCACCTTGCTGGTGAAATCGCCCAGCACCTGGTTCATCAGCTCGCCCATGACGTTGCTGACCTCGTCCGAGGTGTAGGAGCTGGCCAGTTCGTCACGCGGCATGCCCATGCTGACCATGTAGTTCTGGTACATCTCCATGGCGGCGGCACCGGAGAAGTTCAGGATCACCAAGCCGGAAAACCCGCCGTCGAACAACACAAAACAGCCAATGTCGGGCTTGAGGCAGGTTTTGGAGATGCGCTGCACCATGCCGGAGTACTGGATTTGCGTGTGTGTCGCCACGGTCAGCACCTTGGTGACCGAGTTGCACAGGCTCATCAGCACATGCTCGGTGCCATGGGTGGTGGACGGATCTTCGTGAAGAAGGGGAGACATTGCGGTGAACTCAGGTGGAGGGAACAGAAGGGCTTAATGTAGCCCTTTGCCACCCCGTCCCCCACCCTTCGTGACCCCTGCGCAACAGCCAGGCTCAGGCCACGCCCAACTTTTGCCGCCAGCCCGGGTACAGGCGGTCGGCATCACCCGGGAACGATTCGAACGCCCGCGCAAATTCGCGGTGTTCCTGGGCCCACTCCACAGGGTCGGCCCCGGCCTTCCAGCACTCGTACGACTGGCGCAGGGAGATCGCCCCGGCGGCCGGGCTGTCGATGTGCCCGTAGGCCCCGCCACCCGCGGTGTTGATGACGTTGCCATGCCCCAGGTTTTCGAAAAAACCGGGCAGGCGCAAGGCGTTCATGCCCCCCGAAACGATGGGGGCCGTGGCCTTGACCCCATCCCACCTCTGGAAGTAGACCGGCCCCTGGCATTCGTCGCGCTCGATCATGTAGGCAATGACCTTGTCGTCGCCCTCACCTTCCATCTTGCCGTAACCCATGGTGCCCACATGGATGCCCGAGGCCCCTTGCAACCGACTCATCTTGGCCAGCACAAACGCGGTGTAGCCCCGCTTGGAGCTGGGCGAGGTGACCGCCCCATGACCCGCCCGGTGGTAGTGCAGAAACTGATTGGGGTACTGCCGCCGCACCGTGGTGACCATGCCCGGACCGCCCACGTAGCCATCCACCAGGAAGGCCAGCTTGTTGGCATCGGGGCCGAACACTTCCAAGGCAAAGTCGGCCCGCGCCAGCATTTCGTGGTGGTCGTCGGCGGTGATGTTCATCGAAAACAGCTTGGCCTGCCCGGTCTCGTCCATGGCACGCTTCATGGCGTCGTACACCAGGGGGATGGTCTTTTTCAGCGGTGCAAACACCTGGTTGCCCTGGGGTTCGTCGTTCTTGATGAAGTCGCCGCCCAGCCAGAATTCATACGCCGCCTGGGCAAAGGGCTCGGGACGCAGACCCAACTTGGGCTTGATGATGGTGCCCGAGATGTAGCCCCCGTCTTGCACCGGACGCCCCAGGATGCGCCACAGGTCCTGGAGGTTGGTGGCCGGGCAGTCGAACTGGCGGATCACCTCGGGCGGCACCCAGAAGTCGATCATCTTGGCGTGTTCGATGTCCCCCATGCCCTGGTTGTTGCCAATGGTCAGCGTGAGGAAGGACACCAGCATCATGCGCCCGTCGATCACGTTGCGATCAAAGAGGGCCAGCGGATAGGCAATGCGCATGTCCTCGGTGGCTTCGTCGATGTGGTAGACCAGCGCATCCACCCCTTTGGTGAAGTCGTCGGTGGTGCACACCGCCACGTTGGTGCCCGTGGACGACTCGGCAGCGAAGTGGGCCGCGGCTTCCAGGTAGCCATGCCCGGCCTGGGGCTTCATCTTGTAGGCCACCAGGATGTGCTGTCCCGCCTGCATCAGGTCTTGCTCGTTCAGGCTCAGGTTGGCGTAGCGGCTGCTTTGGTCCATGCGGGTCTCCATCAGAAGGTGTGGTCGATGGCTGCGATTGTTGGCCCGTCAACAAATAAGCAAAAGTAAAATGTTTTGATCGTTATGTTTTACCTTTGTAAACCATTTTGAACCTCCGTCACGTCACCCTGCACCAGTTGCGCATCTTCCTGGCGGTGGCGCGCCAGGGCAGTTTTGCCCGCGCCGCGGAGGCCTTGCACCTGACACCCCCCACCCTGTCGCTGCAGGTCAAGCAGCTGGCAGACACGGTGGGGCAGCCGTTGTTCGAGCAATTGGGCAAAAAAATCTACCTCACCGCTGCCGGTCGCACCCTGGCCGACGCCTGTGCCGACCTGGAGCGGCGCATGGACCAACTGTCGGACGACCTCGCCGCTTTGCAGGGGGTGGAAAAAGGCAGCCTGAAGCTGGCCATTCTCACCACGGTCAAGTACACCGTGCCCAAGCTGCTGGGGGGGTTCTGCGCGGCCCATCCGGGCATCGAGGTGGCCATGGTGGTCGGCAACCGGGAGAACCTGCTGCAACGGCTGGCCCAGAACCAGGACGACCTGTACATCATGGGGCAACCGCCCGAGCAGATGGACGTGCTCAGCGAAGCCTTCGGGCAAAACCCATTGGTGCTGGTGGCCCCGCCGCAGCACCCCCTGGTGGGGCAGGCCGCCATCGCCCCCACTCGGCTGGCGAACGAGCCGTTCATCCTGCGCGAACCCGGCTCAGGCACGCGCCTGACAGCCGAGCGCTTTTTTGCCACCCACGGCGTCACCCTGAAGAACCGGCTGGAGGTGGGGAGCAACGAAGCCATCAAACAGACCGTGGCCGGGGGCTTGGGCCTGGCGGTGCTGTCGGCCCACACCGTGGGGCCCGAGCTGGCACTGGGTGAACTGGCCCGGCTGGATGTGCAGGGTTTCCCGCTGGTGAGGCACTGGCATGTGGTGTACCCCCGCGGCAAGCGCCTGTCCGCCGCGGCCCTGGCCTTCAAGGATTGGTTGTTCGCTCACCGTCCGGGTGAGCCCCCTGCTCACGGCGGATGAGCACGCGGTCGATGCGGCGGCCATCCATGGCCTCCACCTCGAAACGCCAGCCGCCCCAGTCCACCGTGTCGCCGCAGGCCAGCAGGTCACCGGCCACCGTCTGCATGAGCCCGGCCACGGTGTTGTAGCGGCCCTTGTCCTCGTCGGGCAGGTCCACCAGGTCCAGGCGAGCCTTCAACTCCTGAGCAGGCATGGCCCCATCCACGCGCCAAGAGCCATCGGCTTGTGGGGTGGCCCAGGCGTCCACCGCGGTTTCGGGTTGCAGTTCGCCGGTGATGGCCTCCAGCAGGTCCAACGGCGTGAGCAAACCCTGAACCACGCCGTACTCATCCACCACGAACACCATGCGCATGGCCTGCACACGGAATTGCTCCAGCAGCTCCATGCCGGACAGGGTTTCGGGCACAAACACCGCCGTTTGCACATGGGCACCCAGTGGGGTGGGCTCATCGCCCGAAGCCAAGCCCTGCCGGGCATGCACCTGCATCAGCTGGGCCACATGGATGACCCCGACCACATCGTCCAGCCCCCCACGGCAAACCGGGTACCACGAATGCCCCCACTGCCAGGCGCATCGCAGGGCATCGGCCACGCTGTCCGCGGCCTCCAGCCACTTCACGTCGGCCCGAGGCACCATGATGGACCCAAGCTGTCGGGCATCCAGCAAAAACACGTTGCGCACCATCTGGTGCTCGTGGGCCTCGATGATGCCGGCGTCCACCCCTTGCTCCAGGCTGGCGGCAATCTCTTCTTCGGTGACGTGCTGCACCGCATTGGTGTCGATGCGCAGCAGGCGCAACACCCCCGACGTGGTGACCGACAGCAGCGCCACAAAAGGCCTTGCGCCGCGGGCCACCCAGTTCATGGGCCGCGCCATGTGCCGCGCCACCGACTCGGGGTACAGCTGCCCGATGCGCTTGGGCACCAACTCGCCAAACACGATGGTGACAAAGGTGATGATGACCACCACCACCGCGGTGGCCGACACCTCGGCGGAACGGCCCGACCATCCCCACACCTCGAACACGGCCGCCAACGAGTCGCTGAACGCGGCCTCGCCCACGATGCCGTTGAGCATGCCGATGGACGTGATGCCCACCTGCACCGACGACAGGAACTGGGTGGGCCGGTCCATCAGGTCCAGCGCCGCGCGGGCGCCTTTGTCCCCCGCTTCGGCCAGGGCCTGCAAACGGGCCTTCTTGCTGGCCGCCAACGCCATTTCGGACATGGCAAATGCCCCGTTGAGCAGGGTGAGAAAGACGATGAGAAGGGTATCCATAATCAGGGCATGGCACTTTACATGATGGGCGACATCCAGGGCTGCCGCCCCGCCCTGGACCGGTTGTTGGACACCGTGGGCTTTTCCCCCAGCCGCGACACGCTGTACCTG
This sequence comes from Hydrogenophaga soli, assembly GCF_054777695.1. Classification (NCBI taxonomy): domain Bacteria; kingdom Pseudomonadati; phylum Pseudomonadota; class Betaproteobacteria; order Burkholderiales; family Comamonadaceae; genus Hydrogenophaga; species Hydrogenophaga soli. The sequence continues at coordinate 104,064 of NZ_BAAHAK010000006.1, read as the reverse complement.
CTGGGCGACCTGGTGAACCGGGGTCCCGATTCGTTGGGCGTGCTGCGCTGGGCCAGCACCCAAGGCGACGCCGTGCGTTGCGTGCTGGGCAACCACGACCTGCACCTGCTGGCAGTGGCGGCCGGTGCGCGGCGCCTCAGCAAAAAAGACACCCTGGCCGACATCCTGGAAGCCCCCGACCGAGACGCCTTGCTGCACTGGCTGCGGCAACAGCCGTTGGCCCGGCTGGCCCACGGCTGGCTGATGGTGCACGCTGGGGTTCTGCCGCAGTGGACCACGTCAGAAACAGTAGCACTGTCACAAGAAGCAGAAAGCGCAAGCAACCATTTTGACACTGAATTTTTGAGCCACATGTACGGCGACGAGCCCCCGCAATGGCACCCCCAACTCACGGGGCAAGACCGACTGCGGGTGATCGTCAACGCCTTCACCCGGCTGCGGTTTTGTGATGCGCAGGGGCGCATGGAGTTCGACACCAAGGAGTCGGCCGACCAAGCGCCCGCGGGGTACATGCCCTGGTTTGACGTGCCCCAGCGCCAGACCGCCGGGCAACCCATGGCGTTTGGCCACTGGTCCACGTTGGGCGAAACGCATCGCGCCGACGTGCTGCCGCTGGACAGCGGCTGTGTCTGGGGAGGCTGCCTCACCGCGGCACGCCTGGGTCCGGGGGAGGCGGGGGTGGGCAACGTCGAGCGCATCAGCGTGCGCTGCAAACAGGCCCAAAAACCGGGCAAAGAAAACAAAACACCCAAGTCGTGACCATGGACGGCTGCAGGGCCTGACGGGCTCGGCCCTCAGGCCCCGTGGCCTCGCAGAGCCCCTCTCACCTGCCCGAGCACGTTGCCACGGTCAAACCGGAGCATCACGCATCGACCATCGGTTGCTGCTCAGGTTGCGGCTGTGCCAGCGAAGGCTCGGGCGACGCAGGTGCGGCCACCACCGGTTGCGAAAACAGCGCGGCCACCCGTTTCTTGGGCTTGATGTTGGCCGAAAAGGCACTGCGCCCCGTGGTGGCCTTGGGTGCGGCCTCCCAGCTGGGCTGGGCGTCAGCCGCCACGGTGGGCTCGTAGGGCTTGTCAAAGAACGGGTCGTGGGACACCCGCGGGGCCACCGACCGTGGCGGGCGGCTGGAGCGAGAGGCCCGCTCATCGTCCTCATCCCGCCCACGGCTGCGGCGGGCAGGGGCATCGTCGTCGGAACGGCCCCAATGGCGCTGGCCATCGTTGTACCGACCGGCAGACGGCCGCACATCGGCGCTGGCCAGCTGGAGCGGCTCCACCTCGGCCTTTTGTTTGATGAGCTTTTCGATGTCGGCCAGCAAGCGGGCATCGGACGGCGTCACCAGGGACACGGCCACGCCCGAAGCACCCGCCCGACCCGTGCGGCCGATGCGGTGCACGTAGTCTTCGGCGTTGAAGGGCAGGTCGAAGTTGAACACCGCCGGCACGTCCTTGATGTCCAGACCGCGGGCGGCCACGTCGGTGCAGACCAGCAGGTCCACCGCACCGGACTTGAAGGCTTCCAACGCCTTCAGGCGCTCGTCCTGCGATTTGTCACCGTGCAGTGCCGCGGTGCGCAAACCCTCACGCTCCAGAGAGCGGGCCAGGCGTGCACACCCCAGCTTGCTGTTGACGAAGATGAAGGCCTGCTTCAGGCCGCGCTCCTGCAACACATGGTGCACGGCACGGCGCTTGTCTTCGTCGGACACGCCAATGAAGCGCTGCTCCACCGTGGAGGCGGTGGTGTTGGCCCGCGCCACCTCGATGGTGACCGGGTCTTGCAGGTAGCTGTTGGCCAGCCGCTTGATTTCGGGCGAGAACGTGGCCGAGAACAGCAGCGTGGTGCGCTGCTTGGGCAGGTAGCTGAGGATGCGTTGCAGGTCGGGCAGGAAACCGATGTCCAACATGCGGTCCGCCTCGTCCAGCACCACGTACTCCACCTGATTGAGCACGCAGTTCTTGGCCTCGATGTGGTCCAGCAGACGGCCCGGCGTGGCCACCAGCACTTCGACACCGGCCTTGAGTTCCAGCGTCTGGGGTTTCATGTCCATGCCACCAAACACCACGGCGCTGCGCAGGTGGGTGTACTTGGCGTACAGCTTGACCTGCTGGGCCACCTGATCGGCCAGCTCACGGGTGGGCAGCAGCACCAGAGCCCGCACCGGGTGCCGCGCGGGCGAGGTGGAGGCGTTTTCGTGCTTCATCATCCGCTGCAACAACGGCAGCGAAAAGGCCGCGGTTTTGCCGGTGCCGGTCTGGGCGGCGCCCATGACGTCGCGGCCCTGCAGCACCACGGGAATGGCCTGGGCCTGGATGGGGGTCATGGACTCGTAGCCCATTTCGGCCACGGCCCGCGACAGTGCGGGCGCCAGAGAAAGTTGGGAAAAAGATTCGCTCATGTACCGCGTATTGTCTCACCCCGCTGCACCAGGGCCTCAAATTCCTCTGCGGGCACGGGACGACCAAAGAAATAACCCTGACCATAGTCGCACCCCAACACCTGCAAGGCACGGCGGTTGACCTGGGTTTCCACCCCCTCACCCAGGGTGCGCAGCCCCAGGGAACGGGCCATCTGGATGACGGCCCGCACGATGGCCGCGCCGTCGGGGTCCACGGTGAGGTCTCGCACAAACGACTGGTCGATCTTGATCTTGTCCACGGCCAACCGCCGCAAGTAGGCCAGGCTGGAGTAGCCGGTGCCAAAGTCGTCGATGGCCAGTTGCACGCCCTTTTGCTTCAGGCGCTGGATGACAGCCATCACCTCCTCCGGCTGGACCATCAGCGTGGATTCGGTCAGTTCCAGTTCCAGCCGCTTGGGGTCGCACCCCGACAGCTTGAGCGCGTCCGCCACCTGCTGCTCCAGCAAGCCCTGGCGAAACTGCATGGCCGACACGTTGACCGCCACGCGGATGCGGCTCAGTGGCGGGGAGGACCAGCGGGCCATCTGCTGACAGGCCTCGCGCAGCACCCATTCGCCAATTTCGGCGATCAGACCCGTGCTTTCAGCCTCGGGGATGAAGCTGCCCGGGGGCACCAAGCCCACCCCCGGCCGCTCCCAGCGCACCAGGGCCTCGGCCCCGATGATTTCGCTGGTGCTGAGGTTGACCAGCGGTTGGTAGTGCAGGCGCAACTCGCCCCGCTTGGCGGCTCGGGACAAATCGCCCACCAGGGCCATGCGATCACGCCCGCCCTGGTTCATGTGTTCGGTGAAAAACCGCACGCAGCGCCGCCCGGCTTCCTTGGCCTGGTACATGGCCGACTCGGCGTTGTTCAGCAGGGTGTCGAAATCGCGCCCATCCGAGGGGAACACGGCCACGCCCAACGAGGCCGACACCACCACTTCACGCTGGTCCACCACAAACGGATCGGCCAGCGCCACGAGCACGCGCTGGGCCATGAGCCGCAGGGAATGGGCATCCGCCTTGGGGAACAAGAACACAAACTCGTCGCCGCCCCGCCGACTCACGGTTTCGGTGGCCGCCGTGACCGACACCAGGGCACGGCTGATCTGGCGCAGCAGCTCGTCGCCGCCCACATGCCCAAGGGAATCGTTGACCAGCTTGAAATGGTCCAGGTCCAGCACCAGCAAGGCCATCTGATGCCCGCCCACCTGGGCTTGCGCAATGGCCTGACCGGCACGGTCCCGCAGCAGCACCTGGTTGGGCAGGCCGGTGAGCTGGTCGAAACTGGCCAAGCGCATGGCCCGCCGCTGGGCCGCCTTCTGCATGGACAGGTCGGCAAACGTGGCCACGTAAAACAGCAGCTCGCCCGACACCACGTCGCGCAAGGCCTGGATGCGCAAACGCTCGGGGTAAATGGCGCCATCCTTGCGGCGGTTGAGCACCTCGCCTTCCCACTTGCCGGTGCGCTCCAGCGTGGCCCACATGTCGGCGTAGAACGCTGGCGAGTGTTTGCCTGAGGTCAACAGGCTGGGCGACTGGCCGATCACCTCCCGTTCCAGGTAACCCGTGACACCCTCGAACGCCGGGTTGGCCGCCACGATGCGGTTGGTGGCGTCGGTGACAAACACCGCGTCGTGCGTGACATCCCACACCGTGGACAACACCAGCAGCTGCTGGCGCAGCAACTGGGCCGTGGCGTCGTCGATGACAGGTTCGTCCGACTGGACACGGAACTGCTCCATCAGCCCCATGGACTCGGTGCGGTCTGACGACTCCGACGCCATCTCTCAGGCCTTGGGCAAGGTCACACCCACCTGCCCCTGGTACTTGCCGCCGCGGTCCTTGTACGACACGTCGCACACCTCATCGCTCTCGAAAAACAGCACCTGTGCGCAGCCTTCGCCCGCGTAGATGCGTGCGGGCAAGGGTGTGGTGTTGGAAAACTCCAGCGTCACATACCCCTCCCACTCGGGCTCGAACGGGGTGACGTTGACGATGATGCCGCAGCGGGCATAGGTGCTCTTGCCCAGGCAGATGGTCAGCACGTTGCGGGGGATGCGGAAGTACTCCACCGTGCGCGCCAAGGCAAAACTGTTGGGGGGGATGATGCAGCTGTCGCCCTGGAAATCGACAAAACTCTTTTCGTCGAAGTTCTTGGGGTCCACCACTGTGCTGTGGATGTTGGTGAACACCTTGAACTCGGGGGCGCAGCGTATGTCGTAGCCATAGCTGCTGGTGCCGTAACTGATGATGCGCTGGCCATCGGCCTCTCGCACCTGTCCCGGCTCGAACGGCTCGATCATGCCGTGTTGTTCGGCCATGCGGCGTATCCACTTGTCACTCTTGATGCTCATCCGGGGCTCCTCTGGCGTGCATTGTAGGCACGGCTCATCCGTCAATCGGTCTCGGCCAGGTGAACCCGCGCCACCGCACGGTCATCGCCCAGGATGATGAAGGCAAACAGCCATTCGTCCAGGCTCTGCGCTGCCGCCGTGCGCCGGGCCAACAGAGGGGTGGCCTTGGGGTTGAGCAGCACAAAGTCGGCCTCGCAGCCGGGCTGCAGGTTGCCGCACTGCCCGCCCAGGCCCAGGCCCCGGGCCGCGCCGTCGGTGTGCAGCCACCACAGGTGCGAAGGGGCCAGGCTCAGCCCCGTTTTCAGGACCCCGCCCTGCTCCAGCGCCATGCGCCCCACAAAGTAGGCGGCCTTCATGGTCTCGAACGGGCTGAACGAGGTGCCACCGCCCACATCGCTGGCCAGGCCATGCAGGTGCTGCGTGCGTTCGGCGGCGGCAAAGTCAAAAAAGCCACTGCCCAAAAACAGGTTGCTGGTGGGGCTGACGGCGGCGGCGGTGCCGGTGTCGCGCATCAGCGCCCGATCGGTGTCATTCAGGTAGATGCAGTGTGCGTACACCGCACGCTCGCGCAGCAGCCCGAAGCGGTGGTACACGTCCAGGTAGCTGCGGGCCTGGGGGTAAAGCGATTGCACCCAGGCGATTTCGTCTCGGTTTTCCGCCACATGCGACTGGATCCACACCCCGGGGTGCGCCGCGGCCAACTCCCCCGCGCCGTGCATCTGGGCGTCGCTGCAAGTGGGTGCAAAACGGGGGGTGATGGCGTAACCCAGCCGCCCTTGGCCGTGCCAACGCTGCAACAGCGCCTCGCTGTCGAGCAAGCTTTGCTCGGCCACGCTGCGCCCCGAGCCTGCGGGCACCGGGTTCAACAGCGCGTCGGGCGCGTGGCGGTCCATCAGGCACAGGCCGGTGATGAGGCGCCCTCCCCGCGCCTGGGCGCGGCCAAACAGCGCTTCCACCGAATTGGGGTGTGAAGTGGCGAACGCCAACGCGGTGGTGACCCCATGGCGCTGCAACTCGTCCATGAAGGCATCGGCCACCCCTTGCGCATGCGCCGGGTCGGCAAACCGGGTTTCCTGCGGAAAGGTGTAGTGCTCCAGCCAGGGCAGCAAGCCGTCGGCGGGGGACCCGATCACGTCCAGCTGGGGGTAATGAACGTGCAGGTCCACAAAGCCGGGGGCCAGCAGGTGGTCGGGCCAGTGCTCGACGGGAACGCCGGGATGCTGGGGCAGCAGCGTGCGGGCGTCGCCCGCGGCCTTCACCCGCCACAGGTGGTTGCTGTCGCGGGCCAGCACCAGCAAGCCGTCGGGGTCGTGGACGGCCTGCCCGTCGTCGTCAAACCGCAACAAAGGGGCACGAAACGCCTTGAGAGGCATGGAAGCATTGAATTCGGTCATGGCGACAGTGAAGCACGCAAACCCTGTGCCCGCGTGGGTTGGGGGTGAATAGGCCGCATACGCGCCGCCATATCCCCAGGCCCCACGCACAGGGGTTTTTTGATAAGTTTGATAACACCTCACCCAAAAACCGGGCGAGAAATGGGCAAAATAGCCATTATTTGCTGCATTTGCGACTGAATGAACCGCCCCACACCGCCGGACACCCCCACCGACACGCTGACCACCCGCGAGGTGGCCCTCCAACTGGGGCTGGCTGTGCGCTCGGTTCAACTGATGGTGGACCGGGGCGAGTTGCAAGCCTGGAAGACATCCGGCGGACACCGCCGCATCCTGGCCCAATCGGTGAAGGACTGGCTGGCCCGCCAACCAGGTTCCCTGCCCACAGGCCCCGCCGCCCGGCGGCGCGCCGACGACGCGACCGGCCCCACCGTGCTGTTGATCGAGGATTCCTCGCACTTCCAGCGGGTGCTGCGCCTCATCATCGAAAAAACCCACCCCGACGTGTTGCTGCACCTGGCCAGCGATGCCGTGGTGGGGATGGCCATGTGTGGGGCGCTGAGGCCCGACGTCATCATCGTGGACCTGCTGTTGCCGGGCGTGGACGGTGCGGCCCTCATTGCCAGCCTGCGCTCGCAGCCCCATTTCGAAGGCATGCAGGTGCTGGTGGTCACCGGGCTGGACGCCACCGACCGTGCGCCGTACGAATACGCGCTGACCGGCATCACCGTCATCGAAAAAACCGAGGTGACCCAGCGCCTGCCCTCGGCCCTGGGGGCCTTGCTTCAGCGCTGAACGCCGCGGCCACCTCAAGGGCTGAGGTGGCCCAGCACGCCTTCCACCAGCCAGTTCATGGCCAGGATCTGCTCGTCCGACAGGGTCTGCCCCCGCTCGATCACCACCTTGCCCTGGTTGTCACGCACCGGGGCCGCAAGGGCGTGGAACGGGTGCAGACGCCCCGAGGCAATGTCCCGCTGGCGGGCCAGCACCTCACCTTGCACCATGCGCGGCACCTTGGGACCGAAGGCGTCCACGCGGACCATGCCCTCCTTCACCCCGCCCCACAGCCGGGTGCTGGCCCAGCTGCCGTCACGCACCGCCTGCACACGGCGGGTGTAGTAGTCGCCCCACTGGTGGGTCACGGCCAGCACCTGGGCGTCGGGGGCGGTCTTGCGCATGTCGGAGTGGTAGGCCACGGCCAACTTGCCGCGCTCCTGGGCCGCAGCCATCACGGCGGTGGAGCCGGTGTGGAACACCAACACCTCGGCCCCCTGGTTCATGAGGGACATGGCCGCATCCCGCTCACGGGGCGGGTTGAACCACTCTCCCAGCCACACCACACGCACCTGCGCCGCCGGGTTGACCGACCGCATGCCCAGCGTGAAGGCGTTGATGCCCTGGATCACCTCGGGAATGGGAAACCCGGCCACATACCCCGCCTGCGTGGCCATGCGCCCTGCCGCCACGCCGGCCAGGTAGCGCCCCTCGTAATACCGGGCGTTGGCCACGGCCACGTTGGGCGCGGTCTTGTAGCCGGTGATGGACTCGAACTTCACCTTCGGGAACTCGGCCGCCACCTTCAGCGTGGGCTCCATGTAGCCAAAGCTGGGGGTGAAGATGATGTCGGCCCCGCCGCGGGCCAAATCGCGGATGACACGCTCGGCATCCGGCCCCTCGGCCACGTTCTCCACAAAACGGGTGACCACCTGCGGGGCCTGACCGGGCTTGTTGAGCGCAGCCTCCACCGCCTTGCGGGCGTCGTCGTGCTGGCGCGTCCAACCGGCGTCGGTGATGGGTGAAACGTACACAAACGCCGCCTGCACCGGGGCCTTGGACGGCGCAGCCGTGCCCTGGGCCAGGGCGGAAGGGACAAGGGAAATGGAAAAACTGGCGGCCACGACCGTGGCTGCGAGGTTTTTGTACATGGTGTTCCTCTACATGGCTTGCAGACAAAGAAATCCCGCCAGGCAAGCTCCGGCGGGTGGGGCATTTTAAGGGGATGGCCATGGCGGGCTTACAGTGGCCCCAACATGCGCACGCCGCTCGCAACGGATCCAGCCGGGTGACCCGTCATTTGCCTGCCCCTGAAAATAAACAAACAAAATGGCACATAGCGCTTTCACATAAAGCGCAAGCAGCTATCATTTTTGAACAATCATGGCTGAAGCCCTCATAGCCCAATACGGCCCGGACGTGCCCCGCGCCATTGCCCACATGGTGGCGGCGGTTCACCCGCGCTTCTGTGTGGACGCCTTCTTGGCCGATGTGCTGGCGGGCTACGACGCCCTGGCCCTGATGCCGCGCGGGCGGCACATGGCGCGGGTCTTGCAACGGCACCTGCCGACCGACTATCCCGAGGCCCTGGCCATCCTGCTCGCATCGGCCAGCCAGCCCCACGGGCGGGACCCCAACCTGTCGCTGGGCTCGTTCCTGTACCTGCCGCACACGCTGTTTGTGGCCGAGTTTGGCCTGGGGCATTTCGAGGCGTCCATGCAGGCCCAGCACGCGCTCACGCAGCGCTTCTCGGCGGAGTTCAGCATCCGCCCCTTTTTGCAGCACCACACCCAGGCCACGCTGGAGCGCTTGGCCCACTGGACCCAAGACCCCAGCGAACACGTGCGCCGCCTGGTGTCCGAAGGCACGCGCCCCCGCCTGCCCTGGGCCCCGCGCCTGCCCGCCTTCCAGCGCGACCCCACACCCGTGCTGGCCCTGCTGGAGCGCTTGAAGGACGACCCCGCACTGTACGTGCGCCGCTCGGTGGCCAACAACCTCAACGACATTGGCAAAGACCACCCCGAGCTGCTGGCCCAGACCGCTCACACCTGGCTGCACCAGGCCCCGCCCGAACGGCGGTGGGTGGTGCAGCATGCCTTGCGCACAGCCCTCAAGCGCGGCGAGGCAGGAGCCCTGAACGCCCTGGGTTTTGGCGGCCCCGCCCAGGTGCAGGTGCACACCGCCACGGTGACCCCGGCAGTGGCCGCCATCGGTGGCACGGTGACCGTGGCCCTGGCGGTGGCCAACCCCACACCCCACCCCCAGCAGGTGCTGGTGGACTTTGCCGTGCACTACGTCAAGGCCAACGGCCAGACCCGGCCCAAGGTGTTCAAGCTCAAGGCGCTGACGCTGGCCACCCATGAAACGCAGCACCTCAGCAAGCGGCTGTCGCTGGCCGAAATGACCACCCGCAAACACCACCCCGGCCTGCACCGGGTGGAGGTGCTGCTGAACGGGCGTGCCCAGCCGCTGGGGGAGTTTGATCTGGTGGCCTCTGCCGATGGATGACCCCTCAGAGCACGCCCTTCTGCCATCATTCTCAGATTCAAAAAAGACCAAACCCCAGGGATGCCTCCATGTTTTTTGTCACCGTTCGCGCCCGCGCCTTGCTGCTGTTGATGAGCCTTGTGCTGGGTCTGACAGGCCCCACACACGCAGGGACACGCGCCGAAAACACCGAAGCCACCGATGCGGCATTTGCCGCCCTCCTGTCCATGCCGAACGGCAGTCCACGGCCCGGCGGCTGGTTGATCCCAGAAGACGCTGATCCGCCCCCCAAGAATGAAGCCGAGCTGATCGAGCGGCTGCGCCAACTCCAAAAGGACGGGGCCAACTTCAACGCCATGCGCCACCAAGGCACGCTGCTGGCCCATGCCCTGCGGGCGGGCATGGAGCGAACGGCCCTTTGGCTGCTGCGCAACGGGGCGGACCCGCTGAAAGTGTTGGCCCATCGCGAAACTGAAACCGCCCACAGCTTGGCCCGGCAATTCAAACGCACCGAAGTCGTTCAGGTGCTGGAAACACGCCATGGCTTCCAACCCCCGAAGCCCGCCCTCAAGCCACCGGCCCTCACCAAAGCCGCAGATCGACCCTCGGCGTTGCCGCCAGCCCCCTCCGCCGCGCCATCTCCGCCCCAACAAGCCCAGAGACTCTTTGACCAAGCCTTGGAGCCTTGGCTCTCGCCCAACGCCAAGCTGGTTCAAGACTGGCTGGCCCTGGCGGCCAGCCTCAGCCCGCAAGAGTTTGTGGCCGTGTTTGCCGATGGCAAACGCCTGCGGCAACTCCCCTACCTGTTGAAAGACGTGGACGGCGGGCTGGAAAACGCGCTGGCCCGCCTGCCACTGGCCTTGGTGCGCCAGCATGCACAAGCCTTGGCAAACACCTTGGACGAGGCATCCAAGGCCCAACTGGATCGCAACGACAAGCCTCGCTACAACGCTGCGGCGCAGAGCTGGCCCGCGCTGTGGCAGCGGGTGAACCAACCCCTGCGCTACGAATTGGGAACGCCGCCCCGAAAGGCCTTGGCCAGCCGCATCCCGCCCCAGCTGTGGCCCGGCTTGTTTGCCAGTGGCTACAACGACCACGATGCCGACGCCACCGACTGCCTGCTGAGCGCCGTGGACGCGGCTGAGTTCCAAGCACTGTGGCCCGATTTTCAGCGCCACTTCACCAACGCCCGCGAACGTGCCCCCACACTGGTGCTGCAGGCCTACCGCCTAGACGACAACTGGAATGCTTGCCGTTCTTCAGACCGAAACGCCACGGAAACGGCGGCCAAACTGGCGTTTTTGCGCCAACAGGGCGTCCTCAGTCCGGTGGCCGGTTTGCCCCCTTCAGACATTGAAGCCGTGAACCATTGGCCCAAGCCCCCACAAACGCCGCCCCGCTTGGTCCGCGTGCCCTTGAGCTGCCGCCTGGAATTCAATGACTTGTGGCTGAATGCCCTGCTTGAGGCCAGTGAACGGAATCAACCCATGGAAACCGTGCAAGCCGTGGATGTCCCTGGGCAACGCCACTGTGGGTTGGTGGTCAGTGGTGTAGCCATCGGCACGTATTACCCAACGGTCAGCGACGACTTTTTCTCGGGTCCAACCCGAGACGGCTCACTGAACTGCGCAGCCGTTGACCCTCGCGAAGACAGTGAACTGTGGCAGGAAGACCAAGGGCGGATCTTGCATGGCGGCATTGCAGCCAACAGCAGTGAACACCCGTTGACCGCCGTGTTGGACACTCAAACCCAACAGCGCTACCTGCTGACTGCGGGGCGCACAGGCTCCCCCTGCTCAACCTACGCCGTGCTGCCCAAAGCCTTGACATGGGATGCCAACCAGCGGGGCTTGCACCGCGTGGAAGGCCCCGAAGCCCGGTTGCTGAAGGACGTGTTGCTGCACCAGTGTGAAGAACGGCCTGCTGACAGAGAAGCATGGTGCGACGGCATCACCGACCTGCCCTCCGCAGAAGATGGCGAGCAAGCACAAGCAACCCCAAGCCAACTGGCCTCTCTGCTGGCCAGCCTGCGCCAAGGGGATAAGGTGTACATAGAGTCACTGGTGGAAACCTTGGGCACCGCCCGCCGTCAGGCCTACCAAACGGCGGTGGCCGCGCTGGACCATGCCGAGGTGCGCCGCCTGCTGGCCGCGGGCATTGCCCCCCGGTGGACCGCTACCGAAATTGAAAAGCTGGCCCAGGCGGACCTGCCATTGGCCGACAAACGCCGCCGCATTGCCGTGCTGTTTGCCAACGCCAACCAACTGGACAGAGTGGTGCACAGAGACCAGCACGGGGTGGTCACGTCTCTGATGAAGTGGTTGCCAGATCCCGACTGGGGCCCCGTATTGCGGGCGATGGAGCGTGACGCAGTCTTCTTTTGGCACGAGGGTGCGGCCACATACCTGCGTGGCGAGGCCGAGACCGCAAACCGCCCCCAATTGGCCTGCCGCATTGACCATGCCATGGGCTATTTGTGCGGCGGGGGCATCAAGTGGACTGACTATTGAAGGATTTTTACCCTCTAGCGCTTAATCCACCTGCAAAGCCTGCTCCAGTTTTTGCATCATGGCCTGCCGGTGTTCATCGCACACAAAACTGGCCTCGAAGCTGTTGCGGGCCAGTTGAGCCACGTCGGCTTCCGACAGGTTCAGGGCCTGGACCGTCTGGGCAAAGTTCTCGTTCAGGTAGCCGCCGAAGTAGGCCGGGTCGTCCGAGTTGACGGTGGCGCACAGCCCGGCGTCCAGCAGGCGCTTCATGGGGTGGTCTGCCAAGTCCTTCACCACACACAGCTTGAGGTTGGACAGCGGGCACACCGTCAGCGGCACGCGCTGGGCGGCCAGCCGGGCCACCAGGGCCGGGTCTTCCAGGCTGCGCACGCCGTGGTCGATGCGTTCGGCCTGCAGCACGTCCAGCGCCTGCCAGATGTAGTCGGGCGGGCCCTCTTCCCCCGCGTGGGCCACGATGCGCAGCCCCAGCTCGCGGCAGCGGGCGAACACGCGGGCAAATTTCTCGGGTGGGTGGCCCACCTCGCTGCTGTCCAGGCCCACGCCGATGAAGTGCTCGCGGAAGGGCAGTGCCGCGTCCAGCGTGGCCTGGGCGTCGGCCTCGCTGAGGTGGCGCAGGAAGCACAGAATCAAATGGCTGGTGAGGCCCCAGCGGGCGCGGGCCTCGTCGCAGGCGCGCTTCAGCCCGCCGATGACGGCGGCCATGGGCACGCCGCGGGCGGTGTGGGTCTGGGGATCAAAAAACAGCTCGGCGTGGATGACGTGGTCGGCATGTGCCCGCTCGAAGTAGGCCATGGCCATGTCGAAAAAGTCTGCCTCGTGCAGCAGCACGCTGGCCCCGGCGTAGTAGATGTCCAGAAAGCTTTGCAGGTCGGTGAAGGCGTAGGCCGCCCGCAGCGCTTCCACGCTGGGGTAGGCCAGCGCCACGCCGTTGCGCTGGGCCAGCGCAAAAATCAGCTCGGGCTCCAACGAACCTTCGATGTGGATGTGCAGCTCGGCCTTGGGGATGCGGCGGGCCAGGGCCACCGCCGCATGGGGGGTTGAGGAGGTCACGGCCAATCTTTCAGGGGAAAAAACAGAAGAAAACGCGCTCAGCAAATGCCGGTGCTCACGTCCAGGCGGGTGAGGAAGCGCCGGTACGCCGACGACACCCGGTCCGCCGGGCCATGCACCTCGCGCCATGCGCCCAGCCCGGTGATGGGCAGGCGACGCGGGGTTTGCGATTCCACGATGGGTTTGTCCTGCAAGAACACGGTGTCCTGGAAGGCGCGCAGTTCAGCGTCGGTGCTGGGGTCGCCCCGGGTGGACATCAAGAACCAGGCGCGGCAGCTTTCGTGCGCCTCGGGTTGGATGAACAGCCCGATGGCGTTGGACGGCCCGCCCTCGGTGTCCGCCTCCTTGCACAGGGTGGCGGCATAGGGTGCGGGCACGCTGTAGCGGTAGCGCACGGGGCAGCCTTCGGCGGCGTCGGCATAGCCGTGGGGTTGCCAGGCCAGGGCCTCGTGCACCAACACGCCGCTGGCCAGTTGGTTCTCGTCCTTCAGCTCCTGCACCTGACCGGAATCCACCTTCGCATGCTCTGCGTCGCCCAGGTAGCCGCGGTGCACAAAACCGAAGTGGCTCATGTCCAAAAAGTTCTCGACCAGTCGGGGGGCACTGGTGGCCACCGTGTACGGGCCGCACCACACGTTGCGCCAACCGGGCTGGTCGGCCTCGGGCAGGCGATGGGGTTCGCGCAGGGTGTCGGGCACGGTGTCGTCGGGGGCTTTCAAGCGCACCCACACCAGGCCCTGCTGCTGGGTCACCTCGCACACGGTGGTGGCGTGGGTGGCGGGGGGCTGCCAGTCGGGCTGAGCCGGCACGTGTTCACAACGCCCGGTGGAACCGAACGCCCAGCCGTGGTAGGGGCAGGCCAGCCGGAAGCGCCCGTCCGGCCCCTTGACCACCTCGCCCATGGACAGCTTGGCCCCGCGGTGCGGGCAGTGGTCGTGCCAGACGTGGATAGAGCCCTCCCCGTCAGGATGGCCCTCGCCACCGCCCTCGCGCCACACCACCAGGGGCTGGTTGAGCAAGGTCACGGCCTGGGGTTGGTGGCTCACGTCGGCAGCCAACGCCACCGGGTGCCACAGCATGTGTTCCATGGTGGAGCTCCTCTTGTCTTCTCGGGGCAGGCAGCATATCGCCGATGCCAAACAAACAGGCCGCCCGTTCGCACAACGAACGGGCGGCCTGATCCAGATCAAGCCCCACAGGGGAGCTTGTGCAGCCTCAGCCAGGCATCAGCCGCCGGGCACCTTGCCTTCCACGCCCTTGACGTAGAACTTGATGCCGCCCAGGAAGGCGTCGTCAGCCACTTCGTCTTTCTTCAGCACTTCCTTGCCGTCCTGGCCCTTGATGGGGCCCTTCCAGATGGCAAAGCTGCCGTCCTTCAGACCGGCCTTGATGGTGTCGATCTTGGCCTTGGTCTCGGCGGGCACGTCTTCGGCGATGGAGACGAGGTCGATCGCACCTTCCTTCACACCCCACCACACGCTGCCGGTGGACCAGGTGCCGTTGAGGGCGTCACCCACGGCCTTCACGTAGTACGGGCCCCAGTTGATGACGGACGAGGCCAGGTGGGCCTTGGGGTCGTAGGCGGACATGTCGCTGTCCCAGCCGAAGGCGCGCTTGCCCAGCTTGCCAGCGGTTTGCAGCACAGCGGACGAGTCGGTGTTCTGGAACAGGATGTCGGCCCCGCCGTTGATCAGCGAGGTGGCGGCCTCGGTTTCCTTGGGCGGGTTGAACCACTCGCCCACCCACACCACCTTGGTCTTGACCTTGGGGTTGACCGACTGCGCACCCAGCGTGAAGCTGTTGATGTTGCGGATCACCTCGGGGATGGCGATGGAGCCCACCACGCCCAGGGTGTTGCTCTTGGTCATGGAACCGGCGATCACGCCCGCCATGTACGCGCCTTCGTAGGTGCGGCTGTCGTAGGTGCGCATGTTGGGCGCAGTCTTGTAGCCAGTGGCGTGCTCGAACTTGACCTCGGCGTTGTCGGCCGCGACCTTGAGCATGGGCTCCATGTAACCAAAGGTGGTGCCGAAGACGACCTTGTTGCCCTGGGCGGCCATGTCACGCAACACGCGCTCGGCATCGGCGCTCTCGGGCACGCTTTCGACGAAGCTGGTTTTCACCTTGTCGCCGAACTCCTTCTCGACGGCCTTGCGTCCGTTGTCATGGGCAAAGGTCCAGCCGCCGTCGCCCACGGGGCCCACGTAGGCAAACGCCACCTTCAGAGGCTCGGGTGCGGGGGCCGGAGCGGGGGCCGCCGCAGCAGGTGCTG
This sequence comes from Hydrogenophaga soli, assembly GCF_054777695.1. Taxonomy (NCBI): domain Bacteria; kingdom Pseudomonadati; phylum Pseudomonadota; class Betaproteobacteria; order Burkholderiales; family Comamonadaceae; genus Hydrogenophaga; species Hydrogenophaga soli. Next base: position 88,822 of record NZ_BAAHAK010000006.1, on the reverse strand, counting down.
GCGCCGGAGCCGGTGCGGGCTCTTCCTTCTTGCCGCAGCCGATCAGGGCGGCAGAGGCCAGCGCGGACAGCGCGGCAACCTTCAACAACGAACGCTTCTGGACATCGGTCATGGAAAAAACTCCTCTAACGAACCACACAAAAAGAGAACGATCGGACGATTATGAACCCGGGTAAAACGGCTTGCCGATGCTGCTGGGCATGTTCACCCGAATCCAGGTGGGATTGCGGGAAATCAACGCCAGCACCACCACCGTGGCCAGGTAGGGCATCATGGTCAGGACTTGGCTGGGCACGTTGACGCCCGCGCCTTGCAGGTGAAACTGCAGCATGGTCACCCCGCCGAACAGGTAGGCACCCAGCAAGACCCGTGCCGGGCGCCAGGTGGCAAAGGTGGTGAGGGCCAGCGCAATCCAGCCCTTGCCCGCCACCATGCCCTCCACCCACAGCGGGGTGTACACGGTGGAGATGTAGGCCCCGGCCAGCCCGCACAACGCCCCCCCAGCCACCACGGCGGCCAGGCGGATTCGGCGCACCGGGTAGCCCAGGGCATGGGCCGACTCGGGGCTTTCGCCCACGCTGCGCAGCACCAGCCCCGTGCGGGTGCGGTACAGAAACCAGATGAGCCAGGCCGTGAACAACATGGTCAGGTACACCATGGGGTGGTGGCGGAACAGCGCAGGCCCCACCAGCGGAATGTCGCCCAGCACCGGGATGGCCCAGCTGCCCCCGGCCTGCTCGGGCAGGCGGGCCTGCACATAGCTGGTGCCGGCAAAGGCCGAAAAGCCCCCGCCAAACAGCGACAGCGCCAGCCCGGTGGCGTATTGGTTGGTGTTGAGCCAGATGACCAGCCCGCCGAAGATGGCCGCCAGAACAGCCCCCGCGGCCATGCCCGCGGCAAACCCGGCCAGCGTGCTGCCGGTGTGCACCACCGCAGCAAAACCCGCCAGGGCGGCGCAGAGCATCATGCCCTCGGCCCCCAGGTTGACGATGCCCACCTTCTCGTTGATGAGCAGGCCCAGCGAGGCCATGGCCAGCACGGTCCCGGCGTTGAGGGTGGAAGCGATCAGCAGTGCGTAAGCGTCCATGGGTGGGTCTCCGAGGTCATTTCACCCATTTCAGGCGGTAGGCAATCAGCGTGTCGCAGGCCAGCAGCGAAAACAGCAGCAGGCCCTGGAACACGCCGGTGATGGATTTGGGCAGGCCCAGGCGCGACTGCGCCAGCTCACCGCCGATGTAGAACATGCTCATCAGGATGGCCGAAAACACCATGCCCACCGGGTGCAGCCGCCCCACAAACGCCACGATGATGGCCGCAAACCCGTAGCCCGCAGGCACATAGGGCGTGAGCTGCCCGATGGGCCCCGCCACCTCCAGCGCACCGGCCAGCCCGGCTGCGCCACCGCTGGTGAGCAGCGCAATCCACAGCGCCTTGCGCGACGAGAAGCCCGCGTACAGCGCCGCCGCCGGGGCCAGGCCACCCACCTGCTGGGCAAACCCGGCATAGGTGCGGAACAGGAACACCCACAACGCCGCCACCCCGGCCAACGCCAGCAGCAGGCCGATGGACACCCGCGAGCCCGGGATGAGCCGCGGAATCTGGGTGATGGCGTCAAAGGTCTTGGTCTGCGGGAAGTTGAACCCCATGGGGTCTTTCCACGGGCCGTAGACCATGTAGTTGAGCAGCTGGATGGCCACGTACACCAGCATCAGGCTGACCAAAATTTCGTTGGCGTGGAAACGGTCACGCAGCCAGGCGGTGATGGCCGCCCAGGCCATGCCCCCCAGGATGCCCGCCAGCACAATGGCCACCACGATCCAGCGGCTGCCCCCTGGCTCGGCCAGCAGGGCCACGCCCCCGGCGGCCATGGCCCCCACCACAAACTGCCCCTCGGCCCCGATGTTCCACACGTTGGAGCGGAAACACACCGCCAGCCCCAGCGCAATGACCAGCAACGGCGTGGCCTTGACAGTCAGCTCGGCCAGCGCGTAGCCGCTTTTGATGGGCTCCCAGAAAAACACCTGCAGGCCCCGCACCGGGTCCTTGCCCAGCGCCACGAACAGCGCCACACCAATCAGCACCGTGATGGCCAGCGCCAGAACGGGCGACGAATAACTCCAGGCCTTGGACGGCTGAGGCCGGGCTTCAAGCTTGAGCATGGGCCACCTCCTTCACGTTGGTGGCGGCATCCCCGTCCCACAGGCCGGACATCCACTCGCCAATGCGTTCCACCGTGGCCTCGGCGCGGCTGAGGCTGGGCGACAGCCGGCCCTTGGCCATGACGTGCAAGCGATCGGAGATTTCGAACAGCTCGTCCAGCTCTTCGCTGACCACCAGCACCGCGCAACCGGCGTCGCGCAGCGCCAGGATTTCGCCGCGGATCTGCGCCGCCGCGCCCACGTCCACCCCCCAGGTGGGTTGGCTGACGATGAGCAGCGCGGGTTTGGCCTCGATCTCTCGGCCCACGATGAACTTCTGCAAATTGCCCCCCGACAACGACTTGGCGGCCGCATCCGGCCCCGCCGTCTTGACCTTGTAACGCTGGATGATGTCCTCGGCCTGCGCCCGCAGGGTCTTGAGGTGGAGCCAACCCGTGGCGGGCGACACCGCCTCGCGCCGCGTCAGCAGCAGGTTGTGCGCCAGGCCCAGCAAGGGCACGGCACCGCGGCCCAGCCGTTCTTCGGGCACAAAGTGCAGCCCCAGCTTGCGCCGGTGGGCCGGGCTCATGCCGCTGATGTCGTGCGCCTTGCCGCGCACGTTGGATGGCACCCAGGCCGGGGCATTCATGCCCACGTGCAGGGTGATGGTGTCGGAGGGGGCCCGCGGGTCTTCACCCGACAGCGCCCGCAGCAGCTCGCCCTGGCCGTTGCCGGACACCCCGGCCACGCCCACCACCTCGCCCGCCTTCACGTCAAAGCCGATGGCGTCCAGGTCGGTGCCGAACGGGTCGGACCGCTTCAAGCTGAGGCGCTGCACCTTCAGCACCACCTCGCCCGGGGCTTGCTCGCGCAGTGTGAGCGCCGGGGGCTCGGCCCCGATCATCAAACGGCTGAGCGAGGCGTTGCTTTCTTCCTGCGGGTTGCACACGCCAGTGACCTGACCGCCACGCAGCACCGTGCAGGCGGTGCACAGCTCGCGGATTTCGTGCAGCTTGTGGCTGATGTAGAGGATGCTGCAGCCTTCCGACGCCAGCTTTTTCAGCACCACAAACAGCTTTTCCACGGCCTGCGGCGTCAGCACCGAGGTGGGTTCGTCCAGGATCAGCAGTTGCGGGTGCGTCAGCAGCGCCCGGATGATTTCCACCCGCTGCATCTCGCCCACGCTCAGGGTGTGCACCGGGCGCTCGGGGTCGATGTCCAGGCCGTAGGCGGTGGCGGTCTCGCGGATCTGGCGCGTCACCTCGGCCAGCGGCAGGCTCTTGGACAGGCCCAACCACACGTTTTCGGCCACGGTGAGCACCTCGAACAGGCTGAAGTGCTGGAACACCATGCTGATGCCCAGCGCCCGCGCCTCCTGCGGGTTGCGGATGTGCACGGGCTGGCCGTTGAACAGCACCTCGCCCTCGTCGGGCTTGACCGAGCCGTAGATGATTTTCATCAGCGTGGACTTGCCCGCACCGTTTTCGCCCAGCACCGCATGCACCTCGCCCGGCTGCACCGTCAGCGACACGTTGCTGTTGGCCACCACGCCGGGGTAGCGCTTGGTGATGCCGCGCAAGGCCAGGCGCGGCGGGGGCGTCAACGCGGCGGCCTGCGGGGCCGATGGCGTGGGGGGTGGATGGTCAGGCTGCATTGCTTCTTTTTGGATTGAAAAGTGGCTCTACCGCTTTTTGGTCTTGCACATCAAGCTATCAAAATGAATGTATCACGGTGTTTTGCGCAAGGCCGCAGCCACCGACTTGATCTGCTCCCGCAACCACCGCCCTGCACTGGACTGGTGCGTTCTGGGGTGCCACAGCTGGTAGTACATCATGCGGGGAAAGGCCACGGGCGGCTCGACGATGGCCACCGGCAGCTCGGACACAAAACGCTCGCAATACTGCCGTCCGGTGGTCAGCACCAACAGGCTAGCAGCGACCATGCCAGGAATCAGGCCGAAGTGAGCGCAGCGCGTGCTGATGCGCCGCGCCAGCCCCTGCTCGGCCAGGTGGTCGTCGATCACGCCGCGAGCGCCGGGGTGGGTGGGCATGGGGGCCACGTGCTCGGCGTCCAGCCAGTCTTGCACGCTGGCCCAGCCGCGGCGCGCCGCCGGGTGGTGCTGGCCGATGAGGCACACCACCTCGTCGCCAAACAGCCGCCCCAGGTGCAAATCCTGCGGGGGCTTGGGCCAGTTGCCCACCACCACATCCACCTCGCCCTGGGCCAGTTGGTGCCGGTAGTCGGCCTTGCCGCTGAGGGAGTGGATTTCAATGGGGCACAGCGGTGCCAGCTGCTTGACCCGCGCCACCAGCTGCGGCAGGAACAGCGGGTCCAGGTAGTCGCTGGCGGCGATGGAAAAGGTGTGCTCCGAGGTGGCGGGGTCAAACCCGCGGGCGTCGGAAAACAGCGTCTCGGCACTGCGCAGGATGTGCGCTGCGGGCTCCAGCATGCGCAAGCCCGCCTCGGTGGGCACCATCAGGCTGCCCGAACGCACCAGCAACGGGTCGCCCGACAGCTCGCGCAGCCGCTTCAATGCGCTGCTGACCGCCGGCTGGTACATGCCCAGGCGGACGGCGGCACGGGACACACTGCGTTCAGACAGCACGGTATGCAACACCTTGATGAGATGGAGGTCGATCTTGTCGAAAAGCGGCTGCGGTTTCATACCCATGGAACCATGCGGTCAATATGACAAGCAGTATGCCCCGTGCATGGCAATTGCTTACCCTGATGAACATGGACGCCCCCGACCGCACCCCCGCCCCCGCTGCCCCGCCCCCGCTGACCCTGCTGCGCCGCGGCCAGCCGGTGACCCTGCACGCCGTGCCGCCCCACCGCACCCTGCTGCAGGTGCTGCGCGAAGACCTGCACCTGAGCGGCACCAAGGAGGGCTGCCGCTCGGGCGACTGCGGGGCCTGCACCGTGGTGCTGGAAGAACCCGACGGCCAGGGCGGCACCCGCACCCGGGCGGTGAACAGCTGCATCCACCTCGCCCACGCGGCCCAGGGCCGCACCGTGTGGACGGTGGAAGACCTGGCCACCCCCCACGGCCACCTGCACCCCGTGCAGCAGGCCCTGGTGGACAGCCACGCCAGCCAGTGCGGCTTTTGCACCCCCGGCTTTGCCATGAGCCTGTACGCCCTGTACCGCCAGCGCACCGACGCCGCCCTGGCCAGCGGCCAGCCGCCACAACCCATCACCCGCGACGACGCGCTGCACGCCCTCTCGGGCAACCTGTGCCGCTGCACGGGCTACCGACCCATCCTGGACGCGGCCCAGGCCATGCTGAACCTGCCACTATCAAAACATGAGCTGCCTTCGCTTTCAGAAAAAGCGCCAGAGCCTGTTTTTTCTTGCAACCCTGCGGATGCCTGCTACCACGCCCCCACCACCCTCAGCGCCCTGCTGCAGGCCCGAGCCACCCACCCCCAAGCCCAGCTGGTGGCCGGGTGCACCGACGTGGGCCTGTGGGTCACCAAAGGCTTCCAGACCCCCAGCCGCGTGCTGGACCTGACCCGCGTGGCCGAGCTGGGCACCGTCACCGAACACGCCGGGCAGCTGGTGATTGGCGCGGCGGTGCGCCTGACCGATGCGTTCGACGCCCTGGTGGCCCGCTGGCCCGCGCTGGCGGGCTGGGCCGCGCGGTTTGCCGGCATGCCCGTGCGCAACGCGGGCACGCTGGGCGGCAACGTGGCCAACGGCTCGCCCATTGGCGACAGCATGCCCGTGCTGCTGGCCCTGGGCGCCCGCGTGCGGCTGGCGCACTGGAACGACGGCATCCACACCCGCGAACTGCCGCTGGAGCAGCTCTACACCGGCTACCGCCAGAACGTGATGACCCCCACCGAGGTGCTGACCCACATCGTGCTGCCCCTGCCCAGTGTCACCAGCCTGCCCAGCGTCGTCCCCAGCTTGCCCGCGGTGCAACCCAGCCAGGCCCCGGCCCACACCCCCACCAGCGGGCAGTGGCTGCGGGCCTACAAGGTCAGCAAACGGTATGAGGACGACATTTCCGCCGTCTGCCTGGGGCTCCACCTCAGCCTTCACCAAGGCATGGTGCAGGCCGCCCGCATCGGTGTGGGCGGCGTGGCCGCCACCCCGGTGCGCGCCGTGAAGACCGAGGCCGCGCTGACCGGCCAAGCCTGGACCGCCGACACCGCCGCCCGTGCGGGCGAGGTGCTGGCCGCCGAGTTCAACCCCATCAGCGACATGCGCGCCAGCGCCCACTACCGCCGCGAGGTGCTGGCCGGGCTGCTGCAACGCGCCTGGGCCGAAAGCCAATCCACCGCGCCCCTCAACCTGGAGCACACCGACCTGGCGGCCCTCACCGCGCTCACCCCCCTGCCCACCCCGGGAGCCGCCGCATGAACGCCGCCCACACCGTGAACCCCACCGCTCCGCACACCGCCGTGGGCCGCAGCCACCCGCATGAAAGCGCGGTGGCCCAGGTCTGCGGCCAGGCCCGCTACATCGACGACCTGCCCGAGCTGCAAGGTACGCTGCACGCCGCCCCCGTGCTCTCGCCCGTGGCCCATGGCCGCCTGAACGGGCTGGACACCCGTGCCGCGCTGGCGCTGCCCGGCGTGGTGGCCGTGGTCACCGCGGAGCACATCCCCGGCGACCCCATCCTGGCCGCCTTTGCCCACGACGAGCCCGTGCTGGCCCGCGACACCGTGCAGCACGTGGGCCAGGTCATGGCGCTGGTGGTGGCCACCACCGTGGACACCGCCCGCCGCGCCGCCCGGCTGGTGCAGGCCGACATCACCCCCCTGCCCGCCGTGCTGCACGCCCGCGAGGCCCACGCGCAAGCCCAGTACGTGCTGCCCACGGTGCACGTGGCCCGGGGCGATGCCCACGCCGCCCTGGCCCGTGCGCCCCACACCCTCAGCGGCCAGTTCGAGGTGGGCGGGCAGGAGCACTTCTACCTGGAAGGGCAGATTGCCTACGCCATCCCGCAGGAGCAGCGCCAGTGGCTGGTGCACAGCAGCACCCAGCACCCCGGCGAGGTGCAGCATTGGGTGGCCCACGCGCTGGGGCTGGACCTGCACGGCGTGCGCGTGGAAACCCGCCGCCTGGGCGGGGGGTTTGGCGGCAAGGAAACCCAGAGCGGCCACCTGGCCGTGTGGGCCGCACTGGCCGCCCACCACACCGGCCACCCGGTGAAGATGCGGCTGGACCGGGACGACGACTTCCTCATCACCGGCAAGCGCCACCCCTTCAGCATCGACTACACCGTGGGTTTTGACGACCAGGGCCGCCTGTGCGGGCTGAAGGTGGTGCAGTACGCACACTGCGGCTTTTCAGCCGACCTGTCCGGCCCCGTGGCCGACCGGGCCGTGTTCCACACCGACAACGCCTACTTCCTGGCCGATGTGGACATCACCAGCCACCGCTGCAAAACCCACACCCAAAGCCACACCGCCTACCGCGGGTTTGGTGGGCCGCAGGGCGTGATTGCCATCGAAACCATCCTGGGCGACATCGCCCGCCACCTGGGCCTGGATGCGCTGGCCGTGCGGCAGGCCAACTTCTACGGCGAATCGCCCGCCCCGGGCGAAGCGGCCAGCGTGGCCGGGCGCAACATCACCCACTACCAGATGGCGGTGGAAGACAACATCATTTCGCCCCTTGTCGCTTCACTGGAAAGCACAAGCTGCTATCAAAAACGCAGAAAAGACATTGCAGACTGGAACGCGCAAAGCCCGGTCATCCAGCGCGGCTTGGCCCTCACACCGGTGAAGTTCGGCATCAGCTTCACCGCCACCCTGTTCAACCAGGCCGGGGCCTTGGTGCATGTGTACACCGACGGCAGCGTGCGCATCAACCACGGTGGCACCGAAATGGGCCAGGGCCTGCACACCAAGGTGGCGCAGGTGGTGGCCGACGAACTGGGCCTGCCCCTGCACCGGGTGCAGGTGAGCGCCAGCGACACCGCCCTGGTGCCCAACGCCAGCGCCACCGCCGCCAGCAGCGGCACGGACCTGAATGGCCGCGCCGCCCAGTACGCCGCCCGCAACGTGCGCACCGACCTGGCCGCCTTTGTGGCCGGGCTGGACGGCTGCGGCGCAGGCGAGGTGCGTTTTGCCTGCGAGCCCTTTGCCCCGGGCGAAACACCGCAGGGTGTGGTCACCAGCCCCAAGCGCCGCCACCGCTTCAACGACGTGGTGCAGGCGGCCTACGCCAACCGCATCCAGCTGTGGAGCGACGGCTTCTACCGCACGCCCAAGATCCACTACGACAAGACCACCCTCAGCGGCCGCCCGTTTTATTACTTTGCCTATGGCGCGGCCTGCACCGAGGTGGCCATCGACACCCTCACCGGCGAGAGCCGGGTGCTGGCCGTGGACATCCTGCACGACGTGGGCCACAGCATCAACCCGGCGCTGGACATCGGGCAGATCGAAGGCGGCTTTGTGCAGGGCATGGGCTGGCTCACCACCGAGGAACTGGTGTGGGAGCGCCCTGACGCCGCCCGCAACCCCGGTGCGCTGCTGACCCGCGCCCCCAGCACCTACAAAATTCCGGCGGCGGGCGACGTGCCCGCGCACTTCCATGTGGCGCTGTGGCCCGAGGCCAACCGCGAAGACAACGTGGCTGGCAGCAAGGCCGTGGGCGAGCCGCCCTTCATGCTGGGCATCAGCGTGTGGGAGGCGCTGCGCGACGCCGTGGCCCAGGCCCGGGTGAAGGCCGGGCGCAGCCCGGTGCTCACGCTGGACGCCCCGGCCACGCCCGAGCGGGTGCTGCGGGCGCTGCGGGCCTGAACACCGCCGGGGGTCACGCCATCAACAACGCCACCATCTGCCCCGAATACCGCCTGAGGGCTTCGCTCTCATCGTGGGAGTGGCAGGACTCGGCCCAGAGGCGGCGCATGGTCTGGTGGTCTTGTTCGGCCTGGGCCATGTCGCAGACCCAGACCAGGTGGGCCTGGTCGGCGGGCCAGGGATTGTGCTGCTGCGCAAGCGCCAGCAGTTCATCCAGCCAGTTGCGGGCACTCATCCACTGTGCCTTGCAAGGGTTGAAGAGGTGGGCCGCCAAACCGTCCCGACACGCCAGGAAGCGGCTCACCCGCTGGTCGGTGGCGCTGGCCGCGGAATCTGCTCCCAGCGTCAACTCCCCCTTCAGGGCCAATGCCGCCACGGCACGGGTGAAGGTGGCCAACGCCACGGCTTTGTGGACCGACAACGGCGTGTCAAACACCCGCACTTCCACGGTGCCGAACTCGGGCTTGGGGCGCACGTCCCAATAGATGTCTTTCAGGCTGTGGGCAATGCCCGTGTTGAAGAACTCGCCCACCACCATTTCCAGGTGAGCCCAATCGTTCAAGCGCGGCATGGGTCCCCCGTGGGGATAGACCAGCGGTTCCAGCGGGCGGGCGGCGGCAAAACCGGTGTCGCTCAACTGCAGGAATGGCGAGGCCGCCGACAGCGCAATGAACAATGGCACCACGCCCTGCAACACATTGGCCACACGGATGGCCGACGCCGCATCGGGCATGCCCACGTGCACATGCATGCCGTAGGTGGAAAAACGTTTGGGCAGAAACCCGAATCGCTGCGCCAGCTCTGCGGCCCGGGCGGAAGGGGCTGTGACCCGCTCGTTCCAGAACTGGGAGATTTGCGATCCGCCGCCCCGAATCTGTCTGGACAGTTGGGCCGCCGCCGTCTGGGTTTTTGACACGAGTTGTGAAAGCTCCTCGGCCATGCGGTCTGCCCCGTGGTGGATGGACGAGTTGATCTCGATGGTGGCCAGCGTGGCCTCCATGGCGTAGTGCCCCTGGCCACCGCCCTCCGTGAGGGCCTGCCAGAGCGAATGGGCAGAAGGAGACAGACGCCCCGTGTCCGGGTCCACGATCTGAAGTTCCAGTTCCACCCCGAAGGTCAAGGGTTCGGACGGTTTGAAATGCATGGTCAGGCGTCCTTTGTTGAAGGGGGGCTGGGCACCCGCTGAACCTGCAATTCGGCCAGGCTGGTGTACAGGGGGCGACTCACCATGCGTGAAATGCCGCTGGCCACCAGCGCACAACTCATCAGGCTCAGCACCAGCCCGTAACCGTCCACCATTTCCATGACGATGATGAACGCGGTCATCGGTGCCTGGGTTACCGCAGCAAGAAAACCCGCCATGCCCAAGGCGATCAAGGTGGTCATGTGGGCCTGGCCGCCGGTCCAGTCGGCCACATTGCCCCCCAACCCGGCCCCAATGGCCAGCGAAGGCGCAAAGATGCCGCCGGGCACCCCAGACCACGACGTGATCCAGGTGGCCATGAACTTCAGCGGGGTGTAGAGCGGCGACACGTCGGGACTGCCGTCCAGCAAGGCCTTGGTGTGGGCGTACCCGCTGCCGAACGTGGCCCCGTTCGTCACCACCCCCAGCACGGCCACGGCCAAACCACAGCCCGCGGCAAAGTGCACCGGGTGGCCGCGCCGCCAGCGTGCAAACCGGTCCGGGCTTTGTCCCGCCAGCGACACCCGCATCAGCCGCGCAAACAGGCCGCCCGCCAAACCACTCAACAAGGCCACCAACAGCGCGGGGAACAACAGGCTCCAAGACAGCGGCACCACGCGGATCACGCCGAAGTAGGTGGCGTTGCCAAAGGCCGAAATGCCCATCAAGCCCGCCAACACAATGGCGGCCATCAGCAAACCACTGTTGCGCTGCTCCGGACGGCGGGACAACTCCTCAATGGCGAACATGATGCCGCCCAAGGGCGTGTTGAAGGCCGCGGCAATGCCTGCCGCACCACCGGCCACCAGCAGGCCATGGTCAGACACTTCACGGCGGGCGGGCAGCCAACGCCGGGCGGCGTGCATCACCCCCGACCCGATTTGCACCGACGGGCCCTCACGCCCCAGCGACAAGCCACCGGCCAGCCCCAGCGCGGTCAGCCCCATTTTGGCCAGCGTCAGGCGAATGGACACGAACAGCGACCGCTGGCCCGGCTCCACCCGGCTGTCCAGCGCCGCCATCACCTGGGGAATGCCCGACCCAGCGGCCCCGGCAAACCAGCGGCGGGTGATCCACACCACCAAGGCGCAAATGGCCGGACACCAAACCAGGGTCAGCCACAACGACCAGCCCGCCAACTGCTGAAAACCGCTCAAGGCGTGCTCGGTCAGCCAGGTGAACGTGACCACCGTCAGGCCCGACAGGGCGCCAAATGCCAACACCACCGCCCGCGTTTGCCACAGGTCCAGGTTGCTGAGTTCTTCCCGAATCCGGGTGGGCACGTGGGGATCAAGGTGCATGGTGTGAAACCGTGATGACGCTGTGAGACGATGAAGCCGTTGACCCGATAATACATTTGCACAAATATTTAAACCAACATGCTCGCCCATCCCCCCACGCCATCCGCCACCGAAGTCCCCGACCAGACGGAAGCCGCCACCCTGGTATTGCGCCAGTTCCGGGTGGTGTTTTCAGCGGTGCGTCGGCATTTCCACCAAATGGAAAGACAAACCGGCGTGGGCGGAGCGCAGATCTGGGCCTTGAGCGAAATCCGTCGCCAGCCGGGCATCAGCGTGGGTACGTTGGCCCAGCGCATGGACGTTCACCAGTCCACGGCCAGCAACCTGGTTCGGCAATTGACCCGGCAGGGCTTGATCCAGGGCGAAAAACAAGCGCATGACCGACGCACGGTGGCGCTGTTCCCCACGCCAGCGGCAGACACCCTGCTTGCGCAGACCGAGGGCCCACCAGAAGGCGTCCTGCCCCATGCGTTGCGACAGCTTCCCACCGAAACGCTGGCTTCCATGAACAAGGACCTGGCGGCCTTGATCCAGGTGCTCCAAGCCGATCCCACCCACGAGCAAACACCGTTGGCCGACCTGTGATAAACCACCCCTTGGCACCTCAACCCTCATTTGTCACGGGTTGGCGAAGGTGCATGTTTGCAGCAGCCATGGGGCTGAGCGGGCTGCCTGCCACGGTGCAAGCAGCGTCGTGGGTGGCCCTGGACTGCGTGGGGCTGTCAGACACCGTGGTGCACTACCGTTACGCCAAGGCGTTGGAACAGGTCACCGTGGATGGACTCCCGGCAGAAGATGTCACCTACCTGGCGGGCACCTTCACCTTCGTCACCCAAGCAGGCGGCACCCGACTTGTGCATCAGCTCAACATGTCCAAGGCCCTGCTGCGCGTTGAAAACCCCGGGACCAACGAGCGCTCGGAGCTGCGGCGCTGTTCGCGCGTTGACGACGGGTCTCAACCCGACCCTCAACCCCAATAGAGTGCCGCCGGGTTGTCGGTCAACACCTGCTCGGCCACCTCCGGCCCCAGCCAGTCGGTCAGGCTGCGCAGCAACTGGGCGTAGTCCGCCATGGCCTCGTGGTTGGTGCAGGGCCAATCGCTGCCCCACAGCAAGCGGTCGGGGCCCAGAACGCTCAACCACAGGCGGGCAAGGTCGGCGGGGTTGAGCCCCCCCAACCGGTAGGCCCCGCTGAGCTTGATGTGCACGGGTGAGCGCCCTGCCCGCACCGCCAATGCGGACACGGTGGGGTCGGTCGCGTCCACCGCGTTGGGCTTGGCCATGTGATCCACCACCAGCGGCAGGTCTGGCGGCAACCGGGCCAGCACCCGTGGCAACGCACCCGCGTCGGTGTGCAGTTCCAGGTGCCAGCCGTGGGCCGTCATCCAAGCCCACAGGCCATCGGCCTGGGTCCAGGCGCTCACGTCGTGGTCCACCCCGGACAGGTTGATGCGGATGCCCCTCACGCCAGTGCGGTGCAGGGCCAGCAGCTCGTCGGCAGCCGCATCCGGTGCCACCACCGCCACCCCCCGCAGCAACAGGGGGTGGGTGCTCAGCGTCGCGGCCAGCAGGCTGTTGTCGGTGCCCAAAAAGCTGGGTTGCACCACCACGCCACGGTGCACACCCTTGGCCCGGGCCACGGACTGCCATTGGCTCAACAGAGCGCTGTATTGGGGCACGTAGCGCGAGCCAACCTGTCCCACCCCGGCACGAAACACATGAAAGTGGCTGTCTACCTTGGGTTTTGACACATGAAGTTTCATGGGTTAAATTCTAGTCATCTAGAGGACTAAATCAATGGACATTTCTCGCGCAGCGTCCAGCACCCTGTCAGACGCCGAAGGCCCCGGCCCTGGCTGGAGCCGCTACGGTTGGCTGGCCGCCACCTTGCGTGCACGCATCCAGCAGGGTGAATGGGTGCCGGGCGACGCCCTGCCCCCTGAGGCCGCACTGGCCCGCACCCACGGCGTGGCCCTGGGCACCATGCGTCAGGCACTGGCGCTGCTGGTGGCCGACGGGCTGCTGGAGCGCCGCCACGGCAAGGGCACTTTTGTGAAAGCCGGGCTGGGTGGTGCGTCCATGACGCGGTTCTTCCGCTTCCGCCAGGGCGATGGCCCCGCAGCCACACCCCAATCCACCATCCTGCAGCGCAGCGTTCGGCTGGCCGAAGCGGCTGAGTCGGAAGCCTTCGGCCTGCCCGCCGGGGCCAGCGTGTTGTGCCTGGAGCGCTTGCGCAGCATCGAAGGCCGCCCGTGCCTGCTGGAAAGCCTGGTGCTGCCCCTGCCAGCGTTCGAGGCCCTGGTGTCGTCCGACACCCACACCTGGGACGACCTGCTCTACCCCATGTACCAGCGGGTGTGCGGCGTGACCATCCACCAGGCCCAAGACCAACTCAGTTTCGACCTGCTCACGCCCGAGCAGGCCCAGCTGCTGGCGCTGGCACCGCGCCACCCGTGTGTGCGGGTGCAGCGCAGGGCGTTTGACCTCTCGGGGCGGTGCGTCGAACTGCGCACCACCCGGGGCGACGCCTTCGCGTTCGAATACACCGCACAGGTCCGCTGACCCCCATTCAACCAGGAGACACCCATGCGCCCTCAGCCGCCATCCAACACCGCCAACCAACCCCGCCGCCGCACGCTGCTCGGCCTTTCCAGTGCACTGCTGCTGGGTTGGGGGGCCGCCAGCCCGCACGCCATGGCCCAAGCCCCGGCCTGGCCCAGCAAACCCATCACGCTGGTGGTCACCTACCCGCCAGGGGGTGGGGCCGACACCATGGCGCGGCTGATCGCACCCAAGCTGTCTGAAGCGCTGGGGCAAAACGTGATCGTGGACAACAAGCCGGGGGCCAGCGGGCAGATCGGCGCGGGTGCCGTGGCCAAAGCCGCCCCGGATGGCCACACGCTGATGCTGGATGCCTCGTCCTTTGCGGTCAACCCGTCGCTGTTCCCCAAGCTGCCCTACGACAGCAGCAAGGCGTTTCAACCCATTGGGGTGCTGGCGCTGTTTCCCAATGTGGTGCTGGTCAACGCCCAGTTTCCGGCGCGCAACATCGCCGAGCTGATCGCCCAGGCCAAGGCCAAGAAGGGTGCGGTGGCGTTTGCGTCGTCGGGCAACGGATCGGCCCAGCACCTGGCCGGTGCATTGTTTGAATCTGCCGCCCAGGTGGACATGGTGCATGTGCCCTACAAAGGCGGCGGCCCGGCCCTCAACGACGTGATCGGCGGCCAGGTGCCGCTGTTCTTTGGCAACCTGGCGTCCACACTGCAACATGTGCAATCGGGCAAGCTGCGGGCCCTGGCCGTGACCTCCCCCAAACGGACGGCCATGCTGCCCGATGTGCCCACCTTGGCCGAAGCCGGTGTGCAAGGCGCCGACATCCACGAGTGGAACGCCTTGTTCGCCCCCGCTGGCACGCCTGAACCCATCATCGAAAAACTCTCCCAAGCCCTGAACAAGGCGCTGGATGCCCCGGAGGTCAAGTCCCGCATCACCCAATTGGGCGGGGAGATTCACAAGGGTTCACCCAAAGCCGCACAGGAGTTCATTCAGGGTCAAATGGCCCTGTGGGCCCGTGTCATCAAGGCCCGAGGCATCACCACCGAATGACCCAACCGCCACAGGAGACACCCACCATGACCCACCATTTTTTCAATCGCCGCCAGTGGCTGACCCGTTCCGCGGCGCTGACCGGGGCCACCGCGTTCCCGGGCCTGTCGGCCTTGGCCGCCGACTGGCCCAGCAAACCCATCCGACTGGTGGTGCCCTTCGCCCCCGGCGGCAGCTCCGAAATCGTGGCCCGCGCCGTGGCGGGCGAAATGGCCAAGACCATCGGCCAGAACATCTTTGTGGAGAACAAGCCCGGGGCCGCCGGCAACATCGCCATGATGGAAGTGGCCCGCGCCACCGACGAGCACACCCTCATCCTGGGCCACATCGGCACCTTGGCGGTCAATCCCTTCATCTTCCCCAACCTGCCCTACGACCCCATCAAGGACTTCACACCCATTTCCCTCACGTCCAAGGTGCCCAGCCTGTACGTGGTGCACCCCGACCTGCCGGTGAAGAACCTCAAGGAGTTTGTGGCCTACGCCAAGGCCCGGCCGGGGCAGCTCAACTACGGTTCGGCGGGCAACGGCAGTGCCGGGCACCTGGCGTTCGAGTACCTGAAGATGGTCACCGAAACCTTCATGGTGCACGTGCCCTACCGCGGCACCGGCCCCATGCTGACCGACCTGCTGTCGGGCCGTCTCCAGGCCGCATCGGTGGGGGCACCGGCGCTGTTGCAGTTCATCAAGGCCGGCAAGCTGCGTTGCATTGCCACCGGCACCACCGCCCGCCTGCCCCAACTGCCCGACGTGCCCACCGTGGCGGAACAAGGCTACAAGGGTTTTGAAATGACCCAGTGGTACGGCCTGATGGCCCCCAGCAAACTGGCCAAGGCCCATGTGGACAAGCTGGAGCAGGAAGCCATCAAGGCCACCCGCGGCAAGGCCGTGGGCGACCGCCTGGGCCAGGACACGGCCTTGGCCGTGGGCAACACCAGCGCCGAGTTCGCGGCCTTCATCCAGGCGGAACAGAACCGCTGGAAGCCCGTGATCGCCCGCGCCCAGATCCGCCCTGAAGGGGTTTGACCGCCCCTCCCCGGCAATCCTGCGGCCCGCCCCTCAAAATGGCGGGCCGTTTTGCTTTGTGAGCCCGCCCATGACCACGCCCATCCACATCGATTTCGTGTCCGACGTTTCCTGCCCTTGGTGTGCCATCGGGCTGTGGTCGCTGGAAACCGCCTTGGCACGCCTGGGCGACGAGGTGGCGGTGAGCCTCACGTTTCAGCCGTTCGAACTCAACCCGCACATGGAGCCGGGCGGGCAGGACATCACCGAGCACCTCGCGCAGAAATACGGCAGCTCGCCCGAGCAGCAGGCGCAAATCCGCGCCACCCTCCGCGAACGGGGGGCCGCCGTGGGCTTTGCCTTCCACCCCGACGGGCGAGGCCGCATCTACAACACCTTCAACGCCCACCGGCTGCTGCACTGGGCCGCCACCGTCGACCAAGCCCAGGGCAGCCACCACCAGCAGGCCCTGAAAAAGGCCTTGATGACCGCCTGCCACACCCACCAGCAGGCCATGGACCAGGACGAGGTGCTGCTGCAAGCCGCCGTGCAAGTCGGCTTGCCCGCCGATGCCGCCCGCGAGGTGCTGGGCAGCGATGCCCACGCCAGCGGTGTGCGCCATGCCCAGATGATTTATCAGAACGCCGGCATCCAGGCCGTGCCCGCGGTGGTGCTGGACCGCCAGTACCTGATTTCAGGCGGTCAGCCCGCCGAGGTGTACGAGCAGGCCATTCGCCGCCTGGCACAGGAAAAATCCGGGGCCACTGCCCCGCAGCCACAGCAGGGCGAATGATGGGGGCAACCGAAACGCCGCTGCCTCCGCTGACCGACACGCCCAAGGGCTTGTACCGGCACTACAAGGGGGGCTGGTACGCGGTGGTGGGCGACGCCCGGTGCAGCGAAACCCTGCAAGGCATGACGCTGTACCTCGACCTGGGCGGCGCCGACCCTGGTCGCTGCTGGGTGCGCCCCAGCGCCATGTTTGTGGAACAGGTGAGCGTGGACGGCCTGGTGCAGCCCCGCTTCACCCCGGTGGACGAGCCCACCCTGGCCGTGACCGACGTGGTGGCCGCACGCGCCGTGGTGGCCTGGCTGCAATGGCAACTGCGCGAAGCCCGGCAGACCCACCGCCCACCGCCCCCCGAGCCCACCACCTGCTGTGGCCGCGGCTGCAATGGCTGCGTGTGGGAGGGCTACCACCAGGCCCTGCACCACTGGCGGGCCGACGCCCGCGCCCTGCTGGCCGGGGGTTGAGCCCCCAGCCAGGCCTCGTCAAACCCCGTCAGGCCCAGTCAGCGAAACAACGGCAACGTGCCCGCCGCAAAGTTGCGCACATGGGGAAACACGGTGGGCAAATCGCTGTCGGCCACACCGAACCACGTGGCCAGCGCGGCCCCCAGTTGATCGACGCTGGTGGTGGGCAGCAAGCGGCCCTGCCCCACGTCGTCCGGCCCGTTGACGGCAGTGACCGGCAGTTTGCCGAAAAAGCGCTTGCCCGCCACGCCCCCGCCCATCACAAAGTGGTGGCTGCCCCAGCCGTGGTCCGACCCATCGCCGTTGCTGGTGAGCGTGCGCCCGAAATCCGACGCGGTGAACGTGGTCACCTGGTTGGCCACCCCCAGTTCCACCGTGGCGGCGTGGAACGACGACAGCGCCTCGGAAATGCGGGTCAGCAACCCCGGGTGCTGGGCCACCAGGTTGTCGTGCAGGTCAAAGCCGCCCAGGGACACAAAAAACACCTGCCGCTTGGTGCCCATGGCCCCGCGGGCGGCAATGGTGCGGGCCACCATCTGCAACTGCATGGCCAGGGGGTTGCTGCTGTTGAATGGCGTGCTCAAGGTGGGCACCCCCGCCAGTCCGCTGGACAACTGCGCCTCGGCCTGAATGGCCCGGCTCATGATGCGGGCGTGTTCGTTCTCCATCCACCGCGTGCTGCTGCCCTGCGACAAGGCCAGCATGGCCTTGGACACCGCCGATGACCCAAACGCATTGGACGCCGTGGCATTGAGCTTGACCGCACCGCTGCTGCTCACCTGGTACTGCACCGCCTGCTGCCCCGACACAAACACGGCATTGCCCGACACGTTCATGCAGGTGAAGGTGCTGGTGCTGTTCTGGCTGAGGAACAGGTCACCCAGCCGCCCACCCCAGCCCGATGTGGCCCCCTCGGCCAGGCTGGACTGCCAGACCGACTGCTGGTCGTTGTGCGAGAACAGCTTGGGCGGCAGGGGCACGCTTTGCGCCTTGTACTGCGCCAAGGTGGTGGGCACCACCAGCGTGCCCACGTTGAGCACCACGCCCAGGGCTCCGGCATCGAACAGGCTTTTCAGCCCCGTGAGCTGCGGCGCCAGCGCCATTTGCGCACCCGAGGGCAAGGCCACATCGGGCGTGAGCGGCAGCAGCTGGTTGAAGGGCGTGGCCAGCGCCGCGCGAATGTTGGCGTAGCTGGCGTAGTTGGTGCTGTCGTAGGGAACCACGGTGTTGGCGTGGTCGTTGGCCCCATACAGGAACACACACACCAGCGCCTTGTAGTCGTTGACCGGGGCGGTGGCCGCCGCGGCATCGCCCATGGCGGCCAGCGACAAGGCCCAGGGCGCGGCGGCCCCGGCAGCGGACAGCACAGCCCCCCGGCGCAGGAACTCGCGCCGCTGCAAGTTGGCCACCCCTTGGGGCACCCGAACGATGCGACCGGGGCGTTGGGACGAAGAAGTCATGGTCTGGGGTCTCCGGTCACTTCAGGGCGATGTACTCAGGGGCACACAACACCAGCCACACGGCAGCCCGCACCCGGTTGAGCTTGTTGGCGTCGGTGGTCACGGCCATGGACGTGATGGCCGCCACCACCGTGGCCCGGGTGGCGGCACTCAGCTGCCCGGCAGCCAGCAGCAGGTTGAGCAGGTCGAACAGAGCCCCCGGGTCGGAGGCCAGCGGCAGCCAGGCGGTGTAGTCGGGCTTGACCTCGCCCACGCCGTTGGCCACCACCGACTGCATCCAGTTGGCGTAGCCCACCACGGTGGACTCGTTGGTGATCTGGAACTCCGGCGCGGTGTAACCCGCCGTGCCCAGGGCCGTGCCCGGTGGCACGTAACCCGGGCGGAAGTAGTTGAACACCGTGGGCGAACGCAACGGGCTTTGGCCCAGCCGCGTGGAGGCGCTGGAGGTGTTGCCCACGTTCCACAGCCCGGTGGGCGAGCTGACATTGAAGGTGCGCGCCCACTGGATGAACCTCACCATGGGCTCACGCAGCTTGCCCCAGCCGGGGTCGGTGCCCATGGCACGGGCCTCGGGGTCGAGCAGCACGGCCCGAATGACCGCCGTCAGGTCGCCACGCACCCCTTGCCCGTTGTTGGCAAACGCGGCGGCCACGCGCCCCACGTAAGCGGGCGACGGGTTGCTGGTCACCAGCCGCTGGATCAGTTGCCGCCCGATGAATGGCCCCACGTTGGGGTGGTTGAACAGCGTGTCCAGCGCCGCCTTCAGCTCGGCCACGCCATTGGTGCCCGTGCCCAGCGTCACGCCCAGGAACTTCTTTTCCTCGGGCGAGTGGCGGCTGGCCGTGAACGCCATGGGCCGCCCGGTGTGGTCGGGCACGTCCTTGCTGTAGCGGTCGTAGTCCCAACCGGTGAACACGCGGGCCAGGCCGCGGATGTCGTCGGCGGTGTAGGTTTCCAGCGCCACGCCGTTTTGGGTGATGGGGGTGCCGTCGGGGTTGAGTTGCAGCAGCCCGATGGTGAACAGCTGCATGATCTCGCGGGCGTAGTTCTCGTCGGGCTCGCGACCCTTGCCGTCGGCCTTCTGGTTGCCGCGCATGTTGAGGTAGGCCCCCATGGCCACCGACAGGGTAACGGCCTCCAGCAGCTGGCGGAAGTTGCCAAACGCATGGGTTTCCAGAATGTCCACGTAGTGGGCCACCGCCATGCCCGGCCAGGGAATGGGCAAGCCCTCCATGGACACCACCAGCACCTCGGACAACGCCAGCGTGATGCGCTGGCGCAGCACATCGGGGCTGGACAGCAGCTTGCGCCACAGGGTGTTCTCCACCCCGTTGAAGCTGTTGACGTAGCTGGGGTCGCCAAAGCCGTTGGCCAGCATCCAGTCCCAATGGGTCTGGGTGCGCGGCGCGGCAAACTGGGCGTTCAACCAGCCGTCGTAGCCCAGCGACTGCAAGGTGGCCACATCGGCACTGGTGCCACCAAACGCCGCTTGCGACAGGAAACGCGAGGCTTCCACGGCATTGGCGGGCCCGCTGATGGGTGTGGGGCCTGTGGATGGCGGGGGGGTGACGGCATCGGTCCCACCACCCCCACAGGCCGTCAGAACCGTTGAAGCAAGGGCAGCGGCGCCAAGCGCCGAGATGGGCTTTTCACAAGTGTCCGTGGACATGGGCACCTCCTGGCGCGATTACAACAAAGCACCCGCCCCTTCCATCGGGAGGCCACCGCCGCACGTCGCCCGGTGCGCCAATGGTTCACATCACCAGCAGAGCCCGAAAGTCGTTGACGTTGGTGTGTGTGGGCCCGGTCATGACCAAGTCGCCCAGCGGCTTGAAAAAGCCATGCGCATCGTTGCGGTCCATGTGGTCACTCAGGCACAGGCCCTGGGCCTGGGCGCGTGCCAGGGTGTCGGGGCCCACGCAGGCGCCGGCGTTGTCTTCCACCCCATCAATGCCGTCGGTGTCGGCTGCCAGTGCCCACACCCGCTCGGCCCCTTGCAGGCCTTGCGCCACCCCCATGCAGAACTCGCCCGCACGGCCACCCCGCCCGCGCACCACGCCCGGTGCCCGGGCGCGCACGGTGACGGTGGTTTCGCCCCCGCTGAGGATCACGCACGGCGGCCTGAACATGTTGCGCCCTTGCACCGCACTGAGTGCCAAGGCGGCATGCACCTTGCCCACCTCGCGGGACTCACCCTCGATCCGGTCGCTCAGGATGTAAGGCATGACCCCGGCGGCCTGCGCCGCATCGGCGGCCGCCCTGAGGCTTTGCTGCGGCGTGGCCACCAGGTGCACCGGGTGGGGTTCGTGCCCGTGGCGCAGGCGAACATCACCACACTTGGGGGTTTCCAGTTCAGCGTCTTGAAGCTTTTGGGCCACCACCGCTGGTATTTCAACGTCATAGCGCTTCAAAATTTGAAGCGCCTGCTGGCAGGTGCTGGGGTCGGACACCGTGGGGCCACTGGCAATCACGCTCACGTCGTCGCCAGGCACGTCGCTGATGACCAGCGTCACCACCCGCGCCGGAAAACACGCCACGCCCAAACGCCCGCCCTTGATGGCCGACAGGTGCTTGCGCACCGTGTTCATCTCGGCAATGCTGGCCCCGCTGTCCAGCAGCTGGCGGTTGATGCGCTGCTTGTCGGCCAGGGTCAGCCCCTCGCACGGCAGGGTGAGCAGGGCCGACCCTCCGCCCGACACCAGGCACAACACCAGGTCATGCTCGGTCAGGCCTTCGGTCAGGGTCAGCATGCGGCGGGCGGCCTCCACCCCCGCGGCGTCGGGCACCGGGTGGGCGGCTTCCAGAACCTCGATGCGCTGGGGCACGCCCCGGGGCCGGGGCGGGGTGTGGCCATACCGCGTGACCACCAGCCCGCTGAGGGGGGCATCCGGCCCGGCGTGCGACGGCCACAGGCTTTCCACCGCCTGGGCCATGGCCCCCGCGGCCTTGCCCGCCCCCAGCACCAGCGTGCGCCCGCGCGACGGGTGCGGTGGCGAGGGCAACCAGTCGGCCATGTTGTGCATGGGCAGTGCGCGGCGCACCGCCACGTCGAACAGGTATCGCAGAAAGGCCTGGGGCTGGTGGCTGGGGTCCGGCGGCAACAAAGCGGCAAGTGACTGCATCATGGCAAAACTGCACCCCCGGCGTGGCGGTGCCAAAAAGATTCGAATTCGGCCACTGGCAGCGGACGTGCCAGCCAGTAGCCCTGCGCAAAATCGCACCCGGCCTGCTTCAGCAGGGTGCACTGTTCCTCGGTTTCCACCCCTTCGGCCACCACGCGGATGCCCAGCTCGTGCGCCATGACGATCATGGCCTTGCACAAGGCCAGTTCGGTGGCACCAGGCCGCAGGTTGCAGACAAACGACCTGTCGATTTTGATGTAGTCGATGTCCAGCTTCTGCAAATAGGTGAGGGACGAGTATCCGGTACCGAAATCGTCCAACGACACCGCCATGCCCTGCGCCCGCATGCGGCTGAGGATGTCGGTGACCGCCGCGCTGGTGTCCAGCAACAGCCCTTCGGTGATTTCCACCGCCAGGCTGCTGCCGTCCAACCCCAACTGCTCCACCAGGGCCGCCCAGTCGCCCTGCCCCGTGGCCAGGTGCCGGTGAAACTGCACGGGTGACTTGTTCACACCCACCTGAAACTGCGGGTGCAGCGTGCGCCGCCACCGGGCCACCTGCTGCGCCACCTGCCGAAACACCCAGTCGCCAATGGGCACGATCTGCCCGTTGGACTCGGCAATGGGAATGAACTGCGCCGGGCTGACGTCACCCCGCGTGGGGTGGTGCCAGCGCAACAGGGCCTCGGCCTTGTGCACCCGGCCTGTGGCCAGTTCCACGATGGGCTGGAACACCACCTCCAGCTGCCCCTCGGCCAACGCGTTGCGCAGGTCCAGGTCCAGCCGGGCCCGGGTCTGCGCCGCCTCCTGCAGCACGGGTGTGAAAAACCGGTAGCGGTTGCGCCCCGCCGTCTTGGCGGCGTACAGCGCCTGGTCGGCGTGTTTGAGCAGGTCATCGGCCTGCTCACCGTCGGTGGGGTACAGCGCCACCCCCACGCTGGCCGACACAAACACCTGGTCAGGCCCCAGGTCGAACACCTGGGCCAAGTCGTCCAGCAGGCTTTGCAGGCGCTGGTGCAACAGGGTGGAAGGCGGCAGGCCCGGGGCCAGGTCGGTCACCAGCACGGTGAACTCATCGCCCCCCATGCGGGCCACGGTGTTGGCGGGTCCCATGCAGCGGGCAATGCGCTGGGCCGCCTGCACCAGCAACTGGTCACCCCGGTCGTGGCCCAGCGTGTCGTTGACTTCCTTGAAATGGTCCAGGTCAATGAACATGATGGCCAGCGGCTGCCCCAGCCGGGTGCAGCGCTGCAAATGCTCGTCCAGCCGGTCGCGCAGCATGCGGCGGTTGGGCAGGCCCGTGAGGGTGTCGAAATGCGCCTGCTGCCAGATGAGCGCTTCGGCCTGCTTGCGGGCCGAAATGTCGGTGTGCGTGCCCACCATGCGCAAAGGCTTTCCCTGCGCGTCGCGCTCCACCACCATGCCGCGGGTCAGCACCCATTTCCAGCGGCCGTCCTTGCACTGCACGCGGTGCTCGTTGATGTAGCTGGGAGCCCACCCGCTGAAATGCGCCTCGCGGTCGGCGGCCATCTGCGCCAGGTCGTCGGGGTGGGTGCGGCTGTCCAGCTCAGCCGCCGCATTGGCCAGCTCGCCCGGCAGGTAGCCGAACATGTGCAGCAGGCGGTCGGAGCAGTACTCCACCCCCGTCGGAATGTGCCAGTCCCACACCCCGTCACCCGCGGCCTCCAGGGCCATGCGCCAGCGGGCCTCGCTTTCGGCCAGCAACTGCTGGGCACGCACGCTGTCGGAAATGTCCTCCAGCGTGCCCTCGTAGTACAGCACCTGCCCGTGTTCGTCATACACGGCATAGGCTGCCTCGCGCACCCACAGCCGTTCGGTGGAGCCTTGGCGGTGCATCTCGGACACAAAGTCCACCACCTGCCCATGCTCGGCGATCAGGCGCTTGAACTCGGCCCGCCGCCCCGGGCTCACGTACCAGCCCACGCTGAGGTCGGTCACCACGGCCAGCAGTTCGGCCTCAGTAGCGCACCCCGCCAGGCGCACCATGGCCGCGTTGGCGCGCAGCAGCTGCCCCTCGGGCGTGGAACGGTACGCACCGATGGGCAGGTTCTCAAACAGCAGTGACGGCGCGAGACCAGACAGTGGCGGTGGCATGGAAGCGGGCATGGTAGGCACAGGCGCGGGCTTTGCGAATGGACGCAAACCCTGTGCCGCACAATGGCCGTCGTCCTTGCAATCCCTTGTTTGCCATGCATTCCCTGCTGATTGAACACGCCCGCTGTGTGGCCACCCTGGACCACCCCATCCCCACCCAGTGCCGCGAGCTGCACGACGCCAGCGTGCTGGTGCAAGGCCACCGCATCACCTGGGTGGGCCCCGCGGCCGAGCTGCCCCCTGCCCTGCTGCAGGCCCACCAGGCCGCGGGCGGCGAAACCATCGACGCCCGCGGCCACCTCGTCACCCCCGGGCTGGTCAACACCCACCACCACATGTACCAAAGCCTGACCCGCGCCATTCCTGCGGTGCAGGACGCCGAACTGTTCGGCTGGCTGCGCGGGCTGTACCCCATTTGGGGCGGCCTCACCCCCGACATGGTGCACGTCAGCACCCAAGTGGCCATGGCCGAGCTGCTGCTGAGCGGCTGCACCACCAGCAGCGACCACCTCTACATCTACCCCAACGGCGTGCGGCTGGACGACAGCATCCACGCCGCGCAGCACATCGGCATGCGCTTTGTGGCCACCCGCGGCAGCATGAGCGTGGGCCAGAGCCAAGGCGGCCTGCCGCCCGACCGGGTGGTGGAGCGCGAAGACACCATCCTGAAAGACACCCAGCGCCTCATCGAGCAACACCACCGCACCGAGCACGGCAGCATGGTCAACGTGGCCGTGGCCCCGTGCAGCCCCTTCAGCGTCAGCCGCGACCTCATGCGGCTGAGCGCCGAACTGGCCCGCGCACACGGCACCCGCCTGCACACCCACCTGGCCGAAAACGACCACGACCTGGCCTACAGCCGCGAAAAGTTCAACTGCACCCCCACCCAGTACGCACAAGACCTGGGCTGGCTGGGCCCCGACGTGTGGCATGCCCACTGCGTGAAGCTGGACGACGAAGGCATCAGCCTGTTTGCCGCCACCCGCACGGGCGTGGCCCACTGCCCGTGCAGCAACATGCGCCTGGCCAGCGGCATTGCCCCGGTGCGCAAGATGCTCAACGCCGGGGTGCCCGTGGGCCTGGGCGTGGACGGCAGTGCCAGCAACGACGCGGCCCACATGGTCAACGAAGCCCGCCAGGCCCTGCTGCTGGCCCGCGTGGGCCGCGCCCTGCAGCCGCCCGAAACCCGCACCAACCCGGCCACCGGCCAACGCCAAACCTTCTTCGGCTGCGACTTAGGGCCAGCCGAAATGACCGCCCGCGACGTGCTGCACCTGGCCACCCGCGGCGGCGCCCAGGTGCTGGGCCGAGCCCACGACGTGGGCCACATCGCCCCCGGCATGTGCGCCGACTTGGTGCTGTGGAAGCTGGACACCCTGGGCTTTGCCGGTGGCGCGGTGCACGACCCCGTGGCCAGCCTGCTGCTGTGCGCCAGCCCGCAAGCCGACTACACCGTGGTCAACGGGCGAGTGGTGGTGCGGGAGGGACAGCTGACGACTGTGGACCTGGGGCCGCTGGTGGAGCGGCACAACCGGATGGCGGTGGCGCTGGTGGAGGCGGCTGGGTGATATGGAATTGATAGCTGCTTGTGCTTATTAAAAAAGCGCTAGAGGCATATTTTCTTGATAAATTTAAGCCGAGACGGAGGCGCTTGCTGCAGCGGACGGCAATAGTAGCTGGTTGAGGTGTCGGGCTGTAGCTCGTGAGGTCGGTTTGCAGCGATTGCTGGCGATCGGTCACGGCGGCTCGCCGAGCTCACGTTCTCGACAGCATCATGTCCATTGGGCAACCGCGACTGAAGCTGCGGGAATGAGTGGCGTGTAAGCTACTACCAACATTGCCACTGCTGTCGACCAGCCCACTCCCCTTCGGCCAATCCAGAGGCGATTCCCCGAGATTCCGGAGTCACGTCAACCCACCCTGGCACTTGCGTTGCGCACGCCATTCGTTGGCAAAGAGCTTGACCCCTGGGTCACCCTTTTCCTGGAGACGGTCACCGCATTTCCTTTTTGCAGTTTCGTCCCACATGCAGGGTCGGTCATGGATACCGGGCTTGATGCCCCTCTCCTGAAAGAAATCCAGCATGCCCTCCACAAACCGATCTGGGCAATAGAAGGTACGGCCGATTGACAATTCTTGCCCCATCAACACCTTCCAGCCGCCCGGCGGAACCAAGCAGTTCCGACCTAAGTACCAAAAACGTGTGGAGACCAGCGCGTTCTCGCCGCTGGTGTCGTGAATCATCGCGTCCTGCTCATGCGAGTTGTTTGGCAGCTGTTGGTACGGCCCATCCGCATCACGCCAATAGATGTTGTCCCCGGATCGAATTTCAGGGTCGGTCGCGTCCAGAATCGGCCGCTTTTTGAGAAAGCGTGGATCGTTGAAATACGCTGACAACTTCAGCGGTTCCTCCGTGACTTGCATCAGGTACACGAGTCCGCCATAGGGGATGGACACGCCGTACTCACGGGCGTTCTGAACCAGCGCCTTAGAGGCGAATCCTGCCACCCAATCGCCCTTGCCGCGTGTGCGACGCACGGTTGGCTTGCAAGTGGCCAACGTGAGGGCACCGTGGAAGGGATTGGGGGCAAATCCGGTGTCGTGGGTCATCTTGTATCCCACTGCCTTGTTCATCTTTCAAATCCTCTCTGTCGGGTTGCTATCTCATCAACGACATCAGCCAGTCTTGCGCGACCGAACTTGCGCCGGTATCCATGACGAATTCTTGTCCCTTCCCGACAGTCTGTAGGTGCAAGTTGCCTTCTTGTCGAGACCAGCGACTTGGATCGGTGTGGTATGAGAGCTTCAACCCGGAGGTAGAAGGGTCCATCCAGTCAGGCACACACCACACGGAGCGCGAATAGCCCGGCGCGGTCAACTGCAGGCGGTCAGTCCAGCGGGCAAACACGCCGGCGCCTGGAAACTTTCCGCCAAACAGGGACTTCGCCCCAATGTAGATGGTGTTGCTCTTGCCGATGGTATCGGCGAACGCGACGTGCGGATGGTCCCCCAACCAGGGGTTGCGTTGCGCGCAGTCAGGTGCGCCAGGGTCCATCACCGCACCGATTTGCAACCACCCGAAGAGGCTGTGGATATCGGGCGCTCCCGGCACATACCGCCACCGCCCGTCGATGACCTCGGCCTGGCGGAACCAGCCGAAGAAAAGAAACAGATCCCCCTTGCCCACGCCTTGTTTGGCCAGATGACCCTGCGCAGCCGCCACCTGCCCCAGGGATGGCTGCCAACCAGCCAGCCTCGGAACCGAGAGGCGCTGAAGATCAGGATCGAGATGGACCAGGGTGTCCGGCCCGATCTTGCCGTCCGTGAGATCCGACACTAGCGCATGCAGCGGACCGGCTGAACTCTGAATGTCACGAAGCGATCGACCTTGTCTTGAAGGAATTGGCAACGGCAGCAATGTGCCGTCCGACAGGATGGGGCTGGGCACACCCCCATATTGAGAGTCAAAGCCCTTACGGCTGAAGACGAGTTTCATAAGCTGTGGTGTCAGTCGGCCGTTTGCACGTGGGACGTTTGCCGTTCATGCTGCCGCTCTTTGAGGGGTGGGCTTGCGCCACCAAAGCTGCGACCAAGTCTGCCTGGATCGCCTGTCTGGCGCTCAGCCGCTAGCTCCGGTCGGAAACACGGATGCCCGGTTTCCATAGTACAGCGGTCCCACGAGCTGCTGCTTATAGGAATGGTCGGCATAGCCACTCCGACTGCAGCCCTGGTATGACGCCTTTCAGCCGTCAGCAGCCACCCGCCGCCACATCAAAGAACCCATAGGCGACCAGATTGAGTCTTTACCACTCAGAAATCACAACACCGCATCCAACCCCTTGCGCTCCGGCAGGTTCAACAATTTCAGCGACGGACCGCTGGGGTGCTTCTCCCCGATTTCCCACTTGCGCACCCTAGACGCGCTGGTGTTCAACACCGACGCCAGCACCGTCTGGCTGAGTTTCAAATGCTCGCACAAGGCCCGGATGCGCTCGCTGTCGTAGGAGGCGCGTCTGCTGTTTGCGCTTGTCAATGAAGCTGAGGCGTTGAAGGTCGTCAGCGGCAGCGCACCAATACAAAATTGATAGCCAACTTCGCTTACAAATAAAGCGCCAGTCAGCAATTTAATTCACAAATTCAGCACATCACAGGGCTGCCTGCCCCGCAGTGGCAAGCGCCCCAGCCTCCTTGCCCTGGTGTTCAACCAGCGCTTGGGCCACCGCTTTGGCGCGGCGTGACCGGGCCATGTGGAACACCCACATTTCGTACAGCGGCAGCGTTTCGCGCAGGTGCAGCGGCACCAGGGGCTGATGCAGCGCCCCCGTCAGCAGTGCCGGGTGCGGCACCACCGCCAGCAGGTCGGTGCAGGCCACCAGGTTGAGCATGCTGGCGTAGTCGGGGCAGCTCACGGCCACCCGAGGGCGTGGCATGCGGCGGACCGAAAACGCTTCCGTCAGCACGTCCACCGGGCCGCTGACGCTGGGCTGCACCACGGCCCAGTGGGCCTCTTGCAAGGCTGACAGGGTCGGGGCGGACACCAGCGGATGGTCTTTGCGACCGTAGATCAGCGGGTGCAGCTGGTACAGCGCTTGCCCCACCAGTCCCTTGGCGGCTTGTCCACGCGGTCGAGGCGAGATGACCAGGTCGTGCACCCCGCCCTTCAGGTCGGCCAGCAAACGGCCCTCGTCGGCGCTCGCCAGGGCCAAGGTGCGCCGCGGATTGGCCTCGCACCACACCGCATGCAGCACGGGCCCGCAGACCACCGCGGCAGAAGGCGTGAGCCCCACCCGAAGCGCCTTGGCATCTGGCCGGGCAGGCGCCCCCACGGCCAGCTGGTCGACCCGCTGGGCCATGGCGGTGTATTCCGCCACCAGCTGCAAAGCGCCGTCGGTGGGAAGGCTCCTGCGGCCCTCCCGCTGAAACAGCGGCGTGTTGAAGTGCGCCTGGAGCTTGCGCACCCCATGGCTGATGGCGGGCTGAGACACCCCGGCAACCTGAGCCGCAGCGTCAAACGAGCCGTGTTCCACAACCAGTTTCAGGTACTGCAGGTAGCGCAAATTCATAAGCAGATTTTATGGAATTGGTCCTGCCGTGCATTGCCACCGTGGCCGCCATCCAGGAAGCTCACGGCTTCCCTCATCACTTCAGGAGCAAACCCATGACTCAACAAGCCCTTCAGACGGTCCGAACCTACCTGCAACGCCTGCATGCCAGCGACACCGCGGGCCTGATTGCCACCTTTGAGGACGACGGCGTGGTCCATTCCCCCTTTCTGGGCAGCATGAAGGCGTCGGACTTTTTCCAAAAGCTTGCCCAGGCGTCCAGCAAGAGCGTCATCACGCTCATCGACCTGTTTGCATCGGTGCAAGCGGCTGACCAGCGGGTGCGGGTGGCGGCCTACTTCCGCTACGACTGGACCTTGAACGACGGGCGGGAGGTGGATTTCACCTGCGTCGATGTGTTCACCTTCCGGGCGGGAAGCTCGCGCATTCAAGACATGCAGATCGTTTACGACACCCATCCGTTGCGCGAACAGGTGGGCGACAAGTACGCGCCGGACCGCTGACACGCGGGCATTCCAAACGCCCGCTTGAGTTTCCATGATGGTCGTCATATGATGGCCATCATGTCCACCGCACCCACCCGAAAAGAACTGAGCCACGACCGCATCCTGGATGTCGCATCTCGGGCCATTCGGCGCACGGGCTACCGTGGCGTGGGTGTCGCCGACATCATGAAAGAGGCGGGGCTGACACACGGCGGCTTTTATGCGCACTTTGCCTCTCGCGACGCCCTGTTGGTGGAGGCCATGCAACGCGCCAGCCACGAGAACCGGGCGGCGCTGGCCGAGGCCACGGCACACCAGATGGCCAAGGGCAGCTCCCGTTTCGCCGCGCTCATCTGGGCGTACCTCCACGACACCAACCTGGACCGCACGGACCAAGGTTGCGTGGTGGCCGCATTGGCTTCTGAAATGACCCGGCAAGACGACGCCATTCGGCAAGAGGCGCGGCAACGGGTTTCAGACCTGATTGACCTGGTGCAAGCGGCGTTGCCGACGGGCACCGAAGCGGGCCAAGCGGCCGTGGTCACCGCCACCATGGTCGGGGCGCTGCAACTGGCGCGCACCCTCGGCGGACCGCAGGGGCTGGCCTTGCTGGCGCACACCCGCGACACGCTGATCCAGCGCTACGACACCCCCTCCTGAGCCTGTGCCCCACGGAACGACCACCCATGCGTCGATTTGCTCACAAATATGACAAGCATCATAAATAACACCACACTGCTGTGCGTGCCGGTCAACAAACGGCCACGCTGATCAGCGTTTGGCCACAGTCATTTCAACTCACCCAAAAAGGAAGACGCCATGAACGACAACGACGTGATCGCGCAATGGAAACAAGAGGAGGAGGCGGTTCGCGTCCGCCTGCGACCGACCAACGCGCCTGCCCCCACCCTTCAACCGTTCGCGCTGTCGGGCTTGGACACCCTCAATGCCATCTTCTCCGGGGAGCTGCCACCCCCGCCCATTGGCGAAACGCTGGACTTTGTGCCCATTCGCATGGCACACGGACAAGCGGTGTTCCAGGGGCGCCCCCTGCAACGCCACTACAACCCCTTGGGCACCGTGCACGGTGGCTGGTTTGCAACGCTGCTGGACTCTGCGGTGGGCTGCGCGATTCACACGACGCTGGCGGCGGGGCGGGGGTACACCACGCTGGAACTCAAGGTGAACCTGGTGCGTGCGCTGACCGACGCGGTGCCCTTGGTCCGAGCCGAAGGCCAAGTGATCCATGTGGGGCGTCAGACCGGCACGGCCGAAGGCCGCATCGTCGGGCCGGACGGCAAGCTTTACGCGCATGCCACCACGACCTGTTTGATTTTTGACCTTCCCTCTTGAATCGGAGCGGCCATGTCCCAACCCAAAGTGGTGTTTGTCACCGGCATCTCGTCCGGCATTGGCCGTGCCACCGCCGAGCGTTTTGCTCAGCGTGGTTGCAAGGTGTTCGGGTCTGTGCGAAACGTGAGCAAGGCGGAGGCCATCCCCGGCGTCGAATTCGTCGAAATGGACGTGCGCGATGCCATTTCGGTTCAGCAGGCCATTGACACCCTCATCGCCAAGGCCGGGCGCATCGACGTGCTGGTCAACAACGCTGGCGGTACCTTGCTGGGCGCGGTGGAGGAAACGTCGGTGGCGGAAGCGCAGTCGCTGTTCGACACCAATGTGTTTGGCATCCTGCGCACCACACAGGCAGTGCTGCCACACATGCGCCAGCAGCGGTTCGGCCGAATCATCAACGTGAGTTCGGTGCTGGGCTTTCTGCCGGCCCCTTACATGGGTTTGTATGCCGCGTCCAAGCACGCGGTCGAGGGTCTGTCGGAAACGCTGGACCACGAGGTACGCAACTTCGGCATCCGCGTGGTGCTGATTGAGCCGTCGTACACCAAGACCCATCTCGACCTCAACGCACCCGAGGCGGCCCAACGGATCGCCGCCTACGACACCGACCGGAACCGCGCGTCACAAGCCATTGTGAAAAGCGTCCAACAGGCCCCAGGGCCGGACAGCGTGGCGGCCACCATTGTGGACGCCGCGTTCAGCGCATGGGCCATGCGACGCACGCCCAAGGGCGAGGCGTCGCTGTTGCGCACATTGCGCCGGTTCATGCCAGCGGGCCCTGTCGATGCCAGTCTGCGAAAGACGTTTGGCCTGGGCTGATGGACGGCAGGCACGGCGGACAGCCCTGCCCGTCAACTCACCTCCTTGCGGCACAGGCCGTAAATGAACTGCTGCACGGTGCCACACGTCGTGGGCATGTCGGGGCAGTTCCACCTGGGTGATGTCTCCGGTCAGCCAGCCCACACCTTGCGCCTTGGCCCCCAAGCGCGTGCGCGATGCGGCCAAGGCGGCCTCGGACAAAGTTTGGGCACGCCCGTTTGCGCCACCAGTTGCTCCGATTGGTGTCCATGCGGCTGGAACCAGCTCACGCTGTGTTCGGGCTTGGTGGTGTACACCCGCTCCCAGTGGTGTTTGGTCTGCATCGGTTCTCCTGGTGGTGGGCTGTGCGGCCCTGAGCGGGATGCAAATGCCGTGCCCCCAGGCGGGGCGGTGCGCTCGCCGCGGGGCATCGGCCTGCATAGAGTTGTCAATAAAAACAGACTCTGCCGCTTTTAATGACTGAACAGTTTGCTACTGTTTTGATATTCACCAGCCTTCAGCCGGTTGGCCACACTCACCACCGCCTGCACCGAGGCGGTGACGATGTTGGCGCTTTGCCCCACGCCAAAGGTGGAGCCGGGCACGCCGTCCAGCGCGGCTTCCACCACGGCCAGGGCCTGGGCGTCGGCCCCGTGGCCAGTGGCGCGTTCTTCGTGGCTGTCGATGCGCAGGGGCAAGCCCAGGGCGTCCACGGTGGCGGCAATGGGGCCGTTGCCGTGGCCGTGCAGGCGTTGGGCTTGGCCGTTGATGCTCACGTCCAGGTCAATGCGCTGACCGTCTTCCCCCAGCGTGTGGCCCAGGTAGCGGATGGGGCCGGGCGCTTGCAGGTAGGTGGACTGGAACAGCTGCCACAGGTCGTCGCCCGAGGCTTCGGCTTCGCTGGCGTCGGTCAGCCGTTGCACCAGGGCGCTGAACTCCACCTGCATGCGCCGGGGCATCACCACGCCGTGCTCGCGCTCCAGCAGGAAGGCAATGCCACCCTTGCCCGACTGGCTGTTGACGCGAATCACGCTGTCGTAGGTGCGGCCCAGGTCGGCGGGGTCGATGGGCAGGTAGGGCACGTCCCACACGCCCTGGGGGTCTTGGGCGGCAAGGCCTTTTTTGATGGCGTCCTGGTGCGATCCCGAGAACGCGGTGAACACCAAGTCGCCCGCGTAGGGGTGGCGCGGGTGCAGGGGGATGGCGGTGCAGGCCTCGGCCACGCGGGCCACGGCGTTGATGTCGGAAAAGTCCAGCCCCGGGTGAATGCCCTGGGTGTAGAGGTTGAGGGCCAGGGTGACGATGTCCACATTGCCGCTGCGCTCGCCGTTGCCGAACAGGCAGCCTTCCACGCGGTCGGCCCCGGCCATTTGGGCCAGCTCGGCGGCGGCCACGCCGGTGCCCCGGTCGTTGTGCGGGTGCACGGACAGCACGATGTGTTCGCGCGGCACCAGGTGGCGATGCATCCACTCGATCTGGTCGGCAAACACGTTGGGCGTGGCGTTTTCGACGGTGGTGGGCAGGTTGATGATGACGGGCCGCCCCGGGCCCACGCCCCAGGCGGTCAGCGCGGTCTGGCAGGCCTGGAGCGACACCACCAGCTCGGTCATGCTGAAGGTTTCGGGCGAGTATTGCAGCGTCCATTGGGTGTCGGGCTGCTGGTCGGTGAGGCGCTTGAGGTAAGCCACGTGGTGGGCAATCAGGTGCATGACCTGCGGCACGTCCATGCCGAACACCACGCGCCGCCACACGGGCGCGGTGGCGTTGTACAGGTGCACGATGGCGCGGGGGGCACCGCGCAGCGCCTCGACGGTGCGGGCAATGAGGTCTTCGCGCGACTGGGTCATGACCATGAGCGTCACGTCGTCGGGCACCAGGTTCTCGTCGATGAGGCGGCGCACAAAGTCGAAGTCGGTTTGCGAGGCGGCGGGAAAACCCACCTCGATTTCCTTGAACCCGATTTGCACCAGCAACTGGAACAGGCGCATCTTGCGCTCGCCGTTCATGGGCTCGAACAGGGCTTGGTTGCCGTCGCGCAGGTCGGTGGACAGCCAGCGCGGGGCACGGTTGATCACCTTGCCGGGCCAGGTGCGGTCGGCCATGGCCGCGGGGTCAAAGAGGGAAAAAGGACGGTATTTGGAAGACGGTTGAGCAAGCATGGGGGCTCCACGAATCGGGGCAACAAGCGGGGAAAAACAAGCGCAACACCCCCTGCAGCCCTTCGCGCATGAGGCGAAGGCTGGTTCGTGGGCCGGGGTCAGGGAGGTGTTGGGTGTGCGCTGAGGCAATCAGGCACAAATGGCGAACGCAGGCAGACCCCGGCCAAGCACTAGGCTTAGCGACAGGGACAGGGCTTGCAGGCGTTGCATGGGCGAAGACTATACACGCCACCGGTGGCAGGCGCATAATTCGCCAAATACCGTACAAATGGTTTGTACGTTTTGTGGAGATGCCCCATGCCCCTGATTGACAACCCGCAGCCCCCTGCAACAGCTTCTGCGGCTGCCCCTGCAGCCAACGCATCCGCAGCACCAGCCACCACCCCGGCAGCCCCCAAGGCCCGCAAGCCCGCTGCACGCAAAGCCGCCCCCAAAGCCCTGGCCCCAGCCTCGGCTCCTGCCCCGGTGACCAAGGCCGCCCCGTCTGCCAAAGCTACGACAAAAGCAGTCGCGAAAACAGCCACCAAGGCAGCACCAAAGGCCCCCGCCAAAGCTGCGCCCAAAGCATCCCCCAAGGCGGTCTCCACGACCGTGGCCAAACCTGCCGCCAAGGTGGCGCCCAAAGCGGCAGCCAAGCCGGTGGCCAAGCCCGCCGCCAAACCACTGGCAAAGCCTGTGGTCAAGTCCGTGAAGGTGCCCAAGCCGCCCAAGGCCCCCAAACCCGTCAAGGTGGAAGACACCAAGCCCGCCAAGGTGAAGCTGGTGCGCGACACCTTCACCTTCCCCTCCACCGACTACGAGCAACTGGCCGCCCTGAAAAAGCGCGCCTTGGCGCTGGGCCAGGAGGTGAAAAAGGGTGAATTGGTGCGGGCCGGTCTGGCCCTGCTGTCGGCCTTGGGCGATGCGGCACTGAAGGCCAGCCTGGGCAAGGTGGAGCGCCTGAAAACGGGTCGCCCCAAGAAGTGACGATGAAGGCCATTGCCGTCGTCAACCCCAAAGGGGGTGCGGGCAAGTCCACCCTGGCCACCAACCTGGCGGGCCACCTGGCCCGGCAGGGGGCGGGGGTGATGCTGGGCGATGTGGATCGCCAGCAGTCCAGCCGCCACTGGCTGGCCGCCCGCGACGAAGGTCTGCCCCGCATTGAAACCTGGGAGATTGGCCCGGACGACATTGCCCGCCCGCCCAAGGGCCTGTGGCGGGCGGTGCTGGACACCCCCGCGGGCCTGAGCGGCAAGGCGCTGGAGAAGGTGGTGAAGGCCTCGTCCAAGCTGGTGGTGCCGGTGCTGCCCTCGCCTTTCGACCTGTGGGCCACCCAGGCTTTTCTGGACGAAGTGCTGGCCATCAAACGCGTGGCCAACGGCAAGGCCGATGTGGCCATTGTGGGCATGCGAGTGCAGCCCCACACCCGGGCGGCAGACGAGTTGCGGGCGTTTTTTGCCCGCCAAGGCATCCCCGCGGTGGCCACCCTCCGCGCCACCCAGCTCTACCCGCGGCTGGCCCTGCTGGGGCAATCCATTTTTGATGTGAACGAATCCCTGGCCCGGCGGGAGCTGGAAGACTGGCAACCCCTGCTGGACTGGCTGGCGCGGGATTGAGGGCGGCGCGGCAACTTGCCGCACCCTCCCCCCACGCTACGCGCCCATCTGGCGCTGCGCTTGGGCCACGCGGCGCTTTTCAAAGTAGGTGAGCGACAGGTAGGTCATCACCCCGATCAGGGCCGAGCCCACCGCAAACGCGCCATAGGCCACGGGCCACGGAATGCCCTGGGTCATCATCGAAAACTCCGACATGCCACCCATGCCCGCCAGGATGTTGACGGGCATGAACACCACGCTCAGCACGGTGAGCTGGCTCACGCGCTTGTTCTGGTTGATGTTGATGGCACCGATGGTGGCGTCCATCAGGAAGTTGATCTTGTCGAACAGGAACGAGGTGTGGCTGTTGAGCGACTCGATGTTGCGCAAAATTTGCCGCGCGTCCTCCAGCTGGGTGGGCGACAGCAGCCTGCCGCGGATGAGGAAGTTGAGCGCCCGCTGCGTGTCCAAAATGTTGCTGCGGATGCGACCATTCACATCCTCTTCATCACCAATCTGGGCCAGGATGTGGGCGGCCTGCTGGTCGCTGATGGCGCCGTTGAGCACGGTGCGGCCAATCTTGCCCAGCGTGGCGTAGATGTTTTCCAGGGTGTCGGCAGAGCCTTCCACGTCGGCACCGTACAGGTCTAGCAACACGTCCACCGCATCGTTCACGTAGTTGGGCTGGCTTTTGGCCAACCGCTTTTGCAGGCGGAACACGGGCAGTTCTTCGCTGCGCACGCTGAACAGAATGCCCTGGTGCAGGATGAAGGCCACGGCCACGCTGGGCGAGTCGCCGGTGCGGTCGCGCAGGAAGTTGGAGTGCAGGTGGATTTCGTCCTGCTCCTCGATGTGGAAGCGGGCACTCACCTCCAGCTCGGTGGCGTCCAGCGGGGCAGACAAGGTCACCTGGAAATGCTCGCCAATGAGGGCCATTTCGGCCTTGGAGGCATTGACCAAATCCACCCAAATGGGGCTGACGCCGTCCAGGTCCTGGCGGCAGGCCACGGTCACGGGTTGGAGGCGGCCATCCTCCAGCACATACACCCCCACCTTGGTGGCCGAGATGTCGGGCACGCGCCCGGGGGCCAGGGTTTCGCGCCGCTCGGGCGGGAGTTCCCACAACACGTCGTTGGTGAGCTCGGGCGACAGTTTGTGCCACAGGGCAAGGGCCGCGTCGTCGGGCAGCTCGTCCAGCACCTGGGCAATTTCAATGGCGCTGAGGCCTTTGAGGGCGTTTTGCAGTTCCACGTCGTGCTGTTTGTGCAGGAGGAACTCCACCACATCCTGGCGGGAGGCGTGCTGGTTTTTCACCATTTGATCGACCAGTTTTTGCTTGGTCAGCAGGTCCAGGAGTTTGTCGGCAAGCAGGGGCATGGGGCCATTGTCATCAGGGATGTGTCACTGTCTTGACACGGGCTTGTGCCTGGCTGCTTACACTGGTTTGCATGACACAGCCCACCGACTACACCCCGCCCCGCGTCTGGACCTGGCAGCCCGCCGACCCCGCCACCGGCGGTCGGTTTGCCAACATCAACCGCCCCATTGCCGGCCCCACCCACGACAAAGAGCTGCCGGTGGGCAAGCACCCCTTGCAGCTGTACTCGCTGGCCACGCCCAACGGCGTGAAGGTGGGGGTGATGCTGGAGGAGTTGCTGGCCCTGGGCCACCCAGGTGCCGAGTACGACGCCTGGCTGATCCGCATCCACGAGGGTGAGCAGTTCGGCAGCGGGTTTGTGGGCGTCAACCCCAACTCCAAAATCCCGGCCTTGCTGGACCGCAGTGGGCCGGAGCCGGTGCGGGTGTTCGAGTCCGGGGCCATCCTGCTGTACCTGGCCGAAAAGTTCGGGGCGCTGCTGCCCCAGGGCGCTCAGAAGGCCGAATGCCTGTCGTGGCTGTTCTGGCAAATGGGCAGTGCGCCGTACCTGGGTGGGGGGTTTGGCCATTTCTACGCCTACGCCCCCGCCAAGTGGGAGTACCCCATCAACCGCTTTGCCATGGAGGCCAAGCGGCAAATGGACGTGCTCAACCGCCGCCTGGCCGAAAGCCGCTACCTCGCAGGTAACGACTACACCGTGGCCGACATTGCCGTGTGGCCTTGGTACGGGCTGCTGGCCAAAGGTTTGCTGTACGAGGCCGGGGAGTTCTTGTCGGTGCACGAGTACACCCACGTCATCCGCTGGGCGGACGAGATTGCCCAACGCCCCGCCGTGCAGCGGGGCCGTTTGGTCACCAAGGTGCCCGCCGCATGAGCACCCTGACGCTGTACGACTGCGCCACCGCCCCCAGCCCGCGCCGGGCGCGCATTCTGCTGGCGGAGAAAGGCATTCCCCATCAAACGGTGCAGGTGGATTTGCGCAACGGCGAGCAACTGGGCGAGGCGTTTCGAGCCATCAACCCCCAATGCACCGTGCCCGCCCTGGTGCTGGACAACGGGCAGGTGCTGACCGACAACGCGGCCATCATCGCCTACGCCGAGGCGCACCAACCGCATCCGCCACTGCTGGGCACCACCCCGACCGAGAAGGCCCAAGTGGCCAGCTGGCAATGGCGTGCCGAGTTTGAAGGCCTGCTGGCCGTGGCCGAAGCCTTGCGCAACGGCTCCCCGGCCATGGCCAACCGGGCGCTGCCCGGGCCGGTGAACTACCCGCAAATCCCCGAACTGGCACAACGCGGGGTGGCCCGCATCCAGCAGTTTTTTGACACCTTGGACCAGCAGCTGGCCCAGCACCCGTTTGTGGCCGGGTCAAGCTTCAGCGTGGCCGACATCACCGCCGTGGTGGCGGTGGACTTTGCGCGGGTCGTCAAGCAGCGGCCCGATGAGCAGCGCCACCCTCACCTGCTGCGCTGGCGCGCGCTCATGGCGCAGCGGCCTTCCATGGCGCTGTGACAACCTCAGTGCTTGCCGTGTCCGTTGCCACCGCCATTGCCGCCACCGTGGCCATTGCTGCGGCCATGGCCTTTGCCAGGGTTGGCGGAATCGTCGCCAACGTTCGGCGCGGCACCGGTCAACTGGAACTCACCCCGCTTGAGGGCGTGGAACTCGGGTGATCCGGGTTTGATGCCCATCTCCTTGGCCACCACACCCCAGCCCTTGCCCTTGTTGGCTTTGTAGGTCCCCAGCACCCGGTCGTGGGGCTGGTGGGTCATTTGCCCCAACTGGAACACCATGTAGGCGTCCGCCGGGGTGGGCACCGACGACATGACCACCCGCACTTGCGCGTCGGGCACCCCGAACTGCGCACTGATGCGTGCCGAAAAACCATCCCGATCCGCACGGGCTTGCACGTTCAGGTTGGACAGAAACCCGTCCAAGCCCCCTGTGGCCGCCAAGGCCAAGGTGCTGCAACCCAAAAACAAGGCACTGGAGACGATGAATTTTTTCATGGTGAATGGCAAAAGAATGTTCAGAAAATGAACGAAAAATTCGAACGCCGCAATCCTATCGCCGTCGCAACACCCAACACCTGGCCCTTTACAACCCCTTACAACGTGCATCCTCGCGGCAGCATGGGTCAGAGGCTCGCCCGCCTTCACAGGGCGGCATGACAATAGCCCCGCGTTTCACTTCCGTTGACCCACCTTGAACACCCGCCACTCACTGGATGCCCGCGCCTTGGGCCTGATGGTCATGCTCTGCCTGTTGTGGAGCCTGCAGCAAATCACCCTCAAAGCCACCGCGGCCGACTTCTCGCCCATGCTGCACATTGGGGTGCGCTCTGGCTTGTCTGCGGCCCTGGTGGCGTTGTTGATGCTGTGGCGGGGCGAACGGCTGACCGTGGCCCAGGGCGTCTGGCGGCTGGGCATGCTGGCCGGCGCATTGTTTGCCGTGGAATACCTGTTGGTGGCCGAGGCGCTGCGGCTCACGTCTGCGGCCCATGTGGTCGTGTTCCTGTACACCTCCCCTCTGTTTGCGGCGCTGGGCTTGCACTGGAAACTGCCCGCAGAGCGGCTGGCCCCTTTGCAATGGCTGGGTATTGCTCTGGCGTTTGCGGGTGTGGCCGTGGCGTTCTTGCTGCGCACCCCGCACGCGCCCGGCCCGGAACAACACATGCTGCTGGGCGATGCGCTGGCGCTGTTGGGCGGCGCATCGTGGGGGGCCACCACGGTGGTGATCCGCACCACCCGCATCAACAGCCTGCCCGCCACCCAAAGCCTGCTGTACCAGTTGTTGATGGCGTTTGCGCTGCTGGTGCCCGTGGCGCTGTGGACCGGGCAGAACACCTTCCACCCCACCCCCGCGGTGCTGGCCAACCTGGCGTTTCAGGCGGTGATCGTCGCGTTCCTCAGCTTCTTGCTGTGGTTCTGGCTGCTGGGCAAGTACCTGGCCTCGCGGCTGGGTGTGCTGACGTTCATGACCCCCATGTTTGGGGTGGTGCTGGGCGCATGGTTGCTGAGTGAGCCGATTGAGGGCAGCTTCATGGCCGGTGCAGCCTTGGTGCTGAGCGGCGTGGGCTTGGTCAGTGGCCACGGCTGGTTGATGCAAATCATCAAAAAACGCAGCACTATATGACGCCATTAAAGCGCCAGAGGCATTTTTCATTCACAAAAATGGAGGCATGCCTTCAACCCCATGCGCGCTGTTAGCATGGATACACCCTTCCCCCAACCGAAAGCACCCTTTGGCAACACCGAACTACGGCTACGAAAAACGTCAACGCGAACTGGCCAAGAAGCGCAAAGCGGAAGAAAAACTCAAACTCAAAGAAGAGCGCAAGAAGAACCCGGCCCCTGAGTCCGGCACTGAAACCGACCCTGAGGCCAGTGACACCCCTCAAAATGAAAATCAGAAATAAAATTTGATTTTCAAAAAATATAAAGTCATAATACGTCACCAACGGCGGATCGGCACATCGCTCAGTCCGCCGTTTTCACAGGTCCTCCAGCACGCTGCGTGGACCTTGAAGGCGACACCTCTGTCGCCACTGGGCCTTGACCTGTGAGCTGCAGGTCTGGTCTTCATTTTCCCCAGCTCGTTGCAGCCAGCGCCAATTGCGCCACGCTGCATTTGCATTCCATTGATTCAAGAAATTTCCGTCCCCCTGGGCAAGTTTGTGGTTTCGCCCGCCACCCATCAGACCGAGTCCGGCACCTTCCGTGCCTCGGTCACCGTGTCCAGCGGACACGGCATGGCCACCCGACACCGGGTCTACCGTTTTGACACCCTGTTCGCCACACCCGAGGCCGCTCGGATGTACGCGCTCACCCAGGGCACGCTGCAAGTCCAGCCCGCGTGAACCCGCTTTTCATTTCTCCCTCTTTTCAGAAAGACATCACCATGAACAAAAAAATCTACGTTGGCAACCTGCCCTACTCCGTTGACGACCAAGCCCTTCAGCACAACTTTTCCGAGTACGGCACCGTGGCCTCTGCCCGGGTCATGACCGACCGTGAAAGCGGTCGCTCCAAGGGCTTTGGGTTTGTGGAAATGGGCTCGGCCGATCAGGCCGAGGCCGCCATCGCCGGGCTCAATGGCATGTCGGTGGGCGGTCGCTCCATCGTGGTCAACCTGTCGCGCCCCAAGTGACACCCCCGCGGCGGATGCACACGGTGGCAGTCACTGCACCGGTGCACCGCCCTGGTACCAGCGGGCCAACAGGGCCCGTTCGTCATCGGTGATGCCGGTGGCGTTGTTCATGGGCATTTGCCGGGTTACCACTGCTTGCTGGTACACCGCT
The DNA here is from genome assembly GCF_054777695.1 of Hydrogenophaga soli. Lineage (NCBI taxonomy): Bacteria > Pseudomonadati > Pseudomonadota > Betaproteobacteria > Burkholderiales > Comamonadaceae > Hydrogenophaga > Hydrogenophaga soli. The sequence continues at coordinate 47,770 of NZ_BAAHAK010000006.1, read as the reverse complement.
TGCGCATTGACCTTGAGCGTTTCCGCCCGGTCAAGGCGGATGTTCTTCATCTGCGTGGTCTCGCCATGGCAGGTGTAACACCGCTGGGCAAACACCTCACGCACCTGGGCATAGGTCACCGCCTCTGCCTGGGCTGACCCCGCCCGAGCCGACGGGGCCTGGGGAGCAGGTGCCAAGGCCACCACCGTGGCCAGAATGAGCCCCCCCCCCACCACGGCATAACCCACCGGGTTGCCGTTGCGCCCCAACTTGTGGCCATGGCGCATGACAAAGTACTGCCGAATCAGCGCCCCCGCCAGCATCATCACCACCAAAATGGCCCAGTTCTGCCGGTGCGTGTACAAAAAACTGTAGTGGTTGCTCAGCATCGCAAACAGCACGGGCAACGTGAAGTAGGTGTTGTGCACGCTGCGCTGCTTGCCCCGTTTGCCATGAATGGCCAAAGACGCCGGGTCCACCGCCAGGCCCGAGGTCATGGCGGTCACCACCTTGCGTTGGCCTGGAATGATCCAGAAGAACACGTTCGCACTCATGGCGGTGGCGATCATGGCGCCCACCAGCAAAAACGCGGCGCGGCCTGCAAACAACTGGGTGGCCGCCCACGCCGCCAGCGCGATGACCAGGAACACCAGTCCCCCCACGATGGCGTCGCCCTTGTCCCGGAACCCAAACACCCGGCAAATGGTGTCGTAAATCAGCCAGAACGCCACCAGAAAACCCAAGGCCGCGGCAATGGCCGTGGCAGGTGCCCAGTCGTACACCGATTTGTCAATCAGGTAGGTGCCAGCGTTGAACAGGTACAGCACCGTGAACAGTGCAAACCCCGACAACCAGGTGGAGTAGCTCTCCCAATAAAACCAATGCAGGTGGGTGTGGATTTTCTTGGGCGCCACCATGTACTTCTGAGGGTTGTAAAACCCACCGCCATGCACCGCCCACATGGCCCCGTCCACGCCTTTTTCCAGCAAGTCGGGGGACGTGGGTTTGATCAGGTTGTTGTCCAGAAAGACAAAGTAGAACGACGACCCGATCCAGGCGATGGCAGTGATGACGTGCAGCCACCGCAACAGGAGGTTGGCCCAATCCAGCAGGTAAATGTCCAAAACGGTTCTCCGAACTGTTCACCACCGCGGGCGCTGTGAACAGGCAAGGGGGTCGCGCATCGCCAATGACAACATCAACGGGTGCACCGCTGCGACCAAATTCAAAAGTGTATACAGCTTACCGAATCACAACCCCAGCACTTGCAACAACTGTGCCGCGACCGACGCGGCGATGACCTCCGGCTGTTTGCCCCGGATGCCCGGCAGGCCGATGGGACAACACACACCGTCGCATTCCGCTTCGGAGAAACCCCGTGCTTGCAAACGGTGCCGGAAGCTGGCCCATTTGGTGCGGCTGCCGATCAAGCCCACCCAGGGCAGATCGTTGCGCAAGCGCTGGCGCATCAGGCACTCGGAGACGATGTCCAGGTCCTCCGCATGGCTGAAGCTCATGATCACCACGGCAGACCCCGCGGCCAGCCCATGAACCGCCCGATGCACCGGCTCCGAATGCTCGCACTGCACGGCGGAAGGCACATAGCGCGGGAAAATGCCTTCACGGCTGTCAATCCAAGTCAGTTGCACAGGCAAAGGCACCAGGGCTCGCACCAGCGCCTGTCCAACATGCCCCCCACCAAACAACACCACGGCGGCCAGCGGAGCCGCCAGGCGATCCATCAACGTTGGCGCATCCGCAGCCCCAAGCCGCTCGCACAAAACGTGAACCACCCCGCCGCAACACTGCCCCAAGGAAGGGCCCAATGCACACCGATGCCGGGTTTGCAGCGCCTCGGTCCCGGCCAGCACCGCCCGGGCGTGGGCCAACAGTTGCCACTCCAGCTGGCCACCACCGATGGTGCCCTGCTGGGCATCGGGGAACACCACCATCCATGCGCCAGGCTCCCGCGGTGCGGACCCTTCCACTTGCACCACGGTCACCCAAATTGCGTCTTCCCGCTGCAAGCGGTTTTGCACCGAACTGAGTTCCAACACCACGTCACCTTTGTTTCGGGAACCCGCATTCTGTAACAGGGGGCACCTCACGTGCATGTGGGGCCATCATTCCGCACAAAGTGCATCACAATGGCGCCCAAGATCATTTGGACTTCACAGGCATGCATCTCCAAACGCCCACCCCCAACAGCCCACGCCAATCGCTCTGGATGACCTTGGTCGCCTCTGCAGCGGCTTTCCTGGCCGGTTGCGCCGCGCCGCTGCCGCCACCGCCCGTCGAGCCGACGCCCGAAGTCGCCCCCCCGCCCGTGGTGGAAGCCCCCAAAGAAGTGCCCCCCGATCCGGGCTCGCTGTCGTATGCCAAATCGGCCCGCGAGTACCGCAAAGACGCAGCCTCCCACCTCTATGCAGGCAATGCCGAACGCATCTACAAAGGCCGCATGCCTCCCCTGCTGTACGCGGTGGGTGTGTTGCAAGTGGAGTTGGACCCTCGCGGCATGGTCAGCCGACTGAACTGGATGCGTGCGCCCAACCACGCGCCGGAAGTGATTGCAGAAATCGAGCGCACGGTTCGCAAGGCCCAGCCCTACCCGGTGGCTGTGAACTTGGGGCAAGTCACCTACACCGACACTTGGCTGTGGCACAAGAGTGGCCGCTTCCAGCTGGACACCTTGACGGAAGGTCAGGACGGGGTGGTGCCCAGCACCAAGGTTTCGGCCGCCAACAACAAAGCGGCGACGGCCAAAGTGGGCAAGCCCACCAAGCCCGGCAAACCCCTGCCCGTGGCCACCAACTAAGGGAAAACTGGCCTGCCCGGAGGGAATCGAACCCCCGACCCACGGCTTAGAAGGCCGTTGCTCTATCCAACTGAGCTACGGGCAGAGAAGCTGGTGCCAGGCGAAAAAAAAGCCAACTCATTCGGGTTGGCTTTTTGCCTTCAAAAAGACTTGGTCGGGGCGGCGGGATTCGAACTCGCGACCCTCTGCTCCCAAAGCAGATGCGCTACCAGACTGCGCTACGCCCCGACAAGCCTTACATTGTAACCTGTTCCGCAGGCAAAATTTCAGAAGTCTGAAGCAACGGCATCGGCCAAGCGTTGTGCGCAGCTGACCGCCAAGCCTTCATCACGGGCCTCCACCATCAGGCGCAGCAAGGGTTCGGTTCCGCTGGGTCTCACCAGCACCCGCCCTTCGTCGCCCAGCGAGGCTTTCACCTGCTCCACCTCGCTGGACAGCCGTTGGCTTCGCGTCCAGTCAAAACCCACCGGCAGACGCACGTTGACCATGTGCTGGGGGAACAGGTCCACCCCTGACAGCAACCCGGGCAGCGGTTGACCGATGCGGGCCATGGCCATCAGCACTTGCAAGGCCGACACCAGGCCATCGCCTGTGGTGTGCCGATCCAAGGTGAGCAAGTGGCCTGAACCTTCCCCTCCCAACACCCAGTTTCGCTTTTCCAGTTCTTCCAGCACGTACCGGTCGCCCACTTTGGCTCTGACAAACTCGAAACCCTGCCGACGAAGCGCCATTTCAACAGCCATGTTGGTCATCAGGGTCCCCACCACGCCGCCCAGCTCCGGCCCAGGCTGCATACCCCTAGACACCATGCGATGGCGCCGCTCCTGGGCCAGCACGTACAGCAACTCGTCGCCGTTGTAGACGCGCCCAGTGCCATCGACCAACAGCACACGGTCGGCGTCACCATCCAACGCCACCCCCAGGTCGGCACCGTGGGTCAGCACCGCCTGCACCAGTGCTTCGGGGTGGGTGGCCCCCACCCCTTTGTTGATGTTGAGCCCATCCGGGCTGCAACCAATGGACACGACCTCGGCCCCCAGCTCATGGAACACCTTGGGCGCTATCTGGTAGGCCGCGCCGTGGGCAGCGTCCACCACGATCTTCAGGCCCTTGAGCGTGAGGTCGTTGGGGTAGGTGCTTTTGCAAAACTCGATGTAGCGCCCGGCGGCATCGTCCAAGCGGCGCGCCTTGCCCAAGCGAGCTGAATCCACCCACACCGGCGGCTCTTCAAGCGCCTGTTCCACCGCCAGCTCCCAGGCATCGGGCAGCTTGGCCCCCTGGTCGTTGAAGAACTTGATGCCGTTGTCGGCAAACGGGTTGTGGCTGGCGCTGATGACCACCCCCAGACTGGCCCGCTGGGCCCGTGTGAGGTAGGCCACGGCCGGCGTGGGCACCGGGCCCAGCAGCATCACGTCCACGCCTGCCGAGTTGAAACCGGATTCCAACGCGCTTTCCAACATGTAGCCCGAAATGCGCGTGTCCTTGCCAATGAGCACCGTGGGGTGGCTTTCCGTGCGCTTGAGCACACGCCCCACGGCATGGGCCAGTTTCAACACAAAGTCGGGGGTGATGGGTGCTTGACCCACCGTGCCGCGAATGCCGTCGGTACCGAAAAATTGTCTGCTCATGTTTTGCTTTCTCTCTCCACGCCATGGACGGCCGACCACACGGCCAGCGCCTGGGCGGTCTCCTTCACATCATGCACCCGCACCACGCGGGCGCCCTGCTGCACCGCCAGCACGGCAGCGGTGACACTGGCCACCCGGCGCCCTTCGGCCACCGCGGGGCCGGAGGCTTGCGCCCCACCATCCCCCAGCACCCACCCCAGGGTGCTCTTGCGCGACCACCCGGCCAGCACCGGACAACCCAGCGCCAACAGCCGTTGCTGGTGGGCCAGCAAACTCAGGTTTTGGGGCGGGGTCTTGCCAAAACCGATGCCCGGGTCCACGGAGATCCGATCCAAAACAACCCCTGCCGCTTTCAACGCGGACACTCTTTGCTGCAAAAAATGCAGCACTTCATCCACCACGTCACCCGCCATGGGCTGAAGCTGCATGGTTTGAGGGTCGCGGTGCATGTGCATCAGGCAGACCCCACACGAGGGATGGGCTGCCACCACATCCAAGGCCGTGGGTGATCCGGCCTGCACAGGCGGATGCCGCAGCGCCCAAATGTCGTTGACGATGTCAGCCCCCACATCCAGGGCCGCACGCATCACCTCGGGCTTGTAGGTGTCGATGGACAGGGGCACCCCCAACTTGACCGCCTCGGTCAACACGGGCATCAACCGCGCCAGTTCCTCGTCCAACGGCACGGGCTGCGCACCGGGGCGGGTGGATTCTGCCCCCAGGTCCAAGATGTGCGCGCCGTCGGCCAGCAACTGCTCGCAACGGGCCAGCGCCTGCTGCGCCGATGCCGCCACCCCGCCATCGGAAAACGAATCCGGCGTGAGGTTGACGATGCCCATGACCAGTGGACGGGACAGGTCAAGCTTGAAGCGCGAAGTTTGCCAATGCATGGGTCAACCAGGAACAGGAGCCACCAACGAAAAACCGGAGCTGACAGCTCCGGTTGCGTGTGTGATGAGCGCGTCGGTCGCGATGTCAGGCCGCGTTGGGCGTGGTGGCCGTGTCGGCATGCACCGCAGGAGCGCCCCCGCTGCCGCTGCCACCCGACGAAGGTGTGCGTGGCGTGAAGTCCTTGGGGGGACGGGGAGGTTTGCCGCCCATGATGTCGTCAAGCTGATCGGCGTCGATGGTTTCCCATTCCAGCAGGGCCTTGGCCATGGCATGCATCTTGTCGGAATGTTCTTCGATCAGGTCACGCGCCAGCTTGTACTGCTGGTCGATGATGCGGCGCACCTCCGCATCCACCTTCTGCATGGTCTGTTCGCTCATGTTGGTGGTCTTGGTGACCGAACGCCCCAGGAACACCTCGCCCTCGTTTTCGGCATAGACCATGGGGCCCAGAGCGTCGGTCATGCCGTAGCGCATGACCATGTCGCGGGCGATGGAAGTGGCCCGCTCAAAGTCGTTGCTGGCACCGGTGGTCATCTGGTTCATGAACACTTCTTCGGCAATGCGGCCACCGAACAGCATGCTGATCTGGTTCAGCATGTAGTCTTTGTCGTAGCTGTAGCGGTCTTGCGCGGGCAGGCTCATGGTCACGCCCAGGGCGCGACCACGCGGGATGATGGTGACCTTGTGCACCGGGTCGCACTTGGGCAGCAGCTTGCCGATGAGGGCGTGACCGGCCTCGTGGTAGGCGGTGTTGCGACGCTCTTCCTCGGGCATGACCATGCTCTTGCGCTCGGGACCCATGAAGATCTTGTCCTTGGCCTTCTCGAAGTCCTGCATCTCCACCACGCGGGCGTTGCGGCGGGCGGCCATCAGCGCGGCCTCGTTGCACAGGTTGGCCAAGTCGGCACCACTCATGCCGGGCGTGCCACGGGCGATCACGCTGGCGTTGACATCGGTGCCCAGCGGCACCTTGCGCATGTGAACGTTGAGGATTTGTTCGCGGCCCCGGATGTCGGGCAGCGTGACGTACACCTGACGGTCGAAACGGCCAGGGCGCAGCAAAGCGGCATCGAGGATGTCAGGGCGGTTGGTGGCAGCCACCACGATCACACCCAGGTTGGTCTCGAAACCATCCATTTCGACCAGCATCTGGTTCAGCGTCTGCTCACGTTCGTCGTTGCCGCCGCCCAGACCGGCACCGCGCTGGCGACCGACCGCGTCGATTTCGTCGATGAAGATGATGCAGGGGGCGTTCTTCTTGGCGTTTTCGAACATGTCGCGCACACGGGCAGCACCCACGCCCACGAACATTTCCACAAAATCAGAGCCGGAAATGCTGAAGAACGGCACCTTGGCCTCCCCCGCAATGCCCTTGGCCAGCAGGGTCTTGCCGGTGCCTGGAGGGCCGACCAGCAGCAGGCCACGGGGAATGCGGCCACCCAGCTTCTGGAACTTTTGGGGATCTTTCAGGAAGTCGACCACTTCCTTCACTTCTTCCTTGGCCTCGTCACAACCCGCCACATCGGCAAAGGTGACGCTGTTGTTGTTCTCGTCGAGCATGCGGGCCTTGCTCTTGCCAAAGCTGAAGGCGCCACCCTTGCCGCCGCCTTGCATCTGTCGCATGAAATACACCCACACGCCAATCAGCAGCAGCATCGGACCCCAGCTCACCAGCAGGGTCATGAGCAGAGAACCTTCTTCGCGGGGTTTGACGTCGAACTTGACGTCGTTGGCGATCAGGTCACCCACCAAGCCACGGTCCAAGTAGGTGGCGTTGGTGCGGATGCGGCGATCGTCAATGGTGACGGCCTGAATTTCGGTGCCGCTGGGGCCTTCGGTGATGGTGGCACTTTTGATGCGCTGGGCCTTCACTTCCACCAGAAAGTCGGAATAACCCAGGTAGCCCGCACCCGCAGTGGAGCGCCCGTCGAATTGCTTGAACACGGTGAACAGCACCATGGCCACCACCATCCAGACGGCAATTTTCGAAAACCACTGATTGTTCAAGTCAAACTCCTGACGATTGCGGGGTCCCGCTCAACTGAGGGCCATTTTAGGGCTTTCAAGCCCTCCAGGACTTGACATTCCTCTAAACCCTGATTAGGCCAAGACTATCTTGGCGCTGACTGACTCACAGGCCCTTGAGACCGATGCCCACCAGAAAGGTTTCGGACGATTTGTCGCGTGAAGCCTTGGGTTTGAACGGCTTGACCACCTTGAAGTGCTCGCGAAACAGCTGCACCAACTCGTTGTACCCACTGCCGTGAAACACCTTGGCCACCAACGCCCCCCCGGGCTTGAGGTGCTGGGACGCAAAGTCCACCGCCAATTCGATGAGGTGAGCCACACGCGCCGCGTCCACCGTGCCAATGCCCGAAAGGTTGGGCGCCATGTCGGACACCACCACATCCACCTGCCGCCCGGTGGCCTTGGCCCCCAGGGCCGCTTGCAGGGCCAACAGCGTGGGCTCCTCGCGGAAGTCGCCCTGAATGAACACCACCCCTTCGATGGCTTCCATGGGCAGGATGTCCATGGCCACGATGGTGCCATCCAACTCGCCAGATGCCGCCCCGTGTGGAGCCAGGCGTCGGCGCACGTACTGGCTCCAGGCCCCCGGGGCCGACCCCAGGTCCACCACGCAATGCCCGGGACGGATGAGGCCAAAGGTCTCGTCAATCTCCTTGAGCTTGTAAGCCGCACGGGCGCGGTAGCCGTCTTTTTGGGCCTGCTTGACGTACGGGTCGTTGACGTGGTCATTGAGCCACGCCTTGTTGACCTTCTTGCTCTTGGTGTCGATCTTCATGGGGTGCACATGCCCGGCGCATGCCGGGCCAGGGGGGATGGCCTATCATTCTCCCATGCCCCAGATTCAATTGACCCCCTCCCAGCGCAAGGAACACCGCGCCCTGGCCCACCACCTCACCCCCGTGGTGTTCATCGGCAACGATGGGCTGACCGACGCCGTGGTGCGCGAAACCGACCAGGCCCTCAAGGCCCACAGCCTCATCAAGGTCCGCGTGTTCTCCGACGACCGCGTGGCCCGTGAAGCCATGCTGCAAACGCTGGCCGACCGCCTGGACGCCGCCCCCATCCAGCACATTGGCAAGCTGCTCGTGCTGTGGCGCCCTGCCCCCGAAAAAGAACGCACCGTGGACGAAGAACGGGGCGCAGCCCCGCGTGACGTGAAGGTGCTGAAGTTCAGCAGCCGGGGCGGACAAAAGCCCCAGGTCAAGGTGATGCGCGTGCTGGGCAACCAGCGCCTGACCGCAGGCGGCACGGTCAAGCGGGCCAAGGTCCTGAAGAAAAGCGTCAAGAAGAGCCAACTGGGTTGATGCCCACCCGAATGCCCCCAGATGAGGGGCATTGTTTTTTTGCATGACGATGAACACGAACGCCAACCCCCTGCTCAGCATCACCGACCACCCGGCTTTCGACGCCATTCGGCCCGAACACATCGCCCCAGCCCTCGACCAGCTGTTGAGCCAGGCCGACGAAGCGCTGACCACGGTCACCGCCCCCGGCTTTCCCGCCGACTGGACCGCCATGGCCCGCACGCTTGACGTGGCCACCGAGCGGTTGAGCCGTGCCTGGGGCGCCGTCAACCACCTCAACAGCGTGGCCGACACGCCCGAGCTGCGGGCCGCCTACAACGAGGCGCTGCCCAAGGTCACCGAGTTCTGGACGCGGCTGGGTGCCAGCGAAGCCCTGTACGCCCAGTACAAGGCCATGGACCCTGCCCTCCTCACCCCCGAACAACACCAGGCCCACCAGAACGCCCTGCGCGGTTTTGTGCTGGGCGGTGCTGAGTTGCAAGGCGCGGCCAAGGAACGGTTTGCCCAGATCCAGGAGCGCCAGGCCGAGCTGAGCCAGAAGTTTGGCGAACACGTGCTGGACGCCACCGACGGCTACACCCTGGTGGTGCCCGAGGCCGACCTGGCGGGCGTGCCCGATGACGTGGTGGCCGCCACCCGCCAAGCCGCCCAGGCCGATGGCGTGGAAGGCTGCAAGCTCACCCTCAAGCTGCCCTGCTACCTGCCGGTGATGCAGTTTGCCCACAAGGCCAGCCTGCGCGAAACCCTGTACCGCGCCTACACCACCCGTGCCAGCGACCAAGCCCCCGAAGGCCACCGCCAACACGACAACAGCGCCATCATGCAAGAGCTGCTGGCCCTGAAGGACGAAGAGGCCAAACTGCTGGGCCACCCCCACTTTGCCGCCGTGTCCCTGGTGCCCAAGATGGCCCAGTCGGCCGAGCAGGTGGTGGACTTCCTGCGCGACCTGGCCCGGCGCGCCCGCCCCTACGCCGAGCAGGACCTGGCCGACATGCGGGCCTTTGCCGCCCAGGAGCTGGGCCTGGCCGATCCCCAACCGTGGGACTGGCCCTACATTGGTGAAAAGCTCAAGGAAGCGCGTTACGCCTTCAGCGAGCAGGAGGTCAAGACCTACTTCACCGCGCCCAAGGTGTTGCAGGGTTTGTTCGGCATCGTCGAGACGCTGTTCGAAGTGGCCATCCGGCCCGACACCGCCCCGGTGTGGCACCCCAGCGTGCAGTTCTTCCGCATCGAACGCGGCAGCGAGCTGGTGGGCCAGTTCTACCTGGACCAAAGCGCCCGCACCGGCAAACGCGGCGGAGCCTGGATGGACGACGTGCGCACCCGCTGGCTGCGGCCTGACAACGGCCAGCTGCAAACCCCGGTGGCGCATTTGGTGTGCAACTTTGCCGACGGCGTCAACGGCAAACCCGCCTTGCTGACGCACGACGACGTCATCACCCTGTTCCACGAATTCGGTCATGGCCTGCACCACCTGCTCAGCCAGGTGAACGAGCGCGACGTGTCCGGCATCAGCGGTGTGGAATGGGATGCCGTGGAGCTGCCCAGCCAGTTCATGGAGAACTTCTGCTGGGAGTGGGACGTGCTCAAGCACATGACCGCCCACGTGGACACTGGCGAACCCCTGCCCCGCGCCCTGTACGACAAGATGCTGGCGGCCAAGAACTTCCAGAGCGGCCTGCAGACGCTGCGCCAGGTGGAGTTCTCGCTGTTCGACATGCTGCTGCACATGGGCCAGGCCCCGCAGAAGGACGGCCAGATCGACGTCAACGGCCTGCTGGCCGCCGTGCGGGCCGAGGTGGCCCTGCTCCAACCCCCGGCCTACAACCGCACGGCCCACACCTTCAGCCACATCTTTGCCGGGGGGTATTCGGCAGGCTACTACAGCTACAAATGGGCTGAGGTGCTGTCAGCCGACGCCTACGCGGCCTTCGAGGAAGCGGCCCAGGGCCAGTCCACCGTGCGTGTGGACGCCGGTCGGCGCTTTCGCCAGCACATCCTGGAGGTGGGCGGCAGCCGCCCCGCCATGGCGTCGTTCAAAGCCTTCAGGGGGCGCGAACCCACGCTGGATGCCCTGCTGCGCCACCAAGGCATGCAAGGCGCCCCAGCGGCGTCTTGACCCCGTTGTTCGTTCGGAGACACACACCATGAATGAAGCCCTTGTCCGCCGCGCACTTCCCCTGGCGCTGACCTTGCTGGCCGTGGGAGCCCAGGCCCAGCAGGTGTACCGCATCGTGGGCCCTGACGGCAAAGTGACGTTTTCTGATCAGCCGCCGCCTGCCAGCGCACCCGCCCAAAAGGTCACCACGGTGGGCAGCGCCCGTGGCGGCGATGCCGCCCTGGACGCCAGCACCGCCAACCTGCCCGCCACCCTCAAGACCGTGGTGAGCAAGTACCCGGTCACGCTGTACACCACGGCCTCGTGTGCGCCGTGTGACCAGGGCCGGGCCCTGCTGACGCAGCGCGGCGTACCGTTTGCCGAAAAGACCATCGCCACCAACGAAGACAAGCAGGCGTTTGAAAAGCTGGGCAGCAACGCCACGGTGCCGCTGCTGATGCTGGGCGGGCAAAAGGTCAACGGGTTCGAAACGGCAGAGTGGAACAACTACCTCGACGCCGCGGGTTACCCCAAGGCCTCGACCTTGCCCAACAGCTACCGCAACCCACCGGCCCAGCCCTTGGCGCCCCCCGCTGCGGTGGACCCCAATGCACCCGCTGCTGCACCCGCCGCCACCGCCGGGGCCACGGCCACCCCCAGCGCCCGAGCGCCCCGCCCTGCCCCCCGGCGCAACCCGGCGGAGGACAACCCGGCGGGCATCAAGTTCTGAGCGCTCAGAACTCCTGAATCAATAGCAGCCTACGCTTTCAAAAAAAGCGCTGGCTGCCGATTTTGATCAGTATTTCAGCGTCACCACGCCCTGGGCGGTGCCCATCAGGCACACCTGGGCCTTCTGGTGGGCGAACACCCCCACGGTCACCACGCCGGGCCATTGGTTCACTTCCGACTCGAAGGCCAGCGGATCGGTGATGCGCAGGCCCTTCACGTCCAGGATGTGCTGACCGTTGTCGGTGACCAGGGGCTGGCCGTCCTTCAGACGCAGTGTCGCCACCCCGCCCTTGGCCGCGAACTGGGCGGCAATGCGGTTGGCGGCCATGGGAATCACCTCCACCGGCAGCGGGAACTGGCCCAGCGCGTCCACGCGCTTGCTCTCGTCCACGATGCACACAAACTGCTTGGACTGCGCGGCCACGATTTTTTCGCGCGTGAGTGCGGCACCACCGCCCTTGACCATGTGGCCCTGGCCGTCGATCTCGTCGGCCCCGTCGATGTAGACGGCCAGCTCGGGCACGTCGTTGGAATCGAACACCGGAATGCCCAGCGCCTGCAAGCGCTGGGTGGACGCCACCGAGCTCGACACCGCCCCCTTGATCTGGTCTTTCATGTCGGCCAACGCGTCGATGAACTTGTTGACCGTGGAGCCCGTGCCCACACCCACGATGGTGCCCGGCTGCACATAGGCCAGTGCGGCGCGGCCCACCAGGGCCTTGAGTTCGTCTTGGGTCAGGGGGGCGGAAGGAGCAGCAGAGGACATGTCGGACAATCGGAGGTAAGAGAAAAAACGTCCCGGATTATCGCCAATGCCCCTGATTCCCTACGCCCTCACCCGCCCGGTCCTGTTCCGCATGGACCCCGAGCACGCCCACGAACTCACGCTCAACGCCCTGGCCATGGGCCAGAACACCCCGGCCCAATGGGCCTGGTGCAGCCCGCGGGTGGACGACCCGGTCACCGTGGCCGGGGTGCATTTCCCCAACCGCGTGGGCCTGGCCGCGGGGCTGGACAAGAACGCCCGCTGCATCGACGGGCTGGCCGCCATGGGCTTTGGTTTTGTGGAGGTGGGCACCGTCACCCCCAAGGGCCAACCGGGCAACCCCAAGCCCCGCATGTTCCGCCTGCCGCAGTCGCAAGCGCTCATCAACCGCCTGGGCTTCAACAACGAGGGGCTGGACGCCTTCATCGCCAACGTGCGCCAGGCCCAGTGCCGCCAGCCCGGGCGGCACCACCCCATGCGCCTGGGGCTGAACATCGGCAAGAACGCCGCCACCCCCATCGAGCAGGCCACCGACGACTACCTGACCTGCCTGGACGGCGTGTACCCGCATGCCGACTACGTGACCGTCAACATCTCCAGTCCCAACACCAAGAACCTGCGCGCCCTGCAAAGCGACGAGGCGCTGGACGCCTTGCTGGGCACGCTGACGCAGCGGGCCGAGCAACTGGCCGCACGGCACGGCAAGACCATTCCGCTGTTCGTGAAAATCGCCCCCGACCTGGACGACGCCCAGGTGGCCAGCATTGCCCTCACGCTCAAGCGCTACGGCACCGACGCCAGCGGCCAGCCCAACCAGCGCTGGGGCGTGATCGCCACCAACACCACGCTGGACCGACAGGCCGTGGCGGGTCAGCCCCATGCCGAGGAAGCCGGGGGCCTGTCGGGCCGCCCGGTGTTCGAGAAGAGCAACGCCGTCATCCGCCAGTTGCGGGCGGCGCTGGGCGCGGGCTTCCCCCTCATTGGCGTGGGCGGGGTGATGAGCGGGGACGACGCGCTGGCCAAAATCAAGGCGGGGGCCGACCTGGTGCAGATTTACACCGGCCTGATCTACAGCGGTCCCGGCTTGGTGAAAGAGGCCGCCCAGCGCATCCGCCAGGGTTGAACGGTGCCATTTCTCTAGAAAAATCGGCCTCTTGCGCTTTCAATGAAAGCGCAAGAAGCTACATAAATAATAGCATCAGACCTGCGCCAACGTCAGCACGTGTTCGGCAATGGCCAAGGCGCTGGTCAAGCCCGGTGACTCGATGCCCAGCAGGTTGACCACCCCGGGCACGCCGTGCTGAGCCGGGCCTTCGATGCGGAAGTCGGGCGCGGGTTCACCCGGGCCGTGGATCTTGGGGCGCACCCCACTGTAGCTGGGCTGCAAGGCGCCGTCGGGCAGCTCGGGCCAGTAGCGACGCACCTCGGCGTAAAAACCGTCGGCCCGGCGGGGGTCCACCCGGTAATCGATGGTGGCGGGGTCGGGGGTGTCCAGCCACTCCAGGTCGGGGCCGAACTTGGCTTGCCCACCCAGGTCCAGCGTGAGGTGCACGCCCAGCCAGGCGTCTTGCGGCGCGGGGTAGATGAGGCGGGAAAACGGTGCCTTGCCCGCCAAGCTGTAGTAGCTGCCCTTGGCGTAGCGGGCACGGGGCGCGTGTGGGGTTTCTTGCCCCTCCGGCACGCCCAACAGCCTCCCCGCCAGCTGGCAAGCCCCCAAGCCGGCGGCATTGACCACGGTGCGGGCCAGCACCTCGGTGCAATCCGCCTCGCCCCCGGCCTGCACGCGCAACACCACCCCGTGGGCCGACGCCGGAGCGCCCACCACCGCCGAGTCCAGCGCCACCACGCCCCCGGCGCGTTCCAGGTCGCCTTGCAAGGCCAGCATCAGGCCATGGCTGTCCACGATGCCGGTGGAGGGCGACCACAGGGCCGCCAGGCAGCTCAACGCCGGCTCCATGGCCCGGGCCTGGGCGGCATCGAGCCGCTGCACAGGCACACCGTTCTGGGTGGCCCTGCGGGCCAGAGCGTCCAGGCCCGGCAGTTGGCTGGGGTCGGTGGCCACCACCAGCTTGCCGCAGGCCCGGGCCTCAAAGGCGCGCTCGGCACTGTAGGCGTACAGCAGCTCCTTGCCCCGCACACACAGCCGGGCCTTCAGCGAGCCCGGCGTGTAGTACAGCCCGGCGTGGATGACTTCGCTGTTGCGGGAACTGACGCCCGTGCCCACCGCCTGGGCCAGCTCCAGCAGCACCACCTCCCGCCCGGCCTGCGCCAACGCGCGGGCCACGGCCAGCCCCACCACCCCGGCCCCGATGACAACGGCATCCACTGCGTCCATGGTTCAATGCTCTGACAGTTTGTTGGCTGAACGAGGTCGCAGTGTAGGCCGTCAGCCCCACCGGAGCCCCCCGCCATGGGCCGCTTGCGTCGCCGTCAGCTCCTCGTCGCCTCCCTGGCCCTGCCCACCGGATGCAGCCTGCAGCGGCTGGATGGTCTGAACACGCTGCGGTGGGAAACCCTGTGGGTCGCACCGAAGGTGGGCCGGTGGGTGGCGCGTCGCCACGACACCCCTTGTCGGCCTGGCGGCCCCTGGCATCGGTGTGCACGCGGTTCTCCTCGGCACCGGAAAGACAGATTGCGAAGGGTGCCCGGCGTCTCAGGTCTCCACTTCGCTGGTGCGAGCCCCTTTGGGGGTCAGTTCGAAGTCGGCATGCTGCCCCGTCATCAGCAGGAAAAGCGCAAACACCGCGGCGGGCATGTTGCGCTCGTCGCTGGGGCTTTCAAACGCCTGCCAAGTACGGGATTGCAGCCCCCCACGGCTGCCCGGCTGCAAGGGGTAGCCCATCAACGCCGCGGCCTCGTTCTGGGTCAGCCCGGCGGCCATCCGGGCCGCCTTCAGCTGCTCGGCGCTGGGGGTGGTGAGCGTCAGAGACACAGGGGGAGTCGGTTTCATGCGCCCTCCAGTCAAAGGGGGTGCCAGTCGGCAAAGGTGGCGGCCTGCCCGTGATTCACCCCTTGAGCGTCCAGCAGGTTCCAGACCACGGCGTTCTCGATCATGAAGCGCTGCCCGCTGGCGGAAATGCGCACGCCCCGGTAGTCGTCGATGAAACCCCGCTCGGTGACGGACTGCAACAAGCGTGCGCGCTCCGACTGGGCCAGGGGTTCGGCCGACAGGCGCGAGGGCAGGCGGGTGAAGGCGTCGAACTCCATGTCGAACAACGCCAGAGCGGCCCGGTTGCCATAAAAAAACACGGGGTCAGCCTGCGTGCCATGGGCCACGATGACCTGGGGCGCCGACCACAGGGCCTGCGCCAGGCCACACCCCGGCGCCACCGTCAGCAAGGGCCGACCCAACAGGCGCTGAAAACTGTCGGCCAGCAAGAACAACCGCGAATCGTTGGCCAATGGCCCTGAAACATCGTGTGTCATGGAGTGACCCAAAGCAAAAGGGCTCCCGAAGGAGCCCTTTTTTGTGTGGTGGGTGATACATGGATCGAACATGTGACCCCTGCCGTGTGAAGGCAGTGCTCTACCGCTGAGCTAATCACCCGAAGCCTTGAATTATACACACATTTTTTGGATTTGGAATAGATGTGTTTTCAAACACGCTTTTTTCAGGCGCTGGCAGCCACGGGCTCGTGTTTGCGCCACAGGGTTTTGCCCTTGCTGGCCTTGTCCAGGTCGGCCAGCACCGCGTCGTGGGCAGCCCGCTCGGCGTCATTGGCCTGCAGCACGGTCAGCTGATAGGTGCTGAGGTCGGCGACGGTGAGCGTGAGGCCTGGTGCTTGGTCGTCGTCAGCGGCGGCATGGTCGTCAATGCCCAGGGCGTTCTGCCCGCGGGTCATGTTGATGTAGACGTCAGCCAGCAGCTCGGCGTCCAGCAAGGCGCCGTGCAGCGTGCGGTCGGAGTTGTCCACCTCCAGGCGTGAACACAGGGCGTCCAGGCTGTTGCGCTTGCCCGGGAACAGCTCCTTGGCCATGACCAGGGTGTCGAGCACGCCGCTCACATGCTCGTCCATGCGGCCCAGGTTCAGGCGCTCCAGCTCCTTGTTGAGGAAGCCGATGTCGAACGGGGCGTTGTGGATGATGAGTTCGGCCCCGCGCAGGTAGTCCAGCAGCTCGGTGGCGATGGCGGCGAACTTGGGCTTGTCACGCAAAAACTCGTTGCTGATGCCGTGCACCTTCAACGCCTCGGGGTCGCTATCCCGCTCGGGGTTGATGTACTGGTGCAGGTTGTTGCCCGTCAACTTGCGGTTGATGAGCTCGACACAGCCGATTTCAATGATGCGGTCCCCGTTCTCGGGCGACAGGCCCGTGGTTTCGGTGTCCAGAACGATCTGGCGCATGGTCAGTGATTCTCTTTGGCGTGGTTGATGGTGTAGCGCGGGATCTCGATGGTGATGTCCTGCTGCGCCAGGATGGCCTGGCAGCTCAGGCGCGACTGCGGCTCCAGGCCCCAGGCGCGGTCCAGCAGGTCTTCCTCGGACTCGTCCAGTTCGTTCAGCGTTTCGAAGCCCTTGCGCACGATGACGTGGCAGGTGGTGCAGGCACAGCTCATGTCGCAGGCGTGTTCGATGTTGACCTGGTGGTCCAGCAAGGCTTCGCAGATGGAGGTGCCCGCTGGGGCCTGGATGTCGGTGCCCTGGGGGCAATATTCGGGATGGGGCAGGATGTGGATGGTGGGCATGGAATTGGACCCGTCAAAGGCTGTCGATCTGGGTGCCGGCCAGCGCACGGCTGATGCCACGGTTCATGCGCAGCGCGGCAAAGGCTTCCGTGCCCTTGGCCAGGGCTTGCGTGGCGGCCTCGATGTCGGCGGCTTGGCTGCCTTCTGCCTGCAGCACCTGGCGCAAGGTGTGCATCAGGGCGTCAATGGACTGGCGCTCGTCGTCGGTCAGCAGGTCGCCGTCGGCGCGCAGGGCGCTCAGCGTGGCTTCGAGCATGCGGTCGGCGTCCACGCGGGCTTCCACCAGGGCGCGGGTCTGCATGTCGGCCTGCGCGGTGGCAAAGCTGTCTTCCAGCATGCGGGCAATCTGCTCGTCGCTCAATCCGTAGGAGGGTTTGACGTCGATGCGGGCCTCAACACCGGTGGATTGCTCGCGGGCGGTGACGTTCAGCAGGCCGTCGGCGTCCACCGTGAAGGTGACGCGGATGCGGGCGGCCCCCGCCGCCATGGGCGGAATGCCCCTCAGCTCGAAGCGGGCCAGGCTGCGGCAGTCGACCACCAGGTCGCGCTCGCCCTGCACCACGTGCAGCGACAAGGCGGTCTGCCCGTCCTTGTACGTGGTGAAGTCCTGCGCCAATGCGGTGGGGATGGTGGTGTTGCGCGGCACGATGCGCTCCACCAACCCGCCCATGGTTTCCAGCCCCAAGGACAGGGGAATGACGTCCAGCAGCAGCAGCTCGCCGTCGGGGTTATTGCCGGCCAGTTGGTTGGCCTGGATGGCCGCCCCCAGGGCCACGACTTCGTCGGGGTTGAGGTTGGTGAGCGGCGGTTGGCCAAAAAAGGCCTCCACGGCCCGGCGCACCACAGGCATGCGGGTGGAGCCGCCCACCAGCACCACGCCCTTGACCTCGTCCTTGGCCAGGTGGGCATCGCGCAGGGCTTTGCGCACGGCGCTCAGGGTGCGGTCGGTCAGCGCACGCGTGGCCTGCTCAAAGCCAGAAAGATTGACATCAAAATGCAGTTTACCGCTTTCTGTATCTGCATTGAATGCTATACATTCAGCATCACTCGTGAAACCCGACAAGGTTTCCTTCACCTGCCGGGCCGTGTGCATCAGCTGCGCCCGCTCGGTGGGGCTGAACGCGGCTTCGCGGTCGGTCCAGCCCGCTTGGGCCAACACCCAGGTCAGCAGCGCCCGGTCGTAGTCGTCTCCGCCCAGAGCCGAATCGCCCCCGGTGGCCACCACTTCGAACACGCCTTGCGTGAGGCGCAGGATGGAAATGTCGAAGGTGCCACCGCCCAGGTCGTAGACGGCGTAAATGCCTTCGGACGCGTTGTCCAGCCCGTAGGCGATGGCGGCGGCCGTGGGCTCGTTGATGAGGCGCAGCACGTTCAGCCCGGCCAGTTGGGCCGCGTCCTTGGTGGCCTGGCGCTGGGCGTCGTCAAAGTAGGCGGGCACGGTGATGACGGCACCGAACAGGTCGGCATCGAATGTGTCTTCGGCCCGAAAGCGCAGCGTGGCCAGGATTTCCGCACTCACCTCCACAGGCGACTTTTCGCCCGCCACGGTCTGCACCATGGCCATGCCGGGGCGGTCCAGCACGGTGTAGGGCAGGCGTTCGGCGTGCGCCACATCGGCCTTCTGGCGGCCCATCAGGCGCTTGACCGAGGCGATGGTGTTGGCCGGGTCGACCACCTGTGCGGCCAGTGCGTCGTGGCCAATCTGCCGCCCTGCCCCACCCGCGGCGGGGTCGAGGTAGCGCACCACGCTGGGCAGCAGCACGCGACCCTGGTCGTCGGGCAGGCACTCGGCCACGCCGTGGCGCACGGCAGCCACCAGCGAGTGGGTGGTGCCCAGGTCAATGCCCACGGCCACGCGGCGTTGGTGCGGGTCGGGGGACTGACCGGGTTCGGAAATCTGGAGCAGGGCCATGAAACAACAACTTTGGGAAATCAGGCCGCCGAAGCACCGTCTGCGGCGTCGTCCAGCGCGTCGAGCCGCTGGTTCACGTCCTGCGCAAACCGCTCCACAAACATCAAAGCGCGCACCCCCTGGGCAGCGGCCTGGACGTGTTCAGCCGTGGGATGCTGGGCGGGCGGCACGGGGTCCAGCAGGCGGGCCAGTTCGGCCATGTGCTGGCGTTGGGTTTGGCGAACGTCGTCGGCCAGGGCATCCAGTGCATCGACCGTGCGGGCGTCGTCCAGGGCTTCACGCCATTCCATTTGCTGCATCAGGAAGGATGCGGGCATGGCGGTGTTGCGCTCGGCGTCCACGGTCACCCCAGCCAGTTCGCACAGGTAGGCGGCGCGGCGCACCGGGTGCTTGAGGCGCTGGTAGGCCTCGTTGACTCGAACCGACCACTGCATGGCCACGCGCTGCGCGGCGGCACCGTCGGCGGCAAAACGGTCGGGGTGCACCTCGCGCTGCAAGGCTTTCCAGCGGGCGTCCAGCTGGGCTGGGTCGATGGAAAAGCGCTGCGGCAGGCTCATCAGCGCAAAGTCGGAGGCCGACAGCCCCAGGGCGCTCAAGGGGTTGGAAGACGGGGACGCAGCAGCAGCCGTGCCGTGGGGATGGGGGTTCATGGCGTCAGCGTATCAAACCCGGAAGGATTCGCCGCAGCCGCATCGGTCCCGCTCGTTGGGGTTGCTGAACTTGAAACCTTCGTTCAGGCCTTCGCGCACGAAGTCGAGCTGGGTGCCGTCGAGGTAGGCCATGCTTTTGGGATCAACCAGCACCTTGACGCCGTTGCTCTCGAACACCACGTCTTCCGGGGCCACCTCGTCCGCGTACTCCAGCTTGTAGGCCAAGCCCGAGCAACCCGTGGTCTTGACCCCCAGGCGCACCCCCACGCCCTTGCCGCGGCGGCTGAGGTAGCGGGTGACGTGCCGGGCAGCGGCTTCGGTGAGGGTGACGGACATGACAGAACCAGGGTTACGACAGGAAACGGGGCGACGCTCAGTGCGCGGCGTGTTTTTGACGGTAATCGTCCACCGCCGCCTTGATGGCGTCTTCGGCCAGGATGGAGCAGTGGATTTTCACCGGAGGCAAGGCCAGTTCTTCGGCGATCTGGCTGTTTTTCAGCGCAGAGGCTTCGTCCAGCGTCTTGCCCTTGACCCATTCGGTCACCAGCGAGCTGGAGGCGATGGCCGAGCCACAGCCGTAGGTTTTGAAGCGAGCGTCTTCGATCACCCCCGTGGTGGGGTTGACCTTGATTTGCAGCTTCATCACGTCGCCGCAGGCGGGTGCGCCCACCATGCCGGTGCCCACGGTGTCGTCGCCCTTTTCAAAGCTGCCGACGTTGCGGGGGTTTTCATAGTGGTCAATGACTTTTTCAGAATAGGCCATGGTGTTTCTCCTTCAGACCAGGGGCTGGTCGCTCAATGCGCCGCCCACTGGATGGTGGACAGGTCAACGCCGTCCTTGTACATCTCCCACAGCGGAGAGAGTTCACGCAGCTTGGCGACGTTCTCGCGGATGGTGGCGATGGCGTAAT
This sequence comes from Hydrogenophaga soli, assembly GCF_054777695.1. NCBI lineage: Bacteria > Pseudomonadati > Pseudomonadota > Betaproteobacteria > Burkholderiales > Comamonadaceae > Hydrogenophaga > Hydrogenophaga soli. The sequence goes on along the minus strand of NZ_BAAHAK010000006.1, from coordinate 27,375 downwards.
CGATTTCTTCCTCGGTGGTCCAGCGGCCAATGGTCATGCGCAGGCTGCTGTGCGCCAGCTCGTCGCTGCGCCCCAGGGCGCGCAACACATAGCTGGGCTCCAGACTGGCGCTGGTGCAGGCCGAGCCACTGGACACCGCCAGCCCCTTGATGCCCATGATGAGCGACTCGCCTTCCACGTAGTTGAAGCTCATGTTCACGTTGTGGGGCACGCGTTGGGTTTCATGGCCGTTGATGAACACCTCTTCCATGTCCTTCAGGCCCGCCACCAAGCGGTCGTGCAGGGCACGGATGCGCTGGTTCTCGGCGTGCATCTCTTCCTTGGCAATGCGGTAGGCCTCGCCCATGCCCACACACTGGTGGGTGGGCAGCGTGCCCGAGCGCATGCCACGTTCGTGGCCGCCCCCGTGCATTTGCGCCTCGATGCGGATGCGGGGCTTGCGGCGCACAAACAGGGCACCAATGCCCTTGGGGCCGTAGGTCTTGTGGCTGGTGAGGCTCATCAGGTCCACCGGCAGCGTGGCCAGGTCAATGTCCACCCGGCCCGTGGCCTGCGCAGCGTCCACATGGAAGATCACACCCTTTTCGCGGCACAGGGTGCCGATGGCGGCGATGTCCTGGATGACGCCGATTTCGTTGTTGACGAACATGACGCTGGCCAGGATGGTGTCCGGGCGGATGGCGGCCTTGAAGGCCTCCAGGTCCAGCAGGCCATCGGGCTGCACATCGAGGTAGGTGACCTCAAAACCCTGGCGCTCCAGCTCGCGCATGGTGTCCAGCACGGCCTTGTGCTCGGTCTTGACGGTGATGAGGTGTTTGCCCTTGCCCTGGTAGAAGTGGGCTGCCCCTTTCAGGGCCAGGTTGTTGGACTCGGTGGCCCCGCTGGTCCAGACGATTTCACGCGGGTCGGCATTGATGAGGGCCGCCACCTGTTCGCGGGCGTTCTCCACGGCCTTTTCCGCCTCCCAGCCCCAGGCGTGGCTGCGGGACGCGGGGTTGCCGAAGTGCTCGCGCAGCCAGGGAATCATGGCGTCCACCACCCGCGGGTCGCAGGGGTTGGTGGCGCTGTAGTCCATGTAGATGGGGAAGTGCGGGGTGGACATGGTGTGCAACGGATTGGAAAACGTGACGACAGGCAAACAATTCAGAGGCAACGGGCCCGCGCTGGCTCGGCCAGACGCACCCGACGAAGGAAGCCGTCGCCGACTTCCTGGACAGTGGTCTGACCCGGGCAGCGCCGGTGCGGACCGCTCGTTCAGGCCTTGGCCAGTGAAGCGCCCAGGGCAAACACCGAATTGGGGGCGTTGACCTTGAGCGGCTTGACCACCGGCGCACTGGAAATGGCCCGTTTGATCAACGGCGCGTTCTCCACCACCAAGCCCTTGGCCAGCTGATCGTCCACCAGCTTTTGCAGGGTGATGGAATCCAGAAAGTCCACCATTTTGGCATTGAGGGTGGCCCACAACTCGTGGGTCATGCAGCGGTTGCCCTCGCCGTGGCAGTTCTCTTTGCCGGCACACTGGGTGGCATCGATGGGCTCGTCCACCGACACGATGATGTCGGCCACGGTGATTTCGGAGGCCTTGCGTCCCAGGGTGTAGCCACCACCCGGCCCGCGGGTGGACTCCACCAGCTCGTGGCGGCGCAACTTGCCAAACAACTGCTCCAGGTAGGACAGCGAAATCTGTTGCCGCTGGCTGATGGCTGCCAAGGTGACCGGCCCACTGCTTTGACGCAGCGCCAGATCGATCATGGCGGTGACCGCAAAACGGCCTTTGGTGGTGAGGCGCATGGCGTGCTCCTGTGTCCGACGTGGGTAACCTACTTTTTTGATCAAGTATAAATCAAACCCAACTGTTTTGCTCGGACTTGCTCATCCCAAGCCCTGAATCAGCGCATCGCTGGCCGCTTCGGCCATGTCCAGCACCTCTTCAAACCCGGCGTCGCCACCGTGGTAGGGGTCGGGCACCGCGCGGGCGAGGCCCGCATCGACCAGCGACATCAACAAGCACAACTTGTGCCGGTGTTGCGGCGGGCAGCGCTCCAGGGCCAAGGCCAGGTTGTCGTGGTCCATGGCCAGGATGAGGTCGGCTTGCTCAAAATGCCGTGGCGCGAGTTGTTGCGCCCGGTGTTGTGACAGGTCATACCCCCGGCGTGCGGCGTGCCGGGCGCTGCGGGCATCGGCCGGGCCACCCACGTGGTAGCTGTGCGTGCCCGCTGAACTGACCTGCACCCGCTGCGCCAACCCCGCCTGGGCCAGCTTGTGTTTCAGCACGGCTTCTGCCGTGGGGCTGCGGCAGATGTTGCCCATGCACAGCATGACCACGGAGTGCACATTTTTGATGTCAATATTCATGAACAAATTGGTGTCTAGCGCTTTATTAAAAACAACAGTTTGCTTCTGATTTTCAAGCACTTTTCTGCAAACCGCTGAGCGTCACGATGTTGTCGTGCCCCGGGCCGCCAAACGCCTGCTCGCGCAGGATGGCCAGTTGGTCGCGCACACGGGCCGCCTGTTCGAACTCCAGGTTGCGGGCGTGTTCCAGCATGAGTTTTTCCAGCCGCTTGATTTCCTTGGCCACATCTTTCTCGCTGAGGGTTTCAGCCTCCTGACGCTGGCGCTGGGCCTGCGCCAGTTTTTCGGCTTCCTGCCCCGCTTTTTCGCTGTAGACACCGTCGATCAGGTCCTTGATGCGCTTGGCCACCGTGCGCGGTGTGATGCCGTGCTCCAGGTTGTAGGCGATCTGTTTGGCCCGGCGGCGCTCGGTTTCGCCGATGGCGCGCTTCATCGAATCGGTGATGCGGTCGGCGTACAGAATGGCCTTGCCGCTGGCGTTGCGGGCCGCCCGGCCAATGGTCTGGATGAGGCTGCGCTCCGAGCGCAGAAAGCCTTCCTTGTCTGCGTCGAGGATGGCGATCAACGACACCTCGGGCAGGTCGATGCCCTCACGCAGCAGGTTGATGCCCACCAGCACGTCGAACGCCCCCAGGCGCAGGTCGCGCAGGATTTCCACCCGCTCCACCGTGTCCACGTCGCTGTGGATGTAGCGCACCTTGACGCCGTTTTCGGTCAGGTAGTCGGTGAGCTGCTCGGCCATGCGCTTGGTCAGCACGGTGATCAGCGTGCGCTCGTTCTTGTCCACGCGGATGCGGATTTCCTGCAGCACGTCGTCCACCTGGTGGGTGGCTGGGCGCACCTCCACCTCGGGGTCCACCAGGCCGGTGGGGCGCACCAGCTGCTCCACCACCTTGCCGGTGTGGGTTTTTTCGTACTCAGCCGGTGTGGCCGACACGAAGATGGTCTGCCGCATGCGCTGCTCGAACTCGGCCAGTTGCAGGGGCCGGTTGTCCAGCGCGCTGGGCAGGCGAAAGCCGTACTCCACCAGTGTGGTCTTGCGGGCGCGGTCGCCGTTGTACATGCCGCCCAGCTGGCCAATCATCACGTGGCTCTCGTCCAGGAACATGAGGGCGTCGCCCGGCAGGTAGTCGGTGAGCGTGGCGGGCGGCTCGCCCGGTGCGGCCCCGCTCAGGTGGCGGGTGTAGTTCTCAATGCCCTTGCAATGCCCCACTTCGGAGAGCATTTCCACGTCGAATCGGGTGCGTTGCTCCAGCCGCTGGGCTTCCACCAGCTTGCCCATGCCCACCAGTTGCTTGACGCGGTCGGACAACTCCACCTTGATGGTTTCCACCGCCGCCAGCACCTGTTCGCGCGGGGTCACGTAGTGGCTGCTGGGGTAGACGGTGAAGCGCGGGATCTTCTGGCGAATGCGCCCGGTGAGGGGGTCGAACAGCATCAGCGCCTCCACCTCGTCGTCGAACAGCTCGATGCGCACGGCCATTTCGGAGTGTTCCGCGGGAAACACGTCGATGGTGTCGCCCCGCACCCGGAACTTGCCGCGCGAAAAGTCCTGCTCGTTGCGCTGGTACTGCATGCGCACCAGCTGGGCGATGACGTCGCGCTGGCCCATGCGGTCGCCCACACGCAGGGTCATCACCATCTGGTGGTAGCTCTCGGGCTGGCCAATGCCGTAGATGGCCGACACCGTGGCCACAATGACCACGTCACGCCGCTCCATCAGGCTTTTGGTGCAGGACAGGCGCATCTGCTCGATGTGCTCGTTGATGGCGCTGTCCTTCTCGATGAACAGGTCACGCTGCGGCACGTAGGCCTCGGGCTGGTAGTAGTCGTAATAGCTGACGAAGTACTCCACGGCGTTCTTGGGAAAGAACTCGCGGAACTCGCTGTACAGCTGCGCCGCCAGGGTCTTGTTGGGCGCAAAAACAATGGCCGGTTTGCCCATGCGGGCGATGACGTTGGCCATGGTGAAGGTCTTGCCCGAACCGGTCACGCCCAGCAGGGTCTGGAACATCTCGCCGTCGTTCAGGCCCTCCACCAACTCGGCGATGGCCGTGGGCTGGTCTCCCGCAGGCGGATAGGGCTGGAACAGCTCGAACGGCGAACCGTCAAAGCGACAGAACTCGCCCTGAGGGGTTTCCGGTATGACTTCAACATCTATTGGCATGGTGCACAAAGCCGACACGAAGAGGGGCCGGATAAAATTGGGAAAACCAGCAAGGCTAACCCAGCCCCGGATTTCCCGCCACTGACCACTCCCAAAGGATCTTCATGTCTTTGTTCTCCGCCGTCGAAATGGCCCCCCGCGACCCCATCCTGGGTCTGAACGAGCAATTCGCCGCCGACACCAACCCCAACAAGGTCAACCTGGGCGTTGGCGTGTACTTCGACGACAACGGCAAGCTGCCCCTGCTGCAATGCGTCCAGGCCGCTGAAAAGGCCATGATGGAAAAACCCACGGCCCGTGGCTACCTGCCCATCGACGGCATTGCCGCCTATGACGCTGGCGTCAAGGCCCTGGTGTTCGGAGCCGACTCCGACGTGGTGAAAAGCGGCCGCGTGGCCACCGTGCAGGCCATTGGCGGCACCGGCGGCCTGAAGATCGGCGCCGACTTCCTGAAGAAAGTCAGCCCCAGCGCCAAGGTGCTGATTTCCGACCCCAGCTGGGAGAACCACCGCGCCCTGTTCACCAACGCGGGCTTTGTGGTGGAAACCTACCCCTACTTCGACCAAAGCGCCAACGGCGGCCTGGGCGGCATCAACTTCGAAGGCATGCTGGCCACGCTGAACGCGGCTGAAGCCGGCACCATCGTGCTGCTGCACGCCTGCTGCCACAACCCCACCGGCTACGACATCACCCCCGCCCAGTGGGACCAGGTCATTGCCGCCGTGAAAGCCCGCAACCTGACCGCCTTCCTCGACATGGCCTACCAGGGCTTTGGCCATGGCATTGCCGAAGACGGCGCCGTCATTGCCAAGTTCGTGGCCGCGGGCCTGAACATCTTCGTGTCCACCAGCTTCTCCAAGAGCTTCAGCCTCTACGGTGAGCGCGTGGGCGCCCTGAGCGTGGTGGGCAGCAGCAAGGAAGAAACCGACCGCGTGCTGAGCCAGCTGAAAATCGCCATCCGCACCAACTACTCCAACCCGCCCACCCACGGCGGTGCCATCGTGGCCGCGGTGCTGAACAACCCCGAGCTGCGCGCCCAGTGGGAAGGTGAACTGGCCGAAATGCGCGTGCGCATCAAGGCCATGCGCCAAAAGCTGGTCGACGGCCTCAAGGCGGCTGGCGTGACCAAGGACATGAGCTTCATCACCACCCAGATCGGCATGTTCAGCTACTCCGGCCTGAGCAAGGACCAGATGGTTCGCCTGCGCTCCGAGTTTGGTGTGTATGGCACCGACACCGGTCGCATGTGCGTGGCCGCGCTCAACAGCAAAAACATCGACTACGTCTGCCAGGCCATCGCCAAAGTGATGTGACCGAGCCCGCGCTCCCGCGTCAAGCCGACCGTCCCAGCCGACGGTCGGTTTTTTTTTGGGGAGCGCATTCGGCCTGCTTTGTCAGATTTGCCTGACACGACTGACGGCTGGATGACAGACAACGCCCCCTCTCGCCTGTTATATTGCACCGCAGCAATTTTTCGGAGTGCCCCTTGCTTTACCAGATCTACGACACCCAGCGCTCGCTCATGGAGCCTTTCGCCGACCTGGCGCAAACCGCGTCCAAGATCTTCAACAACCCGTTGCTGCCCTTCAGCCACATGCCGCTGGCACAACGGATTTCAGCAGGGTATGACTTGGTCTACCGCCTGGGCAAGGACTACGAAAAGCCCGAGTTCGGCCTGCGCTCGGTGGATGTGGACGGCGTGGAAGTGGCCATCCACGAACGGGTGGAAGTCAACAAGCCGTTCTGTGAGTTGCGCCGCTTCAAGCGCTTCTCGGACGACCCTGACACGCTCGGCAAACTGAAAGGTCAGCCTGCGGTGCTGATCGTTGCCCCTCTGTCCGGACACTACGCCACCCTGCTGCGCGACACGGTCAAGACCATGTTGAAAGACCACAAGGTCTACATCACCGACTGGAAAAACGCCCGCCTGGTCCCTCTGAGCGAAGGCGAGTTCCACCTGCACGACTATGTGAACTACGTCCAGGAGTTCATCCGCCACCTGCAAGCGCGCTATGGCAACTGCCACGTCATGAGTGTGTGCCAGCCCACCGTGCCGGTGCTGGCCGCCATCTCCCTGATGGCCACCCGCGGCGAAACCACGCCCTACTCCATGACCATGATGGGCGGCCCCATCGACGCGCGCAAATCGCCCACCGCGGTCAACAACCTGGCCACCCAGCGCAGCTACGAGTGGTTCGAGAACAACGTCATCTACCGCGTGCCCAGCACCTTCCCCGGTGCCGGTCGCCGCGTGTACCCCGGCTTTTTGCAGCACACCGGGTTTGTGGCCATGAACCCGGACCGCCACCTGGACAGCCATTACGACTACTTCCAGGACCTGATCAAGGGCGACAAGGACAGCGCCGAGGCCCACCGCAAGTTCTATGACGAGTACAACGCCGTGCTGGACATGGACGCCGACTACTACCTGGAAACCATCCAGACCGTTTTCCGCGAGTTCAAGCTGGTCAACGGCACCTGGGACGTGCAAAACCCCAAGGGCAAGCTGGAACGGGTGCGCCCACAGGACATCAAGACCACGGCCCTGCTGAGTGTGGAAGGTGAACTGGACGACATCTCCGGCTCGGGCCAGACCGCGGCAGCACAGGGCCTGTGCGCCGGCATTCCCAAGAACATGCGCCACCACTACGAGGTGAAGGGAGCCGGTCACTACGGCATCTTCAGCGGACGCCGCTGGCGTGAGATGGTGTACCCCGAGGTGAAGCAGTTCATCCTCCAGCACACCCCCGCCCCAACGGTTGAAAAACCGGCCTCGGTCGCCGTTCAGGCCGCACCCGTGCAGCCCACCGCCAAAAAGGCGGCTGTCCCTGCGAAGCCTGTGAAAGCGCCTGCCAAAGCCGCGGTCAAGCTGGCGCCAGCCGCCCCACCCAAGGCAACGGTGGCCAATAAGGCGACACCCGCCACCCAGGCAGCACCCAAGGTGACCCGCAAAGCCGCCCCAGTGGCCGCCAAAGCCCTGGCAGTCGCCCCGACGGAAGTGGCCCCCGTGGTGAAAGCCCCCGAAGTGAAAGCCACACCGGTGAAGGCGCCCCCTGTGAAAGCCGCGGCGGAGAGCGCTCCGGCCGAGGCAGCAGCGCCCTCAGCGGTGCCCACCGCCGTGGTGGCGGGCAACACCGAGGCGGTTGGCGCCCCCGTGGCCACCCCACCCGCTGTGGCCTGAACTTCTGAGCCCACTGTCGGAGCCAATGCTCAGCGAAATCCACGCCGCCCTGCCGCAGACGCAATGCACTCGTTGCGGCTACCCCGATTGCAAGGCCTATGCACAGGCCATCGTGGACGGTGCTGCCGACATCAACCAGTGTCCTCCCGGCGGACAGGAAGGCGTCAAACGCCTGGCAGCCATCACCGGGCGACCGGAACGCCCCCTCAGCCCCGAACACGGGACCGAAGGGGTCCGGTTGCGCATGTGGATCGACGAAGACTGGTGCATTGGCTGCACGCTGTGCATCAAGGCCTGCCCGACCGATGCCATTGTGGGCACCCACAAACGCATGCACACCGTCCTCGAACGGTGGTGCACCGGCTGCGAACTGTGCCTGCCGGTGTGTCCGGTGGACTGCATCCGCACGGAAAGCGCGAGCGGCACCCGTACCGGCTGGGCCGCATGGTCAGAAGACGATGCCCGTTCGGCCCTCGATCGGTATGAGTTTCGCAACACTCGACTCATCAGAGCCGAGCAGGAGCATCAGAAAAGGCTGGAAGCCCGCGCCGTTGAGAAGCTGGGCGACCTGGGCAAACACTCGCATCACACCGACCCGGTGGTGTTGGACAAGAAGCGCCAAATCATCGAAGCCGCCATTGCCCGGGCCAAGGCGCGACAGGCGGGCCAAACGCCCTGAAGCCTCCCGCGGGGCTCCAGGCAGGGGGCTCCCACCGCCGTCAGGCTGAAGCGATGGCGTGTGCCTTGTTGCTGTCCAATGCAATCACGGCACGGCGATACAGCTCGTCGGGAGTCAATGCCGAGTCATGCGCTGCAGTGGCCACGCCAAAGGCCAGTGACAACTGGATTCGATGCCCCCCGCGTGCCCCCAAGGCCACTGGCTGGCTGGAGATGGCCTGGACGTAACGCTCCGCGGCCAGTTGGGCCTGCTCGGTGGAACACGGGTACAGCACCGCCAGAAACTCGTCGCCCGCCATGCGCCCCACCATTTCGCTGCCCCGCGAACTGCCTGACAGGCGTGTGGCCACTTCGCGCAACACCCGATCCCCGACCTCGTCACCCAACGACTCGTTGATTTTCTTGAACTGGCGCACGTCCAGCAGCAGCAACGACAGGGGTTGGCCTTCACGACGGGCCAAGGCCAACGTCTTGTCAAGAAACTGCATCAGCGCCCGTCGGTTGGCCACCTGGGTCAGGGCGTCCTGCGACACGCTGTCCAGCAACCAGCCATGGGCCTGTTCCAACTCGTCATGCAGCTCCGACAGTTTGCGGGTCTGGGACAGCAACGCCATGTGGTCCATGGCCAAGCGGGCCATGGCGGTGAGGATGCGCGCCTCGTGGTCAGACAGTTCACGGGACTGGGGGGCCAGCAACATCAGCGCCCCCACGTTGTGGCCTTCCACGGTGGACAAGGCCACGGCAGCGCAAAACTGCGCCCGAGGCGCGCCGCACACCCAGGGGTGGCGGACCAGATCCGTCGTCTGGCTCGCATCGGACACCACCAGAAAGCCCTGATCAACGATGCGCTCAGCCCCCAAACCTACCGCGACCGCCAAGGCTTCGGCATCCAGACCGACATGCGCCTTGTGCGACGCGCCGTTGGGGCCATAGAGGGACAGCACCACCTGGGGCACGTTGAAAGTCCAGCTGGCCAGTTCCACCAGCTGATCCAAGGTGGCGTCAGGGGGCGCGTCCAGCCAACCCAGCTGTTGAAGGGCCTGCCACCGCTGTTCGGTGGCGTTGTCAGAAGAGGTCTGCACAGTCATGGCGGGGATTCTGGCACACCCCCAAGCCCCTCTGACGACGGACGCCAGCACCCCGCAAGCTCAAGCCACGCGGAAATCGGCAATGACCTCTTGAAGGTGGTCGGCCTGCGCCTTCAGTGCCAGGGCGGCCCCAGAGGTTTCCTCCACCAAGGCCGCGTTTTGCTGGGTGCTGCGATCAAGCTCCTGAATGGAGTGCCCCACCTGCTCCACACCCGCCGCCTGCTCCTTGGCCGACGTGGCAATTTCGTTCAGGAAGGTGTTGACCTGACGGGCGCTGCCCACCACCTCGGCCATGATGGCGCCGGCACTTTGCACCACACGCGTACCACCATCGATCTGGCTGACACTGGCGGAAATGAGGTCCTTGATTTCCTTGGCGGCACTGGCGCTGCGTTGGGCCAGGTTCCGCACCTCGCTGGCCACCACGGCAAACCCTCGGCCTTGCTCGCCCGCCCGTGCCGCCTCCACCGCGGCATTCAAGGCCAGGATGTTGGTCTGGAAGGCGATGCCGTCGATCACACCGATGATGTCGTTGATCTTGGCCGACGAGGCGTGAATGCCCTGCATGGTGCTCACCACCTGCTGGATGGTCTCCCCGGCCCGATCGGCCACCTCGGCATTGCGTCCCGAAGCGTTGGCCGCATCCTGTGCCGTGCCCGCCGTGTGGGCCACGGTGGCCCCGATTTGTTCCATGGCGCTGGCTTGCTGCTCCAGGGCGGACGCGGAGGCCGATGTGCGGTCGGACAAGTCGGACGCCGATGCTGCAATTTCGTTGCTGGCCGTGTGCAACTCACGCGCACCGTGGCGTACCTTGCGAATCAAGCCATGCAAGGCGTCGTAGGTCTGCGCAAGGTCGGTCAGCACCTGGGCGGTTTCGTCCTTGCTCCATGGCGACTGCGGCTTGTGGCGCAAGTCGCCTTGGGCCAACGCCCTCAAGTGCTGGGCCAACTGCTGCAACCCGCCATTGGCCACCCGGAAAAAGCAATAAAACGCGTAGGCCGCCACACACAGGCCCACCACCAGCACCACGGTGGTCAGGTGTTGCTCACCCTTCATGCCCGCCACTCGGATGGCCAACAAACGGTCCAGCTCGTCAAGCAAACGCATGCTCAAGGCCCGCTGGGATGCCAAGGCCTTGTCTGCCGCCGCCGTCAGGGCAGCTTGCGCCTCGGGAGAAAAATCGTTGCCGTTGACCACACGCTTGCGGGCCAAGGCCACAAAGGCCTCGGCATCGGCCACCGCATCCTGGTAGCGCAAGCGATTGGCCAGGTCCGGGTTGTAGGCCACCGATTTGGCCAAGCCTTCTTTCATGTTGCGCACCTGGAACTCGGCAATCGGGGCGGTGTTGTTCAGCAGCAGTTGCTGTTCGGCGGAGGCCTGCCCGGCCTTCATCACCGCCAACCCCACGCTCCACAAACGGGCCGTGGACTCCAGCACATCGGGCACCCGGAAAAACACGGCATCCATCACGTAATAGCTGTCGATGTCGGGGTCCAAGGTGAGGTTGGAACCATCGGTGGCCTGAAGCAACGCCCCCATCGCCGCGTCGATGACCGCTGATTGGGCGTCGTACAGGGCGTCGGGGCCGCTGGCACGGTCAACGGCGGACAGGCTGGTTTGGAGCGCCTCCACAGCCTTGGCGGTGCCCAACTCAGCGCCCAGGCTCTTGTCGGCCTGCACCAGTTGGCTCACGGCCTGCTGAACCTTGCCCTTGGCATCGGCAGCCAGCGCCGCGGCCCCCCCATCCCCCGCGGCCGCGGCCGACGAAGTGCGCCGCCACTGCTGGGCCTGTTCCAGCAGCGCAAACAGCGGGCGGTTGTAGGCGACCCCCTGCTGCTCCTTGGCCGAGAACTCAATGTTGCTGTGCTTGTTTTGGTAGAACGACAGGGCCAACCAGGTCAGGGGCACCAGAAAGGCCAGGCAGATGATGAGGGCCTTGAGCGGGAAGTTCACGCGCCCCATCAACTGCATGCCGGGGGCCCACAGGCCTTGGGGGTTCGAAACCGCGGGTGCGCCGCGCGATGGGTGCTGACTCATGGAAACCTCAAGTGGTGATCGTCTGAACGCGATCGGCACAAGCGTTTTCCCAACCCAACGTCACGGTGTACCGATCTCCACTGAAAGTAATTACAGCGGAATTACAACGATACCGCGGCACCGGGCTTGCGCAATCCCAATTCCCGACTCAATTCACAAACATTCATGAAGATCACAACACCTGCTTCTGGAAATGCACCATTCATGTGCAATCCGCCCTCAGGAATTCCCGAGTACACCACGTTGAACCTCCGGGTTTTCCTCAACCGGGCGTGGCAACCTCAACAGCCCCGTGTCCGCAGCGGCAGCGCGGTCAGGCCCCGATAAAGCGGATTGCGATTGCGCACCGGTGCGCCATCGAGAGCCAGCGTGGGTTGATGCACGGCCAGGGCCCGCAACACGGCACATGTTTCCATGTGGGTGAGCGCCGCCCCCAAACAAATGTGCACACCACTGCCAAACGAGAGCGCCCCTGGGTTGGGGCGCTCAATGCGCAGGGCATCGGGATCGTCATGGCGAGCCGGATCGCGGTTGGCCGAGCCGATGAGGGGCAGGATCAGGTCCCCCCGCTGGATGGACTGCCCGCACAGGGTCATGGCCCGGGTGGCTCGGCGACCGGTCCATTGCACCGGGCTGTCAAAGCGCAACAGTTCTCGCACGGCTTGGCCCGCCAGGTCGGGCTTTTGGCACAGCAGCGGCCATTGCTGAGGGTGTGAGAGCAACGCGGCTAACCCGTTGCCCAGGAGGTTGCGGGTGGTTTCGTACCCCGCGAACAGCAGCAAGGCACATTGGGCCAACAACTCCAGGCTGGATTCGATCTGCCCCTGCGCCTCGGCATGCAGCAAGCGACTCACCACGTCATCGCCCAGATGACGGCGACGCCAGGGCAACAGTTCGCGTTCGAAATAGGCCGTCATGTCCAGCAAACTGCGCTGGGCCTGAAGCACCTGGGCGTGTTCGGGACGGGCGGCACCGATGAACACGGCAATGTCATCACACCAGCGCATGAAGGTGGCGTCGAGCGCGGGGTCCACCTCCATGAGCCGACCGATGACACTTGCGGGCAAGGGTCGAGCCACCTGCGCCATGAAGTCGAACGACCCGCTGAGGGCGCGCACACGCTCGGTCACCGTGGCCTCCAGCCACGCCTGCAACGGGGCCAGGGCCTCGGGGCGAAAGGCAGGCATGAGCACTTGGCGCAAACGCCCATGGTCGGGGGCATCCAGGAACAACATGGCCCGGGCGAACAGGCTCTGAAACGGCCTCAGTTCCGAGCGGCCCTGTTGTGCAGCGGCCATGACCCACCCCCCGGTGCGCTGAGCGGAAAGGGCCGGATCGCGCAGCGCAGCCTCCACATCGGCATGGCGGGTGAGCAACCACGCTCCGCCAAAAAAGTCGTCGCTCCACAGCACAGGAGCGGTGTCCCGCCAAACGCCATAGGCGGGGTACGGGTCGTCGAGAAACAACTCATCCACCCGGGGGGTGAACAATGGCAAGACAGACATGGCAGCGGTCATGGCATCAACTCAGAAACACGGATGCGCCTGGCCAAACAAACGCTGCAGGCCAGCGGCAGAAAAGTGAGGGGCGACGGCGGCGGCATCGGGCCGCTCCAGGTGGGGCACGATGCCCAGGCAAGGGGCGTGAAACCGCCGCTGCAGTTCGTGGGTGAGCGTGTGGATGTTGTCGGGCAAATGCAGCATCGCGGGGTCCAGCGTGTTGCCCACCCAGCCCGCCAGGTGCAGATGGCGGGCCGCAATGGCCTCGGCGGTGAGCAGCGCATGGTTGATGCACCCCAACCGCAACCCGACGACCAGCACCACCGGCAAATTCAAGGCACACATGAGGTGCGAGCTGTCCCAATCCGGCCCCAAGGGCACACACAAACCACCCGCCCCTTCCACCACGATCAGGTCGGCACGCTCGGCGAGTTGCCGAGCGCCTTGCTCCAGCGCATGACGGTCAATGACCCGCCCCTCCGCCTGTGCAGCCAAATGGGGCGCACACGGTTGCCGCAGTTGACAGGGCCCCACCTCCTCGGGTTGCAGGTCGATGCTGCTGGCCGACCACAGGGCGTGAACGTCTTCGTTCACCCACTGGCCGTCGATGCAGTCCATGCCCGCCGCCACCGGCTTGTACCCGGCCACCCGCACGCCCGCTTGGGCAAAACGGTGCAGCAGCCCGGCGCTGACACGGGTTTTGCCCACCTCGGTGTCGGTGCCGGTGACAAAACAGCCTTTCATGCAGCGCCCTTGTCCAGGATGTCGGTCAGCGCGTTCAAGAGGCGATCCACATCGTCTGGCGTGTGGCTGGCGGACAGCGTCAGGCGCAGCCGGGCCGTGCCCACCGGCACGGTGGGCGGGCGAATGGCCGGTACGCGCAGGCCCCGCGCCTGCAGCGCGGCCTCCAAGGCCAAGGCCCGGGCGTTGTCACCCACGATGAGGGGCTGGATGGGGGTGGAGGACAACGGCAGTGTCAGCCCCGAATGGCGCGCCGCCAACACCTCCAGCCCGGTGCGCAACTGGGTCATCAACCCGTTCAGCCGCTCGCGCCGTGTGTTCCCCTCCTCGCCTTCGATCAACACCAAGGCTTGGTGCACGGCATGGGCCAAGGCGGGGGGCATGGCCGTGCTGTAGATGTAGGGGCGGGCGCGCTGCACCAGCCACTCAATGATGGTGGGGTGCGCAGCCACAAAGGCCCCGGCCACCCCGGCGGCCTTGCCCAAGGTGCCCATGCAGATCAGTCGCTCGCTGGAAAGCCCGAAATGCGCCACGCTGCCATGGCCACCCGCACCGAGCACACCAAAACCATGGGCATCGTCAATGACCAGCCAGGCATCGTGCCGCTCGGCCAGCTGCAACAACGCGGGCAGGTTGGCCACGTCCCCGTCCATGCTGAACACGGCGTCGGTGACGATGAGTTTGATGGGCGTGGCACAGGCGCTCAGCTGGCGCTCCAGCGCCTCCAGCTGCCCGTGGGGATAACGCTGCAACTTGGCCCGCGCCAGCAACGCCCCGTCGATGAGGGAGGCGTGATTGAGCTTGTCGGAAAACAGCGTGGCGTGCTCGTCCCCCAGGGTGGTCATCAAGGCCATGTTGGCCATGTAACCGCTGCAAAACAGCAGCGCCCGTGCGCCGGGGATGTGGGGGGCCATCCACTGCGCCAACAGGGACTCCACCGCGGCATGCGCAAGGCTGTGGCCGCTGACCAGGTGTGACGCCCCGCTGCCCACACCCCAGCGCTGCGCGCCTTCGGCCAAGGCATGGATCAGCGCGGGGTGGTTGGCCAGCCCGAGGTAGTCGTTGCTGCAAAAGGCGAGCATGTCGCCTTGGCCTTCCCATTGCTGCCGAGGGCTGCACGGCGACAAGCCCACGCGGCGGCGACGGCGCAGCGCCGCGGATTCGATGTCAAGCAGTTGACGGTTGAGGTGCTCGATCAGCATCAGGGGGAAGTTTCAACGTGTCATGCAGGGTGGCCTGCAAGCGCTCGGACAACCAGCGCGAGAGGTCCCCGTTGAGCACGTAGGGAGGCATGAGGTACACGGTGCGCCCGATGGGGCGAATCAGCAGTTCGTGGCGGCGGCCCGCCAGGTGAAACGCCTCGGCAAAACGGCCTTGGGCCAGCTCCGCCTTGACGTCGAAGGCCCAGATCATGCCACGGCGGCGCGGGTGCTCCACCCCGGGGTATGCCATCAGCGGCGCCAGGGCCTGGTCCAGCAACACCGCCTGCTGCGCGTTGCGTTCCAGCACGCTGTGGGTGTCAAACCGATCCAGCACGGCCAAGGCCGCGCGACACGCCAAGGCATTGCCGGTGTAGGAGTGCGAGTGCAGGAAGCCGCGTGCCACATCGTCCGACAGGAAAGCGCGGTAGATGGCGTCGCGGCACAGCACCAGCGACAGCGGCAAGAACCCACCCGTGATGCCTTTGGACAGGCACACAAAGTCGGGCCAGATGCCCGCCTGCTCGCAGGCAAAAAAGCTGCCCGTGCGGCCACACCCCACGGCGATTTCGTCGGCGATCAGGTGCACGCCGTAACGGTCACACAGCGCACGCACCCGTTGCAGGTACGACACGTGGTGCATGGCCATGCCCGCGGCGCATTGCACCAGCGGCTCCACGATGAGGGCGGCAATGTGCGCGTGGCGCTCGGCCAGCAGCGCTTCCAGGTCGGCGGCGGCGCGTTGGGCCACGGCTGGGGCGTCTTCGCCCACACCGGCTTGGCGGTCGTCGGGCGACGCCACTTGGTGCGCGCGCATCAGCAGCGGGTCGTAGGCGTCACGGAACACGGGGACGTCCGTCACCGCCAAGGCCCCCAGCGTTTCGCCGTGGTAGCCCTGGCGCACGCAGACGAACTCCCGTTTGCTCCCCTGCCCCACGTTGCGCCAGTGGTGAAAACTCATCTTGAGCGCGATTTCCACCGCCGAAGCACCGTCGCTGGCGTAGAAGGCGTGCCCCAGCACGCCCCCCGTGCGGGCCGACAGCCGCTCGGCCAGCTCGATGGCGGGCGCATGGGTGCACCCGGCCAGCATCACATGGGGCAGCGTGTCCAGTTGCTGCTTGAGCGCGGTGGCAATGCCCTCATCGGCATGCCCGAACAGGTTGACCCACCAACTGCTGTTGGCGTCGAAATAGCGCTGCCCTTCCTGGTCGTACAGCCACGGGCCTTGGGCGCGGGCCATGGGCAGGGGCGGCACCACGGCCGCCCGTTGCATCTGGGTGCAGGGGTGCCACACGCTGGCCAGGCTGCGTGCTTGCCAATCGGCGTTGTTCCCCATGTCAGCCCAGTGCCTGGATCACCTCGGGCGGTGCCTGCACCAGCTCGATCAGCACGCCCTCGCCCGCAATGGGGAACTCGTCGTTGGACTTGGGGTGCAGAAAGGTGATGTCGAACCCCGCGGCCCCCTTGCGGATGCCGCCCGGGGCAAAGCGCACGCCGTTGGCGGTGAGCCATTCCACGGCCTTGGGCAGGTCGTCGATCCACAGGCCCACATGGTTGAGCGGCGTGGTGTGCACGGCGGGCTTTTTCTCGGGGTCCAGCGGCTGCATCAGGTCCACCTCCACCTTGAAGGGGCCGGAGCCCATGGCGCAGATGTCTTCATCCACGTTTTCGCGTTCGCTTTTGAAGGTGCCGGTGACCTCCAGGCCCAGCATGTCCACCCACAGTTTTTGCAGGCGCTGCTTGTCGGGGCCACCAATGGCGATTTGCTGGATGCCCAGCACTTTGAAGGGACGGGTCATGGGATTTCCTGAAGGTTCAATCGGTGGGTTGCATCAGCTCGGCCAGCAGGGCCTGGGCGCGGGCCAAGGCCGCGGCGTCGGGGCAATGCAGCACAAAGCCCTTGCGCCGCTGGGTGAGGCCAGAAGTCTGCTCCACCGCGTTCAGCGGCAGGCCGAAGGTGTCGGCCAGAAACCGCTGCAACGCGGCATTGGCCTTGCCATCGACCGGTGGGGCGGAGATGCGGACCTTGAGCGCATCGCCATGCAGGCCCACGGCCTCGGTCTTCTTGGCCCCGGGCACCACATGGATGGTGACGCGCAAGTCGTGACTCACAGGGCCCGCCTCATTGCTCGAACTCGACGATGGGCTGGTCCACGCTCAAGGACTCGCCCTTGCCAGCCAGCACCTTGGCCACCACACCGTCGGCGGCAGCAAACAGCACGTTTTCCATTTTCATGGCTTCGATCACGGCCACTCGTTCGCCCGCCTGCACCTTCTGACCCACTTGAACGGCCACGTCCACCAGCAAGCCGGGCATGGGCGACAGCACGTACTTGCTCATGTCGGGCGGTGCCTTGAAGGGCATGAGCTTGTGTTTTTCGGCCACATGGGGGAACACCACCAGGGCTTCCACCTTGGTGCCGTTGTGCTGCACCACAAAGGCCAAGGGGTTCTTGGCCGTGCCCCGCTCCACCTGGGCGGTGAAGGGCACGCCGTTCACCTGGCCTTGGATGCGCACTTCGTTGAGGCGACTATCGCTCTCAATTTCATAGCTGTTACCGCTTATGTTGATTGCGGCAAAGCCCGAATGTCCTGTGAATTCCATCACGTCGGCGGTCAGGTACTGGTTCTGGCCTTCGGCCCCCAGCAGCACCACGGTGTAACGGCTGCCCAGCTTGACGCCGTAGCCCGGCAACTGCCCGCTCATGTTGGCGGCGCGCTCGCGGCTCTTGCAGCGCACAAAGGCGGCCAGCGCGGCCAGGAAGCCGGGGTCGTCGTGCGGCACGTCCTCGGCCTTGAAGCCTTGGCCGTAGTGCTCGGCAATGAAGCCGGTGTTGAACTGTCCGGTGACGAACTTGGGGTGGGCCAGCAGCGCCGCCTGGAAGGGGATGTTGCTTTGCACGCCGCGGATGACAAAGCCGTTGAGCGCCTCACGCATGCGGCGAATAGCGTCGTTGCGGTCTTTGCCGTGCACGATGAGCTTGGCGATCATCGAGTCGTAGAACATGGGGATTTCGCCGCCGTCCTGCACACCGGTGTCCACCCGCACACCGCCGTAGGCCTCGTCGGCATAGGAGGTGCCTTGCAGCGTTTCCTG
Source organism: Hydrogenophaga soli (assembly GCF_054777695.1). Lineage (NCBI taxonomy): Bacteria > Pseudomonadati > Pseudomonadota > Betaproteobacteria > Burkholderiales > Comamonadaceae > Hydrogenophaga > Hydrogenophaga soli. The sequence continues at coordinate 9,333 of NZ_BAAHAK010000006.1, read as the reverse complement.
CCCCTGGGCCAGGTTGGCCGTAGGCGGCTGGAAGCGCACCAGGCGACCCGTGCTGGGCAGGAAGTTGCGGAACGGGTCTTCAGCGTTGATGCGGCACTCGATGGCCCAGCCATCACGCTTGACCTGCTCTTGCGTGAGCGGCAGCTTTTCGCCCGCGGCCACGCGGATCATCAGCTCCACCAGGTCCAGCCCGGTGATGCACTCGGTGACCGGGTGCTCCACCTGCAGGCGGGTGTTCATTTCCAGGAAGTAGAAGTCCTGGTCCTTGCCCACCACAAACTCCACCGTGCCCGCGCTTTGGTACTTGACGGCCTTGGCCAGGGCCACGGCCTGCTCGCCCATGGCCTTGCGGGTGGCGTCGCTGATGAAGGGGCTGGGCGCCTCTTCAATCACCTTCTGGTGGCGGCGCTGGATGGAGCATTCACGCTCGTTCAGGTAGATCACGTTGCCGTGGCTGTCGCCCACCACCTGGATTTCGATGTGGCGGGGTTCCTGCACGTATTTCTCGATGAACACGCGGTCGTCGCCAAAGCTGTTGCGGGCTTCGTTGCGGCAGGAGGTGAAGCCTTCAAAGGCTTCCTTGTCGTTGAAGGCCACGCGCAGGCCCTTGCCACCGCCGCCGGCGCTGGCCTTGATCATCACCGGGTAGCCAATGCCCTTGGCAATGTCCACCGCGGCTTCAGCCGACTCGATGGCGTCGTTGTAGCCCGGGATGGTGTTGACCTTGGCCTCGTTGGCCAGCTTCTTGGAGGCGATCTTGTCGCCCATGGCCGCAATGCTGTAGTGCTTGGGGCCGATGAAGACGATGCCCTCTTCCTCGCAGCGGCGGGCAAAGTCCTCGTTCTCGCTCAGGAAGCCGTAGCCCGGGTGCAGCGCCTCGGCCCCGGTGGCCTTGCAGGCGGCAATGATCTTGTCGGCCACCAGGTAGCTCTCGCGGCTGGGCGCGGGGCCCAGCAGCACGGCCTCGTCGGCCAGCTTGACGTGGCGGGCTTCCTTGTCGGCTTCGGAGTACACGGCCACCGTCTTGATGCCCATCTTGCGGGCAGTGGCGATGACACGGCAGGCGATTTCGCCGCGGTTGGCAATCAGGATTTTGGTGAACATTTGCAGTCTCCTATTCGGAAATTCGGTTGTGGTGCTCAGGCTGTTGCTGGACCCGCAATGGGCACGGCATATCCGCCTCCGCTCATGTCCCCCGCCCTGCGGGCTCCTCCTTGACTTCGCTGCGGCGGACACACCGCCCCCATGGCTGCGAAGGAAGATTGGTGCTGAACGGTGGCATGCCAAGCCCCCGGGATCGGGTGGGCTGGGCGTTTTGTGCAGGTCAAGGAGGAGCGCGCAGCGCGGGGGACACGGAGCAAAACGCCCGGCCCACCCGATCCAGCGCCCACACAAGCCTGACCCATGGCAACACTCACAGCGGAATGTTCCCGTGCTTGCGCCAGGGGTTCTCGAGCTTTTTGTCCTTCAGCATGACCAGGCTGCGGCAGATGCGCTTGCGCGTTTCGTGCGGCAGGATCACGTCGTCAATGAAGCCCCGCGCACCGGCCACGAACGGGTTGGCAAAGCGGGCCTTGTATTCGGCTTCCTTGGCGGCCAGCTTGGCGGGGTCGCCCTTGTCTTCGCGGAAGATGATTTCCACCGCGCCCTTGGCGCCCATCACCGCAATCTCGGCGTTGGGCCAGGCCAGGTTCACGTCGCCGCGCAGGTGCTTGGAGGCCATCACGTCATACGCGCCGCCGTAGGCCTTGCGGGTGATGACGGTGATTTTGGGCACCGTACACTCGGCATACGCGTACAGCAGCTTGGCCCCGTGCTTGATGATGCCGCCGTACTCCTGGGCGGTGCCGGGCATGAAGCCGGGCACGTCCACAAACGTGACCACAGGGATGTTGAACGCATCACAAAAGCGCACAAAACGTGCGGCCTTGATGCTGCTCTTGATGTCCAGGCAACCGGCCAGCACCAACGGCTGGTTGGCCACGATGCCCACGGTCTGCCCGTCCATGCGGGCAAAGCCGATGAGGATGTTCTTGGCGTAGTCGGGTTGCAGCTCGAAGAAGTCGCCGTCGTCCACGGTTTTGACGATCAGCTCCTTCATGTCGTAGGGCTTGTTGGGGTTGTCGGGCACCAGCGTGTCCAGGCTCAGCTCGGCGCGGTCGATGGGGTCGCCGCTCTGGCGCACGGGGGCCTTTTCGCGGTTGTTGAGCGGCAGGTAGTTGTACATGCGGCGCAGCATCAGCAGCGCCTCCACGTCGTTCTCAAAGGCCATGTCGGCCACACCGCTCTTGGTGTTGTGGGTGACGGCGCCGCCCAGCTCCTCGGCAGTCACTTCCTCGTGCGTCACGGTCTTCACCACCTCGGGGCCGGTCACGAACATGTAGCTGCTGTCCTTCACCATGAAGATGAAGTCGGTCATGGCGGGCGAATACACCGCGCCCCCGGCGCAGGGGCCCATGATCATGCTGATCTGCGGGATCACCCCGCTGGCCATCACGTTGCGCTGGAACACGTCGGCATAACCGCCCAGGCTGGCCACACCTTCCTGAATGCGGGCGCCGCCCGAATCGTTCAGGCCAATGACCGGTGCGCCCACCTTCATGGCCTGGTCCATCACCTTGCAGATCTTCTCGGCGTGCGCTTCGGACAGCGCGCCCCCGAACACGGTGAAGTCCTGGCTGAACACAAACACCAGGCGACCGTTGATCATGCCGTAGCCGGTCACCACGCCGTCGCCGGGAATCTTCTGGTCCTGCATGCCGAAGTCGGTGCAGCGGTGCTCCACGAACATGTCCCACTCTTCGAACGTGCCCTCGTCCAGCAGCACCTCGATGCGCTCACGCGCCGTCAGCTTGCCCTTCTTGTGCTGGGCATCGATGCGTTTTTGCCCGCCACCCAGGCGGGCTGCGGCGCGTTTTTTCTCCAGTTGGTCCAGGATGTCTTGCATGGTTTGGCTCCGGTTAACTATTGATTTGATAGCTGCTTGCGCTTTTGGAATAAGCGCCAAGCAGGTTTCTGGCTGCTGAAGATGCAGCCAGCTTGCCCTGGGCAACGTCTTGGGTGATGCGCGGCAGCTGCGCCTGCACATCGGGGTGGTGGCGGAAGGCGGCCTTCAGCCCGGCGTCGATGCGCTCCCACATCCACGCCAGCGACTGCTGCTGGCGGCGCTGCGCCAGCTGGCCGTTGTCGGTCTGCTGGGCGCGGAAACGGCTCACTTCCGCCCAGAAGCGGTCCACGCCCTCGCCCAGCAAGGCGCTGAGCTGGATGACCGTGGGGCTCCAGGCCGGGTGGTCCGAATGTTCCGGGTGGTGGCCGTGCATGCCCAGCAGCCGCAGGCTGGAGGTGATCTGGGCCCGGGCGCGGGTGGCGGCGGCAGGGTCCAGGTCGGCCTTGTTGATCACCACCAGATCGGCCAGCTCCATCACACCCTTCTTGATGGCTTGCAGGTCGTCCCCGGCGTTGGGCAGTTGCAGCAGGCAGAACATGTCGGTCATGCCCTGCACCGCCGTTTCGCTCTGGCCCACGCCCACGGTTTCCACAATGACCACGTCGTACCCCGCGGCCTCGCACACCAGCATGGCCTCGCGGGTTTTTTCGGCCACGCCGCCCAGCGTGCCACTGCTGGGGCTGGGGCGGATGTAGGCGGCCTCGTGCACGCTCAGGCGCTCCATGCGGGTCTTGTCACCCAGGATGGAGCCGCCCGACACGCTGGACGACGGGTCCACCGCCAGCACCGCCACGCGGTGGCCTTTGCCAATGAGGTACAGGCCCAGCGACTCGATGAACGTGCTTTTGCCCACGCCCGGCACGCCCGACAGGCCCAGCCGGAACGCCCGGCCCGTGTGCGGCAGCAGCGCCGTCAGCAGCGCATCGGCCTGGGCGCGGTGGTCGGCCCGGGTGGACTCCATCAGCGTGATGGCCTTGGCCATGGCACGGCGTTGCACCGGGGCGCTGCCGTGCAGCACCCCGTCCAGCAAAGAAGACACAGCGCTCACGCAGTGCGCCTTCAGGCCACGGCCTTCTTGATCTGCTCCAGCACGTCCTTGGCGCTGGCGGGAATGGGGGTGCCGGGCCCGTAGACGCCCTTCACACCGGCCTCGTACAGCATGTCGTAGTCCTGGCGGGGAATCACACCGCCCACGAACACGATGATGTCGTCCGCGCCCTGGTCTTTCAGCGCCTGGATGATGGCGGGCACCAGCGTCTTGTGGCCGGCGGCCAGCGTGCTCACGCCCACGGCGTGCACGTCGTTCTCAATGGCCTGGCGGGCGCATTCCTCGGGCGTCTGGAACAGCGGGCCCATGTCCACGTCAAAGCCCAGGTCGGCAAAGGCGGTGGCCACCACCTTGGCACCGCGGTCGTGGCCGTCCTGGCCCAGCTTGGCGATCATCACGCGGGGGCGGCGGCCTTGTTCCTCGGCGAACTGGGCGATTTCGCCCTTGAGCTTGTCCCAGCCTTCGGCACTGTCGTAAGCGGCTGCGTACACACCGGTCACCTTTTGAGTATCCGCACGGTGGCGGCCGTAGACTTTTTCCAGCGCATCGCTCACCTCACCCACCGTGGCCCGCAGGCGAATGGCTTGGATGCTCAGGTCCAGCAGGTTGCCCTGGCCGCTTTCGGCGGCGGTGGTCAGCGCACTCAGGGCGGCCTGCACGGCGGCATTGTCGCGCTGGGCCTTGATGGCCTTCAAGCGGGCAATCTGGCTCTCGCGCACCTTGACGTTGTCCACGTCGAGGATGTCAATGGGGTCTTCATTCTTCAGCTTGTACTTGTTGACGCCCACGATCACGTCCTTGCCGCTGTCGATGCGTGCCTGCTTTTCAGCCGCGGCGGCCTCGATCTTCAGCTTGGCCCAGCCGCTGTCCACGGCCTTGGTCATGCCGCCCATGGCGTCCACTTCCTGGATGATCTTCCAGGCTTCGTCGGCCATCTGCTGCGTCAGCGTTTCCATCATGTAGCTGCCGGCCCAGGGGTCCACCACGCTGGTGATGTGGGTTTCTTCCTGGATGATGAGCTGGGTGTTGCGCGCAATGCGGGCGCTGAACTCGGTGGGCAGGGCAATGGCCTCGTCCAGCGAGTTGGTGTGCAGGCTTTGCGTGCCGCCAAACACCGCGGCCATGGCCTCGATGGTGGTGCGCACCACGTTGTTGTAGGGGTCCTGCTCGGTCAGGCTCCAGCCGCTGGTCTGGCTGTGCGTGCGCAGCATCAGGCTCTTGGGGTTTTGGGCGTTGAAGCCCTTCATGATGCGCGTCCACAGCAAGCGGGCGGCGCGCATCTTGGCAATTTCCAGGTAGAAGTTCATGCCCACCGCCCAGAAGAAGCTCAGGCGGCCTGCAAAGTCGTCCACGTCCATGCCCTTGGCAATGGCGGTCTTCACATACTCCTTGCCGTCGGCCAGGGTGAAGGCCATCTCCAGCGCCTGGTTGGCCCCGGCTTCCTGCATGTGGTAGCCGGAAATCGAGATCGAGTTGAACTTGGGCATGTGCTGCGCCGTGTACTCGATGATGTCGCCAATGATCTTCATCGACGGCTCGGGCGGGTAGATGTAGGTGTTGCGGACCATGAACTCCTTGAGGATGTCGTTCTGGATGGTTCCGCTCAACTGGTCCTGGCGCACGCCCTGCTCTTCCGCCGCCACCACATACCCGGCCAGCACGGGCAGCACCGCGCCGTTCATGGTCATGGACACGCTCACCTTGTCCAACGGAATCTCGTTGAACAGGATCTTCATGTCCTCCACGCTGTCAATGGCCACACCGGCCTTGCCCACGTCACCCGTCACCCGGGGGTGGTCGGAGTCGTAGCCGCGGTGGGTGGCCAGGTCAAAGGCCACGCTCACGCCCTGCCCGCCTGCGGCCAGGGCCTTCTTGTAAAAGGCGTTGGATTCTTCCGCCGTGGAAAAACCGGCGTACTGCCGGATGGTCCAGGGGCGCACCGCGTACATGGTGGCCTGCGGGCCGCGCAAGAAGGGCTCGAAACCCGGCAGCGTGTCGGTGTGGGGCAGGTTGGCCGTGTCGGCGGCGGTGTACAGCGGCTTGACGGTGATGCCGTCGGGCGTGACCCAGTTCAGGCTCTCCAGCGGCTTGTCCTTGAGGGACTTGGCGGCGGCCTTTTCCCAATCGGACAACGAGGCGGGTTTGAATTCAGAAGACGACATGGGCAGACCCTTGGCGGTGAAACAACAGCGGGATGAACCGACGATTTTACGTGATTCATAATTATTGATTCAAAAAATTGCCTCCCCCTTACAATACCGGCCCATGGCTGCCGTCACCCTCACCCCCCGCGCACTGTACGAAGAAGTGGCTGAACTGCTGCGCCAACGCATCTTCAACCGCGAGTTGGAGCCGGGCAGCTGGATCGACGAACTGCGCATTGCCGAAGAGCTGGGCATCAGCCGCACCCCGCTGCGCGAGGCGCTGAAGGTGCTGGCCGCCGAAGGGCTGGTGACCATGAAGGTGCGACGCGGCGCCTACGTGACCGAGGTGTCTGAACAAGACCTGCGCGACGTGTACCACCTGCTCAGCCTGCTGGAGAGCGACGCGGCAGGCGTGGTGGCCCGCACCGCCACCGACACCCAGCTGGCCGAGCTGCAAGCCCTGCACCAGGAGCTGACCGCCGCCGTGGCCGACACCGACCGCTTTTTTGCCCTCAACGAGCGGTTTCACATGCGCCTGCTGGAGCTGGCCAACAACCGCTGGCGCAACCAGATGGTGGCCGACCTGCGCAAGGTCATGAAGCTCAACCGCCACCACTCGCTGTTCAAACAGGGGCGGCTGCAAGAGTCACTGGCCGAACACACCGCCATCGTCACCGCCCTGGCCACCCGCGACGCCGACGCGGTGGTGCAGCGCATGCGCGAACACTTTGCGCACGGGCTGGAAGCGGCCAACTGAGCGGTGCACAACCCGCCAGCCACGGACCGCCAGTCACCACAAGCGCCCATCGCGCGGCGCATCGGGCCAATCGCCCGTGAATCGCACACAACGGGCCAACAGGAACGCGATCAGCACGGGCAGGCACACCGCGATGGAAAACATGCCGACTCCATGCACACAAAGGACATTCGGCAATCAACTCAACAGCATGAGTTGAAGTGTGCCCCCGATCAAAACAAGAAGAACACCCGAGGCGACAAGTGCCCACGCACTGGAAACAACTTCGCGCCCAATGCGGTTTTCTGCAAAAACCCCAAACAGGCCATCGTGATACGCCACTGAGATGGCTAAGACCTTCTTGGCGGCAGCCACCGCCGCACTTTCATCAAAGTAGCCATTGTCCAAATCAAAGGCGACGTAATTTCGACAATCGGATGAACCTGCCGCATCAAGACTGACCTTGATTCGAAACCTCGGAATCACGCCCGCGTAACCTGGTCGCTTGTACTTTTCGACCCACACCTTGCGAACAGTGGCCACCACAACTGCGGATCTTTTCACGCGGTATATCTTGAACGACCTGTGGGCACCACAACAAATCAACACCAGCCCAATGATAGCGATCAACCAACCACCATGCATCCTTCCGACAAGCAAAGCGGTCAGCGCAATTGCAACACCAATGAAAATACCGACTCCATCTTTGTACTCACAACCAACATCAATGACTTCAATTTCCATATTCAACCACTTTTACCCCATTTATCATGATTCGCTGATTGCGTGAGCCCGGCTTCAGCACTGCGCACCTAACTAAAAATCTTTCCACTGGGGCATGCGAGCCAGCGGCGACTGAGCACGGACTTCTCGAGTTCGAATTACAAAAAAAATGGCACACATCGCTTTATTTTAAAGCATGGACAGCCATCAAATTTAAAGCAAATCAGATACAGCTAGCAAGCGACAAAATCCATTCTTTTATCTCAATCAGAATTAATGGCAAATTCTACAAAAATGCCTCACCCAGCCAACAGACAGAATTCCAAGCAATCTCACAAAATCAGGACATATGAAACCGAAACAACAAAATATACATATTCCAAACCAACAAAATAGCACCAATCACAAACAAACACCTAACATACGCTGGAATTTCTAAATTTTTCAAATCAACCCAAAAGCCATTCCCCCCAAAAAACGAAAAATACGCAACAACTCCATAGACATACACAAAAGATAAATTCACAAAGTATTTCGACCATCTTGTAAAATAAAATAACAAAACACAAAATATATACGCAAACAATACAGAAGCCACAACACCAAAACCAGCATTGCGTAGCCGCCCAACAATAAAGACGGCAACAACCCCAAACAAAACACCCGAAACCTCCAAAATTATCCCAAGCGAATACGGCATACCTTTAAGAAAAAACTTGAACACGCACAGCTGAATGACAAATGGCGCGGAACAAGCAGCCAAAAACTCAAATCGATTCAGCTCATCTTGAAAAAATACACTCATATGCAGTCACCAATCGCTTGATTCATTCTCACAAAGTGAATCATCATTTCCAGTATTAGTATCAAACCCAGCATCACACCAAGCGTTGGGGCAAATGGTGGAGCAAAGGAAGTGTACTGCCCCAATACACCGAGCGCGGTAATTCCAGCCGCCAGAGCCGCACCTTGATCCTTAGTGAGACATAGTTTGTCAGGCGAATATGTCAAACCAAGAGCAGCCACGGAAGTCACATAACCAACCAAGCTACCAATCATCGAAGAAAGCGCGATGGCAAATGTTTGCGGAGACAAATATTTCAAAGAAACCCCCTGGACAAGCACACATCCTATCTGAAGCTCCAACACAAACTCATCCATATCCGTATAAAGAATCCCCCCATTCCCCCTCCCCTCAATCAAATACCCCCCACCCCCCGTATCCGGGTCCGTGACGATGTACCCATACCCCGAGAACCCATGCGCGTTGATCGCCCGCTCGTGCACCGTCACTTCTTTCCCGGCTTGAACCGCTGAGCGGATTTCATTCCCCACCGAGCCGCCCACGGGCAAATTCGGCAGTGCCGTGGCTGCATTCTCTGCGGTGATGGTGTAGATGCGTTGGCCTTCTGCCTGGGCAATGGCCAGGGCCTTCACGGCGCTCACGCCTTGGGCGCAGTCGGCCAGGGTGGGGTTCTGGATCTGGCCTGCTTCATCCACGTAGCGGCATTGGCTTTTGTCCACCCAGAATTGTTCGGGCACCGCGTGTTCCATGGCGCTGGCGTACTGGCCGCGCATCTTGTTGTACGCAATCCAGCGGTTTTGGGCGGCCGGTGTTTGTCAAGAAAGATGGCCGCTTAATTTTCAAGCAGTGGATGCAGAAGGTGACTGTTTGTGCTTTGGTGGATTGAGCCAGACCTCCTTGACTTCATCCCAGTCACGCGTGGCACGCGAG
>NZ_BAAHAK010000005.1:0-359823 GCF_054777695.1 Hydrogenophaga soli | reverse complement strand
CCGAGGTTTCTTCCACGCTGGCGGCCTGCTCGCTGGAGGCCTGCGACAGGCTTTGGGCGGTGGAAGACACCTGCTGGGTGGCGCTGGCGATGGTGTCGGTGGTGGCGTTGACGTCGGCAATGGTCTGCGCGAGCTTGGCCACGGTGTTGTTCAGGCTTTGCTTGACCTGATCGAACGCACCTTGGTAGTCGCGGGTGACGGTCTTGGTGAGGTCACCTTGCTCCAGGGCGGCGGCGACGTAGATGGTGTCCTTGAACGCGGTGTCCACGGTGTCGCTCAACTGGTTGAGCAGCTCGGACAGGGTGCGGGGGAAGCCTTGTTTGCCTGCCAGCTCCAGCTTGACGCTGAAGTCGCCCTTGTTGGCGGCGGCGGTCAGCTCCTGGATCTCGCCCACGATGCGGCGCAGGTTGGCGCGCAGTTGTTCGATGGTGTCGTTGATGAACTTCTTCTTGCCCGGGAAGGCTTCCAGCGGTGCGTCCAGGTTGCCTTCGCCAAACTGCTGAATGCAGGCCATGGCCTTCTTCTTGACGGCAATGTGGCCGTTGACCATGTTGTTGACGCCTTCGGCCATGGTGCGGAAGGTGCCTTGGAACTTTTGGCCGTCCATCACCACCTCGATGTCGCCCCGGTCGTGCTCGGTGCTCATGCGGTTCATGTCGTCCACCAGGGTTTGGATGGTGGCTTGCATGCGTTGCATGGCGGCCAGCAGCTGGCCGGTTTCGTCGCTGGAGGTGACGTCGATGCGGGTGCTCAGGTCCCCGGCGGCAATGGCGTTGGCGGCGGCCACCGACTGGGCCAGGGGGCGGGTGATGGCGCGGGTGACGGCCCATGCCAAACCCATTCCCAGCACGGTGGCCGTGATGGTCAGGGTCAGCATCAGCCTGAAGGCGGTGTCGTAGTCTTGCTGCGCTTGCTTGACCAGCGCAGCGTTCTGTTGCTCCTGCAACTCAATCATGCTGTTGATTTGTTTGAGAAATGCCGTCTGTGGGGGGCGCACGTCTTGCAGGAGGATGCGGGTGGCTTCAGCCCGGTTGCCACGCAAAGCGGTGGACATGGCCAGGTCGATCAACGGGACCAAGGTGCCGTGGGTGGTGTCAACTTTGTCCATGGCACCGGTTTCAGCGGTGCTGCGCATGAGTTTGTCCAGCCCTTCATTGGCCCGTTTGTAGGCGGCACGGGCCTCGTGAATGCGCTGCTCCTCTTTCTTCATTTCAGCCACATCGTCCAGCAGTGCCATGTTGCGCACCGCTCGTGCAATGATGTTTTGCTGGTTGATCATGTCATTGGCCAGCTTGATCTTGACGGCGTTTTCATTGACTGCCACGTCGAAGTTGGTTTGGTTGTGGGTCAAGCGGGTGATGCCAATGAAGGCCACGCTGATCAGCAACACGAGGACAACACCAAATCCCAATCCCAGTCGGGTGGCAATGCGCAGGTTCTTGAACATGAAATCCCTAGAGAGGCGATGAACGGACAATTCCAGTTTGGAATGTCGATGCCCCCAGGGGGTATGTCAATCAGCGTTTTCTGATGAAGGGGTCAGGATTTCCGGATGCTGTGGGGGGTAATGTGGGTCAAATCAGCCCGGCGTGACCTCGTCGGGCAGCATGCGGGCCAGCCGCTCGGCGATGTGGTCGGCCCGCTCAAAGCCCGCCACCGTTTCCACCGCCTCCAGCAGGTTGCGCGCCACGGCCAGCATGGCGTCGCGCTCGCGGGCCTCGCGCAGGCGCTGGCGGAAGGTGTCGGCCTGCTCAGGGGCTCGGCGGGCAAACAGGCGCTCGACGATGTCGAACAGGAACATGCGTGCCGTGGCCAGCGAGCGCGGGCCTTCAAAACGGTCCACCGCCACCGGGGCGGGTGCGGTTGGCGACAGCGTGGACGGGCCGAAGGTGGATGCCGGTGAAGCCGCGGGCGCCGGGGCTGGGGCTGGGGCGGACGGGTCCGATGGGGCCGGGCGGGTGCGCTGGGGCGCTGCGGCGGCCAGGTAGCCCTGGGTGACCAGGCGCAACACGTCTTCCGTGGAGCAGCGCACCAGGGCCGCCAGCTCGTGGGCCGATTTGCGCCCGTCGGCCAGCAGCAGCACGGCCCTGTCCTTCAAAGGCAGGGTGCGTTCACGGTTGGACAGCTCCAGCGTGGCTTGGGCGGTGCGGGCGAGGCTCATGGCGGCGGATGATGCCGCGCGCACATGACAAAACCGTGATTGAAACCCCGACTAGGCCCCGGCTTTTTCCATGGCCTTGGCCATGGTCTTGCCCAGCTCCACGCCCCATTGGTCGTAGGCGTTGATGCCCCAGATGGCGGCCTGCACAAACACCTTGTGCTCGTACAGCGCGATCAAGGCCCCCAGGCGGTGGGGGGTGAGCGCATCCAGCCACAGCGTGCTGCTGGGCACGTTGCCGGCAAAACTGCGCTGGGCGGTGAGGGCGTGGGCGTCGGCATCGCTCAGGCCCTCGGCCTTCAGCGCGGCCAGGGTGGCGGCTTCGTCCCGACCCAGGGCCAGGGCTTGGGCCTGGGCACGCAGGTTGAGGTTGACCACGCGGTGGTGCTCGGCGGCCAGGGGCAGGGGCGCGTCTTCGGCGGTGATGCCCACAAACTCCACCGGCACCCGGTGCGTGCCCTGGTGCAGCAGCTGGAAGTAGGCATGCTGACCGTCAATGCCCAGTCCGCCCCAGACGATGGGCCCCGTGCCCACCGGGCAGGGCTGGTTGCCCTTTTGCACGCGTTTGCCGTTGCTCTCCATGTCCATTTGCTGGATGAAGGGCGCGAACTTGGCCAGGCGGCTGGGGTAGGTGGACACCAGTTGCGTGGGGCAGTCCAGGAAATTGCGGTTCCACACGCCCGCCAGCGCCATCAGCACGGGCAGGTTGGCGCTGAAGGGTGCGGTGCGGAAGTGGCGGTCCATGGCGCGGCCCCCGGCCAGGAAGTCGGCAAACGCCTCGGGGCCGATGGCCAGGGCCAGCGGCAGGCCCAGGGCCGACCACACCGAGTAGCGCCCACCCACCCAGTCCCAGAAGGTGAAGGTGTGCGCCGCCGGGTAACCCGCCGCGCCGCTGCGCTGGGGCGACGCGGTGATGGCCACCAGGTGTTGGCTTTGCGCCTCGCCCTCCATGCCCGCATCGGCCAGCCAGCGGCGGGCGCTGGCGGCGTTGGTCATGGTTTCTTGCGTGGTGAAGGTCTTGGACGCCACGATGACCAGCGTGCGCCGCGCATCCAGCCCCCGCAGCGTGCTGTGCAGCGCCCAGGCATCGGGGTTGCTGACGTAGTGCACCCGCGGGCCTGTGCCACACGGGTTGCCGGTGGCGTGGACGGTGAGGGCGTCCAGCGCCTCGGTGGCCATGCGCGGCCCCAGGTCCGATCCGCCAATGCCGATGTTGACCACGTCGGTGAACGCCTCGCCCGTGCTGCTGGTCACCTGACCGCTGCGCACGGCGCGGGCGAAGTCCAGCACGCGGGCCAGTTCGGTGTGCACTTGGGCCTGGATGTCGGCCCCCCAGGGAGCGTCGTTGCCGGTGGCACCGGGGGCACCCCGCAAGGCCACGTGCAGCACGGCCCGCTGCTCGGTGGTGTTGATGACGTCGCCGCGGAACATGGCCTCGCGCTGTCCGGCCACGTCGGCCTGGTCGGCCAGGGCCATCAGCTGGGCCAGCACGCCGTCGGTGACGGCCTGGCGGCTGTAGTCCAGGTGCAGGCCGCAGTCGGGGGCGCTGGCGCTGTAGGTGTGGCGGTTGGGGTCGGCCAGCAGCTCGCGCAGGTGGGGCACACCGGCGCGGGCACGGGCTTGCAACGACGACCACGCGGGCCAGCACAGGGGGGCGGTGGGGGAGGTGTCAGGGCTCATGGGGGGAATTGTGGCGTGTGGAAATGAACCTCTCAGCCCTGCCGGGACGCGGGGCTGACCACGGTGGCTGCGGTGTCCGTGGCCGCCTGGGCCAGTTGGGTGATGCGGGCCCAGTCGCCCGCGGCCAGGGCATCGGCCGGGGTGAGCCAGCTGCCGCCCACCATGGCCACGTTCTTCTGCGCCAGAAAGGTGGCCAGGTTGTCGGGGTTGACGCCGCCGGTGGGGCAAAAACGCACGTCGGCCAGCGGCCCGCCCATGGCCTGCAACATGGCCAGCCCACCCGCCTGGGCGGCGGGGAACAGCTTCAGCAGGCCAAAGCCCAGGTCGCGGGCGGCCATGACCTCGCTGGGCGTCATCACGCCCGGCACAAAGGGCAGCCCGGCCTTCAGCACCGCCTGGGCCAGCGCCGGGGTGCAGCCGGGTGACAGGGCAAAGGTGGCCCCGGCGTCCAGCACCTGCTGCACCTCGGCCACCTGGGTGACGGTGCCCGCGCCCACCACCATCTGCGGCACCTCGCGGGCCACGGCGGCAATGGCGGGCAGTCCCTGGGGCGTGCGCAGGGTGATTTCCATCACGTCAATGCCCCCGGCCAGCAGGGCATGGGCCAGGGGAACGGCATGGGCCACGTCGTGCAGCGCAATGACGGGAACAACGCGGGTGCGGAAGGCGGGCAGGGCGGGTGCGGTCATGGATGTGGGGTGTGTTTTGTGAATGAAAAATGGCTCTGGCGCTTTCATATCAAGCGCGAGCAGCTCCTGTATTGGTAGCAATGCGGCCTGAGCTCACCGCCCCAGCGCAGCCCTTGGGGCCCCGCAGCGGGCGGCCAGGGGCCTGGGCTGGGTGGGTGCGACTTCTGCCGTGGCGAGGCGCACAGGCTTGGGCTTGTGCGTGCAGCGCACGCACCCCCTTCTGACTGGGCCGAAGCTGTTTGAACGGAGCGTTGCACCGCAACGCGCAGTGAGTTCTTCGGCCCCAAGCCCAAGCCGAGCACCGCAGCGCAGCCCGCAGGGCCACGGCAGCAGGAGCCCCCACCCAGCCCAGGCCCCTGGCCGCCCGCTGCGGGGCCCCAAGGGCTGCGCGGTGGCGGTGGCTTGGCATGCCCATGTTCATCCCAACAGCGGTGACGCACCGGCTTCTGCCGCGCCCGCGTGTTGGCGGAACAGCCCGAACAGCTCGCGCCCGGTGCCCAGGCCGTTGGCGCTGAGGTCGGGGTGGACCACGCTGCGGGCCGCCAGGGTGGCGGCGTCCACCTCCAGGTTGAGCACGCCACGCTCGCAATCCAGCTCGATCATGTCGCCGTCCTGCACCTTGGCAATGGGGCCGTCGGCCAGCGCCTCGGGGCTGAGGTGGATGGCCGCGGGCACCTTGCCCGACGCGCCGGACATGCGCCCGTCGGTCACCAGTGCCACCTTGAAGCCCTGGTCTTGCAGGTTGGCCAGCGGCGGGGTGAGTTTGTGCAGCTCGGGCATGCCGTTGGCGCGGGGGCCCTGGTAGCGCACCACGGCCACAAAGTCGCGGTTGAGTTCGCCGCGCTGGTACAGGGCCAGCAGGTCGGCCTGGTCGGACAGCACCACCGCCGGGGCACGCACCACGCGGTGCTCGGGCGCCACGGCAGACACCTTGACCACGCTGCGGCCCAGGTTGCCTTGCAGCAGGCGCAGGCCGCCGTCGGCGCTGAAGGGGTTGGCCACGGGGCGCAGCACGGCGGTGTCGCCCGATTGTTCGGGCGCGGCACGCCAGCTCAGTTGGCCGCCTTGTTCGGGGTCCAGCCAGGGTTCGGTGGCGTAGGCGGAGAGGCTGGCGCCCATCACGGTGTGCACGTCGCGGTGCAGCAGCCCGGCGTCCAGCAGCTCGCGGATGAGGAAGCCCATGCCCCCGGCGGCGTGGAAGTGGTTCACGTCGGCCTTGCCGTTGGGGTACACGCGGGCCAGCAGCGGCACCACGGCGGAGAGGTCGGCAAAGTCGGTCCAGTCGATGACGATGCCCGCCGCCCGTGCCATGGCCACCAGGTGCAGCGTGTGGTTGGTGCTGCCGCCGGTGGCCACCAGGCCCACGATGCCGTTGACGATGGTTTTTTCGCTCACGATGTCGGCCATGCGGGTGTGGGGCTG
The DNA here is from genome assembly GCF_054777695.1 of Hydrogenophaga soli. Lineage (NCBI taxonomy): Bacteria > Pseudomonadati > Pseudomonadota > Betaproteobacteria > Burkholderiales > Comamonadaceae > Hydrogenophaga > Hydrogenophaga soli. The sequence continues at coordinate 353,874 of NZ_BAAHAK010000005.1, read as the reverse complement.
GCCCGGGTTCAGGCCGTCGGCATCCAGGCCGGTCATGGCCACGGCGCGGGCCACGGCGGCGCGGGTGAGCGCCTCGCGCAGCGGGGTGCCGGGGTTGACGAAGCTGCTGCCGGGCAGTTGCAGGCCCATGATTTCCATCAGCATCTGGTTGCTGTTGGCGGTGCCGTAGAAGGTGCAGGTGCCCGCGCCGTGGTAGGCCTGGCTTTCGGCCTCCAACAGGGCTTCTCGGCTGACTTCGCCCTTGGCGTACTGCTGGCGCACCTGGCTTTTGGCGTCGTTGGACAGGCCCGAGGTCATGGGGCCTGCGGGCACAAACACCACCGGCAGGTGGCCGAATTGCAGCGCGCCCATGAACAGGCCGGGCACGATCTTGTCGCAAATGCCCAGCATCAGCGCGGCGTCGAACACGTTGTGCGACAGCGCCACGGCGGTGGCCAGGGCGATCACGTCGCGGCTGAACAGGCTCAGCTCCATGCCCGCCGCGCCTTGGGTGATGCCGTCGCACATGGCGGGCACGCCCCCGGCCACCTGGGCCGTGGCCCCGACGGCGCGGGCGGCGTCGCGCACCCGCTCGGGGTAGTGCTCGTAGGGCTGGTGGGCCGAGAGCATGTCGTTGTACGCCGTCACCAGGCCCACATGGGGCTGTTTGGCGGCGCGCACGGTCAGCTTGTCGTTCGCGGGCAAGGCGGCAAAGGCGTGGGCCATGTTGGCGCAGCCCATGCCCTGGCGCTGGGTGCCGGCCTTGCGCTGCGCCGCCATGCTGGCGAGGTAGGCGGCGCGGGTGGCGGCGCTGCGCTGGACGATGCGCTCGGTCACCTCGTGCAGCACGGGGTGGAGGGATGGGGCGTGAGGGGTGGTCATGGTGATATCAATTCAATAGCTGCTTGCGCTTTCATATAAAGCGCTGGGTGCCAAAAAAGCTTGAAGAACATGGGCTTGAAGTTCACAGGGTCCACACCTCGGTGGGGGCACCGTGCAGCACCAGCGAGATGGGCAGCGCCGGGTCGGGCCGTTGTTGCGCCTGGGCCAGCACGGCCTGTTTGGTGGGGCCGCTGATGGCCAGCAGGCGCTGTTGGGCGGCCAGCAGGGCGGGCAGGGTGAGCGTCAGCCGCGCGTGGGGCGCGGTGGTGGGGGTCACCCAGGCCATGGGGCCGGGGGAGGTGAGGGCCATCTCAAGCCCCGGCGCGGCGGGGAACAGCGAGGCGGTGTGCCCGTCTTCCCCCATGCCCAGCAGCGCCAGGGTGATGGGGGGCAGGCCGCGCAGGCGGTGGTTGGCGTCCACCACCAAGGCGGCCAGCTGTTCGGGGCTGAACGGGGCCGGGGGCAGGGCGTCGAATGGCGGGATGAAGGTGGCTGCCGCAGCCGCGCCTTGCAGCAGGTGGCGGCGCACCAGGGCGGTGTTGCTGTCGGGGTGGTCGTGGGGCACGCAGCGTTCGTCCACCAGCACCACGGTCACGCGGGACCAGTCCAGCGCACCGCCCAGCGTCTGCTGGCTGAGGGCCTCGAACACGGGAATGGGCGACTTGCCGCCCGACACGGCCAGCACCACCCGTTGGCCAGGGGCGGCGGCCTGGGCGTCGCGCAGCAGGTGCGCCACGTCGCGCGCCAGGGTGGCGGTGCTCATGATTCCTCCACCCAGCACAGGCCGTCGCGGGCCATCAGCGCCGACGAGGCCGCAGGCCCCCAGGTGCCCGAGGCATAGGGTTTGGGCGCTTCGTTCAGTGCGGCCCAGCCGTGCAGGATGGGTTCCACCCAGGTCCAGGCGGCTTCCAGCTCGTCGCGGCGCATGAAGTGGGTCAGGCGGCCCTTGATCACGTCCATCAGCAGGCGTTCGTAGGCTTCGGCGCGGCGGGCGGAGAAGGCCGATTCCATGTCCAGCTTCAGGCTGACGGGGCGCAGCCGCATGCCGCTGCCGGGTTCCTTGGCCATCATTTGCAGCTCGATGTGTTCTTCCGGTTGCAGGCGGATGAGCAGGCGGTTGACGGTCTGGCGCGGCGCGTCGGGGAACAGGGCGAAGGGCAGCTCGGCAAATTCGATGACGATTTCCGACTGCCGCGCCGCCATGCGTTTGCCGGTGCGCAAAAAGATGGGCACGTTGGCCCAGCGCCAGTTGTTGATGTGCACCTTCAGCGCCACAAAGGTTTCGGTGGTGCTGCTGGCGGGGATGTTGTCTTCCTGGTGGTAGCCGCGCACGGCCTCGCCGTTGGAGGCCCCGGCGGTGTACTGGCCGCGCACGGTGTCGCGGGCCACCTCGGCAATGCCCATGGGGCGCAGCGAGCGCAGCACCTTGAGCTTTTCGTCGCGCACGGCGTCGGGGTTGAGCGACACCGGGGGTTCCATGGCCACGATGCACAGCAGCTGCAGCAGGTGGTTCTGCACCATGTCGCGCAGGGCGCCGGTGCCGTCGTAGAACCCGGCGCGGCTGCCCACGCCCACGCTTTCGGCCACGGTGATCTGCACGCTTTTGATGAAGGGGCTGCGCCAGAGGGGTTCAAAAATGGCGTTGCCAAAGCGCAGCACCATGAGGTTTTGCACCGTTTCCTTGCCCAGGTAGTGGTCGATGCGGAAGATCTGGTGCTCGGCAAAGTAGCGGCCCACTTCGTCGTTGATCTGCTGGGCCGAGGCCAGGTCGTGGCCCAGCGGCTTTTCCAGCACCACGCGGGTGGCGTCGTCGATCAGGCCCGCCGCCGACAGGTGGGCGCAGATGGTGGTGAACAGCGCGGGGGCGGTGGCCAGGTACAGCACCTTGGCCGCCCCGGCTTGCAGCTGCTGGCCCAGGCGGGTGTAGGAATCGGGCTCGGTGGCCTCCAGGTGGGCGGGGTGCAGGCGGTCCAGAAAGCTGGCCCAGGCGGGGCCGCTGCGGTGCTCGTCGGCCACGAAGGCCGCCAGCTTGTCCTGCAGGAAGTCGAGGAACTGCGCCCGCTCCCAGCTCTGGCGGCCCAGCACATGGATGCGGGTGGCCGTGCTCAGGTTGCCGTGCAGGTGGGCCATGAACAGCGCGGGCAGCAGCTTGCGCACCGACAGGTCGCCCAGCCCGCCGAAGATGACGATGTCCAGCGGTTCGGACGGGGGAGTCTTGGGAGTGGAGGGGGTCTGGGCGGGCATGGTGTTGGCGTATGGGGTGCGGTCGGGTACGAGTGGGCTCTACTTTAAGGTAATTTTGTTACCAAGTGGTTTCGTGTTAACCCCAGGATTGGACTTTGCCGCTGGCGAAGGTTCAGCGCTAACGTGTTTGGCGTTTGAGTCCCAGCAGGTCGCGTCCACTGGGCCTTGCGGCGGGGGTGTTGGGGCTCACCTTGTCAGTGGCTTGCAGGAAGGCCGCATGTTGATCCGCCGGCAGCGCCGTACTGCTCAACCCTGAGCGCAATGCATCGACCACAGATCGCCGTTGTTCTGCAACCAGGGTGGCAGCCTCTTGGAGCATGTGATTCACTGCGTGCCCCTGGTCCTGAGGAAGAAAGAGCCCCAGCTGGCTGGCGATGTGTTCCAGCAGGTGAGCTCTTTGAGGGGTGGCCGCAGCCGGTCGTGTGGCGGCGAGGATGGCCTGTATGGCGGCCAGGCGATTTTCGGCGGAGAGCGCACCCAACTGGTGTCCCAGCACGAGGAGTGGCTCCACCTGCATGGACGCGGGCAACGCGGCGACGCCTCGCCACAACTCGCGAAAGCTTTGCTCGGCCAGCGGTGCCGCTGCCTGGATGTGTGCTTGTGACGATGTGGCCCACTGGGCGATGTCACCCACCCGTCCGGCCAGTTCTCTGAGCAGCTGGGCACGTGGTGCTTCGGGTAGGCGGGTCGCACCGTTGAGGGTGGCCATGAAGCTGTCGAAATCCTTCGCACTTCGGGCGGCCTCTTGCAGGTGTGCGAGCGCTGGGGCTGATGCCGCGGGCGTGCTGGCAGAAAACATGGGCGTGTTCGCCAGTGCAACGTGCACCCGGTCGCTGGGCGAAGCCACGTGCGAATTCAGTGTGTTCAAAAGCTCCGGCGGCTTGGTGCCGAGGCGATGCCGCGGTGGCAGCGTGTTGGTTTCTCCCTGTGGCCGTGGGTGCCGGGCGAGGGGCGTGCCATGCGAGTCCACCTGCCAAGTGGGTGCCGCTGAGGGGCCGACACTGGGTTGCTCGCGAAGAGCGTTCTCGTTGCCTGCTGAAGCATGCGATCGGCTGGTGGTACTCGTGATGGTGTGCATTGCTCTTCCTCTCTGGATGTTCTTGTTCACGCTCAGGTGTCATTTCGCCAGGTTGACACTGACCAAGATGGGGGGGCGCTCGGGGCGGTCAAGGTTCATGGTCGCGTCCAGCGTTGCGGCTGAAGTGCTTGGCTTGGTTGCCTCAGCCACGTTGAGGTTGTAGCCCTGGCGTGCAGCAGCCACGGCCATCACTTCCCGCGTGAACGCGGACTGTTCCATCATCTGGTCTTGGGCTTTCTTGGCAAGGGGTGCGCTGACGACCGAGTTCGGCGAGTACTCGGAGTACTTCGGTGGCTTCTGCATGTTCTGTGACAGCAAGGACATGACATGTGGGTGCAGCGGACCGTCCGGTGTGGCGGCGTCTGCCCAGGCTTGGTTCATTTTGTTGAGTTCCTGTGTGCCGTTTGACTTGTCGAGTCGTTCCATCGCGGTGCTCCTGGCTGCCTGGGGCGACCAAGCTGAATCGCCAAGGCGCACGGCGGGGCCATCTGCCCACGAGTCCATGACGATGGTGGGCCGTGCCTCTGTTCGCCCGTCGGTTGTGGTCTGCGGTGGCTGGTTGATCTGAGTCCAGCAGTGGCTGTAGGCTCTGTTCATGATGGTGTCCACCGTCTCGCCTTCGCCCAGCATGGGGGCGTACCGGCGGGCATTGATTCGGCCGTTCTGGTCGCAGTTGCCAGCGCCCATGGCCAGGGCCACCCCGCCCAACACGGAGGAGCCATTGAGAACGCCAAAGTCGTAGGACACCTGTGCGCGTGCAGAGGACTCGCCATTCGTGGCCCGTACATCGGTTGTGATGTTGCCTCGACCGAACATGAGACTTGTCCTCGTCTGGTGCATCACTTCGGTGGCGTTGCGCAGGTGCGCGAGGTCCGAAGGGTGCTCAATCGGTTCAAAGGGAAGTTCACCTTCTCGGTGGGGGGCGGTGCTGGCCAGACGCACGCCAAGCTGATAGCCCGTCTGCTGATACTCGTGTGGCTTCAGTGGCTCGGTTCTGCTGGGCAGCGTCGAGGCGGGTTGGTCGGCTCCGTTCCATTTGCCAGTGCCCACGAAGACGCCAGACTGGGGGTCCAGCTGCCCCAGGTGCGCGGCTCGCGGGTCTTGAGCCATCGGGCCGCTGTTGGCGACCGGGTGCAGCTTGGGGTTGCCGCTCGGCGCATGAAGCTGCGCGGGCCGCGGATGGTTGAACCCCTCGGGAGGCAGTCGAGGTGGCAGGGGAATCCTCGGTGCCATGGCGGTCGAAGCGTCTGCCAAGGGCTTCTTCTGCATCGAGAACTCGGCCAGCGGATGATGCATCCGGCTGGTGAGTTGGCTGTCCAGGGCGGCTGTCTGTGCGAACGCCGTCTGGTGATGGTTTCTCGCGGCGTCGATCCGTCCGCTCAGCGCCGCAGTCCTCGAGAACTCGTTGACGTGGTGCTGGATGTCGGCGTCGATGCCGCGATTCGATCCAGGCGTCGCGACGAGGGAGGGGGCGATGCGACTCATCGAACCATTTCTCTCGGTGGAACAAGGTGCTCGCTGGGGGACCACGAAGCGACACGGAAGCTGCTGGAAATCATGCGAGTGGGCTCCTTGACGACTGAAGTCAGTAACGGCAGGCGCGGCGCTTACCCTCGTGTACGGTTGATGCATGCCACGGTACGTGGTCCGGCAAGCGGGTTGACGTCCCGTCTCAGCGGTTTGTCTCGGTTTCGAACAGTTTCGCGAGGGATTGAACGCCGTGCAGCGGCAACGCGAAGCGGAATGTGTTCACCCGAAAGGGTGTTGGAGTTGCAAACCCGTCGACCCACTGCGTGGTGTCAATGCGGCGTGAGCCGGGCGACCTGGGCCGGGTGTTCCTTCAGGCGCTCGGCCACTTGGGCCGCAGAAGGGGGTTGGCAGCCTGTTTGCTGCACGCACCAGCTGGCACTGGCCACGCCGCGTTGCAGCAGGGCGGTCACGGTGGGGGTGTCCAGCACCGGGCCATGGGGCGGTGGGGTGTGCAGGCGTTGCAGGGCATCGGGCTGCGCGGCGAGGGCCGCCAGCAGGCCGGCCAGGAAGCAGTCGCCCGCGCCCACGGTGTCGGCCACGGTCACGGGGGCGGCTTCCCGGGCGTGCCACACATGGCCGTGGCGGTCCACCCACAGGGCACCTTCGGCCCCCAGGGTCAGGGCCACGGCGGCGGCCCGGGTTTGCTGCAGCAGGGCGTGCACGGCGTTCAGCGGTGCTTTGCCCGCTTTCAGCAGGCCCAGGGTGTCCAGGTCGTCGTCACTCACCTTGATGATGTGCGCTTGCCACAGCGCGTCGGTGACGCTGCGGCGGTAGGCCGCCATGTCGGCCACCACGGCGGGGCGCAGGTTGGCGTCCACCACCACCAGGCGACCCCGGTCGCGTTGGGTTTGCAGCCAAGGCAGGTAGGCGTGGGTGTCGGCGGGCATGAGGGCCAGGCAGCCAGTGGCCACCACGGCCAGCCCGGGTGCCAGGTCGCAGGCCTGGGCCATGCCGGTGGCGCTCACGTCGCGGTCGGCCACGCCTTCGCGATAGAAGCTGTAGCTGGCCTTGCCTGCCGCGTCCAGGCCCACCACGGCCAGGGCGGTGGGCAGGGCCGCGGCTTCGGTGCGGGCCAGGTGCACCCCGGCATTTTTCAGCCCGCGGGTCAGGCGTTGGCCAAAGCCGTCGGCCGACAAGGGGTTGAGGTAGAGCGTGCCCACGCCTTGCAGACCCAGCGCACGGGTGAGGTTGTAGACCGCCCCCCCTTCGCAGGGGTTGAGGCGGCCATCGGCCTCGGTGAGCATGTCCATCAGCGCCTCTCCGGCGGTGGCGACTTGAATCAGACCGGGCAGGGTTTGGCTAGGGAAAACCATAATTAAAACAAATTGATTTAATAACTCAAGGGCGACTATAGTTCATCCCACTTCAGGTCGCGTTGCGTGAAAACCCGAGTGGGCGTGCAGCGACGGAAGTCGTCCATTCATCTCCAGGAGACACCTCATGAAAGCCTTGTTCCCCGTTGCTGCATTGTCCGCGTTGTCTTTGGCGGCCGCCTCTGCGTTTGCCGCCGAGCCGGTGGTGGGCCTGATCACCAAGACCGAGTCCAACCCCTTCTTTGTGAAGATGAAAGAGGGCGCCGACGCCGAGGCCAAGAAGCTGGGAGCCAAGCTGCTGAGCGCCTCGGGAAAGACCGACGGCGACACCGCCGGCCAGATCACCGCCATGGAGAACATGGTGGCCGCCGGGGCCAAGACCATCCTCATCACCTCGTCGGGCGATGCGATCATCCCCACCATCAAGAAAATCCGCGCCCAGGGCGTGCAGGTGATCGCCTTGGACAGCCCCGTGGCCGAGGCCGACGCCCTGTTTGCCACCGACAACTACAAGGCCGGTGTGCTGATCGGCCAGTACGCCAAGGCTGCGCTGGGCGGCAAGAAACCCGTCATCGCCACGCTGGACCTGTTCCCCGGCCACCCGGTGGGTGCCCAGCGCCACAACGGTTTCCTGCAGGGTTTTGGCCTGCAAACGCTGGATGCCAAGAGCAACGAGCTGGCCAAACCGGCTGAAGTGGCTTGCATGGCCGACAGCTTCGGCGACGCTGCCAAGGGCCAGACCGGCATGGAAAACTGCCTGCAAAAGAACCCCGACATCAACCTGGTCTACACCATCAACGAACCTGCGGCTGCCGGTGCCTACAAGGCGCTGAAGGCGGCGGGCAAGGAGAAGGATGTGGTCATCGTCTCGGTGGATGGCGGTTGCCAGGGTGTGAAGGACGTGGGTGCGGGCGTCATCGCAGCCACCAGCCAGCAGTACCCGCTGAAAATGGCCGCCATGGGCGTGGCCGCTGGTGTGCAGTACGCCAAGGACGGCAAGCGCCAGGCCGGCTACACCGACACGGGCGTGACCCTGATCGCCGCCAAGGCCCAGGCCGGTGTGCAAAGCGCCGACGTGAAGACCGGCCTGGACCTGTGCTGGGGCAACAAGTAAGCCGTTTTCGCCATGACCGCCCTCAAAGCCAAACTGCCGCCCATGCCCCCGTTGGGGACGCTGGGGCCTTTCATTGCCCTGGTGCTGGCCTGTGCCTTCTTCTCGTTCCAGCACGAGCGGTTTTTGACCGTGCAGAACTTCGCGCTCATCCTGCAGCAGGTGATGGTGGTGGGCACCATCGCCATCGGGCAGACGCTGGTCATCCTGACGGCGGGCATCGACCTGTCGTGCGGCATGGTCATGGCGCTGGGCTCCATCGTCATGACCAAGATGGCGGCGGACTTCGGCCTCAGCGCTCCGGTGGGGATTGCTTTGGGGATTCTGGCCACGGCGGGTTTTGGCCTGGTGAACGGCTTGCTGGTCACCCGGGTCAAGCTGCCGCCTTTCATCGTCACGTTGGGTACGCTCAACATCGCCTTTGCCATCACCCAGCTGTACTCGGGGGCGCAGACCATCACCCAGATCCCCGAGGGCATGAACTTCTTTGGCGAAACCTTCGGTCTGGGCGGCTCGCGGGTGGCCTATGGCGTGGTGCTGATGCTGGCGCTGTACCTGGGCATCTGGCTGTGGCTGCGTGAAACCGCGCCGGGCCGCCATGTGTACGCCGTGGGCAACAACCCCGAAGCCACGCGGCTGACCGGCATTGCCACCGACAAGGTGCTGCTGGGCGTGTACGTGCTGGCCGGGGTGTTCTACGGCATCGCGTCCATGCTGGCCGTGGCCCGCACCGGCGCGGGAGACCCCAACGCCGGGCAAACCGAGAACCTCGACGCCATCACCGCCGTGGTGCTGGGTGGCACCAGCCTGTTTGGCGGGCGCGGCGTCATCCTGGGCACCTTGGTGGGCGCGCTGATCGTGGGCGTGTTCCGCAACGGCCTCACCCTCATGGGCGTGTCGTCGGTCTACCAGATCCTGGTGACGGGCATTCTGGTGATTCTGGCGGTGGCCACCGACCAGCTCTCTCGCAAGGGAGGGCGCTGACCATGCAATTTCAAGTCAACACCCACCCGGCCCCCGGGGCCGACGCACCGCTGGTGATGCAGGCCAAGGGCCTGGTCAAACGTTACGGGCAGGTGACCGCGCTGGACGGCGTGGATTTCGAACTGCGGGCCGGTGAAATCATGGCCGTCATTGGCGACAACGGCGCGGGCAAGTCCAGCCTCATCAAGGCCTTGTCGGGTGCGGTGGTGCCGGACGAAGGGCAGATCCTGCTCGACGGCCAGCCCGTGCACTTCAAGAGCCCCATCGACGCCCGGCGCGCTGGCATCGAAACCGTCTACCAGGACCTGGCCGTGGCCCCTGCCATGACCATCGCCGAAAACCTGTTCCTGGGCCGCGAGCTGCGCCGCCCGGGTGTGCTGGGCCGCCTGCTGGGCCTGCTGGACAAGAAGAAGATGCTGGATGAAAGCATCGCCCGCATGAACGACCTGAAGGTGGGCATCCGCAGCATGACGCAGGCGGTGGAAACCCTCTCGGGCGGTCAGCGCCAGTGCGTGGCCGTGGCCCGTGCGGCGGCGTTTGCCCGGCATGTGGTCATCATGGACGAACCCACCGCCGCGCTGGGCGTGAAGGAGGGCAACATGGTGCTGGAGCTGATCCGCCGCGTGCGCGACCAGGGGCTGCCCGTCATCCTCATCAGCCACAACATGCCGCATGTGTTCGAAATTGCCGACCGCATCCACATCGCCCGCCTGGGCAAACGGGCCTGCATCGTCAACCCCCGCAAGATCAGCATGAGCGACACCGTGGCCGTGATGACCGGGGCCATGGCCCCCAGCGAACTGCCCGCGGAGGTTCTATGCTGAAAGGCATCGACCCCATCCTCACGCCCGAGCTGCTCAAGGTCATGGCCGAAATGGGCCACGACGACACCCTGGTGCTGGCCGACGCCAACTTCACCGCCATGAGCCTGGGGGCGGGCAAACCCGTCATCCACCTGCCCGGTGTGGACATGCGCCGCGCCGTGCAGGCCGTGGTCAGCCTGCTGCCCTTGGCCGAGGACATTGCCCACCCGGTGGAGTGCATGCAGGTGGGCGGCACCGAGCCCCCCTACCTGAGTGCCTTGCAGCGCGACGTGGCCGCCCATTTGCAAGGTTTTTTGGCCCCTGACGCTTCTGTGAAAAGCGTGGAGCGCTATGCTTTTTATGAGCAGGTCAAACGCGCCTACGCCATCGTCCTGACCGGCGAGCGACAGCCCTGGGGCAACTTCATCTTGCACAAGGGTGTGATCGGCGACACTCTGCAACCGTGACACCTCCACGCAAATCCATTCCCACTGACCCTGCCTGCCCCCCTGCCGCCGCGCCCCTCAAACCCCGCGGTTCCAACCATGTGGGCCTGCGGCAATTCAACGAACGGGTGGTGTTGCAAACCCTGCGCACCCACGGCCCCAGCCCCAAGGCCGAGCTGGCCCGGCTCACGGGGCTGACGGCGCAGACCATCGGCCTCATCACCGCACGCCTGGACGAAGACGGTCTGCTGCTCAAACAGGCCCCGGTGCGTGGCAAGGTGGGGCAGCCGTCGGTGCCGCTGGCCCTCAACCCCGACGGCGCGTTTGCCATCGGCATCAAGGTGGGTCGCCGCAACACCGACTGGCTGCTGGTCGACTTCACCGGCCAGGTGCGCCAGCGCCTGCAAATCACCTACGCCTACCCCGAGGTGCCCGTGCTGCTGCCCGCGTTGCGCGCCAACCTGCGGGCACTGCTCGACGGCCTGGGCCCAGGCCCCGGCAGCCTGCGCGAGCGCGTGGTGGGCGTGGGCGTGGCCGCACCGTTTCACATGGGCGGCTGGCACCGCATGCTGGGCCTGTCCGACACCCAGGCCGATGCGTGGGCTCACCTCGACCTGACCGCCGAAGTGCAGGCCATGACCGACCTGCCCGTCAGCTTTGCCCGCGACACCCTGGCCGCCACCGTGGCCGAGCTGCTGCAAGGCCGTGGGCGCGAGCTGGCCAACTTCTTGTACCTGTTCATCGACACCTTTGTGGGTGGCGGGCTGGTGCTCAACTCGCACATCCACAAGGGCCTGCACGGCAATGCGGGGGCGGTGGCGTCGCTGCCGCTGCACACCGCCTTGTCGTCAGTGCATGGCACCGTGCCCCAGCTGCTGGCGCAGGCGTCGGTGTGGACGCTGGAGCAGCGCTACCTGGCCCAGGGCCTGGAAACCGCTGCGGCCTACGACGACCGCGCCCTGCAAACCCCCTGGCTGCCCCACACCCAGGCGTGGTTGGCTGAATGTGCGCGGGCATTGGCACATGCCATCGTCTCGGGCACAGCGCTGCTGGACATGGACGCGGTGGTGGTTGACGGCTCCATTGCCGCCCCGCTGCTGCACGAGCTGCTGGAGCGCACCCGCCAGGCGCTGACGCTGTACGACTGGCAGGGCCTGTTCGATCCGCCCCCGCTGCTGCTGGGGCAGATGGGCGCTGACGCCCGGGCCTTGGGTGGGGCGTTGCTGCCGCTGCACGCCAGCTTTGCCGCTGACCGGGATGTGTTCCTGAAGGCTTGAGGCGGGGTGCGTGCCGGGGCCGGGCGCTCCTCTGTGCACGGTGTCACAACCGGCTACCACCACGGTCGGCTGAGGCCGCCCAACAATGGGTCTCCGTTTTCACCCACACAGGAGACAAGCATGGCAGCCCAAAAAATTCTGATGATCTGCGGCGACTACTGCGAGGACTATGAAACCATGGTCCCGTTCCAGACGCTGCTGGCCGTGGGCCACACGGTGCACGCCGTGTGCCCCGACAAACAGGCGGGTGAGCAGATCAAGACCGCCATCCACGACTTTGAAGGTGCGCAGACCTACAGCGAAAAGCCGGGCCACAACTTCGCCCTCAACGCCAGTTTTGCCGACGTGGTGGTGCAGGACTACGACGCCCTGGTCATCCCCGGCGGTCGGGGGCCCGAGTACCTGCGCACCTACCCCGCCGTGGTGGCCATGGTGAAGCACTTCTTCGACACCGGCAAACCCGTGGCCGCCATTTGCCATGGTGCGCAGCTGCTGGCGGGGGCCGACGTGCTGAAAGGCCGCACCTGCTCGGCCTACCCGGCCTGCCGCTACGAGGTGGAGCGCGCCGGGGGCACCTATGCCGACATCGCCATTGACGGAGCCCACACCGAGGGCAACCTGGTCACCGCCCCGGCCTGGCCTGCCCACCCGGCGTGGATGGCGCAGTTTCTGGCCCTGCTGGGCACCCGCATCAGCCTCTGAGGCCCTGGGGCGTGCTGGTTTGCACGCGTTGACGGGGTGGGGGCCAGGGCGCATGCTGCGGCGTTGGTCACCTTCCCGTGCGGCGCTGCTCGGCACCACAGGGCAGGGCCCGCCACCGGAGAGACGCCATGTGCCAAGTGTTCATCAGTGCCGACCCTCACCTGTACGAATGCCGTGCCCGCTCTGTGCGTCTGCATGGCGTGGCCACCAGCATCCGGCTGGAAAACCTGTTTTGGCAGGTGCTGGACGACATCGCCACCCGCGACGGCATGGGCGTGCCCCAGCTGTGCACCAAGCTGTACGACGAGCTGGTGCAGCAGCGCGGTGAAGTGGACAACTTCGCCTCGTTCCTGCGGGTGTGTTGCGGGCGCTACCTGGCCTTGCAACTGTCGGGCGGCATCCCGCAGGACAGCCGCATCCCCATTGCCAGCCTCAATGCCGAGCGGGTGCTGGCCACCGAGCGGCAGCCTTTGCGCCTGGACGCCTGCCAACCCCAGGCGGCCTGAATCAAGCGACCTGAACCGGCTAGGGCGGCTCAGCCCAGCAGCGCCTGCGCAAACTCGCGGGCGTTGAAGGTCTGCAGGTCTTCCAGTTTTTCACCCACACCGATGAAGTACACCGGCACCGGGTGTTCCCGGGCAATGGCGGCCAGCACGCCGCCCTTGGCGGTGCCGTCCAGTTTGGTGACGATCAGGCCGGTCAGCTTGAGTGCGTCGTCAAACGCCTTGACCTGGGTGAGGGCGTTCTGGCCGGTGTTGCCGTCGATGACCAGCAGCACCTCGTCGGGGGCGCTGGCCTGGGCCTTTTGCACCACGCGCTTGATCTTGCGCAGCTCTTCCATCAGGTGCAGCTGCGTGGGCAGGCGGCCGGCGGTGTCCACCAGCACCACATCCTTGCCGCGGGCCTTGCCGGCGGCCACGGCGTCGTAACTCACGGCGGCAGGGTCGCCGCCTTCCTGGCTGACGATGTCCACGGTGTTGCGCGTGGCCCAAACGCCCAGCTGCTCGCGCGCCGCGGCGCGGAAGGTGTCGGCTGCGGCCAGCAGCACGCTGGCCCCGCTGTCGGACAGGTGGCGCGTGAGCTTGCCGATGCTGGTGGTCTTGCCCGCGCCATTGACCCCGGCCACCATGATGACGGTGGGTTCGTCCGCCGCGCCCAGCGCGGGGTTGCGCAGGCTCACGGCCAAGGGTTTTTGCAGCGGGGTCAGCAGCTCGGTGAGGGCATCGGCCAGCAGGCCTTTGACCGCCGCGGGGTCGGTGGTCTTGGTGTCTTTCACGCGGCGTTTCAGGTCGGCCAGCAGGTGCTCGGTGGCCTTGACGCCGGTGTCGGCCATCAGCAGCGCGGTTTCCAGCTCTTCGTACAGCGCGTCGTCGATCTGCGTGCCGGTGAACACCGTGGCAATGGCGCTGCCGGTTTTCTTCAGCCCGGCCTTGAGCTTGTCCAGCCAGCCGGTGCGCTCGGGCTTGGCCTGGGTGTTGTCCACCGAGGCCGAAGCCTGCACGTCAGCCGAGGCGGGCACCAGGGTCGGTGCCGGAGCAGGGGCCATCGCAGGCGGTGTGGCAGGCGGAGCGGTCACGGGCGCGGCGGGTACGGGCTGCGCCGGTGCCGTGGCCGCCGGGACGTTGGGCACCGCGGCGGCAGGAGCGCTGGGTGAAACAAGGGCTTCAGCGGCGGGCGCAACGGGGGTTGGCGCCGGGGGTGAAACAGGGACCGAAGCGGGCGGTGCCACCGTGGGGGCAGCGGCGGGAGGGGGGGCAGCGGGTTTTTTTCTGAAGAATGAGAACATTCCAAGCTTTCACAAGTCCATGCCATTCTATGAAAAGCATGCATTCCTTTCGGGGGCGAACCCAGGCCACCGTTCTCTTGGGGGCCCTGGTGGCGGCGCTGGCGGTGTGGGGGCCTCAGGGCACCGCACGGGCACAGGCCCCGGTACAGGCTCCATGGGCGTCCTCCGCCTCGGCGCTGGTGCCCACCTCTTCGGTCTCGGGGGCGCAGCGGCCTGTCTGGCAACGTGTAGGCCCGGTCTTCCAGACCGTGTTGCCCAATGGCTTCACCCTGCTGGTGCAACCGGATCGGCGTGCGCCCACCGCCGTGCACATGCTGTGGGTTCGGGTGGGCTCCACCGACGAGGTGGACGGCACCAGCGGCGTGGCCCATGTGCTGGAGCACATGATGTTCAAGGGTACGCCCACGGTCAAACCCGGTGAATACTCGCGCCGCATCGCGGCCCTGGGCGGCCGCGACAACGCCTTCACCAGCCGCGACATGACGGCCTACCACCAGCAGTTGCCCGCCAACCAACTGGAAGAGGCCATGCGGCTGGAGGCCGACCGTTTTGCCCACAACCAATGGAGCGACGACGAGTTTCGCCGCGAGATCGAGGTCATCAAGGAAGAGCGCCGCCAGCGCATCGACGACCAGCCCGCGGCCCTGCTGGGCCAGGCGCTGGCCGCCACGGCCTGGCAGGCCCACCCCTACCGCCGCCCGGTGATCGGCTGGATGAGCGACCTGGAGTCCCTTCAACCCGACGACGTGCGCCAGTTCCACCGCCGCTGGTATGTGCCCGCCAACGCCGCCATCGTGGTGGCGGGCGATGTGGACCCCGATCAGGTGCTGGAGCTGGCCCTGCGCCACTACGGCCCCATTCCGGCAGGCATGGTGCCCGAGCGCCGCCCGCAAACCGAACCCACCCAGGTGGGCCAGCGCAGCCTGCAGCTCAAGGCCGCGGCCGAGCAGGCCCAGGTCATCCTGGCCTACGCCGCGCCCAACCTGAGCGACCCCGCCGCTGGTGATGCCGACAGCCGTGACGCCTTGGCGCTGACCTTGCTGGCTGCGGTGCTCGATGGGCACGAGGGGGCCCGCCTGGGCCGGGCCCTGATCCAGCGCACCGCGGACCAGCGGCTGACCGATCAGGCGGGGGCCGGTTACAGCGGCGGCGGGCGAGGCCCCGCCCAGTTCCTGCTGGATGCCACACCGGCCGCAGGCCGTTCGGTGGTCGAGGTGGTGGCCGCATTGCAGGCCGAGGTGCGGCGCGTGGCCGAGCAGGGCGTGACCGAGGCCGAGCTGAACCGCGTCAAAAACCAGTGGCGGGCGGCCGAGGTCTACAAGCTCGACGCCGTGTTTGCCCAGGCCCGCCAGCTGGGCGGCCATTGGGTGGCCGGCTGGCCCGCCGATGCCGACCGGCTGCTGATGGACAGCCTCATGCGCATCACGCCCCAAGACGTGCAGGCCGTGGCCCAGCGCATCCTCAACCCCG
This sequence comes from Hydrogenophaga soli, assembly GCF_054777695.1. NCBI lineage: Bacteria > Pseudomonadati > Pseudomonadota > Betaproteobacteria > Burkholderiales > Comamonadaceae > Hydrogenophaga > Hydrogenophaga soli. The sequence goes on along the minus strand of NZ_BAAHAK010000005.1, from coordinate 338,269 downwards.
ACCGGCTCACCCAGGCAGAACTGGTGCCCGACGCCCAGGCCCTGGCCCAACGCCGCGCCGCCGCCAGCCAGCGCCCGCGCCTGGACATTCGCCATTGACCGATGCCCCACGGCATTGGGGTGGTGGGCATATCTTTTTCATGGGTTCAGTGGTCATGCAAAAATACATAGCAAACACATCAATCAAATCAAGCGCTACAGTCCTTTTTTGTTTGATGTTTTTTGGGGTGGCTGCGCAGGCGGCACCTCGGGTGGAGCGTTGGCAGCACCCCAGCGGTGCCCAGGTGGCGTGGGTGGAGGCGGCGGGCATTCCCATGCTGGACCTGCGGGTCGATTTCGACGCGGGCTCGCGCCGCGACCCGGCCGATCAACCCGGTCTGGCCGACGCCATGGCCCTGATGAGCCAGCGCGGTGTGGCCGCCAGTGCGACCGAACCTGCGTTGGACGAAAACGCCCTGACCGAGCGCTGGATGGACCTGGGCGCGCAATGGTCGGTGTCCGCCAGCCCAGATCGGTTGAGCGTTCAGCTGCGCACCCTCACCGATGCCATGGTGTTGAATGCGGCGGTTGGCCTGGCCGCCCGCGCCTTGGCTCAACCCGCCTGGACCGCCGCCGATCCCGCCAGCCGTGCCGCCCTGCAAACCGTGTGGCAGCGCGACCGTGAGCGCTGGGCGGCCCAGTGGCGCAACCGCCAGGTGCAGCCCGACGCGGTGGCCTGGCAGCGCTTTCAGGGCGCGGTGTACGGCAGCCACCCCTACGGGGCCGTGCCCACCCCGGACAGTTGGGCCCGCATCACCCTGGACGACATGCAGCGTCACTGGCAACGCCATGTGCAGCCCTGCCACGCTCGGGTGAGCCTGGTGGGGGCCGTCAGCCGGGCGCAGGCCGACGCCCTGGTGTCCACGCTGATGGCGGGCTTGCAAAACACCGGTGCGGCACGGCCCGCGGGCGGCGCGTGCAGTGCCTTGCCGCCCGTGCCCGAGGTGGCCCCCTTGCAGGCCGCCCAGACCCTGCGGGTGCCCATGGACACGGCCCAGACCCACGTGCTGCTGGGGCAGCCCGGCCACACCCGGCGCGACCCGGACTTCTTCCCGCTGCTGCTGGGCAACTACGTGCTGGGCGGCGGGGGTTTTGTGTCCCGCCTGACCACCGAGGTGCGGGAGAAACGCGGCCTGAGCTACGGGGCCTACAGCTACTTCATGCCCGGTGAACACGCCGGGGCCTTCATGGCCGGTTTGCAGACCCGCCCCGAGCAGGCCGACAACGCCCTGGCCGTGGCCCGCGAGGTCATTGCCGGGTTCGTGGCCCAGGGACCCACGGACGCCGAATTGAAGGCCGCCAAGGACTTCATGGTCAACGGCTTTGCCCTGCGCATCGACACCAACCGCAAGCTGCTGGACAACGTGGCCAACATCCTCTGGTTCGACCTGCCGCCCGATTACCTGCAAACCTGGACCGAGCACATCCAGGCCGTGACGGTGGCCGACATCCGCCGCGCTTTTGCCCGCGTGTTGCTGCCCCAGCGCATGGTGGCCGTGGTGGTGGGCGGCAAGGCCAAAGACTGAGTGGCGGGGACCGTTATGCTCGGTCCCCATGTCCGCATCGCATTCTTCTTCTCGCCCCCCGTCGTCCAAGCCAACCACTGCCCGCAGGCCGGTGCCCAAGGCCCCCCCGCACGAGGTCCGCATCATCGGTGGGCTGTGGAAGCGCACCCCGCTGTCGGTGCCCGATTTGCCCGGCCTCAGGCCCACACCGTCCCGGGTGCGTGAAACCCTGTTCAACTGGCTGGGGCAGGACTTGCCGGGCTGGCGCTGCGTGGATGCCTTTGCCGGCAGCGGGGCGCTGGGGCTGGAAGCCGCATCGCGCGGTGCCACTGAGGTCCTGATGGTGGAGCAAGACGCCACCCTGGTCGCCAACCTGCGCAAGGTGGTGCAAAAGCTCAAGGCCCACCAGGTCAAGGTGGACCGGGGTGATGCGCTGGCCGCCCTGCAGCGCCTGGCCGGGCAGGGCTGGGACCTGGTGTTCCTGGACCCGCCGTTCGGGGACGATGGCAACCCGGTGTTGTTCACCCAGGCCCTGAAGGCGGCGCGGGCCGCCTTGCACGAGACCCGGGGCCAGGTCTACCTGGAGTCCCCCCGCGCCTGGACCGACGACGAGCTGGCCCCGCTGGGCCTGCGCATCCAGCGCCAAGGCAAGACCGGTGCGGTTCACCATGCGCTGCTTGCGGGGATACCGCTGCCCGGATAATCACGCCTTTGCTTTTTTCTTGACAGACATGACTCGCACAGCGGTTTACAGCGGCACGTTCGACCCCATCACCCTGGGCCACGAAGATGTGGTGCGCCGTGCGGCGGGCCTGTTCGATCGGCTCATCGTGGCCGTGGCCATGGCCCACCACAAGAACACCCGCTTCACGCTGGCCCAGCGCATGGCCTTGGCCAAGGACGCGCTGGCCGACCTGCCGGGCGTGGAGGTACAGCCGTTCGATGGGCTGATCATGGACTTCTGCCGCCAGCAGGGGGCCACCGCGGTGGTGCGAGGCATCCGCAACGTGACCGATTTCGACTACGAGGCCCAGATGGCCGCCATGAACCGCAAGCTCAACCCGGCGGTGGAAACGGTGTTCCTGCTGCCGCAGGCCGAGTTGCAGTGCATCTCCAGCACCCTGGTGCGCGAGATCGCCAAGCTGGGCGGCGACGTGTCCGCGATGGTCAGTCCGGGGGTGGCCGCGGCGCTGCGTCCCCCGGTGGTGCAGGCCTGAGGAGACACCATGGCCCTGATGATCACCGCCGAGTGCATCAACTGCGATGTGTGCGAGCCCGAATGCCCCAACCAGGCCATCTACATGGGGGAGGAACACTACGACATCGACCCCCACAAGTGCACCGAGTGTGTGGGGCATTTCGACGAACCACAGTGCATGCAGGTGTGCCCGGTGAGCTGCATCCCGGTCCACCCCGAGCATGTGGAAACCCGCGAAACGCTGATGCAGAAGTTTGAGCGCCTGCAACAACAGGCCAAGGTGGCCTGACGCCCGTCACTCCGCCGCGGGGGGCGCCACAGGTTTGGGTGGCTTGGGGCGCGGGGGCTTGCTGGTGTGGATTTGCACCGTGGCCTTGTCCATGCGCCCGGCCACCAGGTCGTCCACGGCCTTCAGGCTGCGTTCAATGGCCTGTGCAATGGCGTCACGGTGCTCCGGGCTGGGTTTTTTCAGCACCCAGTTCACCACTTCGGCCTTGTCGCCGGGGTGTCCAATGCCCAGGCGCAGGCGCCAGTAGTCGGCACTGCCCAGTTGGCCATGGATGTCGCGCAGGCCGTTATGGCCCGCGTGGCTGCCGCCCAGCTTGAGTTTGGCTTCGCCTGGGGGCAGGTCCAATTCGTCGTGGACCACCAGGATTTCAGACGGTTGGATCTTGAAGAAGCGCGCCAGCGCCGCCACCGACTGCCCCGACTTGTTCATGAAGGTCTGGGGTTCCAGCAACCAGACGGTTTGACCGGCCACCGTGGTGCGCGCCGCCAGCCCGTAGTAGCTGCGCTCGGGCTGCAGGCGCACCTTCCAGTGCGAGGCCAGGGCGTCGATCCACCAGAAACCGGCGTTGTGGCGGGTGTCGTCGTAGTCGGGCCCGGGGTTGCCCAGGCCCACAAACAGCTTGATCATGGTGTGGCCGCAGTTTCAGCTCAAAAAAAAGCCCGCTGGCAGGAGCGGGCTTCGCGGGTGAGTGGCCGTGTCGGGCCACCCAAGGGCTTTATTTCTTGCCCTTGCCCTTCTTCTTGTCGTCGGTCTTGGTTTCTTGGACCACGACCACTTCGGGTTCGGGTTCGACCAGGGTGGCCAGGGTCTGGTTGGGGCGGCCATGGGTGACCACCTTGGTGTTGGCGGGCAGCACCAGGTCCTTCAGGTGGATGGACTGGCCCTTGACGGCTTTGCTCAGGTCCACGGTGATGAACTCGGGCAGGGCCGTGGCAAAGCACTCCAGTTCCACTTCGTTGGCCACGTGGTTGACCAGGCACTTGTCTTCCTTGACGGCAGGCGAATCTTCAGCGCCGACGAAGTGCAGGGGCACCTTCTTGTGCAGACGGGTGGTGGCGTCCACGCGCTGGAAGTCCACGTGCAGCACCAGTTGCTTGAACGGGTGGTATTGCACGTCACGCAGCAGCACTTGGCTGGTCTGACCGGCCAGTTCCATTTCCAGGATGGAGGCGTGGAAAGCTTCCTTCTTCAGGGCGTGCCACAGGGCATTGTGGTCCAGCTCGACTTGCACGGCGGGCGTGGCGCCACCGTAGACGATGCCTGGGGTACGACCGGTGTTGCGGAGACGGCGGCTCGCACCCGTGCCCTGCTTGGCGCGCTCGAAAGCGACAAATTTCATCATGATGAGACTCCTTGTGAGGCACACCCCGCGACCAGGGCACACCTCGGTTTCAAAAACGAACCCCGCCGGATGCGGGGTTCGAGGGTGGTGTTCACACGGTCAGAACAGGTGGTCCTGATCGGCAAACAGGCTCATGACCGACTCACCGGACGCGATGCGCGAGATGGTCTCGGCAATCAGCGGGGCCACGGAGAGTTGGCGAATCTTGTGGCAGGCCTGGGCGGCCTGGCTCAGCGGAATGGTGTTGGTCACCACCACCTCGTCCACCGCACCCTTGGCGATGCGCTCCACGGCGGGGCCAGACAGGATGGGGTGGGTGCAGTAGGCGTAGACGTTCTTGGCGCCGCGCTCCTTGAGCACTTCGGCGGCTTTGACCAGCGTGCCGGCGGTGTCGATCATGTCGTCCATGATCACGCAGTTGCGCCCTTCGATGTCACCAATGACGTGCATCACCTCGGACACGTTGGCGCGGGGGCGGCGCTTGTCGATGATGGCCATGTCGCAGTCCAGCTGCTTGGCCAGGGCGCGGGCGCGCACCACACCCCCGACGTCGGGCGACACCACCAGCAGGTCGGAGTAGTTCTTCTGGCGCAGGTCGCCCAGCAGGACCGGCGAGGCGTAGATGTTGTCCACCGGGATGTCGAAGAAGCCCTGGATCTGGTCGGCGTGCAGGTCCATGGTCAGCACGCGGGACACGCCCACGGCTTGCAGCATGTTGGCCACCACCTTGGCGGTGATGGGCACGCGGCTGGAACGGGGACGACGGTCCTGGCGGGCGTAGCCAAAGTAAGGGATGACGGCGGAAATGCTGTCGGCCGAGGCGCGCTTGAGGGCGTCCACCATGATGATGAGTTCCATCAGGTTCTCATTGGTGGGGGCGCAGGTGGACTGGACCACGAACACGTGGCGGGCACGCACGTTCTGGGTGATTTCCACCGACACTTCGCCGTCGGAGAAGCGGCCCACGTTGGCAGCCCCCACGGTGGTGCCCGTGTGTTTGGCAATTTCGGTGGCCAATACCGGGTTGGCATTGCCGGTGAAAATCATGAAATCAGGGGTGGGTGCTTGCATGATGCCTGTCCAGCAGTGCTCTTTGAGCTGACCAAAGAAAATCGCCGACGGGTGTCGGCGATGTCTGGTGAATGTTTTGGCAGGGGAGGAAGGACTCGAACCCTCGCATGCCGGAATCAAAATCCGGTGCCTTGACCAACTTGGCGACTCCCCTACGCAGGATGATCCGAAGATCAACCGAAACCGTTTCGCATTGTAACCGCTTCGTGGCAGCCGGATCGCTCAGATCCATCGCTTGAGCGGATGCTCCGGCAGGCTGTTGGCTGTTGCCAGAAACCACTCTTCAGGGGCTGCTGGCAGCGTCAACGTGTTGACTGCAGGAGCGAACACTGCACTTCCAGAACCCGTCATCCGGCCTTGAAGGCCTTGCCGGGCCAGCCAGTCGATGCAGTGCCGAATGCTCGGGCAATGCTGTTGCGCGACAGGCTGAAGGTTGTTGCATCCAAACAGCGTGCTGTTTGTTTTGCAGTGATCAGCGAAGCCTTGCATTGTAGCAGCTTTTGTGTCGCGTTTCAAATTTGGGTCGGAAAAAATGGCAGCGGTCGGCAAACCTTGGGGGGGCTTCACCACCAGATAGCGTTGGGGTGACCAGTCCAGGGGCTGAAGCTGCTCGCCAATGCCTTCGGCCCAGGCGTTGTCTCCGAACAGGAAAAAGGGGACGTCGGCCCCCAGTTGCAGGCCCAGGCGCATCAGGTCGGTTCGGCTGAGGTGTGTGTTCCACAGTCGGTTGAGTGCCAGCAGCACGGTGGCGGCGTCAGAGGAACCGCCGCCCATGCCCGCTTGCGACGGAATGCGCTTTTGCAGGGTGATGTGCACGCCGCATGCACTGCCAGTGGCTTGTTTCAGCAGCTTGGCGGCTTTCACGCTGAGGTCGTCGTGCGGCAGTGCTTCCGATGCATGGGGACTCTGCAGGTCCTCGCGCGACACTTGCCCGTCGGTGCGAAGGCAGAGGTGCAGGGTGTCGTGCAGGTCCAGCAGCACAAAGGCCGATTGCATCAGGTGGTAGCCATCGGCCCGCCGCCCGGTGATGTGCAGGAACAGATTGATCTTGGCCGGCGCGGGCAGGTCGTACAGGGTTTGCATGGCAAAAGGATCAGCGGGCGATCGTGTCCAGCACGATGCGCACGTCGGCGTCGCCTTGGGCGTCGCTGCGGTGGGCGCCCAGGCGACCTTGGGGCAGGTCTTTGAGGTCAGCGGTCCAGCCGTTGGTGGATGGATCCTGACCGTTCAGCCAGGCAAAAACCATTTCAAGGGGCAGTGGCTGGCTGAGCGCGGTGCTGATCAGCGATTGAATGTCCGGGTAACGCATGCGCTGGCCGCCCTGTTCCAGCTCGGCCAAACCCGGTGACCACCGGGCGGTGGCCAGTGTGGTGCCCAGCGGGCTGGTGAGCGTGAGCATGCCGACTTCCGGGGTGCCACTGAGTTCGAACGATGCCGTCATCCGCTGCGGCTTGGGCTGGGTGGTGGAAATGCTGATGCGTCCACTCCAGTACGGGGCATCTTCATCTTTCAGCGCTCCAGCGCTTTTTACATTTGCGCAAGCAGCTATGAAAAATGTAGCAATCAGTGCGCCCAACATCCGAAGCCCGCGGACCCGCAGCGCCGTGCGGCTTGGGGTGCTCACCATGGCACTTTCAGCCGCTGCACGGTCTGCTTGAGCAAATCGTTGTCGGGTTGCATGGCCTGTGCCCTGCGAAAGTGCTCCATGGCCGCCGGTTGTTGGCCCAGGACCCACAGGACTTCTCCCAGATGGACGGCGATTTCGGCGTCCGGCCGTGCGGCGTAGGCGATGGTCAGGTTTTTCAGTGCCTGGTCCAGGTTGCCCATGCGGTATTCCACCCAGCCCAGGCTGTCGGTGATGAAGGGGTCCCCTGGTGCCAGTGTCAGGGCCTGCACGATCAGGGCCTTGGCTTCGGGCAGGCGTTCGTTGCGGTCGGCCAGCGAATATCCCAGGAAGTTCAGGGCATGGTGGTGGTCCGGTTTGAGTCGGAGCACCTCGCGCAGCAACCGCTCCATGTCGTCGTGGTGCCCCAGTCGCTCGGCCACCGTGGCTTGCTCGTACAGCAGGTCCTGGTCGCCGGGCATGAGGGCGACGGCCTGGGCCAGTCGGTCGTAGGCGGCCTGGAGTTGGCCCGCGTCTCGCAGCACCTGAACTTCGGCCAACAAACGGGCGCGGTTGCCGTCGTCGGGGTTGTCGGCCACCGAGCGGATCAGGTCAACGGCTTGTTGCCATTGTCCGGACCGCACCAGCAGGCCCGCCCGGCGGGATTGCACACGCAGCGGGTCTTCGTTGTCCTCGATCTTGTCCAGCCACTGGCGGGCTTCGTCCAGGCGATGCTGTTCTTCGGCAATTTGCGAGAGTGACAGGTAGGCTTGGTTTCTTCCGCGTGCAAAGGTGTCGGTGGTGGCCACGTCAGGGGCCGCCAGGAAACGCTGGAAGCTGCGCTGCGCGGCTTCCAGCTTGCGTGACTGCAGTTGCAGGGCACCCAGCATCAGCCAGCTCTCGGGAGGGGACTGGTCGGCCTGTGGGCCCGAGGTCAGTTGGTCGAGTTGTCGTTCGGCTTCGTCCCAGCGCTCGGTGCGCAGCAAATGCCGGGCGTAGGCCAGCCGCACAGGGCTCAGCTGGGGGTGCCGTTCCAGCAACGTAACCACCCATTGCTCGCTCACGGGGGCTGTGCCGCCCAGCCATTCCACGGCCAATACCCCGGCCAGGTTGGATGGCACGGGCGCGGCCAGCGCCTGCTTCAAGGTGTCGGCGGCCTGAGCTTCTTGACCCGCGGCCCGCTGCACCCGTGCCAGCGCCGCTTGTGCGGCAGCTGCGGTGGCGGGCGTGTCCCGCCACGTGCGCAAGCGCGGCGCCACCACTTTCAGCGCCGTCTGTGGATCGCGGCTCTGGCTGTAGATCTGGCCGATGGCATCGAGCAAGGCCACCCGTTCGCTGTCCGGGGTCAGGTCCAGCAGCTTGGTCAGGTGAGGGCCGGTTTCATCCGTCCGTTGCAGGCTGAGCAGCACCTGCACCAGCACGCGCAGGGGTTCCGGATCGTTGGGCAGGGAGGCGCTCCAGGCTTTGGCGGCATCCACCGCCGACTCTCCAGACCGCGCTTGCAGGGCCAGGTGGATGGCGCGTTTGAACAATTCGCCGTCTCCCGACTTTCGCCCCGCGTTCAGGATCAGCGAGTAACCAGCGCCCGGTTCACCCAGCTGGACCTCGATTTCGCCCAGGAGCGTGAGGTACACCACTTCTGCGTTGTTGAAGGCCGTGCGGCTGCGTTCGATGGCTGCCTTGTCCTGTCCATGGGCCAACGTCAGGGTGCCCGCGGCAAGGGCGGCACAAGCCAAACGTTGGAGGAGGTGCCGCGTCTGGCCAAAGGGACGTTTCAGGGTCATCGGTTCATCATAATGGAACGTTCATCGCAGCAAGTTCGAGACCTCTATGCCTGAATTGCCCGAAGTGGAAGTGACTCGCCGGGGTCTCGCAGGTTCCCTGGAGGGCGCGGTCATCCGAGATGTGGTGCTGGGCAAGCCGTTGCGCTGGCCTCTGGGCGTGGATCCGTCGTTTCTGAAGGGGATGCGCATCCTTCAGGTGGGGCGCCGGGGCAAGTACCTGCTGTTTGAGTTGGATCGGGGGTGGTTGCTGGGGCACCTGGGCATGTCGGGCAGCTTGCGCTGGGTGCCGGATGCCGTCGATGGCGGGCAGCCTGGAAAACATGACCATGTGCGGGTGCTCACGGACCGTGGAGCCCTGGTGATGAACGACCCCCGCCGCTTTGGGGCACTGCTGTTTGTTCAAGCATTGTCGCAACCGTCGGCCAGTCGCTTGCTGGGTGGCCTGGGGGTGGAGCCCTTGTCGGACGATTTCACCGTGGAGGTGCTGACCCAGGGGCTGGCGGCTCGCCAAACGGCCATCAAGCAGGTGCTGCTGAAAGGCGATGTGGTGGTGGGGGTGGGCAACATCTACGCCAGCGAGGCACTGTTTCGCGCTCGCATCCACCCGGCCACCCCGGCGCGGCAGATTCCTCGGCGCACGGTGGCCGCTTTGCATGATGCCATTGTTCAGGTGCTGGTTCAGGCCTTGGACATGGGGGGAAGCACGCTGCGCAATTTCAGTGACCTGAGTGGACAATCGGGCCACTTCCAGACGGCCACACAGGTGTATGGCCGTTCGGGACAGGCGTGCACGGTGTGTGGCACACCGATCGAACGGATGGTGCAGGGGCAACGGGCCACCTACTTCTGCCGCCGTTGCCAGCCCAAACCCAGAGGGGGTTGAGCGTGTTGGCCCGTGTATATTGGGTCGGATGGCCAGTACTTGCCCCAGGGATGCGATCACATGAGCTTCAATCAGAATTTTGACCTGCACAGTCGGTGGCGCAGGGCGTTTTCAGCGGACTTGCAGCGACTGGCCGATTGGCTGTCGCAGCGGGATTTGCTGGACGCGGCGGTGGAGGAGCACATCGACCTGTTGCGCCGTCAGGTGCAGGACGACCGGGTCATGGTGGCCTTTGTGGCCGAGTTCTCCCGTGGCAAGTCAGAGCTCATCAATGCGCTGTTTTTCGCAGGGTACGGTCGGCGCATCATGCCTGCCAGTGCCGGGCGGACCACCATGTGCCCCACGGAGCTGGCGTACAACCCCGAGTTGCCTCCGTGTCTTCGCTTGCTGCCCATCAACACCCGGCTGGAGTCGCGGGCGCTGGTCGAGTGGCGTGAGCAGACCGACGCCTGGGAAACCATTGCCCTGGACGTCAAGGACCCCGATGGCCTGGCCGCATCCATGGCCCGTGTGGCCGAAGTGAATCGGGTCACCCCTGAGCAGGCGGCCGCGCTGGGCTTCTGGCTGGATGAGGGTGGGGCCGATCGGAGCATGGTGGGGCCGGACGGGCTGGTGGAGGTTCCCCGCTGGCGGCATGCGCTCATCAACATCGCGCACCCCATCCTCAAACAAGGCCTGGTCATTCTGGACACACCGGGGCTCAACGCCATCGGTGCCGAGCCCGAGCTGACGGTCAGCTTGCTGCCGCAGGCCCATTCCATCCTGTTCATCCTGGGTGCCGACACGGGGGTGACCCAGTCCGACTTGCGCATTTGGCGGGAGCACCTGGCACCCACACACGGGACCGAGGCCAGCCGGTTGGTGGTGCTCAACAAGATCGACACTCTGTGGGACGAACTCAGCTCGCCCGAAGTGGTGGCCGACCAGATTCAGCGTCAGGTGGTCAGCTCGGCCAACATCCTGGGCATGGACCCGTCCCGCGTGCTGGCGGTGTCTGCACAGAAGGGCTTGGTGGCCAAAATCCAGAACGACCCAGAGTTGCTCGCGGCCAGTCACCTGGCCGAGCTGGAGGCGGTGTTGGTGCAAGGCATTGTGGGGCAGCGGCGGCAACTGTTGGTGGATGCGGTGTCCGACGGCGTCACCCGCTTGGTGTCGTTGGCCAACCAGACCACGCAGTCGCGGATTCGGGAGGTGACCGAGCAGATCCAGGAACTGGAGAGCCTTCGCGGCAAGAACACGGCGGTCATCCGCCACATGCGGGCACGCATCGAGCAGGAGCAAAAGGAGTTCGAAGGCGAAGGCGGACGCATCCAGGCCGTCCGCTCGGTGCACATGAAGCTGCTGCGCGAGCTTTTCAAGGTGCTGGGGCATGCCCGGTTCCGCCAGGAAGTGCTCAAACTCACCGAGAAGCTGCGCGAACCCGGGTTGAAGCTGGGGGTCCGGAAAACCTACGAGCAGACCTTTGCCGCATTGGCCGATCTGTTGACCCAGGGGCGCAAGCTGGGTGAAGAAATTTCTTCCATGCTGTCGTCGGCGTTTGCCCAGCTCAACACAGAGCACGGTTTATCCTTGCTCCTGCCACCGTTGCCCGATTTGGACCGATACCTCCGTGAACTGGGCGACATTGAGCAAAGCCACGTTCGCTTTCTGGGGGTGGGGAACGCGTTGAAGCTGGCCCAGCCCGAGTTTTCCGAGCGCCTGGGGCGGGCGTTGGCCAGTCGTTTGCGGGTGGTGTATGAATCGGCAGCCAATGACCTTGAGCTGTGGAACAAAACCGCCGCCGCGCAGCTGGACACCCAGCTGCGCGACCGCCGTCGCAGCTATGCCAAGCGGGTGGATGCGGTCAAACGCATCCAGGACGCCGCAGGCGACTTGGACGCTCGCATTGCGGAGTTGCTGGGGCAGGTGGGTGATTTGGAGCAGCAGTCCGATGAGTTGCGTCACATGACCGATGCCATGGTGGAAACACAGCGAGGCGTGCTGACCCAGCCGCTGCCGTTGACGGCATGACGCCGACGTCGGATGCGTGACGTTCCTCACCCGTTGGGTGACTTTGCACAACGCCTGATTGCCTGGCAAGTCAGCGCAGGACGGCATCACCTGCCGTGGCAAGGCACCCGCGATCCCTACCGGGTCTGGCTGTCGGAAATCATGTTGCAGCAGACCCAGGTGTCCACGGTGCTGGGGTACTTCGACCGTTTTTTGGCACGTTTTCCCAATGTCCAGGCATTGGCTGGCGCAGCCGAGGGCGACGTGCTGGCGTTGTGGAGTGGCCTGGGGTACTACAGCCGGGCGCGAAACCTGCACCGCTGTGCACAGGTGGTGGTTCAAGAACACGGCGGGTGTTTCCCGTCCAGCGCACACGAGTTGACTCAGCTGCCCGGCATTGGGCCATCCACGGCGGCGGCCATTGCGTCGTTCTGTTTTGGCCAGCGGGTGTCGATTTTTGATGGCAACGTCAAGCGTGTCATGGCGCGCCACTTGGGCTTTGAGCAGGACTTGTCGTCCACGGCGGCAGACCGAGCCCTCAAGGCCCAGGTGGACCAGCGTGTTCCTTCGAGCGGGCATGAACACCTCATGCCTGCTTACACCCAGGGCTTGATGGACCTGGGGGCCACGGTTTGCACCCCACGCCGTCCCAGGTGCTCCGAATGTCCACTGGCTGCCGATTGCAAGGCCCGTGCGCAGGGACGGGTGGACGTGTTGCCCGTCAAAACCCGCAAGCTGGTGCGGCGCACGCAGCTGTGGTGGTGGTTGGTGCTGTGGCGGGATGACGGGCGGGTGTGGCTTGCCCGGCGTCCATCCCGGGGGGTTTGGGGTGGGTTGCACAGCTTCCCCTCCTTCGACGCGGAAGCTTCGCTGGAGGCGGCATTGCCTGCTGACTGGCGTTCCAGCCTGACGGCGTGGCCCGCGTTCACCCATGTGTTGACCCACATGGACCTGGTTCTTCACGCCAGGGTGCTTCGCCTGTCGGCCCACGCCATCGGCGAACAGGCGACGTGGCTGAATGCCCTGCCAGGGGAATGGCATTCCTGTCCGAACGACACCCGGGCACTGGGCTTGCCCGCCCCGGTCAGCAAGGTGTTGGGGCAACTGCTGACCCTGTGAATGGGGTGGGGCCGCCCCCGTGGGGGGGCTGGAGGGTCAAAGCTCCCTGTGGCGAGCGCGGGCGTGCCAGTCCGCCGCAAATTCGGCGGTCAGCGTTTCCACCAAATAGACCGAGCGGTGTTGGCCACCGGTGCAACCGATGGCCACGGTGACGTAGCTGCGGTGGTCATGCCGAAGTTCGGGCAGCCAGCTGTGAAGAAAGGCGGCGATGTGGTGTTGCATGCGCTGCACTTCCGGCTGCTGGCGGAGGTAGTCCGCCACAGGGGCGTCCCGGCCCGTGAGGGGCCGCAACTCCGGGTCGTAGTGGGGGTTGGGCAGCATGCGAACGTCAAACACAAAGTCGGCGTCCAGTGGGATGCCCCGTTTGAACGCAAACGACTCAAACACCAACGTCAGCCCATGCTGGGTGACGCCCACCATGTCTTTGATGAGGCTGAGCAGCTTGGCGGGTTTGATGAGGCTGGTGTCGATCACCGAGGCCCGCTCCCGCAGGCTTTGGGTCAACTCCCGTTCCTGTCCGATGGCTTCGAGCAGGGCGGCAGGGCCGTCCGTTCCTTCGGTGCGGCTGGACAGCGGGTGGGCTCGGCGCGTTTCGGAGAACCGGCGCAACAGCGTTTCGTCGGAAGCATCCAGAAAAATGGGGGTGAGTTTGACCCCCAGGCCCTTCAGTTCACCCAGCAGGTAGGGCACGTCGGGCAGGGCCGACTTGCTGCGGACGTCAATGGCCACGGCCACTTTGCGCACCCGGTGCTGGTCCTGCAGGCGCACGAAGGCCAGCATCAGCTCCGGCGGCAAGTTGTCCACGCAGTAGTAGCCGACGTCTTCCAGTGCCGCCAGTGCCACCGATTTGCCGGAGCCGGACATGCCGGTGATCAGCACCAACTCAAGCGTGTTCATGCCGACAACATCTCTCTGGCGTGGGCGCGGGTGGTGTCGGTCACCACCGCACCCCCCAGCATGCGGGCGATTTCATCCACCCGTTGCTCAGGCGTCAGCGGTTCCACTTGGCTGCGCACGTGTCCCAGCTGTTCGGCCTTGGTGACGCGCAGGTGGTGGTGGGCGCAGGCCGCCACCTGAGGCAGGTGGGTCACCGCCAGCACTTGGCGGTGTTGGCCCAGGTCGGCCATCAGTTGCCCCACCGTGTGGGCCACCGCGCCTCCAACGCCAGAGTCGACTTCGTCAAAAATCAGCGTGGGACAGCCCCGCACGCGGCTGGTGCTGACGGCAATGGCCAGCGAAATGCGCGACAGTTCTCCACCAGAGGCCACCTTGGCAATGGGGCGGGGTTCCACCCCCGCGTGTCCGGCCACCCGGAATTCCACGGTTTCCATGCCCGTTGATTGGGGTTGGGTCAGTGGGTTCAGCACCACCTCAAACACCCCGCCGTTCATCCCAAGGTCTTGCATTTTGTTAGAGATTTCCATAGCAAGAATGTCTTTGTATTCAAGCCTGAGATTGGATATTTCTTTGCACTTTCCCATCAATTTCTGATAGCAAGCGTCCACGCGTTGGGTCAGTTGCTCGGTGTCACTGGCGCTGTCCAGTGCCTGCAACTGCTCACGCAGGCGGACATGGGTGCTGGCCAGCGCTTCGGGGGCGCAGGCCATGCGTTTGGCCAGCGCCATCCACTGGCTCAGGCGTTGGTCCAGCTGGTTCAGGCGCTGGGGGTCGGCTTCGGTTCGGCGGCTGTAGGCGTGCAGGTCACGCGCAGCTTCCTGTTGCAGCACCTGGGCTTGGTCCAGCAGTTGGCGCAGACGGGTGAACTCGGGTTCCAGGTGTTCACGCGCCGCAAGGCTTTGCGTTGCACGGTTCACCAGGTCCAAGGCGTTGACTTCCGCATCCACCAGGCATTGGCTGGCTTGTTCTGCGGCTTCCAGCAGGCTGTGCACATGGGCCAGCTTGAGGTGCTCGGCTTGCAAGGCATCCCACTCGTTGGGCCGTGGCTGAAGTTTGTCCAGTTCGGCCACTTGCCAGGACAGTTTTTCGCGCTGCAACTGGCGTTCACCTGCCGCTTGCTGGGATTCCAACAAGGCCGCCGTGGCGTCTTTCCATTGGCGCCACAGGCTGGCGATCTCGGTGGTGTCGATGCGGGCGTACCCGTCCAGCAAGGCACGCGTGGAGTCGGGTCGCGTGAGGGCCTGCCAGGCGTGTTGACCGTGGATGTCCACCAGCCATCCCCCCAATTCGCGCAACTGGGTGGCGCTGGCGGGTGTGCCGTTGATCCATCCCTTGCTGCGGCCCTGGGTGTCCACGGTGCGCCGAAGCAGCACCGTGGATTCGGATGCATCCAGGTCTTGGGCGGTGAGCCACTCGGCCACGTCGGGTGTGAGTTGGAACTCGGCGGTGATGTCCGCTTTGTCCTGTCCAGCCCGCACCACGGTCGGGTCGGCCCTTCCACCCAAGGCCAATTGCAAGGCGTCAATCAAGATGGATTTGCCGGCACCGGTCTCCCCCGTCAGCGCGGTGAAGCCTTGGGCCAGGTCGAGGTCCAAGTGAGGGACGATCACGAAGTCTTTCAGGGCAATGCGAAGCAGGCTCATGAACAGGCAAGGTCAGGGCTGGGCACCGACGGTGTTTTCATTCCAGTGCAGCTTGTTGCGCAGGGTGTCGAAATGGCTCCATCCCAGGGGGTGCAGCAGCGTCAGTGTGTGGGTAGATGCTCGCACACGGATCTGGTCGCCGTGCAGCAGGCTGGTGATGGTCTGCATGTCGAAGTTGGCACTCACTTCACGTCCGCCCACCACTTCGACCACGATTTCTTGGGTGCTGGGCAGCACAATGGGGCGGTTGGACAGGGTGTGGGGCGCAATGGGCACCATCACCCAACCCCCAATCGACGGATGCAGCAAGGGCCCCCCTGCCGACAGCGAGTACGCCGTTGAGCCAGTGGGTGTGGAAATGATGAGGCCGTCCGCGCGCTGGCGCGCCACGAAGCGTCCGCCCACCTCGATGCGCACTTCCACCATGCCAGCCGACGTGCGGTTGACCACCACATCGTTCATGGCCAGGGTGTCGAAGATGCACTCACCGTCGCGCCACACCTCGGCATGCATCAGGGTTCGCGGGTCTTCCTCGTACTCTCCCCTCAACATGGCCGACAGGGTGGCGGGAAACTCCTCGAAGCGCACATCGGTCATGAAGCCCAGCCGCCCTTGGTTGATGCCGATCACCGGCACGCCGTGGTGGGCCAACTGCCGGGCCACGCCCAGCAAGGTGCCGTCTCCGCCGACCACCAGCACCAGATCACATTGGGCGCCGATGTCGGGCAAGGAAAGGGTAGGGTACTGGGTCAGGCCGGTGTTGTGGGCGGTTTCGTGTTCCAGCACCACTTCGCAACCCTGGCCCACCACGAAGGCGGCAATGCTGTCGAGCGCATCTCGGGAACCCATGGCCTGGTACTTCCCCACAACGGCCACGCGGCCAAATCGGGGAGGGTTGGCCAAAGGGTTGGACGGTGGCGTTTGCCCGGGCAAAATCATGCTGAAATTACAACACAGCTCAAACCTAGGGCACGCATGCTAGACAGTCGCGCACAGTTGTTGATGAGGACCTTGGTCGAACGGTACATCGCCGACGGTCAGCCCGTGGGGTCTCGCACCTTGTCGAAAGCCGCGGGGCTGGACCTGTCGCCAGCCACCATCCGCAACGTGATGAGTGACTTGGAAGACTTGGGTCTCATCGCCAGCCCCCACACGTCGGCCGGGCGCATTCCGACTCCCAAGGGGTATCGGCTGTTTGTGGACACCATGCTGACGGTGCGCCGTGACTCGCTCGACCTGTCCACCGAATTGCCGCCCACGGGCTTTGAGCCCGATCAGCCTCAGCGCGTCATTTCAAATGCGGCTCAGTTGCTGTCCAACCTGTCTCACTTTGTGGGTGTGGTGATGACGCCGCGCCATGCGTCGGTGTTCAGGCACATCGAGTTTCTGGCGCTCTCCGAGCAGCGCATCCTGGTCATCATCGTCTCGCCCAATGGGGATGTGCAGAACAAGGTGGTCACCACGCCAGTGACCTACACCGCCAGTCAGCTGGTTGAGGCAGCCAATTTTCTCAACACGCATTTTTCAGGACTCAGCCTGGACGTGGTTCGCGAGCGCCTCCGGGCCGAGGTGGACACGTTGCGAGGTGAAATCACCGCACTCATGCAAACAGCGGTGGACGTGGGCATGCAGGCCATGGCCTCCAAGGACGAGGTGGTCATCTCCGGGGAGCGCAATCTGCTCACCGTGTCCGACTTCTCCAACGACCTGGGCAACCTGCGCCGCATGTTCGACCTGTTCGAACAAAAGGCACAACTCATGCGGCTGCTGGACGTGTCCGAGCAGGCCGATGGGGTGCGCATCTTCATCGGGGGCGAAAGTCAGGTGGTGCCTTACCAAGACTTGGCCATTGTTTCAGCACCCTACGAGGTGGACGGCACCGTGGTGGGCACGCTGGGCGTCATCGGCCCGCAGCGCATGGCCTATGACCGAATGATCCAGATCGTGGACATCACGTCCAAGCTGGTGTCCAACGCCCTCAGTCAAAACAAGCCCACAGGTTGAACACGTTTTCTGCGCCCTGGGCAGCCCGGCATACAATGTCGGGTTGGTCGGGGCGTTAGCTCAGTTGGTCAGAGCAGGGGACTCATAATCCCTTGGTCGCTGGTTCGAGCCCAGCACGCCCTACCAGTCACCCGAGGGGTTCATCGTGTGACGGCAATGTGCAAACACCCGGTGAATGCAGATTGTTTTGAAAAAGTTGAAGAGCCATCGATTTTCGCGTTATAATCATGGCTTCAGCGGCTGTAGCTCAGTTGGATAGAGTACTTGGCTACGAACCAAGGGGTCGTGGGTTCGAATCCTGCCAGCCGCACCAAAATGGAAGCCTCGCAACTTGAAGAAGTTGCGAGGCTTTTTCACTTCTGATCCTCAAGGCGCTTTGGCCCTTGATGTGCAACTGTTCTGTGTGACATGAGCAAAGCATTCACCCGAGAAACGGATCAGGACGACGACGAAGACAGCGTCGGTTCTCCCCTTGTCCATTCAGGCAAAAACTACATCACCCGAGCAGGCTATGACCGCCTGCGCAACGAGTTGCTGACGCTCATTGATGAGGAGCGTCCCCGGGTGGTCGAGGTGGTGCACTGGGCTGCGAGCAATGGCGACCGTTCCGAAAACGGTGATTACCTTTACGGCAAAAAACGCTTGCGGGAAATTGACCGCCGCATCCGATTCCTGACCAAGCGGCTGGACCATGTGGAAATCGTCGATCCCTCCGTCCATCGCGGCACAGATCAGGTTTTCTTTGGCGCCCGGGTGACCTACTTGAGGCCTTCGGGGGCGGAAGTGACCGTCCGCATTCTGGGTTTGGATGAAGCGGACAGCAGCCAGGGGGAAATCACCTGGATTTCACCCGTGGCTCGGGCCTTGCTCAAGGCAAAGGTGGGGGACGAGGTGACGGTGATGACACCGTCGGGCGCGGAGTCGGTCGAAGTGCTGGATGTGCACTACGACTGATTCAAGCCCGCTCTTTGCCAGGGCGAATGCGTTGTGCACGCAAAACCGATGGTGTCCGTTTCAGTGAACGAAGCACATCGGCCAGATGGGCCCGGTCTTTCACGGTGATGGCAAAACGCAGGTCGGTTGCCAACTGAGCGCGCTCGTCATTCATGTTGACGTGGGTGATGTCGGCGCCAGCAGATGCGATGGTGGAGGCCACCCGGGCCAGCACCCCTTTGCCGTTTTCCACAGTGACCAGCAGGGCCACTTCGAAAGTGCGGGCGGTGTCTTCTGCCCATTCCACTTCCAAGAAGCGTTCGCGGTCTCGGTAGAGCAGTTTTTTGCCCACCGAACATTCCTCGGTGTGCACCACCAAGCCTTCGCCGCGCCCCAGGTAGCCCACGATGCGGTCACCGGGGATGGGGTGGCAGCAGTTGGCGAACTGGACCGATCCACCTTCGCTGCCGTCGATTGTGACCACGCCTTGGCTGATGGTTTCCTTTTCTTCGGCATACCGTGCCTGACTGATGAGCACCACGTCGGCCTTGATGCCGCGCTCGGCCAGCAGCATGGCCAGTTTCTTGCCCACCATGCTGGCAATGCGTTTGCCCATGCCGATGTCCACCAGCAATTCGTCGACAGATCGGTTGCCGGTGAAGCGCAGCAGTTTTTCCCACAGGCCCTGAAGGTCGCGCGCGTAAGGGTCGGGGAAGTCGGCCATTCCTTCTGCGCGAAGGGCTTGGTGGAGCACCTTTTCTCCCAGCGTTCGGGACTCGTCGTGCGCCATGGTTTTGAGGTGATGCCGGATTTTCGAGCGCGCACGCCCGGTGCGCACAAAGCTGAGCCAGGCCGGGTTGGGGCGTTGATCGGGTGAGGTGATGACTTCCACCACATCGCCGTTTTTCAGTTCGGTGCTCAATGGCACCTGCTCGGCGTTGACCTTGCCGGCCACCATGTGGTTGCCAATGTCGCTGTGGATCGTGTACGCAAAGTCGGCCACCGTGGCGCCGCGGGGCATGGACAGGATTTTGCTTTTGGGTGTGAACACGTACACGGAGTCGGGGAACAGGTCGATCTTGACGTGGTCCCAGAACTCGGCGGCGTCCTTGGTTTCCTGTTGAATGTCCAGCAGGGACTGCAACCACTGGTTGCCCAGGCGCTGTGCTGCGGCGCTTTCAGGCGCAGCGGCTTTGTAGAGCCAGTGGGCCGCCACACCAGACTCGGCCACCACGTCCATGGACGTGGTTCGCAGCTGAAACTCGACGTTGGTGCCAAACGGCCCCACCAGGGTGGTGTGGATGGACTGGTAGCCGTTCACCTTGGGGATGGCGATGTAGTCCTTGAACTTGCCGGGCAGTGGTTTGTACAGTTGGTGCAGCACACCCAATGCGGTGTAGCAATCCATCAGGTCCTCAAACACCACCCGAAACCCGTACATGTCGGTGACCTGGGCAAAGCTGAGGCGCTTGTCGTCCATCTTCTTGTAGATGGAATACAGGGTTTTTTCACGCCCCAGCACCTTGGCGTGCAGGTTCTTGGCTGCAATGGCCTCTTTCACCTCGGCTTTGACCTTGGAGATGAGGTCTTTGCGGCGGGCGCGAGAGCGGCCCACGGCCTTGGACAGGATGCCGTAGCGCCACGGGTAGATGTGTTTGAACGCCAGGTCCTGAAGTTCGCGGAATGTGGTGTTCAGCCCCAATCGATACGCAATGGGCGCATAAATTTCCAGCGTCTCCCGCGAAATCCGTTCCCATTTGCTGCGCGGCATGTCCCCCATGGTGCGCATGTTGTGGCTGCGATCGGCCAGTTTGATCAGGATGACCCGCACGTCCCGGGCCATGGCCAACAGCATCTTGCGGAAGGACTCGGCCTGGTTTTGCTCCCGGTTGTCAAACTCCAGTTTGTCGAGTTTGGTCAGTCCGTCCACCAGTTCGGCCACGGGAGCACCGAACTGTTCGATCAGTTCGATCTTGGTGACGCCGCAGTCTTCCATGGCGTCGTGCATCAGTGCCGCCATCAAGGCCTGGGCGTCCAGCTTCCACTCTGCGCACTGGAGCGCCACCGCAATGGGGTGGGTGATGTAGGGGTCACCGTTCTTGCGCAATTGGCCCAAATGGGCCTGATCGGCAAAACGATAGGCGCGCCGAACGTTGTCGATGTCGGCTTGCGACAGGTAGTCCAATGAGGAAACCAGGGCTGCGAAACTGGCCGCAGCGGCATTGGACGAAGGGGTTGGGGGGATCTCGGACCGACCGGGAATGCTCATGCCGCTACTGTACCGACAACCGACAACCCTTGTCGGCAGTGTTGCAGGAAGATGAAAAAACAAAAGCACCGCGTGCGGTGCTTTTGGGTGGGGTCAAACAGACCGACGGGTCAGATGGGAACTTTCTTCAGCATTTCCAGGCCCACTTTGCCCGCAGCAATCTCGCGCAGAGCCGTCACGGCAGGCTTGTTCTTGCTGTCGATCTTGGGGGTGTGGCCTTGGCTCAGCATGCGAGCGCGGTAGGTCGCCGCCAACACCAACTGAAAGCGGTTGGGGATTTTTTCCAGACAGTCTTCGACGGTGATGCGGGCCATGGTGAATCAGATGGGGGTTCAGGAAATGCCCAAGGCTTGAAAGGTTTCAGCCTTGGTGCGGCTCTGGGCGGCGTACTTGAGCCGCTGCGCGTGGACCACGGATTTTAAATCAAAGAGCGCAAGCTCGAAGCGCTCATTGATGATGACGTAATCAAACTCCTTGACCTGGGCGACTTCCTGGGCGGCGTTGATGAGGCGCTGCTCAATGACTTCAGGGGCATCTTCGCCCCGGCGCTGCAGGCGGGACTTCAGCTCATCCCAGCTCGGCGGCAGGATGAAGATCAGGATGGCGTTTCGAAACAGTTTCTTGACTTGCAGTGCGCCCTGGTAGTCGATCTCCAGGATGATGTCGCCCCCCTGGGCGATCCGCTCCTCGATGGCGTGCCGGGAGGTGCCGTAGCGGTTGCCATGGACCTTGGCCCATTCCAGAAACGAGTCCTGAGCGACCATGGTGTCGAACTGTTCATTGGACACGAAGTAGTACTCACGCCCGTGGACCTCTTGCCCGCGTGGGGGGCGTGTGGTGTGCGACACCGAGTGGGCCAAGCGGGAGTCCACCTCCATCAGGGCATTGACCAGGCTGGATTTGCCCGCTCCTGAGGGGGCTGCAACCACAAACAGGTTGCCGGGGTATTCGCTGGAAGGCGCGTTCATGCTGTGGTCACTCAATGTTTTGAACCTGTTCGCGCATTTGCTCGATCAGGACTTTCATGTCCACCGAGATGCGGGTCAGTTCCAGGCTGGAGGATTTGGATCCCAGGGTGTTGGCTTCGCGGTGAAGTTCCTGGATGAGGAAGTCCAGGCGCTTGCCCAGCTCACCGCCTTTGGTGAGCAACTGCTGGATTTCCTGCAGGTGAGACGACAGCCGGGTGAGTTCCTCGGCCACATCGATGCGGATGGCGAATGCGGCCGCTTCGCTGAGCGCCCGGTCTTGGGCCGCAGGGCTGTCGGCGCTGCTGCCGCCAGCACCCTGGAGGGCGTCGTTCCACCGCTCCAGAAAACGCAGCCGTTGCTGTTCCACCAGTTGCGGGATCAGCGGTTGCGCCTTGGCAGACAGCTCGCTGAGCTTTTTGGCGTGGCCTTTGAGCATTTGCGTCAAACGCTCACCCTCCCGGCCCCGTGCCGCCTTGAGCGCATCAATGGCTGTGGTGGCCAAAGCCAAGAACTGGTCTTGCAGTCCTGCGGGCGAGGGTTGCTGGCGAGTGGTCCAACTCAGCACCTCGGCCACCGACAAGGGGGTGGCCTGAGGCAACCAGGCACGCACACCGTCTTGCAATGTGTTGAGGCGTTGAAGCTCGGCACTGGTGGGCATGCGGGGGCCGCTGTCTTGTCGACCTTCAATCCACCCCCGGATTTCGATTTTGCCGCGCTTGAATTCACGCGCCAGCAGGTCGCGCAGCATCGGTTCGGCAGACCGGAGATCGTCCGGAAGCTTGAAGGTGAGGTCCAGGAATCGGCTGTTGACCGAGCGTATTTCCAACCCCAGTGGAGGGGTGGTGGTGCCGTCTGCGCCCACAGGGTCACTGTGGACACTGGCGTACCCGGTCATGCTGTAAACTGACATCGGCTGGTTCCCAAAGGGTGTATATCTGCCCACTGAGACGGGGCAGCCAACTAAGAATTATGTCAAAGGTCAAACCCGCGCCGCTGCCAGCCGACACGGTCATTGGGGGCTACCGCGTCATTCGCAAACTTGCTGCCGGAGGTTTCGGGGTGGTCTACCTGGCCCTGGATCCCCAGGGTCAGCAGGTGGCCGTCAAGGAATACCTCCCCGCATCGCTGGCCACGCGAGGCGTGGGGGAGTTGTCGCCCCAGGTTCAGCCTGACAAGCTGTCGTTGTATCGGTTGGGGCTCAAGAGCTTTTTCGAGGAAGGTCGGGCGTTGGCCCAGATCTCGCATGCCTCTGTGGTGAGCGTGCTCAACTTCTTCCGCGAGAACGACACCGTTTACATGGTCATGAATTACCTGGAAGGCGCGTCCCTCCAGGATTTCATCATCACCGCACGTGAACTCAAGAAACAGAAGGTGTTTCGCGAGTCCACCATCCGCTCGCTGTTCGACGAGGTGTTGCGTGGGCTGCGCATCGTGCACCAGCACAAGATGCTGCACCTCGACATCAAGCCCGCCAACATCTTCATCACCGACGACAACAAGGCGGTGTTGATTGACTTTGGTGCGGCCCGCGAGGTGCTGAGCAAGGAAGGCAACTTCATCCGGCCCATGTACACCCCCGGCTTTGCGGCACCGGAAATGTACCGGCGAGACACGGCCATGGGGCCTTGGACCGACATCTACGCCATCGGGGCCTGCATCTACGCTTGCATGCAAGGTTATCCGCCCAACGACGCCCCGCAACGGCAGGAAAAGGACCGCCTGTCCCTGGCGCTGTCCCGTTTGCGGGGTGTGTATTCCGACAACCTGATTGAGGTGGTTGAGTGGTGCATGGCCCTGGACCCGCTGTCGCGTCCGCAGTCGGTGTTTGCCCTGCAAAAGGAACTCAGCCGGGAAACCGAGCGCAGCTACACCAAGCTCAGCATGGGTGAACGCATGCGTTTGCAGCTCGACAGCCTGTTGGGGGCTGACGGCAAGCCCAAGAGCAAACCACGGACCGACATCGCAAAGGCACCGGCCAAATGAAGTTTTCCGTCTTCCAGGTGAGCCGTCGGGGTGGCCGTGCCAAGAACGAAGATCGCATGGGGTACTCCTACACGCGGGAATCCGGCCTCTTTCTGCTGGCCGACGGCATGGGAGGGCACCCAGATGGTGAAGTGGCGGCGCAGCTGGCCTTGCAAACCGTGTCGGCGTACTTCCAGCGGGCCGCTCACCCCACGGTGGGGGCGGTGCCCGAATTTCTCTCCAGTGCCCTGTTGTCGGCCCACCACCAGATTGTTCGGTATGCCTCTGAAAAAGGCATGATCGACTCTCCCCGCACCACCCTGGTGGCGGCGGTGGTGGAACACGGTTGCCTGCACTGGGTGCACTGCGGTGACTCCCGCATGTACCTGGTCCGCGATGGGCAGTTGCTGACCCGCACCCGTGACCATTCCTACATGGAGCAGCATGCCCACCTGGGGCGTGGCTCCGAGGACCTGATCAACCGCAATGTGTTGTTCACCTGCCTGGGCTCGCCCCAGCGGCCCATTTACGACCTGTCGGCCCCGCTCACCCTGCAACAGGGCGACAAACTGCTGCTGTGCTCCGACGGGCTGTGGAGCGCCTTGCCCGACCACGAAATCGTCAACGTGCTCTCCGCCCACCCGGTGGCCCAGGCGGTGCCTGACTTGGCCGAACGGGCCTTGCGCAAGGCCGGAGCCAACAGCGACAACGTGACCATCCTGGCCATGGAGTGGGAAACCCCCGACGCGTTCGAGCCCACGCGCAGCATTTCCACCGACTCCATTGGCGTGGGCGAGTTCGAGTCCACCATCCAAGGCGATGGCCTGGATGCCGGGGAAGAACTGGACGAAGACGCCATCGAGCGTTCCATCGCTGAAATCAACGAAGCCATCCGGCGCACTGCGGCCCGCAAGGGCTGAGCTTTTCCATGTCTGAGTACACCCGTTCCGGCGGCCGCGCGGCGCATCAGCTGCGCCCCATCCGCATCACCCGCCACTACACCATGCACGCCGAGGGCTCGGTGCTCATCGAGTTTGGGCACACCAAGGTGCTGTGCACGGCCTCGGTCGAGGAAAAAGTGCCACCGCACAAACGCGGCTCGGGTGAGGGCTGGGTGACCGCCGAATACGGCATGCTGCCCCGCGCCACCCACACCCGCAGCGACCGCGAAGCCGCCAAGGGCAAGCAGAGCGGGCGCACCCAGGAAATCCAGCGCCTCATCGGGCGCAGCCTGCGGGCCGTGTTCGACCTGCGGCTGCTGGGTGAACGCACCATCGCCCTCGATTGCGACGTGCTGCAGGCCGACGGCGGCACGCGCACCGCGGCCATCACCGGGGCCTACGTGGCCGCGCACGACGCGGTGTCGGCCCTGCTGGCCGCCGGAAAAATCACGCAAAGCCCCTTGCTGGGGGCCGTGGCCGCGGTGTCGGTGGGCATTGTGCAAGGCACGCCCCTGCTGGACCTGGAGTACACCGAAGACTCGGCCTGCGACACCGACATGAACGTGGTCATGACCGGCGCGGGCCATTTTGTGGAAGTGCAGGGCACGGCCGAAGGCGCGGCCTTCACCCGCCCCGAAATGAACCAGTTGCTGGATCTGGCCGAGCGCGGCATTGCCGAGCTGATCCAGCACCAGCGCGCGGCGCTGCAACCCCACCTGAACAGCTGATTTTGATAGCTGCTTGCGCTTGTAAATAAAGCGGTAGAGGCCATTTTGACTGATGAATTCAAGCTGGTGCTGGCGTCCAACAACGCGGGCAAGCTCAAAGAACTCCAGGCCATGTTCACGCCTTTGGGCGTGACACTGGTGGCCCAAGGGGCCTTGGGCGTGACCGAGGCGGAGGAACCCTTCCACACCTTCCTGGAAAACGCCCTCACCAAGGCCCGCCATGCGTCTGCGGCCACCGGCCTGCCCGCCTTGGCCGACGACGCCGGGCTGTGCGTGCACGCCTTTGGCGGTCTTCCTGGCGTGCAGACGGCGTATTACGCCACCCAGTTTGGCCTGCCCAAAGGCGATGCGAACAACGTCACCGCGCTGTTGCAGCAGATGCAGGGCATCACCGATCGCCGGGCCGCCATGGTCAGCACCCTGGTGGCTGTGCGCCACCCTGACGATCCCGAACCCCTGGTGGCCGTGGGCCGCGTCAGCGGCCTCATCGCGCCCGAGCCCGTGGGTGACGGGGGCTTTGGCTTCGACCCGGTGATGTTCATCCCCTCGTTTGGCAAAACCTTTGCCCAGCTGCCGCCCGACGTGAAAAACGCCCACAGCCACCGCGGCAAGGCCAGCGCCCAGATGGTGGCGCTGATGCGCGACCACTGGCTGGCCCCGGCGGCCTGAGGCCATGGTTTCCACGTCTGAAACGGTGGTGCCGGTGGTGCCTGTGCCCGCAGCGCCGTCGGCCTCGTCGTCCACCGTGGACGGCGCGTTCGACGTGCTCCACC
Organism: Hydrogenophaga soli; assembly: GCF_054777695.1. Lineage (NCBI taxonomy): Bacteria > Pseudomonadati > Pseudomonadota > Betaproteobacteria > Burkholderiales > Comamonadaceae > Hydrogenophaga > Hydrogenophaga soli. The sequence continues at coordinate 312,330 of NZ_BAAHAK010000005.1, read as the reverse complement.
TCATGCGCCCCGGCACCCTGCAACTGGGTGCGTTGCCACCGCTGACGCTGTACATCCATTTGCCCTGGTGTCTGAAGAAGTGCCCCTATTGCGACTTCAATTCACACGCCGTGCCGGGTGAGTTGCCCGAATCCGCCTACCTGGACGCCCTGCGGGCCGACCTGGACGCCTCGCTGCCCCTGGTGTGGGGGCGCACGGTGCACAGCATTTTTCTGGGTGGGGGCACGCCCAGCCTGTTTTCGCCCGAGGGCATCGACCGCCTGCTGTCCGACGTGCGGGCCCGCCTGCGGGTGGAGCCCGACGCCGAAATCACCCTGGAAGCCAACCCGGGCACCTTCGAAACCGACCGCTTCAAGGCCTTCCGCCAAGCGGGGGTGACGCGCCTGTCCATTGGCGTGCAGAGTTTCAACGACGGGCATTTGCAGGCCCTGGGCCGGGTGCACAACCGCGCCCAGGCCCTGGCCGCCGTGGACGAGGCCGCCCGTGCCTTCGACACCTTCAACCTGGACCTGATGTACGCCCTGCCGGGCCAGACCCTGGCCCAGGCCGCGGAAGACCTGCACACCGCGCTGTCGTTTGCGCCGCCGCACCTGTCGGTCTACCACCTGACCATCGAGCCCAACACCTGGTTTGCCAAGCACCCGCCCGCACTGCCGGACGACGACGACGCCTACGCCATGCTCGACCAGATCACCGACGCCACCGGGGCGTTGGGCATGGACCGCTACGAGGTGTCGGCCTACGCCCGTGCGGGCCACCGCTGTGCCCACAACCTCAACTACTGGCAGTTTGGCGACTACCTGGGTCTGGGCGCGGGTGCCCACAGCAAGCTGAGTTTTGCCCACCGCGTGCTGCGCCAGGTGCGCGCCCGCGAGCCCGCGCTGTACATGCGCCTGGCCACGCAAGGCAACGCCGTGGTGCAGCACGACGAGGTGGCGCGGGACGAGTTGCCCTTTGAATTCATGCTGAACGCCCTGCGCCTGCGCCAGGGCTTCCCGGTGGCGTGGCTGACCGAACGCACCGGCCTGCCGCCCGGGGCGTTCGAAACCGGGCTGGCCCAGGCCGAGCGCCAGGGCTGGATCAGCCGCGACTGGCAGACCATCCGCCCCACCGAGCGGGGCTTTGACTTTTTGAGCGACCTGCAGTCGTTGTTTTTGCCGTGACGCTCGAACGGGCAGGGCCGCGGGTGGCTTGACGCTGAGGGTGCATGGGTGGACCATGCGCCCTGAATCACGACCTCAGGAGGCCCCGCTTGTTTTCCATCTTCGGCACCAGCGGCCCGCTGTTCCGCGGACCGATGGAAGACCTCAAGCGCGTCTCGCGCACGCTGGGCCTGCAGGCCACGCCGCCCCTGAACGCCGTCACCGACCACATGGACGATGTGGACGCCCAGCCCTTCCGTCGGCTGTTGAAGCAGGTGTCAGAGCGCGAGGCGCACCACCCTTCAGAGCCGTCGAGCCCGCCGTCGTCCCCGGCACAGCACGCCGCCGGGGCGTACCAGAAGGTGCAGACCCCACCGCCCCCGGTGCGTCACCCGCTGCGCACCGTGGCCGAGGTGATGACGGTGAAACCCACGTCCGTCCTGGACACCCAGACCATCCAGCAGGGTTGGCAGGCCCTGGCCGACGCCCATGTGGGCCAGGCCCCGGTGCTCAACGCGCAAGGGCATTTGGTGGGCATGCTGACCCGGGCCGAGCTGCTGAGCCTGGACCACCTGCCGTCGCCCGAGCACAGCACCCTGGTGTGGCGCGCCTGGCTGATGCAACCCGTGGCCTCGGTGATGATCACCCCGGTGCCCGCCGCCTTGCCCGACACCGAGCTGCGGCGCGTGGCCCGGGTGCTGATCGACGCCGGCCTGCCCGGATTGCCCGTGGTGTCCCTGTCCGACGAGCTGGTGGGCTTTGTGTCGCGCACCGATGTGCTCAAGGCCGTGGTGCACGATCCCCCGCTGGACCTGTGGACCTGACGGTTCAACAGGCGTTCACGCGGGCCACAGCCCCCGCGGGCGCACCAGCATGGTCACCACCATGACCAGGCCGATCAGGGCCGGGCGCAGCACCCCCGCATCCAGCCGCCCGTCGGTGTGGGCTTGCAACGGGCCGACCACATAGCGAAGGGCTTCGGGCAGTGCACTGAGCAACACGGCCCCCAGGATGACGCCCGGGATGTGGCCCATGCCGCCAAAGACCACCATGGCGACGATGATCACCGACTCCTGCAGGCTGAACGCCTCCGGCGACACAAACCCCTGGAACGCGCCAAACAGCGCCCCGGCCACACCGCCCATGGCGGCCCCCACCGCAAAGGCCAGCAACTTCAGGTTGCGGGTGTTCAGCCCCATGGCCTGCGCGGCCATTTCGTCTTCGCGGATGGCCATCCAGGCCCGCCCGATGCGGGAGCGCTGCAAGCGCAGGCACACACCCACGCTCAGCACCACCATGGCCAGGAACAGGTAGTAGTGCAAGGTGACCGGTTCCAGGCGCAGCCCGCCCGGGCCACCCAGCGTCCAAGCGCGGTTCAGGCTCCAGCCCCCGATGTGCAATGGGTCGATGAAGCCGATGCCCTGCGCCCCATCAGTGAGGTTGACCGGGTGATACAGGTTGACGATGAGGATGCGAACGATCTCCCCAAAGCCCAACGTGACCACGGCCAGGTAGTCACCCCGCAGCTTGAGCGTGGGCAGCCCCAGCAACATGCCCGCCACTGCCGCCAATGCGGCAGCAGCAGGCAGGGTCACCCACCACGGCGCATGCAGCCCCGCGGGGAACAGGGCCTGCACCGCCGCAAAGTGCACCGACAGGTGCGGCGACGCCAGCAAGGCCAACAGGTAGGCGCCCACGGCGTAAAAGGCCACAAAACCCAAGTCCAGCAGCCCGGCAAACCCCACCACCACGTTCATGCCCAAGGCCAGCAGCACGTAGAGCAGGCAGACGTCGGCCACCCGCACCCAATGCAGCCCCAGGGGCTGCAACACCAGGGGCAAGGCCAGCAGCAACCCCCAACCCCACCAGCGACGGGCGGAAAGTCGGTGCAAGGCGAGCAGGGGGCTTGAAGGCATCTGGGGCATGCGTGCAGGTTAATTTGGATGGAATCGCCGATAAACTGGCCAGAACTCCGTTCTTTACGGAAAAAATTTCTTGAATCAAGTGGCATGAAGATCGACAAGCTCACCGGCCTGCAGGCGTTTGTCAAAACCGTGGACACCGGCAGTTTTGTGGCCGCCAGCCGGGTGCTGGAAATCTCGGCGTCTGCGGTGGGCAAGGCCGTGGCCCGCCTGGAGCACGATCTGGGTGTGCGCCTGTTGCAACGCAGCACCCGCAAGGTGCAACTGACCGAAGAGGGCCGCGCCTTCCATGAACGCTGCAAACGCATTCTGGACGACCTGGAAGAAGCCCACACCCTGCTGCAACACAGCCGCGCAGTGCCCAGTGGCCGCTTGCGGGTGAGTGCACCCATCGTGGGTTACCACTTCCTCATGCCGCTGGTGTCGGACTTTCTGGCGCGGTATCCGGCGGTGGAGCTGGACATCAACTACACCGACCGGACGGTGGACGTGATTGAAGACCGCATCGACGTGGCCATCCGCAGTGGCGACCTGCCGGATTCGCGCCTGGTGTCGGTGCCGCTTCAGACCTTCACGCTGGGGCTGTGGGCGTCGCCCGACTACCTGGCGCAATGGGGACAGCCCCAGGACATCCAGGACTTGGTTCGCCACCGCAGCGTTCGTTTTCGGCACCCCGACACCGGCAAATTGCTGGACTGGCCGGTGCTGGACCCGGCAGCCGATGTGTCACTGCCGCCGCTGAAAACCGTGCTGGCCTGCAACAACATGGAGGCCGTGCTGGATGCCGCCTTGCGCGGCCTGGGCATCGCCTGCATGCCCGACTTCTGGGCGCTGGGCGCGCGGGCCCAAGGCGGGCTGGTGCAGGTGCTGGCGCCGCACTGCGGGGCCCATGGCCAGTTCAAGGCGCTGTGGCCCTCCGGGCGGCATGTGCCCAGCAAGGTGCGGGTGTTTGTGGACCATTTGCGGGAGCACCTGGTGTCCCGCCCGCCCTCAGGCCGCTGAGGCCTTTGGCGGCGCGTTTGATGGAGCGCTGAGTGGCCCGCTCTATGGCGTGCTGGATGGCGTGCGGTGGGGGTGAGGGCGTTCGAATCGCATTTCCCGCGCAGGCCTTCCCCAGGAATGGTCGTCGTACTCCGCAGCCAGTGCAAAACCCTGGCTTTGGTACAGGTGCACGGCGGCGTCCAGCCCGCGCACCGTCCACAGGTGGGTGGCGTCAAACCCCTGGTCGTCGCAGAACTGCAGCGCTTGCGTCAGCAACTGGCGGCCCACGCCGGTGCCGCGCAAGGCATCGCCCACGATGAACCAGCGCAAATGCGCCAGGTGGTTCCCCAGGTCCTGGCCGTCAATCGCCACCGACCCAGCCACCACCCCCTGGTGCCACACCGTCCACACCTGGTTGCAGGGGTGGTCCAACCGGCCCGCAAATTCGGCCAGCCCGGCAGCCACCCGGCTTTCGAAGGGTTGTCCGTATCCCATGGACTGGCTGTAGTAGGCTGCATGCAGGTTCACCACCTGGCCGATCAGGCCGGGGCGGTAGCCGGTGACGATGTCGATGGGGACCATGGGGTTCTGCACGGTGGGATGGTGGACAGGAGATTTGAACATGGCCGGCAAAATGCCCATGCCTTCCTCAGCGGTGCCTGGGCACCGTGCCCCCGGTGTGGGGTTTGAACAGCCGTTCGAGATGCTGTCGGCCTGCCACGAGCGGGTGCAACGCTCACTCACGCTCATGCAACGCCTGGCCGACCACCTGACGCAACGCGGTTGGGATGGGCAGGCGGCGTCTGCCGCATCGGACGTGATGCGTTACTTTGACCTGGCCGCCCCGCATCACCACCAGGATGAAGAGCTGCATGTGTTTCCCCCGCTGCTGGCGCAGGGTGACGCCGCCTTGTGCGCCGCCGTGCAACGCTTGCAGCAAGACCATGCCGCCATGTCCGCCGACTGGCCCGCCGCCCGCGCCGTGCTGCAACGCGTGGCGGCCCATGAACCCGCCGCCCCTTGGGTGCCATTGACGGACCCCGAGCATGCACACCTGGCCCGCTTTGCCGGGCATTACGCGCAGCACATCGCGCTGGAAGACGGGGTGGTCTACCCCGCCGCCCAGGCGCTGCTGCCCCCCGAGGTGCTGGCGGCCATGGGCCACGAGATGCAGGCGCGCCGCAGCGCCCCCCGTCACCAGGGGGATTGACCGCCCAGGCTGTCCAGCCCCGGCGGGGGCAGGGGGCTTTGCGGGCGTTGGCCGTCCAGCCGCATGGGGTTGGCCACCATGGGCGGCGCACCGTCGGTGCTGGCGGTGAGGGTCATGCCCCGGGCCTGGGTGTGGGGGTGCGCCAGCACCTGGCCCACGTCCAGGATGGGGGAGCAGGGCACCGCGGCATGTTCCAGCAACGCCACCCATTCGGCGGTGGTGCGCTGCAGGGTCCAGCCGGTGATCAGCGGGATCAGCGTGGCGCGGTTGGCCACGCGTGCAGCGTTTGTGGAAAAAAGAGGATCTGCTGCTTTATTGGCGTCATTTGCTGCTATGCAAAAGCGAGCAAACTGGCCGTCGTTGCCAATGGCCAGCACCATGTGCCCGTCGGCGGTGGGGAACACCTGGTAGGGCACGATGTTGGGGTGGGCATTGCCCATGCGCTGGGGCGTCTTGCCGCCAATGAGCTGGTTGCTGGCCTGGTTGGCCAGCATGGCCACCTGCACGTCGAACAGCGAGGCGTCGATGTGTCGGCCCCGTCCGGTGCGCTGGCGCTCGTGCAGCGCGGCCAGGATGGCGGTGGTGGCGTACACCCCGGTCATCAGGTCCACCACGGCCACGCCCACCTTCTGCGGCTCACCGTTCGGTTCGCCGGTGATGCTCATCAAGCCGCCTTCGGCCTGGATGGCGAAGTCGTACCCCGCCTTGTGCGACAGCGGGCCGTCTTGCCCGTAGCCGGTGATGGAGCAGTAGATCAGCCCGGGGTTGAGGGCGCGCAGGCTCTCGGCGTCCAGCCCGTACTTGGCCAACTGGCCCACCTTGTAGTTCTCCAGCAGCACGTCGGCCTGGGCGGCCAAGGCGCGCACCTGGGCCGCCCCCTCGGGCGTGGCAAGGTCGATGGCCAGCGAGCGTTTGCCCCGGTTGGCGCACATGAAATAGGCGGCGGTGCGGGCCGTGGCCGGGTGGGCGTCGGCGCTGGCGCTGGCATCGGGGGCGCAGGGCTCCCACCAGGGCGGGCCCCAGTGGCGGGTGTCGTCGCCCACTTCGGGGCGCTCCACCTTGAGCACGTCGGCCCCGTAGTCGGCCAGCAGCTGGCCCGCCCAGGGTCCGGCCAGCACGCGGGAGAGGTCCAGCACCTTCACACCGTCCAGCGGACGGGGTGGGGCGGTTTCGGTGGGGTTGTCCGCCATGTTCAGCGGCCTTTCAGCAAAACGCCTGGATGCCGGTCTGGGCACGGCCCAGGATCAGGGCGTGGATGTCGTGCGTGCCCTCGTAGGTGTTGACCACCTCCAGGTTGACCAGGTGGCGGGCCACGCCGAACTCGTCGCTGATGCCGTTGCCGCCCATCATGTCGCGGGCCAGGCGAGCAATGTCCAGGCTCTTGCCGCAGCTGTTGCGCTTCATGATGCTGGTGATTTCCACGGCGGCCGTGCCTTCGTCCTTCATGCGGCCCAGGCGTAGGCAGCCTTGCAGGCCCAGGGTGATTTCGGTCTGCATGTCGGCCAGTTTTTTCTGGATGAGCTGGTTGGCCGCCAGCGGGCGACCAAACTGCTGGCGGTCGAGCGTGTACTGGCGGGCGGTGTGCCAGCAGAACTCCGCCGCGCCCAGGGCCCCCCAGGCGATGCCGTAGCGGGCGCTGTTGAGGCAGGTGAACGGGCCTTTCAAGCCACGCACCTCGGGGAAGGCGTTTTCTTCGGGGCAGAACACCTCGTCCATGACGATTTCCCCGGTGATGGACGCACGCAAGCCCACCTTGCCGTGGATGGCGGGGGCAGAGAGGCCCTTCCAGCCCTTTTCCAGCACGAAGCCGCGGATGGCACCCACGGTGCCGTCTTCTTCCACTTCCTTGGCCCACACCACAAACACGTCGGCAATGGGGGAGTTGGTGATCCACATCTTGGCCCCCGAGAGAGAGTAGCCACCGGGCACCTTCTTGGCGCGGGCCAGCATGCTGCCGGGGTCGGAGCCGTGGTTGGGTTCGGTCAGGCCGAAGCAGCCGATCCATTCGCCGCTGGCCAGCTTGGGCAGGTACTTCTGCTTGGTGGCGTCGTTGCCGAACTCGTGGATGGGCACCATCACCAGGGACGACTGCACGCTCATCATGCTGCGGTAGCCGCTGTCCACACGCTCCACTTCGCGGGCGATCAGGCCGTAGGCCACGTAGTTCAGGCCAGCACCGCCGTACTGCTCGGGGATGGTGGGGCCCAGCAGACCCAGCTCGCCCATCTCGCGGAAGATGGCCGGGTCGGTGCTTTCGTTGCGGAAAGCCAGTTGCACCCGGGGCATGAGCTTGTCCTGGCAATAGGCGCGGGCGGCGTCACGAATGGCGCGTTCGTCGTCGGTCAGTTGCTGGTCCAGCAGCAAAGGATCGTCCCATTGAAAGCGTGCGGCGGAAGTGCTCATGGTGTTTCGGGTGAAGGGTTGACAATGCTGTTGATCGTATTTGGCATAAGTGACCGTCTGCAAGCCATTTTTTCTCGGTCATTCATGAGTTAATCTCATGACTCATGAGGCGAAAGATTCCCACCACCCAGGCCCTGGCCTGTTTCGAGGCCGCGGCACGCCACGGCAGCTTCACCCGTGCGGCCCAGGAGCTGAACCTGACACAAGGGGCCATTTCCCGGCAGGTGGCGGCGCTGGAAGACTTTCTGGGCGTGCCCCTGTTCAAACGCGGCCAGCACGGCATGGCCCTCACCCCGGCGGGGGTGGACTATGCCCGCCGCGTGTCCCGCCAGCTGGACGCCCTGGAGCGTGACACCCTGGACCTGATGGGCCGCCAAGGCGAGGGCGACGCCCTCACGTTGGCGGTGGTGCCCACCTTTGCCAACCGCTGGCTGATTCCCCGCCTGCCCGGGCTGATGCGGCTGCACCCCGAGTTGCAGGTGCACATCGAGGTGCGGACCCGGCCCTTCCTGTTCACCGATTCGGGGGTGGACGCCGCCGTGTACGCTGGCACGCCCGAGCAGGTGCAGCAGTGGGTGGGGGTGGAGGCCCTGCCCCTGCTGGCCGAGCAGGTGGTGCCCGTGTGCAGCCCTGGGTTGCTGACCCGGGGCCGAACCTGGACGCCCCACGAACTGGCGCAGGCCCCGCTGTTGCAACCCGCCACCCGGCCCGAGGCGTGGCGGCAGTGGTTCGACGCGCTGGGTGTGGACGCCCCCAAGGCCATGGCCGGGCCGCGTTACGAGCTGTTTTCCATGCAGGCCACGGCAGCAGCAGCGGGGCTGGGCGTGGCGCTCATGCCCACGCTGTTGATTCAGGACGAACTGGCGCGGGGCACCCTGGTGGTGGCGTGTGACGAGCGGCGGCCCAGTGGCCGCCACTACTGCCTGGTGCAGCCCAGCCGCCCGGAGCGCCCGGCGTTGGCGGCGTTTCGGGACTGGCTGGTTCAGCAGGTGGCCGGTGCAGTGGGTGTGGTCGAGCCCAGCAAGCCCTTGAGGTAAATGGCCAGCACCTGGCGTGCGGTGGCCTCCAGGTTGAACGTGTCCGGTGCCACCAGCCAGGATTGGATCAACCCGATCACCAGTGCATGCAAGCCGTTGGCCGCCTGGTGGGTGGGCACCGTCAGTTGCAGGCCCTGGCGCTGGGCCGACGTTTCAATGCCGTGCTGGATCTGCTCCACACAGCGGCTGTACACCGCCCGGTGCCGCTCCTGCACGGCCAGCAGTTCGTCCACATACTCCACCTTGAGGGTGGCCACCTCGAACACCTGCCGGGTTCGTGGGTCGTGGGCCACCTTGTGCATCACGTCCAGCATGGATTGCACCACTTGCTCCAGCGGGTCCTGGGCCTCGCTCTGGGCGTGCTCGCACAGCGCCGACTCCATGGGCAGGGTGATGCGGTCCATCATGGCGTTGAACAGGTCGGCCTTGTTCTTGAAGTGCCAGTAAATGGCCCCGCGGGTGGTGCCTGCCGCCTGGGCAATGTCGGCCAGCGAGGTGCGCGACACCCCTTTGACGGCAAACACCCGCTCGGCGGCGTCCAGCAACAGCTGACGGGTGGCAAGGGCATCTTCTTTGGTTCGTCTCACGTCAGTTTCTTCTCTTTACCATGCATTCACACAGGGTTATTGTGACCCATCAGCAAACATACATTCGTGTATGTATACTGCGGCAGCCGCTTGAATTGTGACTTTCTGCAAGATTTTCTTCCCTGGGGTTTACGCCATGCACCACTCCCATTTTTTTGCGCTGACGCGCCGCGCCCGCAACCGTTTGAACCTTCCATCGGCCCTGACGGCGGTGGGCCTGGCGGGGGCCTTGGCCCTGGCGGGCTGTGGCCAAGGCGGCAGCGGCTCCACACCGCCCGGCGGGGGCATGCCGCCTGCCGAGGTGGGGGTGGTCACGGTCACCCCCGGTGACGTGGGCCTGCTCACCGAGCTGCCGGGTCGGCTCGAAGCCTCCCGCGTGGCCCAGGTGCGCGCCCGTGCGGCAGGCATCCTGCAAAAGCGTTTGTTCCGCGAAGGCAGCGACGTGAAGGCCGGACAGCCCTTGTTCCAGATCGACGACAGCAGCCACCGCGCCACCTTCGACAGTGCACAGGCCACCCTGGCCAAGGCCGAGGCCAACCTGTCGCAGGCCGCCGCGTTGGCCGAACGTTACAAGCCCTTGGTAGAGGCCAAGGCCGTGAGCCAGCAGGAGTTCGTGAATGCCCAGGCCGCGCACAAGCAGGCCCTGGCCGACGTGGCCGTGGCCAAGGCCGCGGTGCAGACGGCACGCATCAACCTGGATTACGCCAACGTCACCTCGCCCATCAGCGGGCGCATCGGGCGGGCGCTGGTGACCGAGGGCGCGCTGGTGGGGCAGGGAGAAGCCACGCCGCTGGCGCTGGTGCAGCAGATCGACCCGCTGTACGTCAACTTCACCCAAAGTGCCACCGAGGCGCTGAAGCTGCGCCGGGCGCTGGAGGCTGGCCAGCTCAAGAAGGCCGGGGCCGAGGCGGCCGCGGTGCGGGTGGTGCTGGACGACGGCACCGAGCATCCCAAGGCGGGCAAGCTGCTGTTTTCCGACCTGAGCGTGGACAGCACCTCGGGCCAGGTGACCCTGCGGGCCGAGGTGCCCAACCCCGGTGGCGTGTTGCTGCCGGGCCTGTTTGTGAAGGTGCGCCTGGAGCTGGCCACGGCCAGCAACGCCATCACCCTGCCGCAGCAGGCGGTCACCCGCAGTGCCCAGGGCGACACCGTGATGGTGGTGGCCGAGGACGGCAAGGTCAGCCCCCGTCCGGTCAAGGTGGGGACGCAGCAGCTGGGCCAGTGGGTCATTCTGGACGGCCTCAAGCCCGGCGAGCAGGTCATGGTGGACGGCTTCCAGAAGCTGCGCGGCGGTGCGCCGGTCAAGCCGGTGCCGTGGAAAGCTGCCGGTGCTGCGGCCAACGCCCCTGCGGCACGCTGAGGGAGGAATGCACACATGGCCAAGTTCTTCACCGAGCGCCCCATCTTTGCGTGGGTGATCGCCCTGTTCATCATCGCCCTGGGGGCGGTGTCCATCACCCAGCTGCCCATTTCGCAATACCCGCCGGTGGCGCCGCCGTCCATCGTGGTGTCGGCGGCCTACCCGGGCGCTTCGGCCCAGACGCTGGAAGACAGCGTGCTGGCCGTGATCGAGCGCGAAATGAACGGCTCGCCCGGCCTCATCTACATGGAGTCGGTGGCGCAGGCCGACGGCACCGGCAACATCACCCTGAGCTTCCAACCCGGCACCAACCCGGACCTGGCGCAGGTGGACGTGCAAAACCGCCTGTCGCGGGCCACACCACGCCTGCCCTCGGCGGTGACGCAGCAGGGCGTGCGCGTGGACAAGTCGCGCACCAACTTCCTGCTGGTGGCGGTGCTGTCGTCCGATGACCCCGCCTGGGACCCCATTGCGCTGGGCGACTACGCCTCGCGCAACGTGGTGCCCGAAATCCAACGCCTGCCCGGTGTGGGCCAGGCCCAGCTGTTCGGCACCGAACGGGCCATGCGCGTCTGGATCGATCCGGCCAAGCTCCAGTCGTACAACCTGACCGCCGCCGATGTGTCAGCCGCCATCCGCGCCCAGAATGCCCAGGTGTCCTCGGGTGAAATGGGCAGCCTGCCCAACGTGGCGGGGCAGGGCATTGCCGCCACCGTGGTGGTGCGGGGCCAGCTGAGCGACGTGGCCCAGTTTGGCAACGTGGTGCTGCGCGCCAACACCGATGGCTCTGCCGTGCGCCTGAAGGACGTGGCCCGCATTGAACTGGGCGCACAGGGTTACGCCACCTCGGCCCGGTTGAACGGCAAGCCGTCCACCGCCATCGGGGTGCAGCTGTCGCCCAGCGGCAATGCACTGGCCACGGCGCAGGCCGTGCGCGCCAAGATGCAGGAGCTGGAACGCTACTTTCCGCACGGCATGTCGTGGACGGTGCCTTACGACAGCTCGCGCTTCATTGAAATTTCCATCAAGCAGGTGGTCGAGACGCTGGTGGAAGCGGTGGTGCTGGTGTTTTTGGTGATGTTCCTGTTCCTGCAGAACATCCGCTACACCCTCATTCCCACCATCGTGGTGCCGGTGGCGCTGCTGGGCACGTTTGCCACGCTGCTGGCCATGGGGTATTCGATCAACGTGCTCACCATGTTCGGCATGGTGCTGGTGATCGGCATCGTGGTGGACGACGCCATCGTGGTGGTGGAAAACGTGGAACGCATCATGAGCGAGGAAGGCTTGCCACCGCTGCAGGCCACGCTCAAGGCCATGGGCCAGATTTCCGGGGCCATCATCGGCATCACCGTGGTGCTGATATCGGTGTTCGTGCCGCTGGCGTTTTTCAGTGGCTCGGTGGGCAACATCTACCGGCAGTTTGCGGTGGTGATGGGCGTGTCCATCGCGTTCTCGGCCTTCATGGCGCTGTCGCTCACCCCGGCGTTGTGCGCCACGCTGCTCAAGCCCGTGCAGGCGGGGCACCACCACGCCAAAACCGGCTTCTTTGGCTGGTTCAACCGTGGGTTTGCCCGTGCGGCCAAGGGTTACGAAGGCGGTGTGGCGCGCATGCTGCCGCGGGCGGCACGCTTCCTGGTGATTTACTTGGCGCTGGTGGCGGGGGCGGTGTGGGTGTACATGCGCCTGCCCACCTCTTTCCTGCCCAATGAAGACCAGGGCACCATGATCGTCAACGTGCAACTGCCCCCTGGGGCCACGCAGGAGCGCACCCGCTCGGTCATGGAGCAGGTGGAAGGTTTCATCCTCAAACAGCCCGAGGTGCAAAGCATCGTGGGCGTGCTGGGCTTCAGCTTCTCGGGGCAGGGGCAGAACGCCGCCCTGGCCTTTGTGACCCTCAAGGACTGGTCCGAGCGCCAGGGCCCCGGCAGCTCCGCCCAGGCCCTGGCCGGGCGCTCGTTTGGCGCGTTGATGGGCATTCGCGATGCCTTCATCTTCCCGCTGAGCCCGCCGCCCATCCCCGAGCTGGGCACGGCCTCAGGCTTCACCTTCCGCCTGCAAGACCGCGGTGGCCTGGGGCACGACGCCCTGCTGGGTGCACGCAACCAGTTGCTGGGCATGGCCAGCAAGAGCGCGGTGCTGACCCAGGTGCGCCCCGACGGCCTGGATGATGCCCCCCAGCTCCAGCTGGACATTGACCGCGACCGCGCCAACGCCCAGGGCGTCAGCTTCGACGCCATCAACGGCGTGATCTCCACCGCGCTGGGCTCGGCCTATGTGAACGACTTCCCCAGCCAGGGGCGCATGCAGCGCGTCATCGTGCAGGCCGATGCCCCGGCCCGCATGCAGCCGGAAGACCTGCTCAAGCTGACCGTTCTCAACAACAAGGCGCAGAGCGTGCCGTTGTCGGCATTTGCCACCACCCGCTGGGTGACGGGTGCGCAGCAAACCGTGCGTTACAACGGCTACCCGGCCATGCGCATCAGCGGTTCCGCCGCCCCCGGCTACAGCACGGGCGACGCCATGGCCGAAATGGAGAAGCTGGCCGCCCAGCTGCCCACTGGTTTCGGCTTTGAGTGGACCGGCCAGTCGCGCGAAGAAAAGCTGGCGGGCTCCCAGGCCATCGTGCTGTACAGCTTTGCCATCCTGGCGGTGTTCTTGTGCCTGGCCGCGCTGTACGAGAGCTGGTCCATTCCGTTCTCGGTGATCCTGGTGGTTCCCCTGGGGGTGCTGGGTGTGTTGCTGGCCACGCTGCTGCGGGGGTATGCCAACGACGTGTACTTCCAGGTGGGGCTGATCACCATCATCGGCCTGTCGGCCAAGAACGCCATCCTGATCATCGAATTTGCCAAGGACCTCCAGGCCCAGGGCAAGAGCGTGGTCGAGGCCGCGCTGGCGGCGGCGCACCTGCGCTTTCGCCCCATCGTCATGACCTCGCTGGCCTTCATGCTGGGGGTGTTGCCCCTGGCACTGGCCAGCGGGGCGGGCTCGGCGGCGCAACGGGCCATTGGCACCGGCGTGATCGGCGGCATGCTCACCGGCACGGTGTTGGCCGTGGTGTTCGTGCCCACCTTCTTTGTGGTGGTGCGCAGCCTGTTCAAGGGCAGCGACCGCCAGCATCAATTTGACCTTGCACACAGCCACGTGCACGACGCCGCGCAGGAAGGCAACGCCCATGATTGAGATCCAAACCCCTGGCACCCGCCTCCGCCCCCGCCGCCTGACCGCCCTGACGGCGGCCACCGCTGCGCTGCTGCTGAGCGCTTGCAGCCAGATGCCGGTGTACGAACGGCCCACCGCCCCGGTGGCCGCGCAATGGCCCGCCAGCGCCGGTGCCACGGATGCAGCCACGGACACCGCCCCGGCCACCCAGGCCGCGGCCGATGTGGCGTGGCAAAGCTACTTTGCCGACCCCGGCCTGCAACAGCTGATCGAGCTGGCGCTGGCCCACAACCGCGACCTGCGCGTGGCCGCGCTCAACATCGAGCAGGCGCGGGCGCAGCTGGGCATCCGCCGGGCCGACCAGTGGACCACGGTCAACGCCACGGTGGCGGGCTCGCGCACGCCCACCAGCAGCGGGGGCATTGCCAGCACCTACACCGGCGGCTTGCTGGTCAGCTCGTACGAAATCGACTTCTTTGGCCGCGTGGCCAGCCTGAAGGAACAGGCCCTGGCCCAGTACCTGGCCACGCAGGAGGCCAGCACCAGCGCCCGCATCAGCCTCATGGCCACGGTGGCGCAGACCTGGATGGCCCTGCTGGCCGACGCCGAGCTGCTGCGCCTGACCGAGCAGACCCTGACCACCCGCGAAGACTCGCTGCGCCTGGTGCGTCTGCGGTACGACCACGGCGTGGCGTCCGAGCTGGACCTGCGCTCGGCCGACTCGCTGGTGCAAACGGCACGCGCCACCCTGGCCCAGCAACAACGCCAGCGTGCCCTGGACGAAAACGCCCTGACCCTGCTGCTGGGCCAGCCCGTGCCCCCGGCACTGCTGGCCAGCGCCTTGGCCAGCCTACAGCTGCCGGAGTTGCCCGCAGGCCTGCCGTCCGAGCTGCTGACCCGCCGCCCCGACATCCGCCAGGCGGAGCAGCAGCTCATCGCGGCCAATGCCAACATCGGCGCGGCCCGGGCGGCGTTTTTCCCCCGGATTTCGCTCACCGCGGGGGTGGGTTCGGCCAGCAGCGAGCTGTCGGGTCTGTTCAAGAACGGTTCGTGGGGCTTCACCCTGGCCCCGCAACTGCTGCTGCCCATTTTTGACGCCGGGCGCAACCAGGCAGCGCTGGAGAGCGCCCAGGCAGCGCGTGACATCGCCGTGGCCCAGTATGAAAAAGCCATCCAGGCCGGTTTCCGTGAGGTGGCCGACGCCTTGGCCGGGCGTGAAACCCTGGCCCGCCAGCTGCTGGCGCTGGAGGCGCAGGCCGAGTCCGAGGCGCAACGCCTGCGCCTGGTGGAGTTGCGCTACCAACAAGGCGCGTCCAGCCAACTGGAATGGCTGGATGCCCAGCGCAGCGTGTTTGCCGCCCGGCAGGCCGCGGTGCAGGCCCGCCTGGCCACCCTGCAAAACCAGGTGGCGCTGTACAAGGCGCTGGGCGGCGGCGTGGCGCACTAACATCCCGCCCATGACCCACTTAGACACCCCCGGCGGCGGCGACGACCGCCTTGAACACTGCGTGCAGGCCAAGGTGGCCGAAGCCCTGGCCATCGAGTCCGGCATCCGGCTGGCCCGCGACGGACTCCCCCTGCCCGAGGCCGAGCGCCGCCTGCTGCTGGAGGTGGCGTTTCGCGACATTGCCAAGGCCACCAGCGTGGACCACCTGAAAACCGCCCCGGCCGATCTGCTGGAGAACTTTGCCGTGATTGCGCTGCAACGCAACCACAGCGTGCAGGGCGAGCTGGTGCAGCTGATTCGCCTGTTCCTGATGGCCTATGCCGACCCCGCCACCACCCACGAGGCCACCCGTTTGGTCACCGAGTTGGAGGCCACGCTGCAAAAGCTGTTTTCCACCCGCGGGCCGTCGTTCTCCAAGGGGTTTGAGCCCATGCCGGGCAACACCGCGGTGGTGGTGAATTGAGTAAAAAAACAGCGCCTACCG
This sequence comes from Hydrogenophaga soli, assembly GCF_054777695.1. Lineage (NCBI taxonomy): Bacteria > Pseudomonadati > Pseudomonadota > Betaproteobacteria > Burkholderiales > Comamonadaceae > Hydrogenophaga > Hydrogenophaga soli. The sequence continues at coordinate 296,595 of NZ_BAAHAK010000005.1, read as the reverse complement.
CTTTTTAAATAAGCGATAGGCGCTATGTTTTTGATTGCATCACCCCGTCCCGCTGACACGGGCTGGGTGGCTCGCTCAGGCTCAGAAGTTGGCGTCGCCCACGGGCATGGTGTGGTTGCGCAGGGCGGTGCGGCCTTCTTCGCGGGCCTGCTCGCGGGTGAGGGGGGCGGCGGCTTCCTGCACGGTTTCGCCATTCACCTTGTGAGCGGCCTGGGCCGACGTGACGGCCTCGTTGCGCACCGTTTCGCGGGTCAGCAGGGAGGGGGCAGGGGCTTCCACCTGGTCCACGGCAGAGAACTCGCCGGAGGCGGGGAAGGCAAACGCGGCGGTGGCACCGATCAGGGCTGCGGCAACGGCGATGGAGCGGAATGTGCGGTTCATGATGAACGTCCTTTCAGGCTGGGTTTGGAGGGGTCGGGCGGTGGGCTGTTTGATGTGCGACTCACCGATGGGTTGAACTGTACTCTTGTGTTTTTTGAAGAAAAACAGCCAAAAATTCCATGATATATTTTTGAAATAGAAATAATGAAGTTCACAGCCCCCATGCCCCGAGAGAAGGAGTCGTCATGGATCGACTGATGTCCATGCGTGTGTTTCAGCAGGTGGCCGAAGGCGGCAGCTTTTCCGGGGCCGCCCGGGACCTGGACATGTCCGCCGCCGTGGTCACCCGCCTGGTGGCCGACCTGGAAGCCCACCTGGGCGCACGCCTGTTGCAGCGCACCACCCGGAGGGTGGCCCTGACCGAGGCCGGGCAGGCCTACCTGGAACGGGTGCGCCACATCCTGCAAGACATAGAAGAAGCCGACGCCCTGGTCAGCGCCCAGACCGAAGACATGAGCGGCGTGCTGCGCATCCAGGCCCCGGCGGTGTCGGCCACGCATTTGCTGGCCCCGGTGGTGCCCAAGTTCCGCCAGCTCTACCCCCGGGTGACCCTGGACATCAACGTGGACGACGCCCACGAGCCCCGCATTGAAGACCACGACCTCACGCTGATCGGCGTGGAAGGGGTGTTCGACGCCAACGTGATCGCCCGCCCCGTGGTGCAGTCACGGGTGATCCTGGTGGCCGCACCGTCCTATGCCCAACGCCGCCCCTTGCCGACCGAGCTGAGCGAACTGCCCTTGCACGATTGCATGCGCTTGCGTGTGCCCGGCACCCGGTACAACGTGTGGTCCCTGAGTCGCTGGGAGGCGGGTGCTCCGCAGGGTGAGGCGCAGGAGTTGACGGTGTCCAGCATCCTCGCCTGCAACCACCTGGACACCCTGCTGCGTGCCACGCTGGATGGGGCCGGCATTGCCGCCATGCCCGTGGAACTGGTGGCCCGCCACCTGGTGGAAGGCCAGTTGGTGCGGGTGCTGCCGCAGTGGATTGCCGGGCAGTACTCGGTGTACGCCGCCATGCCCAGCCGCCGGTTTGTGCCCCGCCGGACCCGGGTGTTTCTGGACTACCTGACCGACCACACCCGCGAACTGGTCAACGAGGTGATGAAGGGCATCAACGAGTGCTGCGCCGCGTCGGCGGGCTGAGCGGCCCAGGACGGGGCGGGGGGCCGGGGGTCAGTGGGCCCCCGTTTCCGCCGCCAGCCATTCGGTCTTGAGGTAGGCGTAAATCACCGGCGCGGTGATGACGCCGGGCACGCCAAAGGCCGCCTCCATCACCAGCATGGCCATCAACAACTCCCAGGCCCGGGCGTTGATCTGCGAGCCCAGGATGCGCGCGGCCAGAAAGTACTCGGCCTTGTGCAGCGCCACCAGAAACACCAGCGACGCCACCGACGCCACAAAGCCCGACGACGCGCTGACCACCACAATCACCGTGTTGGACACCAGGTTGCCCAGCACCGGGATGAACCCCATCACCAGCGTCAGCAGCACCATGGTCTTGGTGAAGGGCAGCGAAATGCCGAACAAGGGCAGCACCGCCATCAGGTACACCGCCGTGGCCGTGGCGTTGATGGCGGCAATCTTGCCCTGGCCCACAAACACCTTTTCAAAACAGGCGGTGAACCGGCGGGCGCGGCAGATCAGCGCCGCCCGCAGCGGGGCCTGGGTTTCGTCGGCAGACACCTGCCGCGCCGCCACCATGCCGCCCACCACGCAGCCGATGATGGCGTGCACCAGGCCCACACCCACGTCCTTGCCCGCCGCTTGCAGCTGACCGGCGTGGTCCTTGAGCAGCTGCACCACCTCCGACTGGATGTCGTCCGCCGACGTGGGCAGCGAGCCCACCAGCCAACTGGGCAGGATGCCCTGCGCATTGGCAATGATTTCGGCCATCTTCTGCCACAGCCCGGCCAGCCCCTGCGCCGAGGCAAAGTGCAGCTGGTTGACCAGCACCGCCACCGCCAGCGAAAACACCAGCACCACCACCACCGCAATGGCCGCCGTGGCCCACAAACGCCCGCGGGCATCGTCCAGGTGGCTCAGGTACCGGCGGCTGATGCCCGCCACCAGCACGTACACCAAAAAGCCCGACAGCGCCGCAGGCACCAGGTGCAACCACAGGCACAACAAAATGGCCAAGGCGGCCAACACGTAACTGGCCATGGGCCGGAGGTTCATTGAGGTCATGAGGCAAAAACTCCCTGGAAGATGGCGGGGACCGCGCTGGGGTGGCTGAATGTATGCATCAAATTGGCTTCTGGCGCTTTTATATCAAGCGTGAGCAGCTATCAAATTTGAATATTCTTGTGCGGAGAAGTGTCGCACAATCTGATTTTGCGACACTTTATCTGTCGCATAAAATTCTTTGCGACACTTGGAGCCTTTCCCATGCCACGCACCACGTCATCCCAAGAGTTGGACATGCTGGTCGAACGGATCGGGGCCGACCCTGCGGGCTTGCGCATCGACACCCTGCTGAACCAGCTGGGCGACCGCTACCAGCGCCGCACCCTGCAGCGACGTCTGGCCCTGCTGGTGGCCCAGCAACGCATTGTGATGCAGGGAGAAAAGCGCGCCGCCCGCTACCGCCGCCTGGACCCCCCGCCCCAGGCGCCCACCCCGTTGGAAACCCCTGCACCAGACGGCATTCCCTTGTCCGCCCAAGGGGCCGAGATCCGTGCCCATGTGTCCCGACCCCGGCACCTGCGCAGCCCCATGGGTTACCGGCTGGCGTTTTTGGAGCAATACCACCCCAACCACACGGCCTACCTGCCGCAGGCGCTGCGCGAGCAGCTCCATGCCCTGGGCCGCTCGCCCGCCCATCAAACCCCGGCGGGCACGTTCGCCAAGGACATCCTCAACCGGCTGCTGATCGACCTGTCCTGGGCCTCATCCCACCTGGAAGGCAACACCTACAGCCGCCTGGACACCCAGCGGCTGATCGAACACGGCCAAGCCGCCGAAGGCAAGGACGCACTGGAAACCCAGATGATCCTGAACCACAAGCAGGCCATCGAGTACCTGGTGCTCCACCCCGAGCACGCCCAGGTGCAAACCTCCACCCTGATTGCGCTGCATGCCTTCCTGTCCGACGGCCTGATGGCCGACCCCGCCGCGGTCGGGCGCATCCGCCGCCGCGCCGTGGAGATTGGCGGCAGCGTGTACCAGCCCATGGCGCTGCCCCAGCGGCTGGAGGAGCTGTTGGGCATCGTGGTGCAGATGGCCGCCGAGGTGGTGGACCCGTTCGAGCAGGCCTTCTTCCTCATGGTGCACCTGCCCTACCTACAGCCTTTTGAAGACGTGAACAAGCGCGTGTCGCGGCTGGCGGCCAACATCCCGTTCATTCGCCACAACCTCTGCCCACTGTCCTTCATCGACGTGCCGCAGCAGGTCTATGTGGATGCCATGCTGGGCGTGTACGAGCTGAACCGGGTGGAGCTGCTGCGCGACGTGTTTGTGTGGGCCTACGAACGCTCATGCCAGCAGTACGTGGCCGTCAAGCAAAACCTGGTGCCGCCAGATTTGTTTCGGCTGCGCCACCGGCAGGCGCTGGCCGAGGTGGTTGCCGCCATCGTGCGACAGGGACATGCGGCCACAGAACACGCGGTGCTGAGCCTGATGCCGACAGCGGTGCCCCGGGCCGAGCACGCACGTTTTGTTCAGCTGGTGCTGGCCGAATTTGCAGCGCTGCACGAAGGCAATGCCGTGCGGTTTGGCATTCGGCCGTTGGAGTTTTCAGCGTGGTTGGGCTTGCAGCGGGGCGAGGGGTAGCGGATCGGTTCACTCCAGGCATCATTCGATACTGCTTGATTGACATGGGCTTGATGCCCACAAAGTGGCCACAGGGAATGAACAAGAAGAACCTCTCCGAAAGCGACGTCTGCGACACGTTCAGCCGCATGGACCCGCTGTACCGGGCGATCCGCCTGCGCGACACGTTGAAAGCCATCTTGGTGCAGAGCCTGGAAGGAGGGCGGCCATGAACCCCATTGCCATTTACCAAAGTGCCAGCGGAGCGGTCGAAGTTCGGCTGGACAACGACACCGTGTGGCTGAGCCAAGAGCAGATGACCCAGCTTTTTGGCCGTGAACGCTCTGTCATTACCAAGCACGTGCGCAACGTGTTTGCAGAGGGCGAGTTGGACGAAAAAAGCAATGTGCAAAATTTGCACATTCCCCACTCCGACAAGCCCGTCCGGTTCTACAACCTCGACGTCATCATCTCCGTCGGCTACCGCGTCAAATCGCCCCAGGGCGTGCAGTTTCGCCAATGGGCCACCCGCCTGCTGCGCGAGTACCTCACGCTGGGCTACACCGTCAACCGCCAGCGCTTCGAGGCCAACGCCGCCGAGCTGGAGGCCGCGCTCACCCTCATCCGCAAAGCCGCCCAAACGCCCGAACTCAACGCCGACACGGGCCGGGGGCTGGCTCTTGTGGACGTCAGAGTTCTGGATCATTTGATCATTGCCGGCAATAGTTCTCTGAGCTTTGCGGAAAGGGGCTTGGTTTGAACCGGGAGATCAACGTTCAACAAGAGCAATTCAGAGTTTTACCTCGTATCGTAAGAAGTCACTTAGGTGTTTCGACTCCGCAACGTCGTCGTGCGGCACCAGCAAGTACCGCCACGGCTTGGTGCCGACTGTTGCCGCGTGATCCGAAGCGTGCTTGCACCACCGCGCAGCGGCAGCAGCCTTGGCCTGAACTTCCTGAGTATTGATGTCGGCTCTTGCCTTGGTTTCGACCATGAAGATGGTCGAATCCGTTTCCGCCACGAAGTCAGGGATGTACTCCGGCTGCTCAGTGCCCAGCTTGTAGTAAATCTGGAACTGGCCCTTGGCAGGCTTGAACCACTTCGACGCGTCGCGCTCAAGGATGACGGCGAAGCGACGTTCCGTGTCGGAGTCGAACTTCTGTAGCGGGTAGAGACAGCGCGCGAAGCCACCGAACAGCATCTGCTTGATCCGGCCCAGTTCAGTCACGGTTTCCCGGAAGTGGTGTGCTGTCTGTCCTGCAGTGGCTGTGTAGTTGCAGGCTTTCAGTTCCGTGAAACCACGGCTGACCTGCACCTCGTACTCGGTCGCTTCCTCCCAGAAGTGCGCCATCATCTGCGCGTGAATTTCACGAGCGATCAGGCGGCGATCCCGATCCAGCACGCCTCTGGCATCCGCTTCGGATAGGTACCCCTGCAGGTGCTGCACCATCTGCCCGGAGAGGTCATAGAGCAGATCGGCGTGCGTGAAGTAATCGATGTCGTCGAAGTCCACCAGCGCATGGACGATGTAGTCCTCCAGCCGCTGCTCCTTAAGGCCGACTTCCGACGCCAGCGTGTCCTGCTCGTTGGTGTGCAGGTTGTGAATGATGATCTCGCGCTCGCCGGGCTGAAGGTGTAACTGAGCGACGTCGAGCTTGAACGGGTGGAAGCCCGTGGTGACTTCGCCGGTCGGCACCACCGCAATGCGGGGAATGTCGATGGTTTGCTGGACGACGATCTCAGTGGTCTTGGCCACCACGGCCGAGAGGTCAAGTGCAGGCACCCCGTCGTCGGCACCCGTCAGCAGCTCACCCTGAGCAGGCTTCAGGCGCTCGGTCACCTCAGCCAAGATCGCAGCCTGCACGTCTACGTTGAGCAGTGCGCCGCTGGTCGGGACGAGATCGCGCTTGACCTCGTACTTGCCGATGACGTCCATCACAACGCGGGCGGCTTGGCGTTCGCGTTCCGTGGCGAATACTGGCGCGGGGGCTGGGCTGGCCGAGGCCGTGCCTGCGTTTGTCGGGGCGTTGGCGATAGTGGGCGCATCGGCAAGCCCCAGGCGCGTCATCGCACCCGAGCCGACCTGGACGCTCACCTTCTTGTCGTCGGCGCTCGGCGCTTCAAGAATCACCTGCTTCAGCCTGATCGGTGAATCGCCCCGGTTGGCTTCATCGATGATTTCCTGAAACTTGTCGTGCGCGACGATGTTGAGGCGATCAACTGCTGCCACGCCTGTGCGTTTGCCGTAGGGCAGACGCAACCCGCGACCAATCGACTGCTCAATCAGCGTGCGCGCATTGGCCGCACGCAACGGAACGATGGTGTAGAGGTTGGTGACATCCCAGCCCTCTTTGAGCATGTTGACGTGAATGACGATCTCGGTCGGCTCGTCCACGCTCTCCACCGCGAGGAGGCGCGTGATCATCTCTTCCTCCTCCGCCCCCGTGCGGCTGGAGTCGACCTGAATCACCTTGCCTTGATAGCGTCCTTCGTAGAAGGCTTCTGACTCTAGAAGCGCCAAAAGTTGCCCAGCGTGAGTGGTATCACGCGCAATCACGAGCATGAACGGCTTCACCACCTTCACGCCGTTCTCGCGGGCATAGGTCAGCAGCTCCACCTTGGTGGTTTCGTGCAGGCGCACGCCGTCTTCCAGCTTGGTCTTTTCGATCTCCTCGGGCGTGTGCGCCTTTGCGTCGAAGTTGCGCTGGGTCACTGCGGCGGGCTCTTTGACGAAGCCGTCTTCCATCGCTCGTGCCAGTGGGTAGTCCATCACCACGTTCTTGAACGGCACGGGGCCGCGCGTGGACTCCACAAATGGTGTCGCCGTCACCTCCAGGCCGAACAGCGGCTTCAGCTCATTGATGGAGCGAACACCAGCGCTGGCGCGATAGCGGTGCGACTCATCCATCAGCAGCACGAGATCTGGCAAATTGGCCAGATGGTTGAAGTAGCTGTCCCCAAGCACTTCCTTCATCCGCTTGATGCGCGGCTCCTTGCCGCCACGCACCTCGGAGTTGATCTTGGAGATGTTGAAGATGTTGATGCGCACATCGTGGGCAAAGCCCATCGTCTGATCTTGAACAACCGCGCCGGTCTGGTCGTAGTTGTCGCCGGTGATGATCAGCGGTGGCTGTTGTGCGAACTCGGCAATGCCCTTGAAGACGTACTTTGGCGTGTTGCGCGTGAAGTCTGCGATCAGCTTGTTGTAGATCGTCAGGTTCGGTGCCAGCACGAAGAAGTTGTTGATGCCGTGCGCCAAATGGAGGTAGGCGATAAATGCGCCCATCAGGCGAGTCTTGCCGACGCCGGTGGCGAGCGCGAAGCACAACGACGGAAACTCCCGCTCGAAGTCCTCTAAGGTTGAGAACTCGGCCTTCAGTGTGGAGAGAATCGCCGTCACATCCTGCTCATGACCGAGCAGATCAGGGGCTGCTTCCAGCGCACGCACCAATTTCGAGAGAGATTCCGCCTGTGGAGGCCGAAGAGACAATCGACCGGTGACGGCGTTCAGGACGCGTGCGTTCATTATTCGTTCTCCCCAAACAGACCGCCTTGCCCGGCGTTCGCGGGGGCAGATTTCTTGCTTTTCAGTGCTGTAGAGCTATCCGCAGCCACGGCCTTTTCGACCTGAGCCATAGGCAGATTCGCCACATTCAGGCTGTAGTCGTCGTGGCCCCATTCACAGCGGGCCAGCACCATCTTTGGAATCTTCTTCAGCGTCAGATTCGGCCAGCGCTCGGACGCCTTGGTTGCCGTGACACCGTGGAAGGCGGCACAGCACACGAGCAGACTTTGGTCGCTGCCGACTTCGTCGGAGAGTGCTTGCAACTGTTCCGCAGAGAGGTTCTGCGTGGTCACGTAGATGAAGTCGCGTTCGCTGGAGTGGCCGTGCTGCCACCATTGCACTTCAGATGGCGCGTAATTGAAGCCCTCGAGTTTGCACAATGCTTCTGCGAGGTGCGTCGCGTCATATTCCGGATTAATGACCGGATTGCCCCAGCGATCGTTGACGATGAGGCTTGGCGCAAGAGTGAAATAGCGGAAGCCGCCGCCGCCCTGCCAATTAACTGCGTCGGTGATGCCCCCCTTGTCGTCGCCGTCAATAACTTTTCGCAGACGTGGGATAACGTGCGTGTGGCAATGCTCACCCAGCTCCACCATGATCCAACGGCGGCCCATTTTGTGCGCAACTGCACCTGTGGTTCCTGAGCCCGCAAACGAGTCCAGGACAAGGTCGCCAGGAAGGGTTGCGAGATGAAGAATCCGATGGATGAGTCGCTCAGGTTTTGGGGTGTCAAATACCGTGTCTGCATCAATCTGGAGGATTTCCTTCTTTGCCTCCTGGTTGTTTCCAACTTCGTTATGGAACCAAATTGATTGCGGTGTGAGGCCGCCCTCCATCTCACTGAGATACTTTTTTAGGCGTGGAAGGTTGCTGCCATTTGGGCCGAACCATAGGCGGTTATCCGCTTTCAGCTTTTCAATATTTTCTTTTGGACGGCTCCAACTGCGCCCCTTGGCTGGAAATACCGTTTTTCCAGAGGGAGTAATTAGACCCCAGTAGTCCCGGTCCCGATGCTCCGCACGCGTAAGGTCAGTCGCTGTCCATGCGCCTCTTGGATCGTTGTCTGGATTTTTGTATCTCTCATCCATTTCTGCTGAGCGCGGGAGAGCGTTTGGAAACCAACGACTCTTGTCCAATGCGTAGCAAAGAATGTGGTCATGACTACTGCTGATCCACTTTGCATCGTTCTGAGGAGAGAATTTCTTCTGCCAGACAACATTGGAGACGAAGTTGGATCTCCCGAAAATCTCATCGCACAATACCTTTAGATAGTGTGCTTCGTTGTCATCAATCGTAATCCAAAGCGAACCATCGGAAGACAATAAGCGCTTGATGATCTCCAGTCTGTCGCGCATCAAGCCAAGCCAAATTGAGTGCTCTAGTCCATCGTCGTAATGTGTGAAAGCACTGCCAGTGTTGTAGGGTGGGTCGATGAAGACGCACTTCACTTGGCCTGAAAATTCTTGCTCTAGGGCCTTCAGTGCCAACAAGTTGTCGCCAAAGATCAGGCGGTTATCGAAATTGTCCGCGTCCGAAACACGGTGCTTGGCGTGATACGATTTTTCCGAGTTTTCAACCAAGATGCGTGGCTCAAGCTTTGGGCGCTTTTCCTTGCCAATCCATGTGAGTTCGAGCTTTTGCTTCATTTCTTTTCCTCAATCTGCGGCGCTTTGGATGTCAGGTACCGGAAAACGCGCTCTAATGGAAAGTCTTCCTTCTTTTGCGCTACACCCTTTACCGCCTTATATTCGTCGGTCTCATCAAGCCCGTAGGCTACGGCCATGCATTTGTCCAGCAACCGGACGGTGTTACCTTGATTCTTAAAGAAAGCCAACACGCTACGCCCTTGACCAACTTGTGATTCCGCTTGCTCCCAACAGAGCTGCCGGTATTGGTCGAGAGTGGGGCTTAGGAGCGCGTTGAGTCGCGTTGCGTCCATTACCTCATGACCAGTCAATAGCTTGCGACAAACTTTTGCAAGCACACTGGTTACGACAAAGATGCCGTGTTGGTAAAAAAGTCCTTCCGCTCCTCGAGTCGCCGCAGAATTGGCTGCAAGCACATCCCGGACAAACCGAAAGAACAAGACCTTATTTGCGAGTTGCGCGCCGGACGATGAAGCGGAGAACAAGGTCTTGTACTCGGGGGAATCGGCATTCTGAAATCTGACAACTTCGTTTTTCAACCAGAACGCGTATCTCGGATCGGCCTCGAACAAGGCGAGAGCCTTCATGGCCTGCTCGATGGTGATGGTGTTGGGCGATCTCTCTGCGTTAACAGGTGTCGCTTCAGGCCGGTAGTGGTAGCTGAAACCGAGATAAGACAGTTCTCGGCGCAAGTCTTCCTGGCGTGGATCAAGCGAAGCAAAATTGCCGGTCGAAACAGGATTTTGGTGATTGCGTGCACGTGTCACTGACCGTCCGAATTTGCCTTCTGAGTCGGCCTTAATGATCGTCACCAAGACCTTCGCAGTCGAGATGTCGCAATCCGGATTCTGTGCAACGAAATCTGCAGACGAAGAGATAGTTTGTGCGCCGTTGATGACCGAAAGTCCGCGCAGTTTCAACCGCTTCGTGGCCCGAGTGCCTCTTGGCTGCTCGATTAGATCCGCCAGCGCCGTGATGCCGTTATTTAGGTAGAAGAACTCATCAGGCGCTGTTCGCAAGGTTTCCTGGATCGACTTATTGACGTCCGACGTCCTTGTGCCAAGGAAATAGCGAATGTTGCGTTCGTATAGCGCCTTCTGATGCTTGTTGTGCAGGTCCACTAAATCGGAGATCAAGGCGATGCCAATGTGCGTATCAGGATGCCCTCCGAGATGTTGCCATTTACTCAAGTTCAACGAGTCATTCACAACGCCGACGCTCTGCTCTGCGAGAAGATCTGCTTGGACCCTCTCGGGTCCATATTCTTCGACTTGAGACGCAATGCGCGAGGATTCGTGGTGATCTTCTGCTTCAGTGAGCTCCTTTAGCGCGGCTTTCGCGTGCTCAGAAACTCCTGTTCCGATATAGGCAATAACCAATTGAATATGGTCTGCTTCGTCAAACGCATTGTCTAACTCTTCTTCTCGAAGTTGAACGTTTGCATTGAAGCGCTTGTACTTTTGATCGAGTAGCAGTTCCACACCATTCCGGAACTTAATGGCGTCTTCTTCGCTGAACTGTTCGCGCTCGCGAAATTTCGTTTGAACTAGATAAAGAGTTTTCTTGGTGCTTGCGTAGTAGATTGCATCGATGCCATTGTCATCAAAATCATCAACAACCGATTTCGCCGACACTGCGATTCCGATATCCAGCATCTTGTGCAGAGCAAAAGCGCTAAAGGCTCGCGATAGCTGCTTCTTGTCTTGCTCTTCTTGCGGGGGCTTCTTATCGAGAAGCTCAGGTAGATGCGGTACGAAGTCTTTCCCGAGTTTGTCTCTCAGGATGTTCAGAAAATTGGGGGCAAGTGCAGCCATCACACGAGCTCCCATTCGATGGTGAACAGCGTGTGTTCGACAACCTGCTGCTGCAGCTGCACTTCCAGTTGCGTGATCAGGTCGTTGCGCTGGGCTTCGACCTCGTCTTGCCGGGCGAACAACTCGCGCCGCAGCTTGGTGCGCTTGGCTTCAAGCTCCCGCTGGCGCTTCTGATGAGCCAGCTTTTCTTCGAGCGTGGGTGAGGTTGCCGCTGTACGGCGCACTTCCTTGATCTCGGCATCGATGGCCTTGATCTCTTGCTCAAGCCCCAGCTTCAAATCATCGGCCCAGGCATCCAGCTTCTGGACTTCCTGGTCGAAGTAGCCGAGGTTGCGCTGGTTGATCTCACGGAGCAGGGCAATCTTGCGGGCCTCCACGTCGTCCACGAGGGTGGCGTCCGCCGCGTTGAAAAGCCCGGCCGATTGCGACCGTGCAGGCAGACGCAGCAACTTCTCCGGGTCATCCTCTGCGAGTGCCTGTCCATCTGAAGTACTGGCCGCCACCACCAAGTGCTGTTCCTCGTTACCGAGCGCTTCCACGGATACCAGTTTCAGGGTCAGCCAGCCAGTCTTGCCTCGATAGGCCTTGAGCGTGCTGATCTGCGTGCCGTAAGCGTCATAGTCAAAGACCAGCCGGGTGCTGGCGAGTTCGCGGGTTTTCGCTTGATGGGTAACCCAGACGGCGAGCGGATGTCCGATCCGGTAGAGGTGTGCATCACCGGAGCGTCGAGGAAGCTCGTAGCGCCCCAGATCGATGCCGTCGAGAGCCGCTTCCGGTGCGCTTTGAAGGACGAATCCGTCGGCGTCAAAAGTGGCGCAGTCGGCCAACTCTGCCCTGGTCAGATCCATGAGCATTCGTTCGTACTTGCTGCGTGCGGCGCGGCTGTCCTCTGCGCGGACGCGCAACTTGTCTTGGACTTCCTCGTCGAAGTTCTCGAGCAAGATCTGGCGCGTTTTGACCATCGCCTCGCTGATCTCGCCCGACAGGTCGAGCTGCAACTGCTCGAAGCTGGCCTTGATGGCATCCGGATCACGGCAGTTCTGGTAGATATCGGCAATGCGCCGTTCAAAGTCCACGCCCGAGCCGATGGCCCCAAGCACCTCGTCGCTGGCTCCGAAAACGCCCTCGAAGAGCTGAAACTTCTGCGCCAGCAGCTCATAGACACGCGCGTCTGCCTCGTTGCTGCGGTCGACGAAATTCACCACCACCACGTCGAACTTCTGGCCATACCGATGGCAGCGCCCGATGCGTTGTTCGATGCGCTGCGGATTCCAGGGCAGGTCGTAGTTGATGACCAATGAGCAGAACTGGAGATTGATGCCTTCGGCACCGGCCTCGGTGGCAATCATCACCGTGCCGCGCTCCTTGAAGTGCTCGACCAAGGCGGCTCGGGTATCGGCGGTCTTCGAGCCCGTGATGCGATCCGTTCCCTCGTGGCGCTTGAGCCAGTCTTTGTAGACGGCTTGTGCCCGGGCATCGCTGTTGGTGCCGTTGAACAGCACGATGCCTTCCCCGTAGGACGTGTCCGCCAAGAGCGAGAGGAGGTATTCCTGCGTGCGCTTTGACTCGGTGAAGATGATGGCCTTCTTGGCCGCACCTAGGCGTTCCAGTTCGGCGAACGCTCGATCCAGGGCAGTTAAGAGCGCCTTGCCCTTGGAGTTATCGCGGATGTTGGTCGCCAGCGTCTTGAAGTGCCGAAGCTCGGCAATCTCCTGCGCTACGGCATCGCGCTCGTTGGGCGTCGGCGGCGCTGTGCTTGGGTCTTGCCCATTCCACTCGTCGGCGGTTTCGTCGAGCGACTCATAGTCTTCGTCCAGCACGTCGGCAAGATCTGGAACATCCGAGGACTCGTCCAGCTCTCCTTGCAGGCGCTTGGCCATCGTCTCCAGGGCACCCGCGATGGCGTGAGTGGAGGAGGCAAGCAGCTTCCAGAGCACCAGAGAAATCAACTGGCGCTGGCCCTCTGGCAGAGCCTTGAGGTTGGGGCGCCGCAGGTAATCCGCAACGAGGTTGGACAATTCCCGCTCCTCTGTGGAGGGCGTGAACTCCTCGACGATTGCCTTGCGAGCGGTGTACGGGACGTACTGTTGAACTTGGCGGCGCAGGGTTCGCTTGCAAACCGGTGCCAGCCGGGTCCGAAGCGCGGCAAACGCCTGCTCTCTGGGTTGGGCAGTGAACTGGGATCGAAAGCTGTCGATGTCGCCGAAGACTCGGTCATCGATCATGCTGACCAGGCCGTAGAGCTCCAGCAGCGAGTTTTGCAGCGGCGTGGCGGTCAGCAGCACCTTGGAGTGAACGCGGGCCAGCGCCTCCTTCAGGGTCTTGGCGATGACGTTGCTGGTCTTGTAGACGTTGCGCAGACGATGCGCTTCGTCGAGCACGACCAAGTCCCAGTCGATGTCCTTGATGTCGTCCGCTTTGGACTTTGCAAACTGATACGAGCAGATGACCGGCCCCGATGCCATCAGGAATGGGTTCTGGCGTTCCTGCTTGCGGATGGTGTTGTAGTTCTTGGCCTCAAGGATCAGGCCCTGCAGACTGAACTTGTCCTGCAGCTCTTGATGCCACTGCTTGCGCAAGTTGGCGGGTACGATGATCAGGATGCGGCGACGGCGCTCGGCCCAGCGCTGTGAGATGACAAGACCAGCCTCGATGGTCTTTCCGAGCCCGACCTCGTCCGCCAGGATGACGCCGCGCGACAGCGGATTGCTGCAGGCGAAGAGAGCCGTCTCGACCTGATGCGGGTTGAGGTCGACCTGCGAGTCGACGAGGGTGGATGCAAGCGACTCGACCGTGTCGCTTGGCGCACGTCGCGTCAAAAGCCAAGCGTAATACTGGCTTTGATGCTGCGTTAATCGCATCTCTGAATCCAATCGTCACCCCCTAATTTTGTGTTCTATCGTAGCAACGATTTGTCGGGGCAGAAATCGACTCACAAGGGTTGTCTGGTGCTGATGGTGGCAGTTTGACTCGGGCGGGCACTCAGTGCCTACAAATTGGCTCGTGCTTGCAAGAAGAACCAAATATGGCAACAAACCACAGATTGACCTACCGTCTTGAGTACATGCGGCTCAGAAATTTGCCGAGAAGTTCGCCCGTAAATCTATGCAATCGTGTGCACCTCCTACTGGGTAGGTTTTGGGCGGGTATTTGGGTGGGTTTTTGTTATCTAAAAGAAAAAACCCTAAGTGAATCAATCACTTAGGGTTATATCTGGCGGAAGCGGTGAGATTCGAACTCACGGACCCTTGCGGGCCGCCGGTTTTCAAGACCGGTGCAATCGACCACTCTGCCACACTTCCGAAGAGGGCTGGATTCTAGCCTGACTCCGCAGGGGCTCAGCGCACCGCAGCGGCGGGTGCCAGGGTGGCGCAATCGGCGCCGCCCGTGCCGCGCACGGCCAGGGTCACGGGCGTGTGGGGGCGCAGGGCGGCCCAGCGGGCTTCGGGCAGGGTGCAGGTCCATTCCTTGCCTTGGCTGGAGCGCACCTTCACCTCGTAACGTTCGGTACGGGCGCCCAGGCGTTGCATGCCCAGCAGGGCGGGGCCGTTGGCCACCCATCCGTTGCCCAGGCGGGGTTGGGGCCAGGCGGGGGCCAGGGCGGCGTCGCCTTGCAGGGCGTCGGTGCGCAGCGCCTGCCAGCGGTTGAGGCGGAAGCGGCAGCGGTCGTCATACACCGGTTCGTCGCGCCAGCGGGTTTCGCACTCGCGGCGTTTGATGAAGGTGCCGTCGCCCTGGTCTTGGCGCACGTCGTGGCACACCTGTCCGTCTTCCACCTGGCGGGTGCCGCGTTGTTCGCGGCTTCGGCTGACCTGGTAGGCCCCGGCGGGCAGGCTGTCGCACCAGGCGGATTCAGACACGGCGGTGTACTGCTCAACCTCCACCGAGCGGGCCCATTGCTGCTGCACCACTTGCGCCGTTTCGTCGTGGCGGCTGAAGAACAGCGTGGCCCAGCCGACCAGGGCCAGCAGCAGCACGGCCAACACCGCCTTGCCCCAGGGGAAGCCGGAGGGGGCCGCGGCGGTTTGGGCGGGTTGGGCGGGCGCACTGGGTGGGGAGGGCGGGGAGGGTGGGGCGGCGGCTTCGTCCGGTGAGGCCACCCGGGCCACTTCCTTGTGGCCGTCCTTGGGGGCACCGCAGTGGGTGCAGAAGGCGGATGCGGCGGCGTTGGGCGCTTCGCAGTAGGCGCAGGGCCAGTCGGCGCCCACGTAGCGGTGGTTTTGCACTTCCACTTCCTGCCCGGGCGGGGGGAAGTAGCGCTGGTCTGGGTCTTGTGCCGCGCCGCAGGCGGGGCAGAAGCGCTGGGTCAGGGCCAGCAGGTCGGCGGTGTGGCACTGGGTGCAGCGCCACAGCATCTGGTAGGTGGGGTTGGGGGGCGTGGTGTCGGCCATGCCGCCATTTTGGCGGCTGGGCGCATCAGGGGGCTTTGGCGACCAGCACCTGGTTGAGCAGGCGCATTTGGGCCTTGGGGTCGGGGCCGGAGAGTTGGGCCAGGGTTTGGTCGTCGGCAGTGGCGGGTTTGCCTGCGGCGGCCAGCCGGGCTTTGAGGGTGGGCAGGTCCACCCCCGCCACCTGGGCCAGCACCGGCAGGGGGGCGGCGGCCAGGGTTTTGATGGGGCGCATGAACGGCGGCTCGCCGCCCGTGCTGCCCCCCAGGGGCGCAAAGCTGAGGGCCAGCACGGCCAGGCAGGCCACGATGACGGCCTTGCCCACGGGGGCCGCCCAATGGCGCTTGAACGCGGGCCAGTGCAGCAGGGCGTGGAACGCCACGGCGGCCACCATCAACCAGCCCAGCCACTCGTGGGCGGTTTTGTTCAGCCCGGTATCCCAGTGAAAGAACATCAGCACGCCGGTGACGGCCGACAGGGCAAAGCTGCCGATGACCAGCGGGGTGATCCAGGGGCGGTGGGGGTTGAGGTTCATGGTGTTCTCCTTGAGGTGTCTACCCCAAGGAGTGTCGGCAGCCGGTGTGCCGCGCCGGTAACGGGTGTGTAAACCTGGGGTAAACCCTTGGGTGGGCTTCAGCCCCGCCCGGCGCAGGCTGCGGCGGCCAACCCGGTGGCGTTCGACCGCCGCGAGCACGCTGCGCGCCTCTGAACGGTGGGTCATTCAGGTGTTGCATGCTACTGAAAATATAGCTTCTTACGCTTTCAAATAAAGCGCTAGATGCCAAAAGTGCTTAAAACCATGTGGGCGGTGGGCAGGGCTCAGGCGTGGTGCGGCAGGTCGATCACGGTGGCGTTCACCGCCTTGGCGGCAAAGGGCTGCACACCATCACAATCAGCCTGCGCAATGTCTTCACCCTTGTTTACACACGCCTGAGAAGATAGCGGGCTAAAAAGCCCGGCTTGACCTTCCCCTCTCCCGAAACCATGAAACAAAAAAAACAGTTGTCGTTGCTGACCGTTGGTTGTTTGTGTTTGCTGGCCGCCTGTGGCAGCAAAACGGACACGGCAACGCCAGAAGCCGCCGCGCAGACGCAAGCCCCCGCCGATGCCGCCAAGCCTGCCACCCCACCCGCCGTGCCGGTGACCACGGCCTTGGCCCAGCGCCAGAGCCTGAATGTGGCCACCGAAGCCACCGGCACCGCCACCCCGTTGTCGCAGGTGGATGTCAAGGCCCAGATGAGTGGGGTGGTCACCCAGGTGCATGTGAAAGAAGGGCAGGCGGTTCGTGCCGGGCAACTGCTGTTCACCCTGGACACCCGGGCCGACGAGGCCAACGTGGCCAAGCTCAAGGCCCAGATCAGCAAGGACGAGGCGCTGCTGGCCGATGCCCAGCGCCAGTGGGCGCGTGCGCGGGAGCTGCTGTCCAAGAACTTCGTGTCCCAAGGGGCGGTGGACACGGCACAAACCAATGTGGAGTCGCAGCAGGCCACGCTGGCG
The DNA here is from genome assembly GCF_054777695.1 of Hydrogenophaga soli. Classification (NCBI taxonomy): domain Bacteria; kingdom Pseudomonadati; phylum Pseudomonadota; class Betaproteobacteria; order Burkholderiales; family Comamonadaceae; genus Hydrogenophaga; species Hydrogenophaga soli. The sequence continues at coordinate 279,552 of NZ_BAAHAK010000005.1, read as the reverse complement.
GCTGACAAGGCCGCGCTGGCTGCGGCCCAGGTGCCGTTGTCGTATGGCCGTGTCACGGCGGCCAGTGCCGGCCGGGTGGGCCTGGTGCCGGTGTACGTGGGCACGGCGGTGCAGGCCAACCAGACCACGCTGACCACCTTGACCCAACTCGACACCATGGACGTGAGCTTCAGCCTGCCGCAGTCCAACCTGCCCGACGTGCTGGGCCTGTTGGCCACAGGCAAGGCCCCGGTCAAGGCCAGCATGCCCGACGGCAAGACGGTGTTGACGGGGCGGCTGAATTTTGTGGACAGCGTGGTCGATGCCGCCACCGGCACCGTGAAGGTGAAGGCCCGCTTCGACAACAAGGACAACACCTTGTGGCCCGGGGCCTACGTCAAGGTGAGTCTGCCGCTGCGCACGCTGGACGAAGCCGTCACCGTGCCCACCGTGTCCGTCATCCAGAGCGCCCGTGGCCCCCTGGTGTATGTGGTGGAAGAAGGCAAGGCCGCACCGCGGCCCGTCAAGGTGCTGAACATCCAGGGCGAAGTGGCCGCCGTGTCGGGCGTGAACGAGGGCGACAAGGTGGTGGTCAACGGTCGCCAGAACCTGCGCCCCGGCACCCCGGTGACGGAAAAGGCCCCAGGCAAGCCCGGTGACAAACCTGGTGACAAAGCGGGTGACAAAGCCGCTGAGAAGGCGGCGTCATGAACCTGTCCGAGTTGTTCATTCGCCGTCCGGTGATGACGGTGCTGCTGAACCTGGCCGTGTTGCTGGCCGGGGTGATCGGGTATCGGTCCATCCCGGTCGCGGCGCTGCCCAGTTACGACACCCCTGTCATCAACGTGTCGGCCAACCTGGCCGGGGCCAACCCGGAAACCATGGCCTCGTCGGTGGCCTTGCCGCTGGAAAAGCAGTTCCAGACCATTCCCGGGCTGTCGCAGATCAGCTCCACCAGCACGCTGGGCAACACCTCGCTGACGCTGGAATTCGTGGAAGGCCGCAACATCGACGGTGCCGCACTGGACGTGCAGGCCGCGCTGCTGCGCGCCCAACGCTCGCTGCCTGCCGACATGACGCAGATGCCGTCGTACCGCAAGGTCAACCCGGCGGATGCACCGGTTCTGCTGGTGGCGCTCACGTCGCCGTCACTGCCGCCGTCCGAGCTGCAAGACTATGCCGAACACCTGATTTCCCCCACCTTGTCCACCGTGGATGGGGTGGCGCAGGTCAACATCTTTGGCTCCAAGCGGTTTGCCGTGCGCGTGCGGGTGATTCCGCAGGCCCTGGTGGCCCGCAACATGGGCTTGGACGAAGTGGCCACCGCCTTGCGTGCGGCCAACGTCAACACGCCCGTGGGCACACTCGACGGCCCGCAGCAGACCCTGACCTTGCAGGCCAACCGCCAGTTGCAGAACGCGGCGGAATTTGGGGCGCTCATCATCGCCAACCGTGGGGGCAACCCGGTGCGTTTGCGCGACGTGGCCGAGGTGGTGGACAGCGTGGAAACGCTCAAGACCCATGGCAACCTCAATGGCGAGCCGTCCATCACCCTGGCGGTGTTGCGCCAACCCGGGGCCAACACCGTGCGGGTGGTGGATTCGGTCAAGGCGGCGCTGGCGCAGATCCAGGCGCAGTTGCCGCAATCGGTGCAGATGACGCCGGTCAACGACCGTTCGGTGTCGGTGCGTGAAGCCCTGCACGACGTGACGCTGACCCTGGCGGGCACCATTGCGCTGGTGGTGCTGGTCATCTTCCTGTTCTTGCGCCGGGTGGTGGCCACCATCATCCCCACGCTGTCGTTGCCCGTGTCGTTGATGGGCGCGGTGGCCTTGTTGTGGGGGCTGCATTACAGCCTGGACAACATTTCCCTGCTGGGGCTGACGCTGGCCGTGGGCCTGGTGGTGGACGACGCCATCGTGATGCTGGAAAACATCATGCGGCATGTGGAAAACGGCGAGCGCCCCTTCCAGGCCGCGCTGCGGGGTTCGCGGGAGGTGGGGTTCACCATCATTTCCATTTCCACCTCACTGGTGGCGGTGTTCATTCCCATCTTTTTCATGCCCGGGGTCATCGGGCTGCTGTTCCACGAGTTCGCGGTGGTGGTGGGGCTGTCCATCCTGGTGTCGGCGTTTGTGTCACTGACCTTGGTGCCCATGCTGGCCAGCCGCCTGCTGCGGGTGGAGGACATGCACAAGAGGCCGGGGGTGGTGGTTCGGGCCTTCGAGCGTGGCTTTGACGCCCTGGCCGGTCTGTACACCCGCACGCTGGACGGGGCGCTGGCCTGGCGCAAGACGGTGTTGCTGGTGGCCTTGCTGACCCTGGTGGCCACGGCGTGGTTGTTGATGGTCATCCCCAAGGGTTTTTTTCCCGAGGAGGACATTGGTCAGATCACCGTGTCCACCGAGGCGGCCGAGGACGTGTCCTTTCCCGAAATGGTGCGTTTGCAGGAGCAGGCGGCGGCCATCGTCCGATCCGACCCGGCGGTGGAACGCGTCAGCTCGTTCAACGGCGGCAGTGGTGCCCAAAACACCGGACGCATGTTCGTGGGGTTGAAGCCCCGCGCCGAGCGCAAATCGGCCAAGGCGGTGATTGAAGGCTTGCGCGGCAAGCTGCGGGCGGTGCCGGGCTTGCGGGTGTTCATGCGGCCTGTGCAAAACCTGCAACTGGGCGGACGCCAGAGCAAGGCGCAGTACCAGTACATCCTGCAAAGCATCAAGGCGGACGAGCTCAACGAGTGGTCGCAAAAGCTCCAGCAGAACCTGCGCACCGATCCGCTGTTCCGCGACGTCACCAGCGACTCGCAGCTGCGTGGCCTGCAGGCCAAGCTCAACATCGACCGCGACCGCGCCAACACCCTGGGCGTGTCCATCGATGCCGTTCGTGTGGCCCTGTTCAGCGCGTTTGGCGAGCGGCAGGTGTCCACCATCTACCTGCCCACCGACAGCTACCAGGTCATCCTGGAGTTGGCGGGCGACGCCAAGCAGGACGAGGCCGGATTGCGCAGTGTGTACGTTCGCGCATCCACCGGGGCCCTGGTGCCGTTGTCCGCCTTCACCACGGTGGAGCGTGCGGTGGGCCCCACGGCCATCAACCACGTGGGGCAGTTGCAGGCCATCACCCTCTCGTTCAACCTGGCCCCGGGTGCGGCCCTGGGGGATGCCACCAACCGGCTGGAGAAGCTGGGGGCCGACATCGGCCTGCCGTCGTCCATCATCACCAGCTACGGGGGGGACGCGGCGGTGTTCAAGAACTCGCAGGGCAACCAGGTGGTGCTGATCGCGGCGGCACTGCTGGTCATTTACGTGCTGCTGGGGGTGCTGTACGAGAGTTACATCCACCCGCTCACCATCCTGGCGGGCTTGCCGTCAGCGGCGGTGGGGGCGCTGGGCACGCTGATGCTGTTCAAGCAGGACCTGACGCTGATCGCCACCATCGGCATCCTGCTGCTGATCGGCATCGTGAAGAAGAACGCCATCATGATGATCGACTTTGCCCTGGACGCCCAACGCCACGGGGGCATGACGCCGGCGCAAGCCATCCGCGAAGCGTGCATCCTGCGCTTTCGACCCATCATGATGACCACGCTGGCGGCCCTCATGGGGGCCTTGCCGCTGGCTTTGGGGCTGGGTGCGGGGGCCGAGTTGCGCCAGCCTTTGGGTTTGGCGGTGGTGGGCGGGTTGGTGTTTTCGCAGGCGGTCACGCTCTACATCACGCCGGTCATTTACCTGGCGTTGGATCGCTTCAGCGGCAGTGGCCCCGATGTGACGCCGGAGGCGCTTCACACCTGAGCTTCGTGCCCCGCCCCCTCAAAGCGCAACGCGGCAGGCCTGTTCCTCGAAGGTGGACACCGGTGTCGGGCGACCGAACAGGTAGCCCTGGTAGTGCTCGCATCCGCTTTGGACGAGCTGGTCACGTTGGGCCTCGGTTTCCACCCCTTCGGCAATGACGGCCATGTTGAGGTTCTGGCCCAGCGCAACGATGGCGGAAACGATGGGCGACGGCTGGCCGCTGCCGTCCAGGGCGCTGACAAACGACTTGTCGATCTTCAACTGGTCAAAGGGCAGGTGCTGCAGGTAAGACAGGGACGAATACCCGGTGCCAAAGTCATCCAGCGAGAACTGAAGGCCATGGGCCTTGAGCTGGTTCATGGTGCGGGTCACGTTGTCCATGTTGGTCAACAGCAGGCTCTCGGTCACTTCCAGTTTCAGCCGCCCGGGGGGCACGCCATGGCGGTCCAGGGCATTGAGCACCATGGCCACAAACCCTTCGTCCAGGAACTGGCGGGCACTCACATTGACGGCCAAGGTCAACGTGTCAAAGTCTTTCAGGTGGGCCCATTTGGCCAACAGGGCGCAGGCCTGGTCGATGATCCAGGCCCCGATGGGCACGATCAGCCCCACTTCCTCCGCCAACGGGATGAAGGCCATGGGCGACACCAACCCCTGTTGGGGGTGCTGCCAGCGGATGAGCAACTCCGCGCCCTGCAGCCGTCCGGACGCATGCACTTGCGGTTGGGCATACGCCACAAACTGCTGTTCACGGAGGGCGGTGTTCAGCTCAGCTTCCAGGTGTGCGCGGGCCACCACCTCGTCTTGCATGGCGGGGGCGTACCACACCACGGTGTTGCGCCCGGTGGCTTTGGCGCGGTACATCGCCATGTCGGCTTGTTTGATGAGTTCGTCAGCCGACACATGGCCCGCATGGAAGGGGGCCACCCCAATGCTGGCGGAACACCGGTGGTGCAATTCCTGGTGTCGGTCTTGTTCCATGCCATGGACATGCAGCCGATAGGGTTTGGCCAGGCCCTCCAGCAGGCCTTGTGCAAGGGGCGGTACTTGGGTTTGCAAGTCGGCGGGGCATGCAAAACCGGTCAGCAGCACCACAAACTCGTCGCCACCCATGCGGGCCACCATGTTCTGGCCACTGATTCGCGCTTGCAGCCGCCGTGCCACGGCCACCAGCAAACGGTCGCCCATGACGTGCCCGCGTGTGTCGTTGAGGATCTTGAAGTTGTCCAGGTCAATGAGCAGCAATGCGCCGTAGGGGGGTTGACCGAGCTGGGGCATCAAGGCGGATTGCAGCCGGTCGTGCAGTGACCGGCGATTGGGCAGGCTGGTCAACGGGTCGTGGTAGGCCAGGAAGCGGATCTCGTGTTCACTGGCTTTCTTGTAGGTGATGTCCTGTCCGGTGCACACATGGTGGCTGATTTGTCCGCGGTCGTCATGCACGGTGCTGAACGACAGCAGGGCCAGCAGCGTGTCGCCGTTTTTTTTACGCAGCCAGACTTCTTCTTCCCAGCGCCCAGCCCCGTTGTCGAGTGCTCGGGTCATGCGCTGGGCCAGGTCGGGGGGGTTGCGGGCCGAGTTCAGCACCGACAGGGGCTGGTCGGCAAAGTCCGAGAGTTCGTAGCCGGTGAGGCGCACGAATGCGTTGTTCACCTTCAGCACCCGGTGGTGGCGGTCGGTGACCACCACGCCATCGGCAGAGCAATCGAACAGGGTGGCCGACAGGCGCAACTGCTCGGCGGCCTGCCGTTGGGTGGACACGTCCTCGACGATCCACACACTGCCCTGGTTCAGCTGATGCCGGTTCAGCACCGAGCCTCGAAGGTGGGCCCAGAACACCTCGCCATTGCGGCGGACCATTTGCAGTTCGGTTTCGTAGGCCACCGAGCCCCGGCCAAATGCGGCAGCGGCGTTTCGAATCACATGGTCGAACTGCTCGTCACTGCAATGCAATTGCCGGGTGTGGGTGTCGACCAGGCCGTTGGCGGGGCAGGCAAAGATTTCCTCGGCGGCGGCGTTGGCCATCAACACCCGGTTGCCCCGCACAAACAGCACGCCCACCCGGATGTTGTTGAGCACGGCCTTCTGTTCATTGAAGGCGGCCAGGAGATCGTCTCGCATGCGCACCAGTTGCCGACCCAGTTGGCCGATTTCATCCTGAGCATGGGCTTGGAACGGGGTTTCCAGGCGTCCTGCGGCCAGTTCCTTGGAAAACCCCATCAGGCGTCGCACGGGGGTCAGCACCCGACGCCGAAGGGCCACGAACACCAAGGCCACGCCCCCCACGAACTGCCCCAGCAGCACCCAGAGGAACACGGTTCGATCACGGCGGAGTTCCTGTTGCAGGACGGCGTCATCCACCGTGATCTGGAACAGCCCGATCACCGTGTTGCCGTGCACGATGCTGCGCTGAAGGGTTTGCTGGTGTTCCAGTGGCCGGGGGGGCGCTTTCAAGTCCAGCAGGGGTTGGCCGTCAAGGTCCAGAACCCGAAACGAAATCACCTCAGGGTCCAGCAGGGCGGTGTTGCCCACCGTCGTGAGACCGTCCATGTCGAAGTTCCACAGGGGCTCGGCCAGCACGCGGGCCAAAACCTCTTCCTTGTTGTCCAGCACCTGCTGGCGCAGGGTCAGGGCCTGGTCCTGACGCACGTTCCACAGCATCAGGGCTCCGCCCAGGGCGGGCAACAGCAAGCCCACCGTCATGGCCATCAGGACGCCCGCACTCAGACCGCGCTGCCAGACGCGCAGCCTGTCCAGCATCGTCCCGGCCAGTGCACGGGCCTGATGCATGCGGTGGAATGCGAGGGGTTCCTGCACTGGTGCTCCTGCTTCGGGTCACGTGCAACGCTATTTCAGCCAGCGGTCATGGTACCAGCGCTTGAGCGCTTCCCGGGACGGGTTTCCGCCGGAATGCTGCAAGCTGCGGGTATTCAGGACCAGCGGTTCCTGGATGAAGCCACTGGGGGGGCTGCCGTTGAGGGCGCGTTGGATTTCATCCAGCAATTGGTAGCCCTGAAGGTCCAGGGGTTCGCCGATGGTGGCGATCTGGGCCGCTCGCCCTGAACGCACCCGGGACAGGGCCTTGACCGAACCGTCCCCCGCGGCCACGTTGGCCAGGTCTTTGCGACGGGCCAACTGCAGCGGGATTTCCATGTGATCGAAATACACATCGTTGATGGCCATGGCGTAGGTCCACCGCTCACCCCATCGGGCCAGCTGCGTTTGCACCTGCTGCGGCATTTGTTGTGCGGCATCTGAAATGGGCACGTCCACCACCGCCAGCAATTCGCACCGCAGGCCGGGGGCGCAACGCGTGACGCCATCGGCCATGGCCTGGGTCTTGGCGTTGGCAATGTCAAAGCGCCCGTCGTTGAAAATCACCACCCCCACCGGGCGTTGGCGTTCGAGGGCATCACGCATCACCTCGGCCAAGGCCAATCGCGCCACTTCGATGGGCGAAGTGGCCACATTGAAGTACAACCCCGGCACATGGGCATCACTGCCTGCGTGCCAACCCACCAGCACCACGTTGCGCTGTCTCAGGGTGCGCAGTTGCGTTTCGCAAGTGTCGGGGTCAAAGCCGCCCAACACCACCGCGTCAGCGGCCAGGGTGCGAGGTTGTGCCAACAGGGTGCAAATCCGCGCCATGGAACCCTGGCCATCGAGCGCCGTGACCTTCCAGCCCACGGCGTGTGCCGCCTCCGACAGCCCCCTGAACACCCCCATGGCGCCACCGTTGCGGTAGTCCACCGACACAAAGACCACGCTGTGCCCCGGGATCACCCGTGGGACGTTGACAGGGAAGGTCGAGGCGGCGTTGGGAAGGGCGTTGGCGCCATGGGCCAACGACGCCACCCACCCCAGCGCCACGCAGAGCAGGAATGAACACAGGCGGCGACCCGGCATCTTCATGTTGGAGCACCCACGTTGGCGAAGTGACGCGCACGGAATGCCCATTGAACCAAATCAGGCCTGCTGGTGCAACCTGGGTGACGGTGCCGTAGGGTGCGGGCAAGTTTGATCTGTTATGGTTTTCCCTAATATCGCCTTATGAGGAGTTTTCCCATGGATCGTCGTTCCTTGATCAAAAACGCTGGCTTGGCCGGTGTTCTGGCCGCGGGCGTTGCCCCTGCGGTGCATGCCCAGGCCGCCATTCGCTGGCGTCTGGCTTCCAGCTTTCCCAAGGCATTGCCCACCATCTTTGGGGCGGCTGAGAAGTTCTCCGAAACCGTCAAGGCGCTGTCGGGCGGCAAATTTGAGGTGTCTGTGCACGCCGGTGGCGAGCTGATGCCCCCCTTTGGTGTGGTGGACGCCCTGCAAGCCGACACCGTGGAGATGGCGCAGACCGCGTCTTACTACTTCACCGGCAAGGACCCCATTTTTGCGTTTGGCTGTGCCGTGCCCTTTGGCCTGACCGCCCGCCACATGGACGCCTGGATGGAACACGGCAACGGCCGCAAGCTGCTGGACGAGTTTTATGCCAAGTACAACATCGTCTCCATGAGCTGCGGCAATACCGGCACCCAGATGGGCGGCTGGTACCGCAAGCCCATCAAGACCGTGGCCGACCTCAAGGGCCTGAAGATGCGCATGGGCGGCGGCCTGTTCGGCGAGGCCATGGCCAAGCTGGGTGTGGTGGCCCAGAACATGCCCGCGGGCGAGGTGTACCAGGCGCTGGAAAAAGGCACCTTGGACGCCACCGAGTTCGTGGGGCCGTTTGACGACGAGAAGCTGGGCTTCCACAAGGTGGCCCCGTTCTACCACTACCCCGGTTGGTGGGAGGGTGGCGCCGAGCTGGAGTTCTTCATCAACAAGAAGGCGTTTGACGCCTTGTCGGCAGAGAACAAGGCCATCGTCCGCGCCGCGGGTGCTGTGGCGGCCCGTGACATGACCGCCAAATACGACGCCCAAAACCCCGCCGCCCTCAAGCGCCTGGTGGCCGCAGGCACCAAGCTGACCGCCTTCACCAAAGAGGTGATGGACGCTGGCTTCAACGCCTCGATGGAGGTGTTTGCCGCCCACGAGGCCAAGTCACCCGAGTTCAAGAAGATCCACCAGGACATGCGTGCATTCCAGCGGGAGCAAATCCTGTGGAACCGCTTCTCGGAGTGGCGCTACGACAGCTACATCAGCAACGCCAAGATCTGACTTCTGAATTCATAGCAAACTATCTAGGCATTTAAAGCGGTAGGTGCCAAAAATATTCTTAACTTTTGCCCCATCATGGCCCGTGTGCGGGGGCGGGCCATGGGCACTCACCGCCGCGTCAGTGCACCCAGGGCCAAGGTCAGGGCCAGGCTGGGCAGGGCCGAGCCGAACTGCGGGGCCCAGGTGGCCAGGCCATGGAAGACCGCAATGCCCACCACCCAGATGACCACCGCCGTGGCGTCCACCTTGCGGGAGGCGCTTGCGCTGTCCAGGGCGGCGAGTTTCCAGCCCAGGCGGCCCAGGATCACGCCGAACAGCGGCACGAACACCGAGCTGAGCATCAGCAGGAAGGGCTCCAGGCTGTGCATGGGCAGCACGCAGGCCAGCGCCGTGCACAGCAAGGCCCCGCCCACCCCCCACTGCCGCAGGCTCCAGCGCGGCAGCATGGAGTTGGCCGACACGGCGGCGGAGTAGGCATCGCCATAGGCGTTGTCCAGCTCGTCCAGCAGGATCAGGCCCAGCGCCAGCAGGCCGCCTTGGGCCAGCAACAGGGCGGTCAGCAACTCGGTGCCGGGGGCCGACACGCGGGCCACCAGCACGCCCAGCGCGTAACACCAGATGTTGGCCAGCGTGTAGCCCAGCCAGGTGCCGCGCAAGGTGGACCCGCCCGAGCGGCCATGGCGCGCATAGTCGGCCACCAGCGGCAGCCACGACACGGGCATGGCCATCACCAGGTCGATGGCCGAGGGGAAGCCCATGCTGCCGTCGCCCGGGGCGTCCATGAAGGCCTGCCAGCCTTGGGCCTGGGCCACGCCCACAAAGTGCCAGGTCAGCCACAGCAGCGAGCCGATCACCAGCGGCAGCCCGATGCGGCTGACAAAGCGGCGCACCAGCGTGAGCATGGAGCCGGTCATCAGCAGCGTCAGCACGCCGCCCCACAGCAGCGTGGCCACCAGCAGCGGCACCTCGGTGCCAGTGACCTGCTTGACGATGGCCTGCATGCCTTCGCGCATGACCACCAGTTCGAACGTGGTCCAGCCCACCAGCTGCACGATGTTGAGCAGCACAGGCAAATGCCCGAACGCGCTGCCGTACACCCGGTGCATCAGGCCCGCGCTGGACAGGCCGGTGTCGCAACCCACCCGGGCGGTCCAGGCCAGCAGGCCCGAGCCCAGCACCGAGCCGATGACGATGGCCCACAGCGCATCGCGCGTGCCCACGGCGGGCACCAGGTAAGCGCCCACCTGCATCACCAGCAGGCCCACGCCCAGGCTGAACCACAGCGAGGCATGAGACCAGCCAGAAAACACCCGCTGGTCGGCGGGCACGGGTTGCAAGGCAACGGAGGGGGAGTGGTTCTGAGGCATGGGTTCAGGCATTGGAAGAGGGCAGGGGGATGGTTTGCATGGCCACGGGTGCGGCGCTGTGGTTCAGCGGGCCGCTGCCTTTGCCGGTGCGCACCGGGGCACCGGCCTGCAGGGCCTGGCGCACATAGGCATGGGCCAGCCGGACGGCTTGCGGCAGCTCATGCCCCAGCGCCAGGTGGGCGGCAATGGCCGAGGAGAGGGTGCACCCCGTGCCGTGGGTGTTGGCGGTGGCAATGCGCGGGGCATGCAGCCAGAAGCTTTGGCCGGGTGCCTCGCCTTCAGCGGTCTGGAACAGGTCGCTGACCTGGTCGCCCGCCAGGTGCCCGCCTTTGACGAGCACGGCCCGGGCACCCCGGGCCAGCAGCTCGTGGGCGGCGGCCTGCATGTCGGCCTCGGTGGACAGCGTGCGCCCCACCAGAAAGCCTGCTTCGTCCAGGTTGGGGGTGACCAGCACCGCGCGCGGGAACAGCTGCTGCACCAGGGCCTGCACGGCGTCCTGGGCGATCAGCACCGCGCCGCTGGTGGCGATCATCACCGGGTCCAGCACCACCTGGGCCAGCCGGTGGTGGTCGATGGCCTGGGCCACGGTGTGCACGATGTCGGGGGCGTGCAGCATGCCGATCTTCACGGCGTCGGTGCCGATGTCTTCCACCACGGCGTCGATCTGGTCGCGCAGCATCTGGGGCGGCACGCCGTGGATGGCGCGCACGCCGGTGGTGTTCTGGGCCGTGAGGGCGGTGATGGCGGTCATGCCAAAGCAGCCCAGGGCGGCAAAGGTTTTCAGGTCGGCCTGGATGCCGGCACCACCGCCGCTGTCCGATCCGGCGATGGACAGCACACGCGGGTAGCGGTGGGTGAAGGGGGGCGGGGTCATGGGGTGTCCTTGAACGGGGACGCAAAGTGGGCTGCACAGAGCGCCGCCAGTTCAGCCGCGGCGGCCTGCGGGTCGGGGGCCGAGCAGAGGGCGCTGACCACGGCCAGGCCGTCGGCCCCGTGGCGCAACACCGCGGTGGCATTGCCCGCGTGGATGCCGCCAATGGCCACCAGTGGCAGGGCGGTGGCGGTGCGCACCTGGCGCAGCCCGTCCAGCCCCCAGGGGGTGTGGGTGTCGGTCTTGGTGGGGGTGGCAAACACCGGGCTCACGCCCAGGCAGTCCACGGGCAGGCGGGCGGCGCGGGCCACGTCGGCCGGGGTTTCCACCGACCAGCCGATGAAGACCTGTGGCGGCAGCAGGCGGCGGGCGTCTTCCACGTCCATGTCGCTCTGGCCCAGGTGCACGCCGTCGGCGTTGCAGGCCAGGGCCACGTCCACCCGGTCGTTGATGACCAGGGGCACCCCCAGCGGGCCCAGCAGCGCCTTCAGGGCGCGTGCGCGGGCCACAAAGTCGCGGGTGGGCAGGTGTTTTTCGCGCAGTTGCACACAGGTGGCCCCGCCGCGCACGGCGGCGTGCACCACCTGTTCCAGCGGGCGTCCGAGGGTGAGGCCGTGGTCGGTCACCAAATACACGCGCAACGCCCGGCGCAGGGCGGGCGGGGTCCAGGCGGTCATGGGGTGTTCAGGCCAGGGGGACCGTGTTCAGGCGCACACGGGACAGGAACTCTTCCTGGGTGAGCAGTTGCAGCCCGTCGATCAGCAGCGCGGCCATGGTGCCCACGCCGCGGCCCTGGGCCTGGGCCTGTTCGGCGGCCAGTTCACCGGCCACGCTCATCAGCGCGGCGGCGGCCAGGGTGGCGCGCCAGGCGTCGGGCTGCACGGCGCAGAACGCGCCCACCAGGGCGGTGAGCGAGCAGCCCACGCCGGTGATGCGGGTCATCCACACATGGCCGTTGTGCAGCGTGGCGTGACGTCCGGCGGCGTCCAGGATGTGGTCGGTCTCACCACTCACACACACCGTGCCCCCGGTGCGCTCGGCCAGGGCGCGGGCGGCTCCCAGGGCGTCGCTGGCGGCGGCGCTGCTGTCCACCCCTTTGGTCTGGATGGCGGCCCCGGCGGTGCTCATGATTTCCGAGCCATTGCCCCGGATCACTGTGGGTGTGCCCGCGGTCAGCAGGGCCTCCAGCGTCTGGTTGCGGTAGGGCGTGGCCCCCGCGCCCACCGGGTCCAGCACCACGGGAATGCCCCGGGCGTTGGCGGTCTGGAGGGCCAGCGTCATGCTCTGCACCCAATACGGGTCCAGCGTGCCGATGTTGAGCGCCAGCGACTGGGCAATGCCCGCCATGGCCGCCACTTCCTCATGGGCATGGGCCATCACGGGCGAGGCCCCGGCGGCCAGCAGCACGTTGGCGTTGAACGCCATGACCACGAAGTTGGTGATGCTGTGCACCAGGGGGGCTTGGGCGCGGACCGCTTCGATGTCGGTCCACAGGTCGTTGGCGGAGACGGAACAGGGTTGGGACTGGGCCATTGCGTGCTTTCAAGACGGAATGGCAGGGGGCAGGACGTGGCCGTGCGCCGACGGGGCCGGGTCGGCAATGGGCTGGTCAGCTTCCCTGCGCGAGGATTACCTCAATCAGGTTCAAAGGGACTTTCTCAGTCGGCCTCCGGTCTGGGACCGGGGTCAACACCCCCAGCGGTGCACGGCGGCGGGCCGTGCGCGACGGATTGTAATGAGGCCGGGCGCGGCGCGGGTGGCCGTGGGGGTGATCAACCCACGGCCAGAAAGGCCTCAATGGCCGCGTCGTCGTAGCCCAGTTCGCGCAGCACCTCGGCGGTGTGTTCGCCCAACTTCGGGGGCGACAGGCGCACGCCGGGGCGCTGGCCGTCCAGCGTCAGCGGCATCAGCACCACCTGAGACGGGCGGCCATCGGGCAGGGTGATGGGGGCCAGGCCGCCCGTGGCCTGTAGGTGCGGGTCGTCGAACAGCTCGTGGGGCTGGGTGATGGGCGCAAAAGGCAGACCGTGCTGTTCGAACACGCTGGCGATGTGGGCGGCGCTGAAGGAGGCCATGCGCTCGCGCAGCAGCGGCATCATCCAGGCGCGGGCGCGCACGCGGTCGTTGTTGGTTTGCAGTTGCGGGTCGCTGTGCAGGTCGTCAAACCCGAAGGCCTGGCAGAACACGTCCCAGGCCGCGTTGCTGACCACGGCCAGGAAGATCTGTTCGCCATCCTTCACCTGGAACACGTCGTAGATGGCCCAGGCCGAAATGCGTGCCGGCATGGGGGCTGCGGGTTGGCCGGTGACGGCGTACTGCATCATGTGCTGCGCCACCAGGAACACGTTGTTTTCGAACAGGGCGCTTTGCACCTCCTGGCCCAGGCCGGTCTTGTCGCGCTGGGCCAGTGCCGCCATGGCGCCCAGCGCCCCGAACAGGCCGCCCATGATGTCGTTCACGCTGGTGCCCGCCCGCAGCGGGTCGCCAGGGCGGCCGGTCATGTAGGCCAGGCCGCCCATCATCTGCACCACCTCGTCCAGCGCGGTGCGGTGCTCGTAGGGGCCGGGCAGAAAACCCTTGTGGCTGACGTAGATCAGCCGCGGGTTGAGGGCCTTGAGCGTGGCGTGGTCCAGCCCCAGCTTGGCCATGGTGCCGGGCTTGAAGTTCTCGCTCACCACGTCGGCGGTGGCGATCAGGCGCAGCGCGGCCTCCTTGCCCTGTGGGGTTTGTAGGTCCAGCGCCACGCTTTTCTTGTTGCGGTTGAACATGGGGAAGAAGCCCGCGCCCGAACCCAGCAGCTCGCGCGTGGCGTCACCATGCCGTCCGTGGCCCACCGGCTCGACCTTGATGACCTCGGCCCCCAGGTCGGCCAGCACCATGCCGCAGGTGGGGCCCATGACCATGTGGGTGAACTCCACCACCCGGATGCCCGCATAGGGCAGGGTGGGGGCGTTGGCTGCCGATGGCGCGTGGGGTGTTGGGGTGGGGGCGTTCAAGCGGGTCTCCAGTGTGGGGGCAGCCCGGCCTCGGGCGTCATGCCGTACAGCGGCTCGCCGGGCAGTCCGGCTTGCAGGGGCATGCGGGCCAGCAGCAGTTGGGGCAGGTCCACCCCGGTGGGGATGCCCATGGACTCGAACATGAACACCAGGTCTTCGGTCACCACGTTGCCGCTGGCGCCGGGGGCGTAGGGGCAGCCGCCCAGCCCGCCCAGCGAGGCGTCGAAGGTGTGCACCCCCACGTCGTGGGCGGCCAGGCAGTTGGCCAGGCCCAGCCCCCGGGTGTTGTGCATGTGGGCCGCCCCGGTGAGGGGGCCGATTTCCGCCCGCACCCGCTGGAACAGGCGGCGCACTTGCGCCGGGTTGGCCATGCCGGTGGTGTCGGACAGGCCCACTTCGTGCACCCCGGCTTGGGCCAGGGCTGCGGCCAGGCGCACCACGTCGTCCTCGGGCACCGCCCCTTGCAAGGTGCAGCCAAAGGCGGTGGAAATGCCCACTTCCACCTGCACCTGCGGGGCCTGTTCGCGGCACCAGGCCACCACCCGGGCCACCTCGGCCACCATGTCGGCCACGGTTTTGCGCACGTTGGCCAGCGAGTGGGCCGCACTGGCCGACACCGGCAGGGTGAGCTTGTGCACCCCGGCGGCCAAGGCGGCCTGGGCCCCGCGCAGGTTGGGCACCAGGGCCATCACGGTCAGGCCGGGCAGGGTGAGGGCGTGGCGCACCACGTCTGCCGTGTCGGCCATCTGGGGTAGAAGCTGGGCCGGGACGAAGGAGCCCACCTCGATTTCCCGCAGGCCCGCGGCGTGCAAGGCGTCGATCCAAGCGAGTTTGTGGGCGGTGGGCATGGCCGTGGAGATGCTCTGCAGCCCGTCGCGCGGGCCCACTTCGCTGATGCGCACCGGGGCTGTGGGGGTGTGCAAAGTCATGGTTGTTCTGTAAGATGGAACTCAATTCTGTAAGATGACTCAATCGTAAGGCGGTTGGGGTGTCGTCGTCAAACCCTGCCATGCCCAAAAAATCAGCCCAAACGTCGGTGGCCGACGAACACGCCAGCCCGGGGGGCGCGGCGGCGGTGGACCGTGCCGTCAGCCTGCTGGCGGCGTTCCGCCTGGGGGATGCCGCTCTGTCCGTCACCGAACTGGCGCAGCGCACCCGCTTGCACAAAAGCACGGCCCTGCGCCTGCTGGCGTCGCTGGCGCACGGGCGTTTGGTGCAGCGCACGGCGGATGGGCGCTGGGCCTTGGGGGCCGAGGTGGCTCGGTTGGCGGCGCTGTACACCGCCTCGTTTTCGTTGGAGGCGGTGGCCTTGCCCGTCATGCGGGCGCTGGTGGAACGCACCCAGGAAAGCGTGGCGCTGCACGTGCGCCAGGGCGATCAGCGGCTGGTGCTGTACCGGGTGGATTCGCCCCAGCTGCTGCGTGACCACGTCCGCGCGGGCGACGTGCTGCCGCTGGACCGTGGTGCCGGGGGGCGGGTGCTGCTGGCGTTTTCAGGGGCGGCGGGGCATTTGTACGACCAGATCCGCCGCCAGGGCCACCTGGTGTTGACAGGTGACCGCGTGCCCGGGCTGGTGGGCATTTCGGCTCCGGTGTGGGACGCGGGGGGGCAGCTGGTGGGGGCGCTCACCCTCACGGTGCCCGAGCCGCGCATGCAGCCCTCGCAGGTGGACGCGTTGCGCCAAGCCGCCACGCAGCTCACGCACCAGCTGGGTGGCGTGGTGCCTGCGGAATATCAAAAATCAGAGCAATAAGACCAAGCAATGAAAGCGCGGGAGGCCAAAAAACCTTAAGGTCTTCAGTGGGCGGCCATGTTCGCCCCAGCAGGAACGGCAGGGCCGCCATACACGCAGTATTGGCCGCGTCCCTGCGCTTTGGCCTGGTACATGGCCTGGTCGGCACAGCGCAGCAGGTCGGACATGGTGGTGGCATGGTCAGGACAGACGCTGATGCCGATGCTGGCCCCCACCCCGATGCTGTGCCCCCGCAGCAGCACCGTTTCGGTGGCTGCCACCACCATCTTCTCGGCCAGGGAGGACACAAACGCCAGGTCGTGGATGTTTTCGAGGATCACCGCGAACTCGTCACCGCCAATGCGGCAGATCACGTCGCTGCTGCGCAGCAGCGCGCTCAGCCGCAAGGCCACCACTTGCAGCAGTTCGTCCCCGATGTCGTGCCCCAGCGTGTCGTTGACCGCCTTGAACCGGTCCAGGTCAATGAACATCAGGCCGCACCGGCTGCCGGTGCTTTGGGCGCGGCTGATGGCCTCTTCAGCCCGTTCCTTGAAGAAGTGCCGGTTGGTCAGGCCCGTGACGTTGTCCCGGTAGGCCAACTGGTGCAAGCGCACGTCACGGTCGTGGATGTGCGACAGCATGGTGTTGAAGGCATGCGACAAATCCCCGATTTCGTCCCGGCTGTCCACCGTCTCGCGCAGGGTGTAGTCGCCTTGGCGGGCCACATCGTGGGTCAACTTGACCAGGCGCGACAGCGGGCGGGTGATGCTGCCGATCAGGCGGCGGGACAAACCATGCGCCAGCCCCAGCGCGGCCAGGCTGCTCAGGGCGATGAACAGCGCATACAGGTTGATGCGTTCGTGCAAGGCGTCGAGGTTGCTCTCCAGCAGCAGCCAGCCCACCACCTGGCCTTTGAGTTCCACCTGCCGCTCCACCTGGATGGCGGTGCTGGTGACCAGTGCCTGTTCCACATGGCGCAGCGCAGGCGCTGCGCGGTCATGGGCAGCGGGTTCGCGCACGTAGTGGGCCAGAACGCTGCCATCCGGCAGCGTCAGCACCGCCTGGACAATGCCGGGAGACGCCCGCAGCGTGTCCAGCACTTCGCGGGCGGAAGACGCATCCCGAAACGCCAGGGCCGCGGCGGTGTTGTCCCGGATGATGTTGGCCTGGATTTGCACCTCTTGCACCTTGGCCCGCCGCACGGTGAGGTATTCATAGGCCAGGGTGATGCCTGCAAACGGCAGCAAGGCAGCCAGCACCACGCAGTTGGTGATGGTGCTGAGCTTGTGCTCAATGGGCAGGTCACGGAACCAGTGGGCAATCCGGGTCATGGGTTACAGCCCGCACGGGCGCGCGAACGTCTGCGGGAAGTGTGAGGGGAATGCTGTGCCGCGGCACAGCACACAACCAATGGTAGCCATCAGACTCGGTTTTGCCGAGATGAAAGGTGATGCGGCGGTCAGCCATGGTGGTGGCCCGTGATCCAGACAGCAGGGTCTGCTGCAGCGTCATGTTGAGCCAAAGTGCGGGAAAGCTCCATCGGGATGTGCCGATCTTGGTGTAAGGCATTTCCTAGGTCCGTGCTGGAGGGAGCGCGTGGCGGGGGCGCAGACCGGGCTTCAGCGCTTCTGAAGGAAAATACGCGGTTTTGCCCGCCGCAGGCGGATTGCTTTCAGGGATGACACTGCACCACCGCCTCAACCGCTCTCGATTGGTCCTGCTGCTCCAGCAATGGCGGCAGTCCGCCCACGAGCCTGCGGCCCGGCAGGACGT
The DNA here is from genome assembly GCF_054777695.1 of Hydrogenophaga soli. Classification (NCBI taxonomy): domain Bacteria; kingdom Pseudomonadati; phylum Pseudomonadota; class Betaproteobacteria; order Burkholderiales; family Comamonadaceae; genus Hydrogenophaga; species Hydrogenophaga soli. The sequence goes on along the minus strand of NZ_BAAHAK010000005.1, from coordinate 261,898 downwards.
GGCGCAGCGCCTGAGCCCCTGGCTGGGGGCCTTGGATGCCGATCGGTTCAACGCCTCGCTGCGTGCCCTGGAGGCCACGCCCGCCCCGGCGAGCGCGGCCCCCATCAGCATGGCCCCGGCGGCCCGCGCCCGGTTGGACCCCGACGCCCTGGCCCAGGCCGTGGCTCGGGTGCAGGCCGAACTGCAAGCCCTGGTGGCCGCCGCCACCGCCGACGACCTGGATGGCACCGACCCCACCATCGACCAAGCCCTGCTGAACCAGCGCTACCAGGGCGTGCAGCGGGCCTTCACCCAACGGCTGGGGGCCTTGCGCAGCCTGGTGCGCCAGCAGCTGGCGCAGGCCTCGCCCGACCTGCGCCGCCTGGCCTCCCTGGACGCGGTGATGGAACAGATGCTGCTGTCGGCCCGCGAACCCCGGCTGTGGGGCAGCCTGCCCGCTCACCTGGCCCAGCGCCAGGCGGCCGGGGGCGCACCGTCGGCCCTGACGCACGACCTGCGGACCCTGCTGCACGCCGAGCTGCAAGCGCGCCTGCAACCCATCGTGGGCTTGGTGGAAGCCGCGCAGCACGCGCTGGGCCGCCGCCCCGCGCACCCGAATTTGGAAACCGCATGAACCACAAGCACCTCCACACCCTAGTTTTTGCCCTGGGCCTGGCCGCGCTGGCCTGGGTGGGCTGGGGTTTTGTCGCCACCAGCCCCATGGCCTTGCTGATGACCGTGGTCATGGCCGGGGTCTATGTGCTGGGGGCCGTTGAGCTGTGGCAGCACCGGGCGGCCACGGTGGGTCTGAGCGCCGCCCTGGCCGACATGCCCCAGCCCCTGACCGACCTGGACGCCTGGCTGTCCCGCCTGCCGCAGGCCCTGCAAAGCCCCGTGCGCCAGCGCATTGGCGGCGACCGCGGGGCACTGCCCGGGCCCACCCTCACCCCCTACTTGGTGGGGCTGCTGGTCATGCTGGGCATGCTGGGCACCTTCCTGGGCATGGTGGCCACCTTCAAGGGCGCGGTGTTTGCGCTGGAAGGCTCCACCGACCTGGACGCCATCCGTGCCGCGCTGGCCGCCCCCATCAAAGGGCTGGGGTTGGCGTTTGGCACCTCGGTGGCGGGGGTGGCCACGTCCGCCATGCTGGGCCTGCTGTCGGCCCTGTGCCGCCGCGAGCGCTTGTTGGCCGTGCGCCTGCTGGACGCCCGCATGGGCAGCCAGTTGCGCCCGTTCTCACCCGCGCAGCAGCGCCAGGACACCCTGCTGGCCCTGCAAACCCAGGCCCAGGCCCTGCCGCTGATTGCCGAGCGCCTGCAAGCGCTGATGGACGGCCTGGAACGCCGCCACGCCCAGCTCAACGACCAGCTGCTGGTGCAGCAACACACGTTTCACCGCGACGCCACGGCGGCCTACACCCAGTTGGCCGAGCGCGTGGGCAGCTCGCTGGAGCACAGCCTGGCCGCCAGCGCCCGGCAGGCCAGCGACACCCTGCGCCCCATGGTGGAGCAGGCCATGGCCAGCCTGACCCAGGCGTCTGCCCAGGCCCACCAGCAGTTGGCCGACACCGCACAGGCGCAATGGACCGGGCTGTCGCAAGGCATGCAGGCGCAGTGGCAGGGCCTGTCCCACAGCCTGGCCGCGCAGTGGCAAGACGTGTCGCAGGGTCTCACCGCCCAGTGGTCGGGCACCGCCCAGGCCGTGTCCGACACCTGGACCCAGGCCCTGCACCAGCACGAACAGACCCAAACGGCCCTGGTGCAGGGGCTGGAGCGCAGCCTGGCGGGCTTCAACCTCACGCTGGAGCAGCATTCCCAGGCCGTGCTGGCGCAACTGCAACAGGCCGCCGAACAGGCGCAGGCGCAGCAAACCCAGGCCGACCAGCAGCGCCTGGACGCCTGGCATCAGCGCATGGCCGCGTCCGCCGACACCCTGGCCACCGAATGGCAGCGCGTGGGGCAGCAGACCCTGGACCAGCAACAGACCGTGCTGCGTGCGCTGGAAACCGCCGCAGGCCAGATCACCCAACACGCCGGGGAACACGTGGGTCAGACCCTGCTGGGTGTGAGCCGCCTGCTGGAACAGTCCGAAGCCCTGGTGCACACCCGCATGGCGTCCGAGGCCCAATGGGTGCAGGCCCAGCGCGAGCGCATGGACCAGCTGGCCGGGGTGTGGCGCACCGAACTCAACACCTTGCGCGACGCCGAGGCCCAGCGCGGCCAGGCCGCCGTGGACCGGCTCGATGCCCTGCAAACCGCCATGGCCCAGCACCTGGACCGCTTGCAAGCCGCGGTGGCGCAGCACCTGGGGCAATTGGGCAGCTCGCTCGAAGCGCCCATGACCCGCATGCTGCAAACCGCGTCCGACGTGCCGCAGGCCGCCGCCGAAGTCATTGCCCGCCTCAAGCACGAAATGACCGCACTGGCCGAGCGCGACAACCAGGCCCTGGCCGAGCGCACCGCGCTGGCCGAACAACTGCGGGACCTGCTCCAGACGGTGCAGGAATCGGCCACGCTGGGCGCGGCCAGTGCCGTTGAACTCTCCAGCCTGGGCGAAGCCTTCAGCCACGGCGTGGGCCTGTTCAACGCGGGCAACGACAAGCTGGTGGACAGCCTGCAACGCATTGAATCGGCGCTGGGCCAATCGCTGGCCCGCAGCGACGAGCAACTGGCCTACTACGTGGCCCAGGCGCGTGAGGTCATCGACCTCAGCATCACCGCCCAGCAGGGCATTGTGGAAGACCTGCGCCGCCTGCACAGCCAGGCCGCCCAAGGGGTGGCCGCATGATGGTGCTGGAGGAAGAGGCCGCCGACCTGGCCGAGGCCACCGACACCGCCCCCGAAACCGCGACCGTTTGGGCCGTGTTCGGCGACCTGATGGCCGGCCTGCTGGGTGCCTTTGTGCTGGTGCTGGTGGGCGTGCTGGTGGTGCAGATGGAGCTGGTCACCAGCCTCAAGCAGGAGGTGGCCAAGCGCCAGCAGGAAGAACAGCGCCGCATGGCCCTGGAAAAAGCCCTGGCCATCCCGCTGGCCAGTGGCCGGGTGACGGTGATCAACGGGCGCATCGGCATCAGCGGCAGCGTGTTGTTTGCGCCCGGCTCGGACGAACTGCGCCCCGAAGGCCGCCAACTGCTGCAAAGCCTGGTGCCCCCGCTGCGGGTGTACCTGGGCGAACGCCACGAAATGCTGATGGTCAGCGGCTTCACCGACAACAAGCCCCTGCGTCAGGGCTTCAGCCCGCGCTTTGCCGACAACCTGGAACTGTCGGCCCAGCGGGCGCTGACGGTCACCCGCGCCCTGATTGACGAGGGCATGCCCTCGGCCCAGGTGTTTGCCGCCGCATTCGGGGCCGAGCAGCCTGTGGCCTCCAACACCAGCGAAGAAGGTCGCGCCCAGAACCGCCGGGTGGAAATGGCCCCCGTGCCCCGGCCCGCTACCCCTGGTCATGACTGACGTGCTGGCGCTGCCTTCCACCCCCGTGGCGTCCGCGACGCCCGAGGTGTCTGCGTTGTCAGACCTGGACGCCCTGCGGGCGCTGGGGGCAGAGCGGTGGGACCCGGTGCGGTTTCACCACCTGGAGGTGCTGGCCCGCCGCTTGCCCGAGCAAACCCCGGCGGTGCAACGGGTGCTGGCCCAGCGCCTGGCCCAACGGGTGGCGCAGGTTCAAGCGGATGGCGAGCGCCACGCCCACAGCGTGCGGGGCAAGCCCGCGGCCTCACCCTCGGTGGCACCCGCCGCCCAGGGGGGACCGTTGGCGCAACTGCTGCGCGAGCTTCAACCCAGCGGCCAACCCACAGGGGCAGCCCCAGCGGCCCAGGGGCTCACCAAGGCGGCACAGGCCCCAGCCCCGCTGCTGGCGCAGGACGACGGTGCCAGCCTGTCCGAGCTGGGCAGCGTGCGGCGTTTTGGGGAGGTGTGGGCCAAGGTGTCGGCGCAGCAGCAGGTGGACCGCGCCCTGGACCGTGGCCCGGAAAACGCCGGTCCGCTCAACTCGCACCGGCTGATGCTGCGCGCCCTCAGCCTGATGCGCGACCTGTCGCCCGACTACCTGCGCCGTTTCCTGTCGCAGGTGGACACGTTGTTGTGGCTGGAGCAAACGCCGCCCGACCGCCGCCCGCTGCGCCGCTCCCGCAAGGGCGGCTGATCGGCGACCGACCGGCAGCTGAGCCGTGGCGGGATGAACCTCAGGCGTGGGCCTGGTTCAGCTGGCGGGCAATGATGTCGTGGTTCAGCCACAGCACTGGGCCTTGCGGCTGGGCCATGGTGCCAAACATCAGGTTGCCGGTGGATTCGACCACCAGGGCGCTCAGCAGATCGGTGATGAGGGCCTTGCCGTCCTTGTGCTGGCGCACGATGTCGTCGGACGTGCCAATGGTCAGCTCGGCCTGCTCGGGCGCGTTGGCCATGGGCCAGGCTTCAAAGTTGCGGAAGGTCTTCATCACCTCGCTCTGGTGGAAGTGCTCCACCGTCTGCAGCACGCTTTCCAGCGTCACGCCGTCGTTCAGCAGGTCGCGGCAGGCTTGCCACTGGGCCTGCGCCCAGGCCCCGCCGTTTTCCTTTTGCAGGGCGTTGAGCAGGGCGAACAGTGGCAGCTCCACGCCGGCAAACACGTCCGACGAGTTGGTGCGGATTTCCGGGCAGTTGAACACCGTGGCCTGGATGCCGCGGTCCCACGCCTCGCGGGCAATGCGCTCCAGGCGCATCTTGGCGTAGCCCTGGGTGTAGTTGGTGTAGGTCTGCCACACGTATTCGCCGTTCACCAGCACGGCGGTGCCGTGGTAGCCGTAGGCCGAATAACGAACCTGGCCGCCGCTGGCCTGCACACGGGCGCGGATGGCGGCGCTGCCTTCGATCAGGTGGCCGAAGGTGTTGGCCGACACCTCGTCGAAGTTCTGCAGGATGAGCTTGCCCAGGTCGCTGTCCAGCAGCACCTGCGACGACATGTGGCGGTCGCCCCGGCCCTTGTAGATGCGGTTGGCAATGGCCAGGAACACCTTGGCCTTGGGGATGCCACCGGCCATGGTGTGGGCAAAAAACACGTTGGCCCCGTCGGGAATCAGCCCGTTCAGCGTGGCCATGACCTCGGCCACACCGTCCTGGAAGCGCTTGACGCCGATCTGGCGGCATTTTTCAACGTGCGCCCAGTCGATGGTGCTGGTGGTCCAGTTCTGCAGCGTCATGCCGCCCAGCAGGTCGGTGGGGGTGGGCTCGCCCGCGGGGGCGTCCAGGTCGAAACCGGCCATCAGCGGCACGTTGATGATCTTGCCGCCCAGGTTGGCTTCGGCGGCGGCCAGTTCCTCGTCGGTCAGCGGGCGCAGCGTGTTGTCCTTCTCGCGGCGGCCCACGGTGATGCCGATGATCTGCATGCCCGCCTTGCGGGCTTCGCTGATGAGGCCGGTGGCGTAACCGCGCCCGAAAAGTTCGCCAAAGAGCACAAACACATCACCCTGACGGAAGAACTTGGCTTGGTCAGCGGATGGCAGTTGATTCAGAGACGGCAGATGGTTCATGTTGACTTGCAAGTGGCGCCCACAGTTGGCTAAAGCCCGGCAGTTTAGCGGTGCTCAACGCCTGTGTGCCGCCCCCAGGGGGCCTGCCACCCACCACACCCCAGGCGCTGGGCCGGGTGGCTCCACGCGTCAGGGTGTCAGATGCTATGTAAAAAGAAGCAAAAAATGACGACAATAAAGCGCTAGGTGCTATTTTGATTCAGCATGTCGGCAGGCGACGCCACAGGCCCTGCACGCCCACGGCCACCAGCACCAAGGGCCACCAGCCTTTGAAGCTGGGCAGGGTGATCAGGCCTTGCTGGGCAAGCAGCAGCACGAGACCCACCACGATCAGGGCCACGGGGAAGAAGCGGAAAACGGGTTTCATGTGAGGCTCCAAGTGAATGTCGATGGCCTCACTGTGCCCACGCCTGGGCGCTGCGCACAGCGCTGTGCGACCAAGCGCCCGCTGGCGTCGCCAAACGCCGTTCAAGGGGTGTGGGCGGCGTGGGCGGGGTGTTGGGGCACCAGGTCCTTGCGCATCAGCAGCCAGTCGCCCGCCGGGTCGGAACCCGGAAACGGCGTGAACGGGCGGCGATCCCATTCCTCAAACCCCAGGTGCGCGTACAAGCGCCGCGCCCCGGTGTTGAAGCTGCCCACCATCAGCGTCAGCCGCGAAATGCCCTGCGCCTGGGCCTGCGCTTGCGCTTCGGCCAGCAGCGCCTGCGCCACGCCGTGCCCACGCCATTCGGGAAACACCGACACCGCCACCACATACCAGGTGCCCCCAGCCACCACCTTGAGCGTGTTCAGCGGCTGCAACACCGGGTGACTGCGGGCGATGTAGTCGGCAGGCACCTCGGCGGGCAAGCGCCAGGTGTTCATGGCCCCGGCCACCTGACCATTCACCTCGGCCACCACCCAGTTGGAGAAGTGGGAAAAGTGCTCCCGCTCGTGCCGGATCAGCGACCGCCCCACCTCGAAAGGCGACTGGCCCACCGCGGCCGACTGCGCCCACAGGAAAGATGCCAGCCTGCGTGTGGCGGCGTCGTTCACCAGCGCCAGGCTGGCGCAGTCGGCCTCGGTGGCCGGTCGGATCAGGGGAAGGGGAGGGGTGTTCATGGGGTGTCGGTCCAAACCTCGGTGCGGTTGCGGCCCAGCTCCTTGGCGCGGTACAGCGCCTGGTCGGCGCGTTGCAGCAGGGTGTCCAGCGTCAGTTGCTGTCCGGCGGTCAGGCAGGACAGGCCCAGGCTGGCGGTGATGGGCTCGCCCAGCGGCTCGATGGGGGTGTCGGCCAGCTTCTGGCGCAGCTTGTCGGCCAGGTGCAGGGCGTTGCTGGCGGGGGTGCAGGGCAGCAGCAGCGCAAATTCCTCCCCGCCCAGGCGGGCCAGGCAGTCGGTTTGGCGCACGTTTTGCAGCATCAGGCGCGTCACCTGCCGCAGCACCTCGTCGCCCACCGGGTGGCCGAAACGGTCGTTGACGGATTTGAAATGGTCCAGGTCCACCATCAGCACCGCCAGCTCGTGCCCGTGCCTTTGGGCCTGGGCCAGCGCCTGCTGGGCGCGGTGCACAAACTCGCGGCGGTTGAACACGCCGGTCAGTGGGTCGCGGGTGGCCAGGGTCTCCAGTTCGGCCCGTTGCTGCTCCAGCTGGCGGTTGGTGTCGGCCAGGGCGCGTTGCAGCAGTTCGGCCTGCACATAACGCCGCCACAGCAATGTGCTGACCAGCAGGGCCAGGGCGCAGGCCGTGGCGGCGTTCATGCGCAGGGTGGTGAGGCGGGCGGGATCGTCGGTGGTCCAGCCCAGCAGCAAGGCCAAGACCAGCCAGGCTGAGAGCTGCAGCAGCAGCGTGGTGCGGGGGCGCAGCAACAGCACCATGCCCACGGCCAGCGAGGCGTTGATGAAGGCGCTGATGCCACTGCCAATGGCCTGGTCCATCAGCGTGAGCGCCACCGCCCACAGCAACACCCCCAGGGAGGTCACCTCGGGCAGCCAACGCCCCAGGTTCCCCACCTCCGGCTGGGCTTGCGCCCGGCGGGTCAGGCCACCCACCGCGACCATCAACACGGCCATGGAGGCGTGCGCCCAGGCAATCTGGTGTGCCCAGGCGGTTTGCTGCGGCAGGTCGAACCGCAGCAGGCTGAACACGAGCACATGCACCCCATTCAACGCCAACAGCACCCAGGCCGCCACCCCCAGCACATGCAGGTTGCGCCGGGCCGCGGCGGCCTGCACCTGCGCATCTTCACTGGCCCAGCGGCGCAGCGTCTCAACGATCTTCATGGGTGACGATCATACGGATGGGTGGTAGGAGTACCTCGTGGCCTTCGATCCGCCCAGGTTCGGAGGCACACACCCGTGCACTGGGTGCCAACCGCATGAGGGTGCGGAGACACTGACCGATCATGCATGGCATGGCCCACATCATCTCTGCGATGAAGCAAACGGGCATCCGTCGTCTCACTCAGATTTCCACCACCACGTACTTCCGTACCTCAAGGATGGACCTGGAAATGCTCAGGTCGATGTGGGGTGGTGCTGGCGAACCAAGCTCAGCATGAGGCTGTCCCGAGGTATGTCAAAATCAATAGCATCTACCGCTTTCAAATAAGGCGGTAGAGCCTGTTTTTTGTTTGAAGTTCGTTAGGCACTGCATTGCGACGCATCCTCCTTGCCACTTGCGCCGTTGTCCTCCCGACGGCTGCGTATTTCGTCAGTTTGGACGCACCAGCGCCCGTTGAAGCTGCCGCAGGAACAGAACTGACGGACTTCAGCGCTTCGCCTCCGTCGGATTCGCCGGCGAACGCCTCGTTTGAAGTGCACACGTACATGCAGGCTGGAGCGCTGCACGTTGAGAAGTTGGAGGTCTTCCACGCGCCAGGATTCGTGCCGAATCCGATCCTCACCATGGCACCCGATGGCACCGCCGAAGTCCATGTGTGGGTCAACCTCCCGCGTGTCAGGCTGTTCAACACCAAGTGCGAGTACGTGCGCAGCCTGCATTTCGCCATTCCAAGGTCTGCACTTGTTTCAGTGAACAAGCTGGTGTTGGTCAACCACGACACGTTCGCGGTGAACGTTCTCGCCGCGCCAGAGGTGCTCAATCGCTGGTTGCAGGAACCCGAGCGCTCACCACAAGCCCCCGACTCCCTCCCCAATCACACCCAGCAAGCGGGTGGGTGTGGGGCATCACGTCAGGTTTGAGGCCTTGGGGGGTGGTGCCGTCAGCTTGCCGAGGCAGCGCCCCACCTGCCGCCAAAACGCACTGGGCTCGGGGGGCAGCAGCATCAGCTCGACGCGATCGCGGGCACGCAGGTCGATCCAGCCGCCATCCTCGACCAGCAGCGATTCTTCGGCGCACAGCGTGTGCTCCAGGGCGATCATGTTTTCAGCCTGCCAGGCCAGGGGGCCGCGCAGCACCAGTTGCCCGGACACCACCAGCACGGTGCTCCTGGCTTCCACCAGAACCCTTTGCGACTCACTTTTGCCCAGCACGAGCTTCATCAAACGCTGATCCACCATGGTCTTTCTCCATCGAGTGGCCCCGATGCGGGGCGGTGGAAAAATGGTAGGAAGCAACGCCCCGTTGAAACAGACGCAGAACCAGCCTGTCTGCACCGAAGCAGATGCGCCTGTGAGCCGTTGTTCTGGTGAAAAAATCGGCCATCTGTATCTGCTGCCACACCCCTGTGCCGGGTGAAGATAGGGCATGGACCCCACCCCCCTCTACCGCCGCCTGGCCAGCCATTACCGGGAAGCCATCGAAGCGGGCACCCTTGCCACTGGCGACCGCTTTCCGTCGATGCGTGCGCTGATGACCCGCCACGACATCAGCCTGTCCACCGCCGTGCAGGTGTGCCGACAACTGGAAAGCGATGGTTGGCTGGAAGCCCGCCCCCGCTCGGGCAACTTCGTGCGCCAGCCGCTGCGGGGCCGCCGAAACGCCTTGTCGGAACCCCCGCCCGGCCAGGCGCTGGACCCGGCCCAATACGTCGGGATCAACGCCCGAGTGTCCGAGTTCATTGCCCGGGGGCGGCAAGCTCAGGTCAAGGTCAACCTGTCGGGGGCCCGGTGTGCGCCCTCGCTCTACCCCGGCGAGGCCCTGAAAAACGCCGCCACCCGTGCGCTGCGGCAAGACCCCGATTTGATGGTGAAGGTGTCGCCCCACAACGGCAACCTGGCGTTTCGCAACGTGCTGGCCCGCCGCGCCATGGTCAACGGCATGCTGATTGCCGCTGAAGACATCGTGGTCACCCAGGGCTGCATTGAGGCGCTCAACCTGGCGCTGCGCGCGGTCACCCAGCCGGGCGACATCGTGGCGGTGGAATCACCCACCTTCCACGGCTTGTTGCAGGTCCTGGAAAGCCAAGGCCTGCGCGCCCTGGAAATCCCGACCAGCCCGCAAACCGGCATTTCGCTGGAGGCGCTGGAGCTGGCAACGCAAACCCACGAGTCCATTGCCGCGCTGGTGGTGGTGCCGCACCTGCAAAACCCGCTGGGCAGCATCATGCCCGAGGCCCATCAGGCCCGGCTGGTCGAGTTTTGTGCCCGCCATGGCATCCCCTTGATCGAAGACGACACCTACAGCGCATTGGCCGACGGAGACGCTCCGCTCAAGGCCCTCAAATCGTGGGACAAGACCGGCAACGTCATCCACTGCGCTTCGCTGCACAAGGTGCTGGCCCCCGGCCTGCGCCTGGGCTGGATGAGCGCGGGCCGCTGGCAGGGGCGGGTGGAAATGCTCAAGCACGTGCAGAGTCGTAACAACGAAGAACTGTCGCAGCAAGCGGCCAGCCACTTCATGGGCTCGGGCGGCTACGACCGGCACCTGAGGCGGCTTCGGGTGGCGCTTTCGAACCAGCGCGAACAAGCGGCGGCGGCCGTTGTCAACCACTTTCCCACGGGCACCCGGCTCAACCAGCCCCGGGGCGGGCTCTCACTTTGGGTGGAGCTGCCCGGCCAGCTGTCATCGGCCCGGTTGTTCGACGCGGCGCTGGCCGAAGGCATCCTGATTGCGCCGGGCATCATGTTTTCCAACTCGAACCGCTTTGCGCACTTCGTCCGCCTGAACTGCGGCTGGCCCTACAGCCCGGAAATCGACCAGGCCGTGAAGCGCCTTGGGCAGCTGTGTGGGGCTTTGGGGGATGAGGATGGCAAAAATGGCGCAGCCCCGTGAGCATTGACATGCCCTCTTGAAGGGCCGTTCAACGAATGACGGTGTTCAACACGGGTGCCAATGCCACGCGCAAGCGACCCACGATGTCGGGCAGGGGTTCGGGCGGAAGTTCGTTGTTCTTGAGAAATGCCCGCCACAGCGCCTGGCGCGAAGCGTCGTGCGCAAACTCGTCCGTCAGGCCCATCAACCACCCTCCGCGCAGCGCGTCCCGAACCGCCATGCCCCGTCTTTCGAACGTGGCCTTGATCGCCTGGGCCAGCAGATCGGTGTCCAGCGTTTCCCGTTCCAACAGCACCGACAGGTCGAAATAGTCCTTCAGGCGGCTGTTGGTCATGCCCAGCAAGGCGATGGCGTGGAGCTTTTCTGCGATGACGGTGTACGTTGGATAGGCCCGCAGTCGTGGTGCGGGCATGTCTGCCAGCAGCACTGGGTAGACCGATTCAACAGGTGCCGGGGTGACGGCGTCGCCGAAGCCGACGTCAATCTGGGTCTTGCAGCGTGCTCGGGCCAGATCGCCCGCAATCATCACGCGAACGCCACCGTAGCCAGCCTCTTTGCGAATTTCCTCGACCGTGACGGATGCTGGGTCGAACACGATGCCGTCGTCAACCGATACGGCTGAGATGTCCCGGAATGCTTGGGCCACGGACTCCAGATCGCTGGCACCGAAACCCAACAAATCGGCATCGCGTGTGGCCCGGTGGGGCATGTCGTACCACAGCGTGAACAGCAACGCCCCTTTGAGCAGAAAACGGTCCGCGTGCGGCGACTGGGTCAGCCGATAGAGGATGCGCTCCAAGGCAAAGCGCACCAGAACCTGATTGAAATCGACGCTTTGCGCCTTGGCCACATTGAGCAGACGCGCACGGACGGACGCAGCGACATTCGGGGTGGCCGGGCTCATCCAATGCTCTCCAGGTAGGGGCGCATCACGTTGGCCACACGGCCTATCTGGGCGAAACGCCAGATGTCGTCGATGGAGGCCTTGCTGCGTGCCCGGGCGTCCTTCAGCGCCTCCAACGCCACATCCAGCCCGATTTTGTTGCGGTGCTTGAAGCAGTCCGCCACGGTCTTGGCCACGCTGTACACCCGGAGCCTGACACCGTCGCGTTCGACTTCTTCAACCCCTGCCGAGTAGGCATCACCTGTAAACTGCACCATCTTGACGGGCGGGTAATCCACACGGGGCGGGTGGCTGCCCCTTGGCATGGCGATCCAGATTTGACGCGGCAGCTGCGTGGTCAGCTCATGAAACTGCAGCGCCGTCAGCAGGCAGAACACCGCTTGAGGCACCTTGGTGGCGACGGTGCCAAGGCTCTCGAACTCCGAAACCTGTGCATCCGGCAGGCGGTACAGGCCACGCTCCACCCTCTGTAGCAGACCCGCAGCGGTCAGTCGCGTCAGAACAACCCGAGGCGCGTGGATGGCGTCCAGATCGCTGGCGCGCAGCAGCCCCTTCTGGCTGGCCAGATCAAGGACGCGCTGATGGTGGGTGCTGGAGAGCATGGGCGGAGTATGTTCCGTTTTTTCGTTGAATGCAACTTATGAACGACAAAACGGAACACTGAGCCCAGGATGGGGTCGGTTCAAGAAATAACCAAAATGAATAGCAAACACCGCTTGCATATCAAGCGGTATAAACCTTTTTTCTATAAAAAAACGGCATTGGGGAACTGCTCCAGCAAGCGGTCGAAGGCTTCCCCGTGGATGGAGGCGTCTTCGCAGATGGCGGTCTGCGGGCAGCCACCCGTTTTTCATGTTCGAAAAATATACTTGTACATATAATTGTTTGGCGCTTTTGCTTTGCGCCCAAGGAGTGCTGGGATGGCACAAATCACGCTTTATCTCGACGATGACACCCAAGCCCTGGTGGACCAGGCCGCCAAGGCCCATGGCCTGTCCAAAAGCCGCTGGGTGGCCGACATCATTCGCAAGTACGCCGCCCACGAGTGGCCGCAAGACTGCCTGGCGCTGGCCGGGCGCTTTGCCGACTTTCCTCTGCGTGATGCAGGTGATGCCAATGGCGCAGGCCCCATGGCGGCTGACGTGCCCAGGCTGGGGTTTTGAGCATGCTGGTGCTGGACAGCAACACCATCAGCTATTACTTCAGGGGCGACCCGGCGGTGGTGCCGCAGTTGCAAGCGCTGCGCCCCGCCGATCTGGGCGTGCCTGCCATCGTGGAATACGAGTTGCGCTACGGCCTGCTGCGCCTGCCACCCGAGGCTTCAGCCCCACGCCTGGCGGCGTTGGCGCAGCTGCTGCGCCCCATGCAGATGCTGCCGTTTGACAGCGAGTGCGCCGCCATCGCCGCACGCCTGCGTGCCGAGCTGGAGGCCGCGGGCCACCCCATCGGCCCGCACGACACCCTGATTGCCGCCACCGCACTGCGCCACCAAGCCACGCTGGTGACCCGCAATGTGCGGGAGTTTTCGCGGGTGGCGGGGTTGCAGTGGGTGAATTGGCATGAGGTGGGGTGAGATGGCGCTACCGTGTCCCAGTCATGTGCTTGGGATCAGGTAGTGGTACCTATGGCATGCATGGTGAAGACGTTGTTTCCGAAATCGATGTCGATGCTGAGAATGGCCATGGATTTCTTCCTTCTCTGTCAACGAGCGATTGGATGCGACAGTGACCGAATGTCGTCTCCGCGTTGAGCTCTCGGGGCGGGGAAGTTCCTTTCATTCACCGGGGCCACCATGAGAACGAAGTTCATTGAGAGTATTGAAACTGTCGTCCGTGAACTGGAGCCTTCTCAGAGGCGTGTGCTGGACGCACTTTTTGCCGCTGAAAATCATGCTGCGAGTGCGGGTGAGCTCAAAGCCGTGCTTGGGGTGCGGTCTGTTGTCCAGGTCAATGCGGTCGTTGGCTATGTCGGGCGCAGAGTGCGTGCTGTGTTCGGTGCACACCCTGATGGGCTTGCAGATGGGGAATATGAGTGGTGGCATGTCATTGCCACAGGCAAGTTCACAAAAGGCCGGGGATTCGTTTGGCAACTGCGTGACGAGGTTGTTGCGGGTCTGGCAACGCCCCACGAAGGGGGTGAATCCGATGTGTTGGTCGAAGGCGCAGTGCGCCAAGTCACAGCCAACATTTATGAGAGGGATCTTGATGCACGGGCCAGGTGCATAAGGGCCCATGGATATAGATGTGCGGCCTGTACGTTCGACTTTGGCCTTGCCTACGGTTCAGCCATGGAAGGATTCATCCATGTTCATCACCTCAAGACGCTGGCGTCCGTGAAGGCCCGGCACGAAGTCAATCCGATTGAGGACCTGGTGCCCGTGTGTCCGAACTGCCATGCCGTGATTCACAGTGTCACGCCACCCCGCTCCATAGAAGAGGTTAAGGCCATGCTCGCTGGGGTTCCCCATTCCCTCACCCCACCCCCAACATCCCCCGCTGCTCGATGAACTTCACCACCTGTTCCACCCCGGCCAGGGTTTTCAGGTTGGTCATCACGTAGGGCTTCAGGCCCTGGGGCGTGGTGCGCATGCGGATGGTGTCGGCTTCCATCACGGCCAGGTCAGCGCCCACGTGGGGGGCCAGGTCGGTCTTGTTGATGACGAACAGGTCGCTCTTGGTGATGCCGGGGCCGCCTTTGCGGGGGATTTTTTCGCCCGCGGCCACGTCGATCACGTAAATGGTCAGGTCGCTCAGCTCGGGGCTGAAGGTGGCGGCCAGGTTGTCACCGCCGCTTTCCACAAACACCACATCGGCGTTGGGGAACTGCTCCAGCATGCGGTCAATGGCTTCCAGGTTGATGGAAGCGTCTTCGCGGATGGCGGTGTGCGGGCAGCCGCCCGTCTCCACGCCCATGATGCGTTCGGCGGGCAGCGCGCCGCTCACGGTCAGCAGGCGCTGGTCTTCCTTGGTGTAGATGTCGTTGGTGATGGCCACCAGGTCGTAACGCTCGCGCATGGTCTTGCACAGCATTTCCAGCAGGGTGGTCTTGCCCGAACCCACGGGGCCGCCAATGCCCACGCGCAGCGGGGGGAGCTTTTTGGTGCGGTTTGGAATGTGGTGCAAAGCGGTCATTTTTTGATAGCTGGTTGTGTTTGTATAAAAAGCGGTAGAGGCTGTTTTTGCTGAAAGTGATTCAACCGAGAACGAGGTTGGCACCCAACACGTAGGCGTACAGGCTGGCGGGGGCAAATTTGAAGTTCATGCCTTTGTAGGACACCAGTGGATCGGTCACGGTTTTGCTGGTGATCAGCATCGGGGTTTTGATGGCGGGGTGCTTGGCGGCAAATTCCACGCAGTTGTCCAGCTCTCCCCGCGACTGGTAGGGGCGGTCGCTCCATTTCACTTCCACTGCCCACTGTGGGCGGAGTTCTGGCCCCCCCAGGTGAACAATGTCCACCTCGCCGGTGTTCCAGCGGGCGTAATAGAGCTCGGCTTGTTGGTGGTGTTGCCATTGGCTGTAAATGGCTGTTTCGGTCAACGCCCCCATGGCGGGCGAGTCGGGCTGGATGGTGCCAAACAGTGCGGCCCGCATGGATGGGTTGTTCAAATACACCTTGAACGCGGTGGCGCGTTTGAAGCGCTTGGCGTTTTGGTCGATGCGTTCCACCCGCCGAATGAGGAAAGCGGCTTCCAGGTATTCCAGGTAACGGCGGATGGTGTTTTTGGCCACACCGGATGTTTTGGACAGTTCGTCCAGGCTGACTTCATTGCCGGTGTTGTAGGCCAGCGTGGTGAACAGCCGGTTGAGTTCCTGAATGTCGGTGATGCCATACAGGCTGGGCAGGTCACGCAGCAGCACCTTGTCGATGATGTCGCTTTTGATGTACTGGCCCGGATCGGCCCGCACGGTTCGGGAGAACACCGCCTCTGGGTAGCCGCCGTAGTTCAGGTAGTTGACGAACTCGTGGTTGAGTTGGTCGATGTCGCGAACCCGGCGGCTCAGTGGGTGAGCTTGCCGGTCATCGGTCCGCTCGACCAGCTCAGCTTCCCGGCCAATGAAACGCAGGTATTCGGCAAACGTCAGGGGGGGCAGCACCTGGTCGGTGAAGCGGCCTGCCCCTGATTCCTGGCTTTTCAGTCGCAACGCGGCGGCGGCTGACCCTGTGGCGACAAAGCGGTGGCTGGGGTACGAATCCACCAGGGATTTGAGGTGGATTTCCCACTGCCGAAGGTATTGCACCTCGTCAAAGAACACATACAGGGGGGCATCACGTCCGTGACCAAACAGCTCGTGAAAATGGTTCAGGAGCTTTTCCAGTGGCAGCCCGGTGTAGATCGGGGTTTCCAACGAGACGTAGAAGATGGATTGGGGTGAAACACCACTGTCCAGCAAGGCCTTGATGCAGTGGTAGACCATCACGGTCTTTCCCACCCGTCGCGGTCCCATCAGCACCACGGCACGGCGCAGGCTGTGGTTGGTCACCGTGCGGTAAAAGGGCTCGAAGTAGCTGCGTCTGGGCTGCTCTTCAAAGGCAATGGGGCGTTGGGACTGGGTGTCCCACCATGGGTTGTCAAACGCCAGTCGGGCCAGGATGTCGTCTTTGGCAATGGCAAGCATGATGAAAGATCAATCGATTGAACTTGGCTTCATCATAGATCAAACAAGATCAATCGATTGATCTTGTTTTAGGAGCGGAACAGCCGCGAATACTGCGTTTCGTGCCGGGCCGACAAAATGGCCAGCATGGGGGTGAAGGCTTGGCGCTGGTCGTCCGTCAGGCCCATGGCGTGGTCCACCGCACCGGGGATTTCCTGCACCAGCCGGGCCAGGATGCGCTGGCCCGCGGTCTGGCCCAGCGGCACCGATTTGATGGCGGCCTGCGCCATGTTCTCGGCCCAGCCGAATGCGCAGGCCAGCAGGCAGTCGCGCACCGGGGCGGCGGTTTGCGCCGCGGCCAGCCCAAAGGCCACGGGCCAGGTGGGGGGCCAGGGCTGCAGGGCGCGGATGTGTTCCAGCACCGCCGGGGGCGTGCCCGGCAGTTGCCGCAGCCACTCCAGTAGCGAGCGCCCGGTTTGCAGGGTTTGCTGGCGCAGCTCGGAGGTTTCGCGGGTGTGCAGCACCCAGTCGTTGAGCTCGCGGGCGCGGGCCAAGTCGCCCGCCCGCCACGCGGGGATGGCCTGGGCCAGCACGGCCAGGTCACTGCGGGCCTGGCCCAGCCAGAGCTGGTCGGCCAGCCAGTCGGCGGCCTGGGCGTCGTGGGTGACCAGCCCGGCGTCCACCGCGGCTTCCAGTCCTTCGGAGTACGAGAACCCGCCCACGGGCAGCGCGGGCGAGGCCAGCCACATCAGTTGCAGCTGGCTCAGGCTGGCGTTGAAACGGTCATCTCCCGGGGGCGTGGGGTTCATGGGGCGGGACCCGGGCTCAGTGGTGGTGGTGACCGCAGCCGGGGCCATGCACATGCGGCTCCGCCGCGGCGGGCGCGGCCTTCACGGGCACCGACAAGGGCTTGCCGCGTGCGGGTGCTGCCGCTGGGGCGGCGTGGCTGTGTTGGTCATGGCTGTGGTCATGGCCGCAGCATTCGCCGTGCTCATGGTTGTGGCCGTGCTCATGCGTGTGGTCATGCTCGTGAGAATGGTCGTGCTGGTGCCCGTGGTCGTGGCCATGCCCGTGGTGGCCGTGGCCTTCGGTTCCCGAGCCTGCACCGTAGGCACCGCCTTCGGGCTCAAAGCCTTCTTGCGTTTCGATCACCGTGAGGTGCATGCGGCGCAGCATGTCGGCCAGCACGTGGTCGGGCTCGATCTTCAGGTGGTCGGGTTGCAGTTCGATGGGCACGTGCCGGTTGCCCAGGTGGTAGGCGGCGCGGGTGAGGTCGAAGGGCGAGCCGTGCTGGCTGCACGCGGTGATGCGCAGCACGGTTTGCGGCGCGGCTTCCACGCGCACCATGGAGCCGTCTTCGGCCACCAGCACGTCGCCCCCGCGCACCACGGTGCCGCGGGGCAAAAACACGCCCAGGTGGCGGCCCTGGCTGTCGGTGGCGTCAAAGCGGCTTTTCTGGCGCACGTCCCAGTCCAGTTGCACGGTGGCGGCGCGTTTGAGCAGCACGGCGGCCAGGCCCTGGCCTTGGGGGATGAGTTTGGAGCAGGTGAGCATGGGGTGTTTCAGTAGTGATAGCGAAGCTGGGCAATGTCCAGCGTGCCATCGTGGATGCGGTAAACGATGCGGTGTTCGTCGTTGATGCGGCGAGACCACCAGCCAGCCAGATGATGCTTCAGCGGCTCGGGCTTGCCCACGCCTGCAAACGGCTCGCGCTGAATGGCCTTGATCAACTCGTTGATGCGCCTCACCAGGGCCTTGTCAGTGGCTTGCCAGTGCAGGTAGTCATCCCAGGCCTGCGGAGCAAACCGCAGTGGCAGGCTCATGGTTCCACCAGTTCACGGACCTGGCCTGCACCGCCGTCCAGTGCGGCCATGGCCTGGGTCAGCCGCTGCGCGTTGGCGGGGCTGCGCAGCAGGTAGGTGGTTTCTTCCCAGGCGGTGAAGTCGTCCAGGCTCATCACCACCACGGGGCGGCCCCGCTGGCGGGTGACCAGCATGGGGGCGTGGTCGTCGTTCACCTTGTCCATCAGGCTGGACAGGTTGGCGCGGGCTTCCGAGTAGCTGAGGGTTTGCATGGCAGGCTCACATCAGTGCGCGTACAGAATTTTGTACGTACATTGAATTGTACGTTTGCCAGGGTTCAGGGCACCACCCCTCAAAACAAGAAGTACCGCTGCGCCATGGGCAGCACCGTGGCCGCTTCGCAGGTGAGCAGCTCGCCGTCGGCGCGCACTTCGTAGCTTTGGGCGTTGATGCTCATGGCCGGGGCGGTGCCGTTGTGCACCATGTCGGCCTTTTTCACCTGGCGAATGTCCTTCACCACGGACACTTGCTTTTTGAGAGCAAACTTCCCTTTCACATCAAGCGCAAGGGCCGCTTTTGACACAAAGGTGATGCTGCTTTGCGTGAGGCTGCCGCCAAAACTGCCGAACATGGGGCGGAAGTGCACCGGCTGCGGCGTGGGAATGCTGGCGTTGGGGTCGCCCATGGCGGCCAGGGCGATGGTGCCGCCCTTCAGCACCAGTGAGGGCTTCACGCCAAAGAAGGCGGGTTTCCACACCACCAGGTCGGCCCACTTGCCCACTTCCACCGAGCCGATTTCGTGCGCCATGCCGTGGGCCAGCGCGGGGTTGATGGTGTATTTGGCGATGTAGCGTTTGACGCGGTAGTTGTCGTTGCGCGGGTTGGCCTCGGTGGCTTCCGTCCGCCCGGCGGCGGGGGGCAGCCAGCCGCGCTGCTGCTTCATTTTGTCGGCCGTTTGCCAGGTGCGGATCAGCACCTCGCCCACGCGGCCCATGGCCTGGCTGTCGCTGCTCATGATGCTGATGGCACCCAGGTCGTGAAGCACGTCTTCGGCGGC
Organism: Hydrogenophaga soli; assembly: GCF_054777695.1. Taxonomy (NCBI): domain Bacteria; kingdom Pseudomonadati; phylum Pseudomonadota; class Betaproteobacteria; order Burkholderiales; family Comamonadaceae; genus Hydrogenophaga; species Hydrogenophaga soli. The sequence goes on along the minus strand of NZ_BAAHAK010000005.1, from coordinate 242,897 downwards.
AATGGTTTCTTTGCGGATGCGGCTTTCGGCAAAGGCCAGGTCTTCGGCAATGGCCGGGTCGAGGTGGTGGCAGACCATCAGCATGTCCACGTGCTCGTCCAGCGTGTTGCGGGTGTAGGGGCGCGTGGGGTTGGTGCTGCTGGGCAGCACATAGGGCTCGCCCACCATTTTCAGAATGTCGGGGGCGTGGCCGCCGCCCGCGCCTTCGGTGTGGAAGGTGTGGATGCAGCGGCCTTTGATGGCGGCAATGGTGTCTTCCACAAAACCCGACTCGTTCAGCGTGTCGGTGTGGATGGCCACCTGGGTGTCGGTTTCGTCGGCCACGGTCAGGCAGCAGTCGATGGCGGCGGGGGTGGTGCCCCAGTCTTCATGCAGCTTCAGGCCAATGGCCCCGGCGTTGATCTGCTCGTGCAGCGCGGCGGGCAGGCTGGCGTTGCCCTTGCCCAGAAAACCCAGGTTCATGGGGAAGGCATCGGCGGCGCGCAGCATCTGTTCGATGTGCCAGGGGCCGGGCGTGCAGGTGGTGGCAAAGGTGCCGGTGGCCGGGCCGGTGCCGCCGCCCACCATGGTGGTGACGCCGCTGGCCAGGGCCTCGTCGATCTGCTGCGGGCAGATGAAGTGGATGTGGCTGTCCATGCCCCCGGAGGTGACGATGCTGCCCTCGCAGCTGATGATTTCCGTGCCCGGCCCGATGACGATGTCCACGCCCGGCTGCGTGTCCGGGTTGCCCGCCTTGCCAATGGCCACGATGCGGTGGTCCTTCAGGCCAATGTCGGCCTTGACGATGCCCCAGTGGTCGATGATGAGGGCGTTGGTCAGCACCGTGTCCACCGCACCTTCGGCTCGGGTGCGTTGGCTTTGGGCCATGCCGTCGCGGATGGATTTGCCGCCGCCAAACTTGGCCTCTTCACCGTAGCCCCCGGCGCGCAGGGTGTAGTCGGCCTCCACCTCCACCAGCAGGCTGGTGTCGGCCAGGCGCACGCGGTCGCCCACGGTGGGGCCATAAATTTCGGCGTAGGCTTTTTTGCTGATCGTGCTCATTCCAGGGCTCCCATCACGTCGCCACGAAAGCCGTACACCGCACGGCCCCCGGCCAGCGGCACCAGTTCCACGGTGCGTTGCTGCCCGGGCTCGAAGCGCACGGCCAGCCCGCTGCCAATGTTGAGCCGCATGCCGCGGGCGGCGGCGCGGTCAAAACCCAGGGCGGGGTTGGTTTCGGCAAAGTGGTAGTGCGAGCCCACCTGAATGGGCCGGTCGCCCGTGTTCACCACCACCAGCGTGAGGGTGGGGCGGCCGGGGTTCAGGGTCAGCTCGCCGTCGTCAACAAGGTATTCACCGGGGGTCATGGTGGCTCACAGTGCTTGGCTGACCAAATAACCACCCAGCAGGGTGACCCCGGCGCCCACCAGCTGCTGCAACACTTTGCGCTGGCGCAGCACCAAGTGGCCCACACCCATGCCCGCCAGGTGCAGGGCCGAGGTGGTGAGGACCATGCCCGCCATGGCCAGCAAGCCTTGCTGGGCAGGCAGTTCAGCACCGTGCGCCACGCCGTGGAAGAAGGCAAACACGCCAATCACACCCAGCATGGCCCACAGGTTCAGGCCCCGGGCCAAGGCAATCATCAAACCGAAGGCCAGCAGCGATCCCGCCACCATCACCTCCATGCCCATGGGCTCGAAACCGGTGAAGCCCACCAGCGTGCCCACCGTCAGCATGGCCACAAAGGCCAGCGGCGGCTGCCAGATTTTGTTGGGCAGGGCCACCGCGCTCCACACGCCCACGGCCAGCATGGCCACCAGGTGGTCCAGGCCGGACACGGGGTGCAGCAACCCGTCGAGGAACGCGCCGTGGTCGTGCGGCGTGCCTTCGCCCGTGTGGGCCAGCGCCAGGGCCGATCCCGTGGCCAACAAAACAAAAGCCAAAATGCGCTTTGCCGCTTGATTTGATTGCATGGTTTGCTCCTGAAAAATGAGTGAAAACGGGGCGAAAACGGTCACTTCACCAAGTGTGCAGCAGGGTGTACACGCCCAAGGCGGCCACACCGCTGCCCACGGCCTGCTGCATCAACATGCGGCGCTGCACAAACTGCTGGCGCAGCGTGTGGCCCAGGGCCATGCCCGTCACTTGCAGCGCGGCGGTGAGCACCAGCAGCATCGCCACGTCCATGCGTGGCTGGGTGGCGTGGGGGAGGTCGGTCACAAACGCCATGCCCCGGATAAACGCGTACAGCCCCACCAGCGTGACCATGCTCACCAGCGCCATGCCACGCGACAACGCAATGAGCAGGCCCACGGCCAGCACCGACAAGGCCGTGAGTGGCTCCACCCCCGGCAACTGCCAGCCAGCGCGGCCCACCAGGGTGCCCAGCCACATCACGCTGGCCATGGTGAGCGGGGCCTGCCAGATCCGCTGGCGGATTTGCGCGGGCGTTTGCGGGCGCGTGGCCAGGGCTCCCCACACGCCCACGGCCAGCATGGTCATGAAATGGCCCACGCCAAACAGGGAGAGTCCGGTCATCACGCGGTTGGCCCTTTCTGCGGTTCAGGCAATGGGCTGGTGCACGGTCACCAGCTTGGTGCCGTCGGGAAAGGTGGCTTCCACCTGAATGTCGGGAATCATGTCGGCCACGCCGTCCATCACGTCGTCGCGGGTCAGCACGCGGCGGCCTTCGCTCATCAACTGGGCCACGGTCTTGCCGTCACGAGCACCTTCCATCACCGCGGCGGTGATGAGGGCAATGGCCTCGGGCACGTTGAGCTTGAGCCCGCGCGCCTTGCGCCGTTCGGCCAGCAGGGCGGCGGTGAAGATGAGGAGCTTGTCTTTTTCGCGGGGGGTCAGTTCCATGGGGGCCTCAGATGCGGCGAACAGGGGGCGAACGGTGGCGGGCAGGCGTGACGGCCAGCGTGCAGCAAGCCGTGTGCCATGCATGCTGCCATGGCACGGAAACTGCACCCTGACACCGTCGTGACCGACGCCTGCATTTCAACCCAACCCACCCCGCCTGACCATGCGCCCAATGGCGTACACCCCCGTGCGCCGGTGCAGCGCATCGTGAAGGTGCGGCGCGACTACAACGCCTGGGTGGCCAGTGAAACCATGGAGGACTATGCGCTGCGCTTCACCCCGCAGCGGTTTCGGCGCTGGTCGGCCTGGCGCATGGCCAACACGGCGCTGGGCGGGGCGTCGTCGTTCTTGATCTTGGAGGCCGTGGGGGCCACGCTGCTGGTGCAGTACGGCTTTGTCAACGCGCTGTGGGCCATCCTGGCCACGGGGCTGGTGATTTTTCTGGCCGGGCTGCCCATCAGCGTGTACGCCGCCCGCCATGGGGTGGACATGGACCTGCTCACCCGCGGGGCGGGGTTTGGGTACATCGGGTCCACGCTCACCTCGCTCATCTACGCCAGCTTCACCTTCATCTTTTTTGCGCTGGAGGCCGCCGTCATGGCCTACGCGCTGGAGCTGGCCTTCAGCATCCCGCCCGCCTGGGGCTACCTGGTGTGTGCGCTGGTGGTGCTGCCGCTGGTCACGCACGGGGTGTCGGTCATCGGGCGCTTGCAGGTGTGGACGCAGCCGCTGTGGCTGCTGATGCTGGTGGTGCCCTACGTGGCCGTGGCCTGGCACGAGCCTGGTGCATTTGTCAGCGTTTTGCACTACGGAGGTGAATCGGGGCGCGGAACGGTGTTTGATGTGCACTTGTTTGGTGCCGCATTGACCGTGGGCATTGCCCTCATCACCCAAATGGGGGAGCAGGCCGACTACCTGCGTTTTCTGCCCGCCCCGGTGCCCGACGCGCAAGGGCAGGTGTCCCGCCGCGAGCGCTGGCGCTGGTGGGCGGCGGTGGTCACCGGCGGGCCGGGCTGGGTGGTGCCGGGCGTGCTGAAGATGCTGGGCGGCGCGGTGCTGGCGCACCTGGCCATCACCCACATGGTGCCGGTGGCCCGGGCGGTGGACCCCAACCAGATGTACCTGGCCGCCTACGAATACGTGTTCAGCCACTACGGCTGGGCGGTGGCGGCCACCGCGGTGTTTGTGGTGGTGAGCCAGCTCAAGATCAACGTCACCAACGCCTATGCTGGTTCACTGGCGTGGAGCAACTTCTTCTCGCGCCTCACCCACAGCCACCCGGGGCGGGTGGTGTGGGTGGTGTTCAACACCCTCATTGCCTTCTTGTTGATGGAAATGAACGTGTTCCAGGCCCTGGGGCAGGTGCTGGGGCTGTACTCCAACCTGGCCATTGCCTGGATCATGGCGGTGGTGGCCGATTTGGTCATCAACAAGCCGCTGGGGCTGTCGCCCCCGGGCATCGAGTTCAAACGCGCCCATTTGTACGACATCAACCCCGTGGGCGTGGGGGCCATGGGCGCGGCGTCGGTGCTGTCGTTCGTGGCCCATTTGGGGCTGATGGGCCCCACGGCCCAGGCGTTTTCGGCGCTGATTGCGCTGGTCACGGCGCTGGTGGTGTCGCCCCTGCTGGCCTGGGCCACGGGCGGGCGTTATTACATCGCCAGAGACGTCGTGGCCCCCACGCTTGCCCCTGGTGGGGCTGCGCTGCCCCCCGAGGGGGCGCTCGCCAGCTTGGGACGGCCCTGCGCTGGCTCGGACCCCGGTTGCTACCTCGGCCAGCGCCTGCAACGCTGCGTGATTTGCGAGCGCGAGTACGAGGGGCCGGACATGGCCCATTGCCCCGCTTACCAGGGGGCCATCTGCTCGCTGTGCTGCACACTGGACGCCCGCTGCGGCGACCTGTGCAAACCCCAGGCCCGGCTGCTGGTGCAGTGGGCGGCGCTGCTGCGGCGGGTGTTGCCCCGCTCGGTGGCCCCCTACCTGGAGGCCGGGCTGGCCCACTACCTGTTGCTGATGGCCGTCATCGCCCCGCTGCTGGCCGCCGTGTTGGGCCTGCTGTACCGGCAGGACGTGCAGGGCCTGCTGGCCGCCTCCCAGGGCTTGATGGCCGACGTGCCCCCCGCCCCCGCAGCGCTGGGCGGGCCGGTGGGCACCGCCTGGGCCCAGGTGCTGGGCACCAGCTTTTTGCGGGTGTATGCGGTGCTGATGCTGGTGGCCGGGCTGGTGGCGTGGTGGCTGGTGCTGGCCCACAAAAGCCGCGAGGTGGCCCAGCAGGAATCCAACCGCCAGACCGAGCTGCTGATGCAGGAAATCGAGTCCCACCGCCGCACCGACGAACAGTTGCAACAAGCCCGCGAGGTGGCCGAACGCGCCCGCGAAGCCGCCGAACAGGCCCGCGCCCTGGCCGACCAGGCCAACCAGGCCAAGACGCGCTACATCAGCACCATCAGCCACGAGCTGCGCACACCGCTCAACAGCATCCTGGGCTATGCCCAGCTGCTGCACGAAGAAACCCGCGGCGGCACCGAACTGCCCCCACACCGGGCGCAGGCCATCCAGGTCATCCACCGCGGGGGCGAGCACCTGCTGTCGCTCATCGAAGGCACGCTGGACGTGGCCCGCATCGAGTCGGGCAAGCTCACCCTCAACGTCAAGCCGCTGGCGCTGGCCACGCTGCTGGACGAGCTGGCGGGCATGTTCGAGTTGCAGGCCCGCGCCAAGGGCCTGGGCTTTCGCTTCGAGGCCACCGGCCACCTGCCGCCCTGGGTGCGCGCCGACGAAAAGCGGGTGCGCCAAATCCTCATCAACCTGCTGGGCAACGCCGTCAAGTTCACCCAGCGCGGCAGCGTGGTGCTGCGCGTGGCCCACGCCCGCGAAATGGCGCTGTTCGAGGTGATCGACTCCGGCCCCGGCATGTCGGCCACCGACATCGAGCGCGTGTTTGAACCCTTTGCCCGCGGCAGCACCGCCGCCGGGCAGCCCCAGGGCACGGGGCTGGGGCTCACCATCGCCAAGATGCTGACCGACCTGATGGGCGGCGAACTCTCGGTGCACAGCACGCCGGGGCAGGGCACCACCTTCAAGGTGAAACTGTTTCTGCCCGAGGTGGCGCTGGACGCCACAGGCCGCCGGGGCGCAGCCCCCACCGTGTCCGCCTTGCCAGCCTTGCCCGCCGAGCAAGCCCCCCGCACCGGCTACCAAGGCCCCCGGTTGCAAGTGCTGGTGGTGGACAACGAAGAGTCCGACCGCGTGCTGCTGCAACGCTGGCTGGAGCCCCTGGGCTTTGACGTGGTGCTGGCCACCCACGGCGAAGACGCCTTGCGCCTGCTGCACCAGGGCCTGCGGCCCCGGGTGGTGTTCATGGACCTGGCCATGCCCGGCATCGACGGCTGGGAAACCCTGCGCCGCATCGCCGCCCTGGGCCTGCGCGGCGGCCCCGGCGTGACCGAACCCGCCATGGCCTGCGCCGTGGTGTCGGCCAATGCCTTCGACCACGGGCAGGACAACGACGCAGGCATCACCCCGGCAGACTTCCTGGTCAAACCCGTGCGCCGCGACGACCTGCTGGACTGGCTGGGCCGCCGCCTCTCGCTGCAATGGGTGCGGGGCGAGGCCCTGCCGCCCATCCCCGCGCCCCAGCCCGTGGCCACCTGGCCGCCCGCACACGCCCTGCAACCCCTGCTGCACAGCCTGCAACTGGGCCATGTGAAAGGCGTGGGCCAGCAGCTGGAGGTGTTGGCCCAAACCCACCCGGCCTGCGCCGGGTTCATCGCCCACGCCCGCTCGCTGCTCAAGGCCTTCCGCCTGGCCGAGCTGGAACGCTGGGTTCAGGCCGGGCCTGACACCCCCGCCGCCGTTGGAGACCCCGCCCATGCCCCGAACTGACCCCCAAGACACCGTGGTGCTGCTGGTGGACGACGTGCCCGACAACGTGGCCCTGCTGCACGACGCCCTGGACGAAGCCGGCTACACCGTGCTGGTGGCGCTGGACGGCGAAAGCGCCCTGCGCCGCGCCACCCAGGCCCGGCCCGACGTGGTGCTGCTCGACGCCGTCATGCCCGGCATGGACGGCTTTGAAGTGGCCCGCCTGCTCAAGGCCAACCCCGACACCGCCGCCATCCCCATCATCTTCATGACCGGGCTCACCGAAACCGAACACCTCGAAGCCGCGCTGGAAGCGGGTGGGGTGGACTACGTGACCAAACCCGTCAAACCCCGCGAGGTGATGGCCCGCATGGGCGTGCACATCCACACCGCCCGCCGCACCACCGAAGGCGAACGCGAAGGCAGCCAGGTGCGCAACGCGCTGGACGCCTTTGGCTACGCCAGCATCACCGTGCGCGTGCGCGACGGCAAGCTGCTGTGGCAAACCCCGCTGGCCCGCGAGCTGCTGCAACGCTACGGCAGCGAAGGCCCCCCAAGCGCCCACGCCCCCCAAGCCGTGCTGCACTGGCTGCAACGCGTCACCGCCCAATGGGCCGAAGGCGCGTGGCAAGGGGCCGAACCCCCACGCCTGACGCTGGAGCAAGGCCCCCGCCGCCTCACCTTCAGGCTGCACAGCCAGGTGGGCGAGGGCGGCGACAACGGCGAGAACGACCCCGCCGAAGGCGAGTGGCTGGTGGTGATGCAAGAGACCAACGACGCCAGCGTCATCGAGGCGCTGGTGCAGGCCTTTGGCCTGACCGCCCGCGAGGCCGAGGTGCTTTACTGGGTGGTGCAGGGCAAGATCAACCGCGACATTGCCGACATCGTGGGCTCCAGCCCCGCCACGGTGAAAAAACACCTGGAACGCATCCTGCCCAAGCTGGGCGTGGAAACCCGCACCGCCGCGGCGGCCATGGCGATCAATCGGGTGCGGATGTTGCAGCCTTGAGGGGTTGCGGGGAGAGGATATGGGTTGGGGTGGGGGCGTTTGGGACGCGACAGCTAGGCATGGAATCAACCATTATAAAAATAGAGAACTAATTTCTTGCTGGGGCACACGACAATGATGCCAACTCTTCCATGTGCATAATAGCTTCCAGTGCTATTGATGATTGCATTTGCTTCCTCGGTCACCTCTGGTTTGATGTCGATGCAAAAGCCGTACGCGCAGATGTAGTCATAAATTTCCATGCGGGCATTTTTTTCATTCCATTTCCATTGATCATTTGGCCTTATGGGTGTTGATGTCCAATCGCCATAAATCCCGCGCCATTCTCTACTGTTTTGGTTTTGATTTGGCGGCATGTTGATGAAGAAATCAATTCCCCGTTTCGATATGTCGTTTGCGATCGATCCTGGTAGAGGGTAGGTTCTTATGCCTGCTTCGTTTCCCCCGGGGCCAAAGCCCCACGACTCTTCTAGTGTGTACGAAATTGACGAAACGTTAAGCGCATCTGGGACGACGCTCAGCATGCGGTTTGACTCCCAGTTTTTGAATGCGGCATACGGGATTGCTACGAGAGCAAAAACCAAAATCAGGAAATTGCTGCGTGAAAGTCTTTTGTGGGCTTGGAAAAGTGTGTAAATAAGTCCTGCACCAACGGCAATTGGTGTGAGAAGTAGGACGGTCCAAAAAAGAAGAATGTATGTCATCTGTGCCTAACGAATGAATGAAGGGGGCCAGCAAGTGGAGCTTGCAGGCAGTCCTTCTAGATGGAATGTTAGGGTCGGGGTTCACTCTTGGCTCAACCTTCTTTCCAGTCGGTCGATTTCCATACGCAACTGCTGAATGCGAGCTCGAATCCAAATCTTTGGATCTTGGTCTTGGCGCTTCTTCATCTCGACGGCCAAGAAGTTGCATACCTCATCATGGCCTCCGTAGCGTGCCAAGGTAAACGGTGGTTTTCCTTCAGTCAAAGCGAATGGGTCAGCCCCCGCATCGAGCAGCAATTTGATTAGTTCAAGATTCCCTAGCGAGCAGGCTTCGTGCAGCGGTGTATGGCCGAGATCACCAGGCTGATTGACATTGATGCCCGATTTGATCAGTTGCCTTGCAATCTCGATGTTGTTCTGGTGAATGGCAAGATGCAGCGCATTTTCGCCCTCGCAGTTGATCGCATTTATGTTATCGAGGCTTGGTGATTCGAGCAGTAGCAAGTCTTTTGCCTGTTCAAAGAATCTCAGTAGTTCTGGGGACATCAAAGCATCCAACTCAATGTATCCCGCAAACCCTGCGGTATAAAACGGACGTTGCGGGATATTCTGTTCACGACTTCCTCCTGTTTTCTCTTGTCAATCAATCACCTGTCAGCAGCCTGCCGCGCCGTCAGCTCAATGAAAAGACCTGCAAATCCGGCACCATTCTGCCGCATTGCCTGCCTGCTTCAAGTCACCCGTCGGCAGTTCAAAATTCATAGCTGCTCACGCTTTATATGAAAGCGCTAGAGTCATTTTTTCTCCATAAAATCAACCTTCCCCCACCCTTGCCCAAAGTGCAGTTCATGCACGTCCGCACCGCGGCTGCGGCCATGGTGAGCCGCCATCAAATTCAAATGCCTTTTCGGCGCTTTCGGCCCGCTCGTTGGGTTTGCTCGATGTCCGTGATGGCTTCATCCAGGCGTTGAGGGGCGTTGGCCCACTCGGAGGCCAAGGCAAATGCGGGCTCGAACGGAGTTGTGTGGCCAGCGGGAACACCCACAGACTGAAGTGTTGGCTGCCATTGTTCGGCCACACGCCGGGCGGCATGGCCCAGCCAGGTGGCCGCATCGTGCAGGTCCAGGCCGAAATGGGGTGCAGAGCCCAGCAGGTTGCGGGCCGTGAAGGTGGGCGGGGGCGTGATGTCGAAGGCTTTGGACAAGCGCCAACCCGTGCCGTCGTGCAGCAGACCGTGGTTGCGGGGGTGGTCGTCGCGGTTGCCCACCACGGCGTTGCAGGTCATGCGCCGCCACAGTTCGTGCAGGTCTTGCTGGCAAACAGGTGGCGCTGGGGGGGGGCAGCGGATGGCCGGTGCGGGTCGGTTCAAAATTCATAGCTGCTCACGCTTTCTAAAAAAGCGCCAGAGCCATTTTTTCTTCACAAAATCACCTGTTCCCACCCTTGGCCTTGGTCAGGATGAAGTCGATACCCATGTGCGCCATGGTTTTTGGAGCGTTGTGTGCAGATTTCGCTGAAAATGTATCCAATAACAGTCGTTAAAGTGAATATGGACTGTCTTTGGCGACATGAATTTGCTACCCTTCGGGCATGAAGTATGACGAAACGCATCGCACACCACAGCTGCGCGTGGACGAAGCTGCCGAAGTCGGCCGCAAGCTGGCGGTGCTGCGCAAAGCCAAGCGGATGACGCAGGCCGAAGTGGCGGCGCGTGCGGGGGTTTCCCGATCAACAGCGGTGTTGATTGAAGCCGGTGACCCCAGCCGGACCCTGGCCCAAGTGCTGCGCTACCTGGATGCCATTTCCAGCGGCACCACGCTGCTGAGCCTGCTGTCGGGTGATGTGCCCGCGCTGCGCATTGCTCAAGCGCAGGCCGTGCCAAAGCGGATCCGGTCGTCCACGGCCCGCGACCTTACCGAGGCCGAGCGGTATGACTTCTAAGCCGAAACACCACCCCTATGCCAAGCCGCCCACATCGGTGGCCGTGTTTGCGCATGTGGCCGACGGGGGGCTGCATCAGTTCGTTCCCGCAGGCTTGCTGGAACACCTCGACAAAGGGCGGGACGCCACATTCACCTACGGTCGGCGCTATGTGCAGCGGGCACACCCGGTCGAAATCGACCCCGTTGCCTTGCCGTTGGCCGCGGAGGAGGGCGGCATTCCCCGCGAAGTGCATGTGGGGCTGGATGAGTTTGGTGGCATTCGAGATGCCGCCCCCGATGCCTGGGGTCGGCGGGTCATCGAGAACAAGCTCAAGGCCGCAGGGACGGACCTTCCCGAAATCGCTTACCTGCTCGAAGCAGGAAGCGACCGCGTGGGTGCGTTGGACGTTCGCCTTGCCTTGACCAGCTTGCCGACGCAGCCTGCCCATTCGGTGGTGGACCTGGAGCGCCTGATGGCACTGGCCGACAAGATTGAATCGAACGAGGTCGTGCCAGACGAGTTTGTTCCGTATTTCAACGGCCTGGGCACCGCGGGCGGCGCACGACCAAAGGCCAGCGTTCGGGATGAGCGCGGGGTGCTTTGGCTGGCCAAGTTTCCCGCTCAGAAGGACAAGGCCTGCAACGCGATCTTGGAGGGCGGGGCATTGGAGATGGCCCGCACCGCTGGCATCCGGGTTCCACCGATCCAAGTCCGCACGGTCGGGAGCCAGAAGGTCTTGCTCATTCGACGGTTTGACCGCTACTGGGCACCTGCGGGGGACATCCTGCCGACAGGGCAGGAAAGCTGGGCGGTTGAACCCGACGATCAGCTGGGGCAGACCGAAGGCCGAATCGGGCTTTGCTCCGCCCTGACGCTGCTGGGCATGGACGAGCGCGACGCGAGGAACAGTTCGTATGCGGCCATCGCCGAGGCCATTCGCAAGCGCTGCATCCACCGCTTCATCGAGCGGGACATCGAGGAAGTGTTTGCTCGGATGATCCTGAACATCATCACCCACAACAACGACGATCACTTGCGCAACCACGCGTTCGTGTACGACACCGCGCAGAAGGGTTGGCGGCTGAGCCCCCTCTACGATGTCCTGCCGATGAACACGGTGGCCACAGAGCGGTTTTTGCACCTGAACGTGGGAGCGCAGGGGCGACTGGCAACGCTGGACAACGCCCTGTCCAAGTGGCCTGCGTTTTTCACGTCAAGGCAGGACGCTTTGGCGGTGGTGCACCGGGTCTGGGTGAGCACGCGAGACTGGATGCGGCATTTCGAGCGGTTCGGGGCCTCGGATCTGGACATGCGTTACCTCACTGGGGCCATTCGCCGCTTGAGCGACTTGGCCAGCCCCATGCTGCAAGCCGAGTTGCGCGCCATGTAGGGATTCCGCCCTTGGTGCAGACAGGGGTGGTACTGTGGGAATTGCCCGGGCGCGTCACCAGAAAAGAAAACCGTTCACCCACGCCGTTTGCGACGAGATTGATGGACCCACATGGCCAACCGGGCACGCCTCAGACCGTCTGACGCTGATAACTCTTCCGGCTCATCCGCAGCCGCTTGTATTGTTTGGCGCGCCGGTCCCGCAGACTCCATGCTGGCACTGACCACAACAGAGTCCACATCAGATGCCGGATATGCGATTGCAGGCGTTTCCCCTACAGCCAAAACATCAGTCAGTTTCTTGCCCTTGTGGGGGAGTCCATATGCGAGGGGGTTGGGCATCACTCGCGTTGCCAACGCTCTGTGTCTTGTAGGGTCAGCGAGTAAACGGCAGCGTCATGTGGCTTGCCTTGGAAGTGCAGCCGATTTCGTGCCGTGCATTCAAAAGTTGCGCCAATACCCTGAGCCACACGTTGGCTAGCGAGATTGCTTGTCAGGGCAACGATCTCGAGTCTCGAAAGACCAAGCTCGCCAAAGCCCATGAGCGCCGCCTGCTTTGCTGCAAATTTGGCGACTCCACGTCCTGTGTGAGGTGTGCTGACCCAGTAGCCAATGTTGCCGATTGAATGAATCCAATTGATCTGGTTGATTCCAGTTCCGCCAACTACAGAACCAGAGTTTCGGTCGAAGATCCCCAGCGGAAACTCGGTGCGTTCGGACCAGGCTGCTTGCGTGAAGGTAATCCAGGCGACGGCGTCTTCAAGCGAGTAGTCGGCTTTGCACCATGGCATCCAGTGAGCCAAGTCTGGCAGGGATGCGCGTACTGCTGCGAGGAAGGGGCCTGCATCTTCCGGTACGAAGCGGCGGGTGATGTATTCGTCGGCTGTTGGCATAGTGACGGCGCTTGTTCTGTGATGCCAAACACTCTATGTATCCCGGACAGTGCGAGATATTCTGGTCACGACTTCCTCCTGTTTTTTTCTTGAAAATCAACCGCTTGTCAGCGGTATGCAGCACCGACAGCTGAATAAAAGACCTGCAAACTCGGCACCATTCTGCCGCACTGGTTGCCCGTTTCAGGCTTTCAGTGAATGGTTCAAATCTCATAGCTGTTCACGCTTTCAATACAAGCGCTATAGCCGTTTTTGATCCAAAGTTCCGCGCCCATCAACAGGGCAACGCCCGCCCCATGAAAACGCCCGCCCGCGGCCAGGCCTCAATCACGGCCCACATGGCCGCGCCGCCGCCTCTCAGCTTGCCCCGCCTGGGCTCCGTCCTCCCGCTGACGCACCCCGGCGGTGTTCGCTCCGCTGGATTGGTTTCACAAAAAATTTGAATCCAATCAACAAATTCAATCAATTTTCGTGAATGGTGCGCTGCCTAGACTGCCGGGCATGTCGCAAACAATTCCTGCTTCCAATGCCCACGGGGCCTCGGTGCAGCGCTACAGCCTGCTGGCCATGGGCCTGCACTGGGTCATGGCGCTGGGCCTGCTGGGCCTGATCGTTTTTGGTGTGTACATGACCGATCTGCCGTTTTCGCCCACCCGCCTCAAGTACTACAACTGGCACAAGTGGGCGGGCATGACGCTGTTGGCCCTGCTGGTGCTGCGGGCGCTGTGGCGCTGGTTCAGTCCCCCTCCCGCGCTGCCTTTGGGCATGCAGGCGGCCATGCCCGCCTGGCAGCGCCTGGCCCACCATGCCACCCACGCGGGCCTGTATGGGCTGATGGCCGCCGTGCCCCTGCTGGGCTGGGCCTACAGCTCGGCGGCCGGGTTCCCGGTGGTGTGGTTTGGGGTGTTGCCCCTGCCCGATTGGGTGTCGCCCAGCCCCGATCTGGCGCAGGCCCTCAAGCCCTTTCACAAGCTGAGTGCGTTTGCCCTGGTGGCCCTGGTGGCCCTGCATGTGGCCGCGGCGCTCAAGCACCAACTCATTGACCGCGACGGCCTGCTGCAACGCATGTGGCCGGGGCGCTGACCCGTTTGTTTTGACCGAATTTCAGAGGTGTTGACCATGTGGAACCATTCTTTTTCTCCGTTGCGCCGTGGCTTGTCGTCGGCGTCTGTGGCCGCTGCGGTCTGGGGCCTGTCGCTGGGGTTGGCCACGTTGACGGCACCCGCCCAGGCCCAGACCGCTGCGGCCTCCGCGCAAAAGCTGGTGCCCGCGCAAAGCAGCGTGGCCTTTGTCATCAAGCAGATGGGGGTGCCGGTGGAAGGGCAGTTCCGCAAGTTCGATGCGCAGGTGCAGTTCGACCCCGCCAAGCTGGCCACCAGCCGCATTGGCTTCACGGTGGACGTGGGCAGCGCCACCATGGGCTCCAAGGAAGCCGACGCCGAGATGCCCAAACCCGTGTGGTTCAACGCGCCCAAGTTTCCGCAGGCGGTGTTCCAGTCCAGCGGCATCAAGGCGCTGGGCGGGGGCAAGTTTGAGGTGGCGGGCAAGCTGAGCATCAAGGGCAACAGCCGCGACGTGGTGGTGCCCGTGACCCTGGCCCAGACCGGCAGCGGTGCCGCCCTGGCCACCACGGCCACCGGCACCCTGGCCATTGCGCGCCTGGCCTTCAAGGTGGGTGAGGACGAATGGGCCGACACCTCCATGGTGGCTGACGAGGTGCAGGTCAAGTTCAAGCTGGCCCTGACCGGCGTGCCCAAGATTTGATTCCTTTTTTTGTTGTGTTTTTCTAACCAGGAGTTTGTTCCATGCGTTCTTCCGTGATTGCCCTGGCCACCGTGGCCGCCCTGTCTGCATCGCTGGCCCAGGCCGAAGCCGTCAACTACGCCGTCGAGCCCACCCACACCTTTGCCACGTTTGAAATCGGCCACTTCGGTGCCAGCACCAACCGCGGCCGTTTCGACAAGAAAACCGGCTCCATCACCCTGGACCGCGCCGCCAAGACCGGCAAGGTGGAAGTGACCTTCGAAGCCAACTCCATCAACACCGGCACGCCTGCGTTTGACAAGCACCTGCAAAGCGCCGACCTGTTCGACACCGCCAAGCACCCCACCTTCAGCTTCGTGGGCGACAAGTTCACGTTCGACGGTGACAAGGTCACCGCCGTGGCCGGCAACCTGACGCTGCTGGGCAAAACCGCCCCCGTCACCCTCAAGGCCAACCAGTTCAACTGCTACCAAAACCCCATGCTCAAGCGCGAAGTGTGCGGCGGCGACTTCGAAGCCACCATCGACCGCACCACCTGGGGCATGAACTACGGCGTGGACTGGGGCTTCCCCAAGAACGTGCGCGTGGTGGTGCAGGTGGAAGCCGTGCGCCAGTGATCTGACCCCTTCCCATCGCATCCAAGCCCGACCCGGCAACCGGTCGGGCTTTTTTGTGTGTGCGTGTGCCATACTGGTTTCAATGCGGCTGAATGCCATGGCCGCAGAGGAATCAATTCATTCAAGGAGGAAGTCATGGCCACGCAGGAAGAATACAGCGCGAAATTGCACGCATTGTTGTCGTCGGGGTTTGAGAACTTACCGTCTTTTCTCGACAAGATCGAAGGGGTGGCCGAGTTTTCGGTGGCCGAACTGTCGGGCAAATTGGGTGGAATTCTGGCGGAACTGGAGCGCCAGCATGTGGGGGCCAGCGCCCACCTCAATGCCTTGCAAGCCCAACAGCCCGGCGAGGACTGGGAGGGCCATGGCGAGCTGGCCTTTTTGCTGTACCACCTGCACAACCCGCCCCCAGCATTGCGCGCCGAAATCGACGCCATTCCCGCGCTGAAGCTGTTGTGGGATTCGCTGGCCCTGGTGGCCCCCCAACCGGCCTTCACCCCCAGCCAGTTCCAAAACCTTCAGCAGACCCTGGCCCAGGGCTCGGAGGTGTATTGCAACAAGTGGGGCGACATCTATGGCTTTGGCACCTATGAGCAGCTGGACATTGGCTGGGCCTGGACGCTGAAAAACGACCTGTTGAACCACCTGCCCAAGTGGATGGGCCACGGCTGTGGCATCCGGAGTTTTGTGCACAACACCTGGTCGCAGCCCGTGGCCTTGCAGCCGGGGGCCGATGGCAAGGTGCGCATCGCCATCATTGGCGATTGGGGCTCGGGGCCCTACCAGCTCAATGGCCTGGCCAACCCGAAAGGCCCGGCGGTGGCGGTGATGGACACGCTGCGCCAGCTGCCCAACCCGCCCGACTACATTGTTCACCTGGGGGACACGTATTACTCGGGCACCGGGGCCAATCGCTCGCCCCAGAGCGAAGAGTCGCAAAACCTGTTGGATGTTTTGACTCAATACCCCACGGTGGCCCAACCGGGCAAATGCTTTACGCTGAATTCCAACCACGAAATGTATGGCGGTGCCTATGGCTACTTTGACATGGCATTGGCCCATCCCTTGTTCAGTGCGCAGCAGGGCTGCAGTTATTTCGCGTTGGAATTTGGCAATTGGATTCTGGCGGGCATTGATTCGGCGTATTTCGACCCATCCGGCCTGTACATGGATGGCGGGTTGGGGAAAACATCCAATCCCCAATACGCCTTTCTGCAGCAAATGGCGAAGCTGAAGGCAGCGGGCAAAAAGGTGATTCTCATGTCGCACCACACCGGCATCAGCACCGACGGCAGCAGCCTGAACAATCCGCTGTGGAGCGACGTCACCCACACCGGCCAGCTGGTGCCGGACTACTGGTACTGGGGCCACACCCACCTGGGCATGGTCTACAACGCCATGGCCGCATCGGGCGGCATGCAAGTCCGGTGTGTGGGCCACAGTTCCATGCCGTTTGCCGTGCCCCCGGGGATGGACGGTTGCCCCGCCGTGGACTGGTACGCCCACACCCCGCTGGACGCCGGCCAGCGGCTCCAGGCCCTGGTGCACACGGCACCGCGTGCCACCAACGGTTTTGCCATGCTCACGCTGGACGCCAACTCCCTGTCCGAAGCGTTTTTCGACATGGGCAACACCACGCCGGTCTGGACCTGTTGACGGGGGCGCCAACGCATGGAAAAGGCCCCTCGCGCAAGCAGCATGGCCTGGATATTGCTATCCTGAGTCTTGTCTCAACGAAGGTGCTGATTCATGCGTTTGCAACAGTTTGACGAAATGCACGCCTCGCCCGAGCAGGTGCGGGCGCACTACACCCAATACGCGCGTTGGCTGGCCGAGCAACCCGATGATGTGATGCGGGCCCGCCGCGAAGAGGCGGAGATGATCTTCCGCCGCGTGGGCATCACGTTTGCCGTGTACGGGGCCAAGGACGAAGACGGTGCAGGCACCGAGCGGCTCATTCCCTTCGACCTGATCCCCCGCATCATCCCCGCCCACGAGTGGAAAAGCATGGAGGCCGGTCTGGTGCAGCGCGTGACGGCGCTCAACCGCTTCATCCACGACGTGTACCACGGGCAGGAAATCATCAAGGCCGGCATCGTTCCGGCGGACCAGATCTTCCAGAACGCCCAGTTCCGCCCCGAGATGATGGGCGTGGACGTGCCCGGTGGGGTGTACAGCATCATCAGCGGCATCGACATCGTGCGGGCCCCCGATGCCCAGGGCAACGGCGAGTACTACGTGCTGGAAGACAACCTGCGTGTGCCCAGCGGCGTGAGCTACATGCTGGAAGACCGCAAGATGATGATGCGGCTCTTCCCCGACCTGTTCGCGCAGAACCGCGTGGCCCCGGTGGCCCATTACCCCGACCTGCTGCTGGAAACCCTGCGCGCCGTCAGCCCCGCCCACGCCAACCAGCCCACCGTGGTGGTGCTGACGCCGGGCATGTACAACAGCGCCTACTTCGAACACGCCTTTTTGGCGCAGCAAATGGGCGTGGAGCTGGTGGAAGGGCAAGACCTCTTCGTGAAGGACAACTTCGTCTACATGCGCACCACCCATGGCCCCAAGCGCGTGGACGTGATCTACCGCCGGGTGGACGACGACTTTTTGGACCCGCTGGCTTTCCGCCCCACCTCCACGCTGGGCTGCGCGGGCTTGCTGGACGTGTACCGCAGCGGCAACGTCACGCTGTGCAACGCCATTGGCACCGGGGTGGCGGACGACAAGTCCATCTACCCCTACGTGCCCAAGATGATCGAGTTCTACCTGGGCGAAAAGCCCATCCTGAACAACGTGCCCACCTACATGGGCCGCAACCCCGACGAGCTGAAGTACATCCTCGCCAACCTGAAAGACCTGGTGGTGAAGGAGGTGCACGGCGCGGGCGGCTACGGCATGCTGGTGGGGCCTGCGTCCACCCAAGCGGAAATCGAAGACTTCCGCCAGGCCGTGCTGGCCAACCCCAGCGGCTACATTGCCCAGCCCACGCTCAGCCTGTCCACCTGCCCCACGTATGTGGAAAAGGGCATTGCGCCGCGCCACATCGACCTGCGCCCCTTTGTGCTCAGCGGCAAGACGGTGCAGATGGTGCCCGGCGGCCTGACCCGTGTGGCGCTGAAGGAGGGCTCGCTGGTGGTCAACTCGTCGCAGGGGGGCGGCACCAAAGACACCTGGATCCTGGAAGCCTGATGCTTCGTTATTTATAGCAACAAATACAGATACAGAAAGCGCAAGATGCTCTCCAGAACCGCAGACCACCTTTTCTGGATGTCCCGTTACACCGAACGGGCCGAAAACACCGCCCGCATGCTGGACGTCAACTACCAGACCAGCCTGCTGCCGCAGTCCGCCGCGGTGGCCCAGGCGGGTTGGGAAGGCTTGCTGTCCATCAGCGAGCTGATGCCTGCCTACAAGGCCAAGTACGACGAGGTGACGCCACGCAACGTGATGGAATTCATGGTGCGTGACGAAACCAACCCCTCCAGCATCGTGAGCTGCCTGTACGCCGCCCGCGAAAACGCCCGGGCGGTGCGCGGCACCCTCACCACCGAGATGTGGGAAACCCAGAACGCCACCTGGCTCAAGCTGGCCAGCCACCTCAAGTCGCGCGATTACGAGCCCGACCCGGGCACGTTTTTCGAGTGGGTCAAACACCGCTCGCACCTGTCGCGGGGCGTGGCCATTGGCACCATGTTGGTGGACGAGGCGTTTCACTTCTACCGCATGGGCACCTTCCTGGAGCGGGCCGACAACACAGCCCGCCTGCTGGACGTGAAGTTCCACGCCGTGGAGAGCGACTTCTACGGCGCGGCCAGCGAAATCGACCAGGAGTACGACTTCTACCACTGGAGCGCCATTCTGCGCAGCGTGAGCGCGTTCGAGATCTACCGCAAGGTGTACCGCGACGTGATCAAGCCCGAACAGGTGGCCGAGTTGCTGATCCTTCGCTCCGACATGCCCCGCAGCCTGCACGCCAGCATGAACGAGCTGGTCAACAACCTGGCCGTGGTGGCCAACGACCATTCGGCGGAAACCGAGCGCCTGGCGGGCAAGCTGCGGGCCGATTTGCAGTTTGGCCGCATCGACGAAATCCTGGCCACGGGGCTGCACGCCTTCCTCACGCAGTTCCTGGACCGCGTCAACAACCTGGGTTGGCGGATCAGCCAGGACTTTTTGGTACCTTCGGTGCAGTGAACCTGCACATCCAACACACCACGCGCTACACCTACACCGAGCCGCTGCGCCACGCGGTGCAATCCTTGCACCTGTGGCCTGTGTCCGGCCCGCACCAGACGGTGCGTTCCTGGTCCCTGCGTTCCCCCGCCGCGCTGCACGCCCGCACCGATGCGCTGGGCAACCGCGTGCACCACGGCAGCCTCACCCCGTCCCCCCGCCAGCCGCCGGTGCGCGAGGTGACGGTGGTGGCCTCGGGCACGGTGCAAACCCACGCAGCCGCCCCCACGCTGGACGCCGCCGTGTGGACCGAACCCAGCGGCCCGCACCCGGCGGTGTTCCTGCGCTCCACCCCCGTGGCCGAACCGCATGCCCGCATGGCCCGCTGGGCGCTGGAGGCGCTGGGCATGGACGCCGCTGCGACAGCCCCGCAGCCCACCCCCGCGCTGGCCTTGGCGCTGGCCGAGGCCGTGGGCCGCAAGGTGGCCTACCGACCGGGGCGCACCGACGTGGAAACCTCGGCCTTGGAAGCCTTTGACTGGGAGCTGGGCGTGTGCCAGGACCAGGCCCATGTGATGGTGGCGGTGTGCCGCAGCCTGGGCTGGCCGGCCCGGTACGTCAGCGGCTACTTCCACGCCGCCGACGAGCCCGATCTGGCCAGCCACGCTTGGGTGGACGTGTGCGTCAACCCCGACACCCGCGCCTGGCTCAGCCTGGACGTGACCCACGCCTGCCCCACCGACCCACGCCATGTGCGCCTGGCCGTGGGCACCGACTACAGCACCTGTGCCCCGGTGCGCGGCCTGCGCCAAGGCGGGGGGCACGAAACCATGGCGGTGGAAGTGCGCATCAGCGCCGAGCCCTGAGGCGGGGTGAGCTGGCGTGTTGCTGCGCTCAATCGGGCGCGGTCACCACGCGGTTGCGCCCGAGGTTCTTGGCGGTGTAGAGGGCCTGGTCGGCCCGCTCAATGGCATGGTCGATTCCCCCGCCGTGGGGGCCTTGGGGTTGCCAGGTGGCCACGCCCACGCTCAGGGTCAGTCGGCCCACATGGGCAAAGGGGTGCTGTTCCACCGCTTGGCGAATGCGTTCGCCCAGCTCGGTGGCCCGGGAGCCGGCAATGCCGGGCGCCACCAGCAGGAATTCTTCGCCCCCCCAGCGGCCCAGGGTGTCCGCCTCGCGGATCTGGGTGGCCATGAGCCGGGCCATTTCCACCAGCACCGCGTCACCCACGCGGTGGCCGTGGCAGTCGTTGATGGTCTTGAAATGGTCCACGTCCATCATGAAGACCGAGGTGGCCAGCCCCCGGCCCGCTTCGGCGCCCGGCTGGGCCAGCAGTTCGTCCAGACCGCGGCGGTTCAGCACGCCGGTGAGCGCGTCGCACTGGGCTTCGCGTGTCAAGGCCCGCGCCTGTGCCTGCATGGTGCGCATCTGGTGCTTGATGTGGATGATGGCAATCAGCAGGGCGGCATACATCACCTGCGAGATCAGGGTGTTCCACAGCAGCGGCACCAGGTAGCTGGGGGCTTGCAGGGTGTCGGCAAACCACACCGTGCGCAATGAAAAGCTCACCAGCTCGTAACCCACCACCAGCCCGGTCAGGATGACCGCGGCACGGTTGTTGAGGAACAGGTAGGACAGCCCGTAGGCCAGTGGGTACCACTGGAGGATGGTGTTGAGTTGGTACATGTCCAGCGGCGACAAGTACCACAGGATCATGTGCACCTCGAACACCATGAGCGCGTTGACGGCGACCACCGTCGACAGCCGGACCCAGGGGATGTGTTGCGGATGGGCCGTGGCCACCCACGCCCCCACGCCCAGCACGAGGGTCAGCAGCGGGTAGGCCACCCGGTCCCACGAGGCGATGACGCCGGTGGTGGAGTCCAGCAGCCACACCGCCAGGATGGCCACCACCGCCAGGTACTGCATGTAGCGGTAGCCCGTGCCGTCCAGCGATGCAAAGTCCACCAGTCGGTCGATCACCGACGGGGCTTGGCGGGGGGTGTGGGGCCGGGGGCGGGGGGCGAGCATGGGCTGGTGGAAGAGGCAGCGGAGGCAGCAGCAGGTCAGGCGTCGGAGGTGCGGCGGCGCTCGATCTGCGTGGCCTGGTAGTACTCGGCTTTGGCCTTGTACATGGCCTGGTCGGCGGCCTGCACGGCAGCGTCCAGCGACGCTCCGGCGGTGCAGGTGGCCTGTCCGATGGACAGGCTGAGTTCGTTGCCGGGGTAGAACTGGTTGTTCAGCTCCAGCACCGACTGGATGCGCTGTTGCACCGCCGCGGCCCCGCGCTCGTCGGTGGCGGGCAGCAGCACGGCGAATTCATCCCCCCCGATGCGGGCGGCGCAGGCGGGCAGGTCGGTGGCCTTGGCCAGCACCTCGCCCGCACGGCGCAGCAGGGCATCGCCCGCGGCGTGGCCCTGTTCGTCGTTGATGCGTTTGAGGCCATTGAGGTCGATGGCCAGCACACTCACCGGCCACGGCCCCTTGCGCGAGAGGCGGTTGAGTTCCTCGGCAAAAAACGAGCGGTTGCGCAGCTGGGTGAGCACGTCGTGCTTGCCCAGGTACTCCAGGTAGGCCTCGGCCTTCTTGCGGGCCGAAATGTCCACCAGCGACACCAGCACCATGTCCCACCGGGCCTCGTGGCCAGGCATCACGGCAAACTGCATGTGGATGTGCATTTTGTCGCCGTTGAGGGAGTGGTTCACCACCTCCCGCTGCTGGAAGGTCTTGCCATGCCACAGGTCGAGGAGCTGCTCGCGGAACGAGTCCTCCATGTCGCCGCGGAAGATGCGGCTGGTCTGGCTCAGCAGGTGGTCCTTGGAGTCGGCCCCGAACAGCTGCAGGGTGTGCTGGTTGACGTCGAGCACGCGGATTTCGGCCATGCAGCGGTTGATGAACTCGGGGTGCACCTGCACAAAGGTGGCAAAGTCGTCGATGCCGCGCTGGCGCAGGTCGTCCAGCAGTTGGCGGATGGCGCTGAAGTCCTCCACCCACAGCGACACCGGCGACAGCTCGAACAGGTTGCGGGCATAGGCTTCGCGCTGCATCAGTTGCTGGTGGGCCTGCTGTTCGCGGGTCACGTCCTGCAGCGACAGCAGCACCCGGTCCCAGGTGTCCTCGTGGCCTTGCAGGATGCGGGCGCGCAGCCGCACCTCCAGCCGCTGCCCGCCCAGGGTGTGGTTGTAGGTCTGGTTGCTGAAGGTGAGGTGGCCTTGCCACAGCTGCACCAACTGCCGTACGGTGTGGGCATGCATGTCGTCGCGGAACACCTCGCCCATGCGCGATTGCAGCTCGTGCAGGCTGCTGGCCTGGAACAGGTCCAGCGTGTGCTGGTTGACGCGCAGCACCTTGAACTGGTGGGTGCACTGGGCCACGCGGGCCGGGTCCTGGGCCAGGAAGGCGTCGAGGTCGGTCACGCCCTCGGCCCGCCAGCGGTCAAACAACTGCTTGAGCCCGCTGAAATCCTCCAGCCACAGCGACACCGGGGCCAGTTCAAACATCTGCTCGAAATCGGACGTGTGTGGCGTCGTGGCGGGGGGCGTCTGCGGGGCTTGGGGCATGGCGAACGGTGAAAGCAACTTTGATACCTTGGGTCAGTGTGCCTCAAAACCTCAGTGCAGTGCAGGGCGGGCCAGCGTGGGGGCCACGGCTTCGCCGCGGCGCTGCTGCGCAATGGCCTGGCCCAGCTCGATGACCGCCATGGCGTAGTAGCTGCTCCAGTTGTAGCGGGTCACGGTGTAGAAATTGTCGCTGCCCACCACGTAGCTGGGGGGCTGGCCGCCCTGGGCCGGGTCGCCGTTGAACAGCTCGATGAGGGCCCAGGGGCTGGCGGGCGCACCTTCAGGGGTGGCGGGCTCCACGCCCAGCGCCCGCAGGCGCTCCAGGCTGAAGCTGGGCAGGATGTCGGCGGCCAGCAGGGTGTCGAGCTGTTCGGGCGTGCTGCGCACGGTGGCGGCCACGTGGGTGGGCAGGCCCGGCTTCCACCCATAGGCCTTGAAGTACTGCGCCACCGAGCCGATGGCGTCGGCGGCACTGCCCGACTGGCCGAACAGGTCGATGCGGCCATCGCCATCAAAGTCCACCGCGTGGCGCGCCCAGCTGCTGGGCATGAACTGCGGCAGCCCCATGGCCCCGGCGTAGCTGCTGCGCAGGCTCAGCGGGTCCAGGCCCTGGCGTTGGCACAGGCTGAGGAACTGCTCCAGCTCGTCGCGGAAAAAGGCTTGCCGCGCGGCGGCGCGGGGGTGGGCGGCGGGAAAGTCGAAGGCCAGCGTGGCCAGCGCATCCAGCGTGCGGAAGTTGCCCATGTGCTGGCCGTACAGGGTTTCCACGCCCAGCACGCCCACGATGAGGCTGGCGGGCACGCCGGTGTCGGCCTCGGCCTTGGCCAGCCAGGCCTGGTTTTGCTGCCAGAAGGCGGCCCCGGCCTTCAGGCGCACGGGCTCGATGAAGCGGGCCCGGTAGGCGGCCCAGTTCTTGGCCTCGGCCTTGGGGGGCGGCAGCATGAGTTTTTGCACCACGGGCAGTTGCCGGGCCTGGGCCAGCCAGGTGGTCACCTGGTCGGGGTCGAGGTTGCGGCGCTGGGCCACGTCGGCGGCAAAGGCGGCCACCCGGGCGTCGTCCGCATAGGCGGTGCCCACGGGTTGTTGTTTTGAGCTTTTTTGCTTGTTAGCGCTTTCAGAATAAGCGGGAGCAGCTATGAAAAAGGAAGCAATCAGCAGCCAACCCATCCAGGGTCGGGCGGGGGATTGGGGGCGTGGTGCGGGCGTGGGGTGCCGGCGCACGTGGCTTGCGGTGGAAAACACGGGCATGGGTGGGGGGAGCAATCGGTCGGGTCAGGTCAGGTCGGGCCAGCGCAGGCGGCGGCGAGATTCTCGACGCCAGTCGCCGCGCAGTTGGGCGAGTGTGCGCGTTTGGCGTGGCGGGGGGGCGTAGCGCACGGCTTCGAGGGCCAGCAGCCAGTCGATCAGGGCCTGCGGGTCGCTGGCGCTGGGGTCGGCCACCGGGCGGGGCCGCCGTTGCAGCAGGGCCGCCAGTTGGCGGGGGGTGGCCTGGGGGGGCACGGTGGCGCCCTGGCGTTCGGCGGCGCGGCGCACCTGGTCCAGCAGGCGCAGCCAGGGGTCGTGCTGCACCCGCTCCCACGCCGCCCAGGCCAGGCCGATGGCCGACACCAGGGTGACCACACCGGCCAGCACGTAGCCCAGCTCGCGCCAGGTGGGGGCTTCAAAGCCCAGTTGCTTCAGCAGGTCCATCTGGCGGCCTTTGCTGTAGTTCAGCACCCACTGGTTCCAGCCGTTGTTGACGGCTTCCCAGGTGTTGCGCAGGTGTTCGATGAGCGTGGGGCTGAGTTGGGTCAGCGCCCCGGCCAGCGCCCCCTGGGGGGCGGTGAGCCGACCCGGGCCCTGGATGCGCGAGGGCGATACCGCCCCGGTGGGGTCCACCCGCACCCAGCCTTTCCCGGCCAGCCAGACTTCGGCCCAGGCGTGGGCGTCGCTCTGGCGCACGTTCAGGTAGCCATCCACGGGGTTGATGTCGCCGCCCTGGTAACCGGTCACCACGCGGGCGGGGATGTCCAGCGCCCGCATCAGGATGACGAAGGACGAGGCAATGTGTTCGCAAAAGCCTTCTTTGCGGTCGAACCAGAATTCGTCTGCCGTGTGTTGGCCGTATTCCCCAGGGGCGAGGGTGTAGGTGTAGCCGCCGGTGCGCAGCAGGGTCAGCGCCTGTTGCACCCGTTGCTCGGCGCTGGCCTGGGGTTGTGCCTGCCGCCATTGCTGCGCCAGGGCCAGGGTGCGGGGGTTGTAGCCCGGGGGCAGGTCCTCAAAGGGTTGCAGGGCGTTGGGTTGGGCTTGGGGCTCCAGGCGGTAGTCCAGGTGGCTGGTGGCGCGGTAGCGCACCAGGTCGGTCAGGGGGCGGTCGGCCAGCCATTGGAGGTCGCGGGTGCGCACCAGGGTGTAACCGGGCAGCTCGGGGGCGGTGGGGGTGGCTTCCAGCACCAGCACCCAGGGCAGTTTGTTGGGCTCCAGGGTCACCTCGTAGCGCAGGGGCTCGCTCTGCGGCTCCGGCGCACTGCTGGAGCGCCCGCTTTGCACCGAGCGGCTGGTGTTGACCTGCCATTCGCGTCCGTCGAAATGGCTCAGCACCGGTCCGCGGAAATACAGCAGGTAGCTGGGGGGGGGGGTGGACTCAAAGCGCACGCGCAGGGCCACCGAGGTGTCTTGTGCCAGGTCGGCCATGTGGCCCACCTGCATGCTGCTGGACAGGCCGGTGCGCCCGGTCTTGCCGTCGCCGGGCACGCCCCACAGCGGCGACAGCCGTGGGAACAGCACAAACAGCGCCGCCATGATGGGCGCGCCCAGCACGGCCATGCGGCCTGCGGTGCGGGCGGCGTTCCACAGGGGCGGGTGGCCGCTGGGCATGTGAGCCAGCACCACGCTGGTCAGCAGCCCCCAGGTGGCCAGCAGCACGCCCAGGGCGGTGAGCAGGCTTTGCGAATAGAAGAAGTGTGTGAGCAGCGTGAACAGACCCAGGAAGAACACCACAAAGGCGTCGCGGCGGGCGCGCAGCTCCAGGGTCTTGAGGGCCAGCAGCACCACGATCAGGGTGACTCCGGCCTCCTGCCCCAGCAGGGTTCGGTGGGTGGCCAGGGTGGCGGCGGTGGCCACCCCCAGCAGGCCCAGCCGCCACCATTGGCCCGGCAGCGGCTGGCCGCGCCAGGCCCGCAGGCCACGCCAGAGCAGCACGCCCAGGGTCATGAGCGAGCACCACCAGGGCAAATGGGGCGAGAGCAAGGCCACCACCCCGGCGATGTTGGCCAGCAGGAACAGGGTGTCGCGGGCGTCGCGGGGCAGGGAGCGGTCGGCCCAGGCGTTGCGCCACAAGGGGGTGGGTCGGGCGGTCAGCACAGGGCCAGGGCCTCCAGGCAGGCTTGCCGATGGGTGGGGCCCCAGTCGGGTTGGCGTTCGGTGCCGGGCAGGCGCAGGCCGTAAATCAGGCCCAGGCGGTCGGCCATCAGCACCCAGGCGGTGAGTCGGGACAGCCGGGCTTCGGGCTGGGTCAGGCCGGTGTGTTGCCAGTCCAGCCACAGGTCACTTTGCTGGGGGGCTTGCACCTGTTCGCGGCTGACCAGGTCGGCAGACCCGCGGGCCATGGCCTGGGCCACGCGTTTCCACACGATGGTTTTGAGCGGGTCGCCGCGGCGGTAGGCGCGCACGCCGTCGTGTTCGCCGCTGGGGGCGCTGTGGGCCAAGTCGTGTGAACCCGCATGGGGTTGGCCGGGGGGCAGGGCAGGCGGGTTGGCTTCGGGTTGGGGGTACACCCAGGCCAGGGCCGCGGGGCGCCAGACGGTCCAGGCGCGGAACATGCCCAGGGGGAAGCGGGTTTCGGCATGCACCGTGGGCAAGGGCAAGCGGCCCCGGCGCGGTGGCATCCAGCTCAGCTGCGCGGTGGTGCTGCCTTGGGCGGGCACGTCCACCCAGGCGTCTTCGGTGTGGTCCACCACGCGCAGGGCAATGCCGGGGCGGTCTCGTGGGCTGGTGTGTTGCAGGCTCACGTCCATGCGCACCGGGTGGCCCAGGAAACAGGCGGGTGGGGTGGCCATGCGCAACTGCAGGCCGCGCAGGTTGGCGTGGCACACGTGCAGGCCCACCGCGGCGGCCCCGGCCAGCAGGAAGGTGAGCAGGTAGCCCAGGTTGAGCTGGTAGTTGATGCTGCCCACCAGCATGGCCAGCAGGGTGATGCCGGTCATCCAACCGGCGCGGGTGGGCAGGATGTAGACGTTGCGTTGGGTCAGGGTGAGCTGGTCGGTGCGGGGCCGTCGCTCGGCCAGCCAGTGGTCAAAGCGTTGCCGCCAGCGCATGCCGGTGTGCCTGCAGGTCATCAGGGCAGGGGGGTGGCGGCCACCAGCGCCTGCACCTGTTCACGCGCGCCACGCCCGGCGCTGCCCAGGGGCACCATGCGGTGGGCCACGGTCTGGGGCAGCACGGCGGCCACGTCGTCCGGGGCCACGTAGTCGCGCCCGTTCAGGTAGGCCTCGGCCTGGGCGGCCCGCACCACGGCCAAGGCGGCACGGGGGCTCAGGCCCTGTTCAAACCAGCGGCCACTGCGGGTGGCGGCCACCAGGTCCTGGATGTAGTCGATCACCGGGTCGGCCAGGTGCAACTTCAGCACCTCGCGTTGCAGACCGGCCAGCTCGGTGGGGCCGATGACGGCGGGGAGCTGGGCCAGCAGTTGGCGGCGGTCTTCACCCACCATCAGGCTGCGTTCGGCGGCGCGGTCGGGGTAGCCCAGCGACAGCCGCATGTGGAAGCGGTCCAGCTGCGACTCGGGCAGCGCATAGGTGCCCAGCTGGTCTTGCGGGTTCTGGGTGGCGATCACAAAAAACGGGTCGGGCAGGGGGCGGGTTTCTCCTTCGGCCGACACCTGGCGTTCTTCCATGGCCTCCAGCAGGGCGCTTTGGGTGCGCGGGCTGGCGCGGTTGATTTCGTCGGCCAGCAGCACCTGGGCAAACACCGGGCCGGGGTGGAACACAAAACGTTCAGAAGTACGCTCGTACACCGACACGCCGATCAGGTCGGACGGCATGAGGTCCGAGGTGAACTGCACCCGCGAAAACGCCAGCCCGAACGACTTGGCCAGCGCGTGCGCCAGCGTGGTCTTGCCCACGCCCGGCACGTCTTCCAGCAGCAGGTGGCCCCCGGCCAGCAGGCAGGCCACGGCGTCATGAACCTGGCGCGACTTGCCCACGATCACCGTGTTAAGCTGGTTCAGCAGCCGCTGGACAGCGGGCCGGTAGGGGTCTTGGGTGTTGGCGGTGGCGGGTCGGGCAGTCATGCCCGGAACCTTAACCCAAAAGACCTTTCCCCATGACCACCGACACCGAATTGCTGCACACCCGTGACGATCGGGGTGTGCATGTGCTCACCCTCAACCGGCCCGGCGCGTTCAATGTGCTGAGCGAGGCCATGCTGGCCGCCTTGCAAACGGCACTGGGGGCCGTGGCGGCGGACCCGCGGGCGCGGGTGGTGGTGCTGGCGGCGCAGGGCAAGGCGTTTTGCGCCGGGCACAACCTCAAGGAAATGTCGGCCTACCCCGACGAAGCGGCGCACCGCGCCCTGTTTGCACAATGCACCAAGGTGATGCTGGCCATCCAGAACCTGGGCGTGCCGGTGGTGGCGCGGGTGCAGGGGCTGGCCACCGCCGCGGGTTGCCAGCTGGTGGCCCAGTGCGACTTGGCGGTGGCGGTGGACACGGCCAAGTTCGGGGTCAATGGCATCAGCGTGGGGCTGTTCTGTTCCACGCCCAGCGTGCCGCTGTCGCGCAACGTGCCGCAGAAGGTGGCCATGGAAATGCTGCTGACGGGCGAGTTCATCACCGCCCAGCAGGCGCTGGCCCACGGGTTGGTGAACCGCGTGGTGCCCGCCGAGCGCCTGGACGACGAGGTGGAGAACTTGGTGCGGGCCATCCTGTCCAAGCCCGCCGAGGCCCTGGCCATGGGCAAGCAGTTGTTCTACCAACAGCGCGAAACCGGGCTGGCCGCCGCCTACCAGCTGGCCGGGCAGACCATGGCGTGCAACATGATGCTGCCCTGCACCCAGGAAGGCGTGAAAGCCTTCACCGAAAAGCGCCCACCCGCGTGGGCCCCTCACTGACCGATTGGATGTTTGACAGGCAACGATGAACGATTGGACGAGCTGGATTGAGACGTTCACCCAAAAGGGTGCGTGGTGGGAATTGGCGGCACTGGCCGCGTGTGTGGGATTGGCCTGGTTGGTGGTGGTAGGCTTGCGCAGCACCCTGGCCGCACCACCCCAGCAGAACTCGGTGTGGTTTGGCCGCAAGGTGGTGGACGGGGTGCTGTTCCCTTTGCTGCTGCTGGTGCTGGCCCATGTGGCACGGGCATTGCTGGCCAAGGCGGTGCCACTGGCCATCTTCAAGATCGCCATTCCAGCGGCCTTGTCGCTGGTGGTCATTCGTGTGGGGGTGAAGGTGTTGCACCTGGCGTTTTCCGAGGCGCGCTGGGTGCGCCCCCTGGAGCGCACCATTTCCTGGCTGGCCTGGGGGGCCACGGTCTTGTGGGTCAGCGGCCTGCTGCCGGTGCTGTTGGAGGAGATGGACCAGGTCAGCTGGAAGCTGGGGGCCAGTCGCCTCACCTTGCGCAACGTGGTGGAAGGGGCGCTGACTGCGGGGGCGGTGCTCATCGTCACGCTGTGGATTTCGGCGGCCATCGAGTCGCGGCTGCTGCGTTCGGCCTCTGGCGGCGAGTTGTCGCTGCGCAAGGCGGTGTCCAACGCCACCCGCACCTTGCTGATGACCGTGGGGGTGATGATGGCCTTGTCGGCGGTGGGCATCGACCTCACCGCGCTGTCGGTGCTGGGCGGGGCGATTGGCGTGGGCATTGGCCTGGGCCTGCAGAAGCTGGCGGCCAACTACGTCAGCGGCTTTGTCATCCTGGCCGAACGCAGCGTGCGCATTGGCGACATGGTGCGGGTGGACAACTTCGAAGGGCGGGTGAGCGACATCACCGCGCGTTACACCGTCATCCGCTCGCTCACCGGGCGCGAATCCATCGTGCCCAACGAAACGCTCATCACCACCCGGGTGGAGAACCTGTCGCTGGCCGACCCCAAGGTCTGGCAGTCCACGGTGGTGTCGGTGGGGTACGACAGCGATGTGGAACAGGTGCGCCAGCTGCTGCTGGTGGCCACGCAGGCCCAAAAGCGGGTGTTGGTGGAGCCCGCGCCGTCGGTGGCCTTGTCGGCCTTCGGCGCCGATGGGCTGGAGTTCACCGTGGGGTACTGGATCGGTGACCCGGAGAACGGTCAGTTGGGCGTCAAGTCCGATGTCAACATGGCCATTTTGGCGGCGCTGCGCAGCCATGGCATTGAAATCCCGTTCCCGCAGCGGGTGGTGCGCCATGTGCCGCCTGCCGAAACGGGGCCTGTGGCCCCGGTCGTGCCCGCGTCCGCCAAAGCGGTGGCGGGTGTTGACACATGAATCGGTCCTTGTCGTTATAATTTGCAAAAAAGCACGACCGTTCGATTTTGTGGCTTGCCGCCCTGGGGGTGAGTTCATAGAATTGACGTTTACGTCAACGTAAAGCCAACCCTCCACAATCAAATCAGGAGCCAAAGAGCATGAAAGTACTGGTCGCGGTGAAACGAGTGGTGGACTACAACGTGAAAGTCCGGGTCAAGTCGGACAACACGGGTGTGGACATCGCCAACGTGAAGATGAGCATGAACCCGTTCGACGAGATTGCGGTGGAAGAGGCCGTGCGTCTGAAGGAAAAGGGCGTGGCCACGGAAGTCATCGCCGTCAGCTGCGGCGTGGCCCAATGCCAGGAAACCCTGCGCACCGCCATGGCCATCGGAGCCGACCGCGCCATCCTGGTCGAGACCGATGCCGAATTGCAACCGCTGGCCGTGGCCAAACTGCTCAAGGCCCTGGTGGACAAAGAACAACCTGGCCTCGTCATCCTGGGCAAACAGGCCATTGACGACGACGCCAACCAGACCGGCCAGATGCTGGCCGCGCTGGCCGACCTGCCCCAGGCCACCTTCGCCAGCAAGGTGGATGTGGCCGACGGCAAGGCTCAGGTCACCCGCGAGGTGGACGGTGGCCTGGAAACCCTGTCCTTGAGCCTGCCCGCCATCGTCACCACCGACCTGCGCCTGAACGAGCCGCGCTACGTGACGTTGCCCAACATCATGAAGGCCAAGAAAAAGCCGCTGGACACCGTCAAACCCGCCGACCTGGGTGTGGACGTCACCCCGCGCCTGAAGACCGTCAAGGTCAGCGAACCCGCAGGCCGCAAGGCCGGCATCAAGGTGGCCGATGTGGCCGCCCTGGTCGACAAACTCAAGAACGAAGCCAAGGTCATCTGAACCTGAACAACCAAAAGAAGTAAAGGAACACACACCATGACCGTCCTCGTCATCGCCGAACACGACAACGCCAGCCTCAAAGGCGCCACGCTCAACACCGTCACCGCTGCCGCTCAGTGCGGGGGCGACGTGCATGTGCTGGTGGCCGGCCACAACGCCGCCGCCGCTGCGCAGGCTGCTGCCCAGATTGCAGGCGTGAGCAAAGTCCTGCACGCCGACGGCCCCGCGCTGGCCCATGCGCTGGCTGAAAACCTCGCCGCCCAAGTCCTGGCCGTCGCAGGCAACTACAGCCACATCCTGTTTGCCGCCACCGCCATCGGCAAAAACGCCGCCCCCCGCGTGGCCGCCAAACTCGACGTCGCCCAGATCAGCGAAATCAGCAAAGTGGTCAGCGCCGACACCTTCGAGCGTCCCATCTACGCCGGCAACGCCATCGCCACCGTGCAAAGCAGCGACGCCACCAAAGTCATCACCGTGCGCACCACCGGCTTTGACGCCGCAGGCCAAGGCGGCAGCGCCGCCGTGGACAGCATCGCCGCCGTGGGCGACAGCGGCAAGAGCGCCTATGTGGGCAGCGAAATCGCCAAGAACGACCGCCCCGAACTGACGGCTGCCAAGATCATCGTCTCCGGTGGCCGTGCCCTGGGCAGCAGCGAAAAGTTCAACGAAGTCATCACCCCGCTGGCCGACAAACTCGGTGCCGCCATCGGTGCCAGCCGTGCGGCGGTGGATGCGGGTTACGCCCCCAACGACCTGCAAGTGGGTCAGACCGGCAAGATCGTGGCGCCCGAACTGTACGTGGCCTGCGGCATCAGCGGAGCCATCCAGCATTTGGCGGGCATGAAGGACAGCAAGGTGATCGTGGCCATCAACAAGGACCCCGAAGCGCCCATCTTCAGCGTGGCCGACTACGGGCTGGAGGCGGACTTGTTTGTCGCCGTGCCCGAACTCGTCAAGGCCCTCTGACCAGGGCGATCGCAGGGCGTCAGCGATGACGCCCTTTTTTTGGGCCTGGCTCGGGCTGGCGTGGGGCCTCTGGGTCGGATGGATTCAATGCTTTTTTGTGCTCTAGCGCTTTATGTAAAAGCGCTGGTAGCTATCAATTCAGGAGAATTGTCATGGGTTACACCGCTCCCCTCAAAGACATGCTGTTCGGCATCAAGCACCTGGCCAACATCGACCAAGTGGCACAGATCCCGGGCTTTGAAGACGCGGGCTACGACACCGCCGCAGCCGTGCTGGAAGAGTGCGCCAAGTTCAACCAGGACGTGCTGGCTCCGCTCAACTTCGAGGGTGACAAGAACCCCAGCTTCTGGAAAGACAAGGCCGTGACCACCACGCCCGGCTTCAAGGAAGCGTTCAAGCAGTACGCCGAAGGCGGCTGGCAAGGCCTGCAACACCCCGTGGACTTTGGCGGCCAGGGCCTGCCCAAGACCATTGGTGCCGCGTGCGGCGAAATGCTCAACAGCGCCAACATGAGCTTTGCGCTGTGCCCACTGCTGACCGACGGTGCCATCGAAGCCCTGCTGACCGCAGGCAGCGACGAACTCAAGGCCATCTACCTCGAAAAGCTGGTCAGCGGCCAGTGGACCGGCACCATGAACCTGACCGAGCCCCAGGCCGGCTCTGACCTGGCGCTGGTGCGCACCCGCGCCGAACCCCAGCCCGACGGCAGCTACAAGATTTTCGGCACCAAGATCTTCATCACCTACGGTGAGCACGACATGGCCGAAAACATCGTGCACCTGGTGCTGGCCCGCGTGCAGGGTGCGCCCGAAGGCGTCAAGGGCATCAGCCTGTTCGTGGTGCCCAAGTTCATGGTCAAGGCCGACGGCTCCCTGGGCGAGCGCAACGACGCCTGGTGCGTGAGCATCGAGCACAAGATGGGCATCAAGGCCAGCCCCACCGCGGTGCTGCAGTTCGGTGACAACGGCGGTGCCGTGGGTTACCTGGTGGGTGAGGAAAACCGCGGCCTGGAGTACATGTTCATCATGATGAACGCCGCCCGCTACGCCGTGGGCGTGCAGGGCATTGCCGTGGCCGAGCGCGCCTACCAGAAGGCCGTGGCCTACGCCCGTGACCGCGTGCAAAGCCGCCCGGTGGACGGCAGCGTGGCCGGCAGCGCTCCCATCATCCACCACCCCGATGTGCGCCGCATGCTCATGACCATGCGTGCCAGCACCGAAGGTTGCCGCGCCCTGGCGCTGACCGCGGCCGCGGCCTACGACGCGGCCCACCACCACCCCGACGCCGAGGTGCGCAAGCAAAACGCCACCTTCTACGAATTCATGGTGCCGCTGGTCAAGGGCTACAGCACCGAGCAAAGCCTGGAAGTCACGTCGCTGGGCGTGCAGGTGCACGGGGGCATGGGCTTCATCGAGGAAACCGGTGCCGCCCAGTACTACCGCGACGCCAAGATCCTGACCATCTACGAAGGCACCACCGCCATCCAGGCCAACGACCTGGTGGGCCGCAAGACGGCCCGTGACGGCGGCCAGACGGCCCTGGCCCTGGCCGTTCAGGTGGCTGCCACCGAGGCTGAGCTGGTTGCCCAAGGCGGCGCTGCGGCATTGGCCGTGGCCAAGCGCCTGGCTGCGGCACGGCAGGCTTACGAAGACGTGGTCAAGTTCATTGCCGCCAACACCCGTGCCAACCCCAACGCCGCGTTTGCGGGCAGCGTGCCCTACCTGATGCTGGCGGGCAACCTCATGGCCGGTTGGCAACTGGCGCGTGCCCTGCTGGTGGCCGAGAAGGCGCTGGCCAGCGGCGATTGCGGCGACTTCGGCCCCGCCTTCATGCAAGCCAAGGTCACCACCGCCCGCTTTTATGCCGACCACATCCTGGCGCGTGCGCCCGGCGTGCGCGACGCCATCGTGGAAGGCGCTGACAGCGTCACCGGGCTGGCTTTGGAGGCGTTCTGACCATGGCCCGCACCTTGCCCGGCGCTCTGGCGCACGTTCCCTTCCCGGTGATCGGCTCGCCGCTGTTCATCATCAGCAACCCCAAACTCGTCATTGCCCAGTGCAAGGCCGGTGTGGTGGGCTCCATGCCCGCGCTCAACGCCCGCCCGGCCGAGCAGTTGGACGAATGGCTGGCTGAAATCACCGAGGCACTTGCCGCCCACAACCAGGCCCACCCCGACAGCCCGGCTGCGCCTTTTGCCATCAACCAGATCGTGCACAAGAGCAACGACCGCCTGGAGCATGACCTGCAGGTGTGCGCCAAGTACAAAGTGCCCATCGTCATCACGTCGCTGGGCGCGCGTGAAGACGTCAACCAGGCCGTGCACGCCTGGGGTGGGGTGGTGATGCACGACATCATCAACAACAAGTTCGCCCACAAGGCCATCGAGAAAGGGGCCGATGGCCTCATCGCCGTGGCCGCGGGTGCGGGGGGCCATGCGGGGGTGAAGAGCCCGTTTGCCCTCATCCAGGAAATCCGCCAATGGTTCGACGGTCCGCTGGCCCTCAGCGGCTCCATGGCCACCGGCGGGGCGGTGCTGGCGGCACAAGCCATGGGCGCGGACTTTGCCTACATGGGCTCGGCCTTCATCGCCACCGAGGAGGCCCGTGCCGCTGATGCCTACAAGCAGGCGGTGGTGGAGTCCAACTCCGACGACATCGTCTACAGCAACCTGTTCACCGGGGTGCATGGCAACTACCTGGCCCCCAGCATCCGCGCGGCGGGCCTGGACCCCGAGAACCTGCCCGAGAGCGACCCCAGCGCCATGAACTTTGGCAGTGGCTCCACCAAGGCCTGGAAGGACATCTGGGGCTGCGGTCAAGGCATTGGCCCGGTCAGCAAGGTGCAACCGGCGGGCGAGTTCATCGCCCAGCTCAAGCGCGAATACGCCGAGGCTCGTCAGCGGTTGGCGCTGGCTTGAGGTGGGCTGGCCGAAGCGAATTCGGCCAGGTGTTGGGCGATGACCGGCGGCAGGCGGCGGGGCGCACGGATGCGCAGTTGCTTGTTCACGTGGTAGCGGCCAAACACCACCTCGATGTCGCCCACGGCCACGTCGAACGCGTCCGCCAGAAAGCGGACCATGTGGTCGGTGGCCCGGCCCGCCACCGGGGCCGGGGTCACGCTGATGTGGAGCTGGCGCCCTTTGGGTTGGCCGATGACATCGGCCCCCGCGCTGGGTTGGCCCAGCACGTTGAGCACCAGCACATCACCGTCCCAGCCACAGAAGTTGGGCATGTCCCAACCCGGTTTGTCCCCTCTGGAGGGCCGACCGCCGAGTTTGGGGCGTGCCATCAGCCTTGAGCGCAGCGCTGCGCAATGTGGGCCAGCGCTTCTTCCACCTGGTCGATGAGGATCAGGCACAGGTCACCGGGCTGCAGGCGGGCCAGGGCGGTGTCGATGGCCACAAACTCACCCTGGATTTCCTGCACATGCCGGGTGCGGCTGGCGCCTTCCAGTCCCTTGCGCAACAGGGCCAGCACCTCGCCGTCGGCGCGGCCACGCTGGCAGGCGTCTTCGTACAGGATCACGTCGTCGAACACCCGGCCCAGGATGATGGTTTGCTGGGTGATGTCTTCGTCACGCCGGTCACCGGCACCACTGATGACCACGCTGCGGCGCTGGGCCGTCATGCCTTCCACCGCGGCAGACAGTGCGGCAATGGCGTCGGGGTTGTGGCCGTAGTCGGCGATGACGGTGGCGCCTTTGTAGTCGAACAGGTTGAAGCGGCCGGGCGCACTGCTGGCGTCGCTGACAAAACTGCCCAGGGCCTTGGCAATGGCTTCCCACGGCGTGCCCAGGGCCCAAGCGGCGCCCACGCAGGCGAGCACGTTTTCCACCTGGAAACCGATGGAGCCTGCGGCGGTGAGCGGCACGTCTTTCAGCGGCAGGCGCACCTTGAAGTTGCCTTCCTGCGCCACGATGTGCCCGTCTTCCTCGTACACCGCCCGCTTGCCGTGGGCAATGTGGGTGGCCATCACCGGCAGGTGGCGGTCCCGGGCGAAGTACAGCACCGAGCCGGGGCACATGTCGGCCATGCGCACCACGGCCGCGTCGGCGGCGTTGAGCACGGCGGTGCCGGTTTCGGCCACGTTGAGGACGATGACGCGCTTGAGCACCGTCAGGTCTTCCACCGTGGTGATGTAGTTCAGGCCCAGGTGGTCGCCTTCACCGATGTTGGTCACCACGGCCACCTGGCAGCGGTCAAACGCCAGGCCTTCGCGCAGCATGCCGCCCCGGGCGGTTTCCAGCACGGCGGCATCCACGTCCGGGTGCATCAGCACGCTGCGGGCGCTGCGGGGGCCGCTGCAATCACCGCTGTCGATCTGGCGGCCATTGATGTGCACGCCATTGGTGTCGGTGAAGCCGACCCGCTGCCCTGCGGTTTTCAGGATGTGGGCCGTCAGGCGCACGGTGGTGGTCTTGCCGTTGGTGCCGGTGACGGCCACCACGGGAATGCGCCCATCGTTGGCCGGGGTCTGGCCCGAGGGGAACATCTGCTCGATGACGGCTTCTCCCACCTGTCGGCCTTTGCCGAACGAGGGGTTGGTGTGCATGCGCAAACCCGGGGCGGCGTTCACTTCAACGATGCCGCCGCGCTGCTCTTCCAGCGGGCGCATGACGGTTTCACACACCACGTCCACGCCGCAGATGTCCAGGCCGATCATTTGGGCCGCCGCAATGCAGCGGGCGGCCACGGCGGGATGCACGTCGTCGGTCACGTCGGTGGCGCTGCCGCCGGTGGACAGGTTGGCGTTGTTGCGCAGGATGACGCGGCGGCCCCGCTCGGGCACCGAGTCGATCGTGAGGTTCTGCTCGGCCAGGCGGGCCTTGGCAATGTCGTCCAGGCGGATGCGGGTCAACGGCGTGGCGTGGCCGGTGCCACGGCGGGGGTCCAGGTTGACCTGGGCCACCAGCTGGGTGACGGTGCGGGTGCCATCACCCACCACCAGCGGGGGTTCACGGCGGGCGGCGGCCACCAGTTTGTCGCCCACGATCAGGATGCGGTAGTCGCTGCCCACCAGGTAGCGTTCCACCAGCACGTCGTCACGGAACTTACGGGCATTGTCAAAACCCGCCATCACCGCTTCCCGGGTGCTGACGTTGACGGTCACACCCTTGCCCTGGTTGCCGTCCTGGGGCTTGACCACCACGGCCACGTTGGGGGCACCGATTTCCTGGGCGGCGGCCCAGGCATCTTCGGCGCTGGTCACGGGGCGGCCTTCGGGCACGGGCACGCCTGCGGCGAGCAGCATGGCCTTGGTCAGTTCCTTGTCCTGGGCAATGCTCTCGGCAATGGCCCCGGTGGTGTCCATTTCGGCGGCCTGGATGCGGCGTTGCTTGGCCCCCCAGCCAAATTGGACCAGGCTGCCTTCGGTCAGGCGGCGGAAGGGGATGCCGCGGTTCTTGGCAGCTTCGACAATGCACCCTGTGGACGGGCCCAGGCGAATGTCCTCGTCCAGTTCGGCCAGTTCGGCAATGTGCGGGGCCACATCAAACGGCGTGCCGTTCCACGCGGCTTCCACCAGTTGCTGGCCGATTTCCAGCGCTTTCTTGCCCACGGCTTCTTCGCTGTACTGCACCACCACCTGGTACACACCCTCTTCGGTGGTGGGGGTGGTGCGGCAGAACGACACTGGGCAACCGGCCTGGATTTGGAGCGACAGCGTGGTCTGCGACAACACATGCGCCAGCGACATGGGCTTGTTCAGCGGGTAGGGCCGAAAGGCCCCTACGGCGGGGAACAGCTCACGCACACGTGCCTCGATCTCGGGGCGGACGTTGAGGTTGCTTTCCTCTGGCGTGCAGTGCACGACGGTTTCGACGCAGGTGGTGCGGCTCCAGAGGTTGGGCCCGCGCAGGGCCCGGATGCGGGTGACTTTCATGTCGAACAGGTGTACCTGAGGCTGAAAACGTGGGTGAAAAGCAGTGGGCCGCGGGGGCTCAGGCTGCGGCCAGCGCCTGGTTGGCTTCGATGCCGGCGCGGATGACCGTGACCGGGACGTCCAGCGCCCAGGCGGCGGCCACTGTGGCAAGCAGCACATGGGTGCGTTCATCCGCAGGTTGGCACGCGGGTTGGCGTTGCTCGAACAACGGTTTGGCCTGGGAACCTGTCACCAGTTGCAGCTGGCCGTCCAGGCACAACACCGCACGGCCGCCTTCGGCGCGGTGGTCGGCAATGACGGGCAGGTCGGCATCGGCGGCGTAAAAAATCACTTCGCCGTCGCACAGGTCGGCCAGTTCGGCGGCAGCGGGGTCGTGTGCGTTGATGACGGCCACGCCCTGAGACAGCACCACATCCACCTGGGTGCGAACGATGCTGAACATCTGTTCGTCATCGTTCACGTAAAACGCTTCCAGACCCTGGGCCTTGGGCACGCCGGTCACCACACCCACCTGGCAGCGGTCATAGACCAGGCCGGTGGCCAGGATGTCACGGGGGGTGTTTTCAAACACGGCGGCCTGAATCTGGCGGTTGATCAGCAGCCGCTGCTGCTGTGCCCAGGTGTCAGAACCCATGCTCTGCACCTGGCGTCGGTCCATGAACAGGCCCTGGGCGCTGGCCAGACCGGTGTGCAGGCCGTGCAGGCTCAACAGCTCGGCCACCAGTTTGGCCACGGGGGCAACGGCGGCGGCGTCACCACACACACCCACCACGGGGATGCGGCCTTCGCCTTCGGGTCCAAACAGGTTGTCCACAATGGCTTTGCCAACGGGGCGTGGCGTGCCGGTTTCGGGCTTGATGTGCATCAGCAGACCCGGGCCAGCGTTGACCTCGACAATGGCGCCGCGCTGCGGGGCCAGGGGCTTGCCGATGTCGGTCACCACCAGGTCCACCCCGGCAATGTCCAGCCCCACCACGCGGGCGGCGGTGGCGGCAATGTCGGCGATGTCAGGGTGCACCAGATCGGTCACGTCGTCCGTGAGGTTGCCGTGGCGCTGGATGCGCACGCGCTGACCGTTGGCGGGCACGCTGTCGGGCGTGAGGCCCTGGCGTTGCAGTTCCACCAGCATGTGCTGCTCTTTGGACAGCACGATGAGCTCCAGCGGAAATTCCTCTTCTTCGCCCCGGCGGGGGTCGGTGTTGAGCTGCTGGTCCACCAGCTGCTGCATGTTGTGCACGCCGTCGCCCACCACTTCGGTGGTCTGGCCGCGAATGGCGGCCACCATGCGACCGCCCACCACCAGCAGGCGGTGTTCGTCACCGGGTACGCAGCGTTCAACGATGACACCGCTGCCTTCGCGTTCGGCGGCCACATAGGCGGCCTTGACGTCGGCTTCGGTCATCAGGTCGAGGGTGACGCCGCGGCCATGGTTGCCGTCCACGGGTTTGACGGCCACGGGCAGGCCGATGTCTTGCGCGGCTTCCCAGGCTTCGTCGGCACTCTCCACAGCCTGGCCTTCCGGCACGGGGATGCCGCAGGTGGACAGCAGGGTTTTGGTCAGGTCCTTGTCGCTGCAAATGCTCTCGGCAATGGCGCCGGTGCGGTCGGTTTCCGCCGTCCAGATGCGGCGCTGTTCCTTGCCGTAGCCCAGTTGAACCAGGTTGCCGTCGTTCAGGCGGATGTGGGGGATGCCCCGGGCGGTGGCCGCATCCACAATGTGGGCGGTGCTGGGGCCCAGGCATCGGCGGTCCACCATGTCGCGCAGGCGGGCGATGGTGCCGGGCACGTCGAACGGTGTGTCGTCAATGGCGGCCATCACCAGGTCGCGGGCGGCTTGCAAGGCGGCGCGGCCCACGGACTCTTCGCGGGTTCGGATCACCACCTTGTACACGCCGCGTTGGCTGGTGGAGCGGGCCTTGCCAAAGCCCGTCTGCATGCCCGCCAGGTTTTGCAGTTCCAGCGCCACGTGTTCCATGATGTGGCCGGGCCAGGTGCCTTCACGCAACCGCTGCAGGAAGCCACCACGCACGCCGGGGCTGCAATGGTGTTCTTCCAGTGAAGGCAGCCAGGCGGTCAGCCGTTCGTAAAAGCCGGGGAGGGTGTTGGACGGACAGTCTTCCAGGTCGCCGATGTCGATCAGCGCTTCCAGGGTGGGGCGGTAGGTCCAGATGTTGGGGCCACGCAGGTGGGTGATCCCGAGAATGCGAATGTCCTTGTGACTCATGCGTCCGTGGGTGTGATAGCCAATGACCTGCATTGTGCGATGACCGACACGGCCACCGCCTGACAACACCACATTTTTTTACAA
Source organism: Hydrogenophaga soli (assembly GCF_054777695.1). Classification (NCBI taxonomy): domain Bacteria; kingdom Pseudomonadati; phylum Pseudomonadota; class Betaproteobacteria; order Burkholderiales; family Comamonadaceae; genus Hydrogenophaga; species Hydrogenophaga soli. Next base: position 202,682 of record NZ_BAAHAK010000005.1, on the reverse strand, counting down.
ACCGCTGCATGTGTCTCGGTGTGCGGGCGGGATGCGGCTTGTCCATCCTGGACAATCCGGGGCATGCAATCCCGTTCTCTCTCTTCCTGGCTCGACCAGGTTCCCGGTGCGTCGGCACTGTCTCCCACTTGGCTGCAACCGCTCCATGCCTTGCTGGCCCCCGAAGAGCTTGTTCGTGCGGTGCTGGTCACCGATCTTGACCACGACCTGTGTTCCTCCCCCTCGGTGGTGCTGTTGACCGACCGCCGCATCGTGACCGCCACGCCATCGGTCCATCCCCAAGGGTGGTCGTCTGTCGAGGTCTTGCTGGCCTCGGACCAATCCATGCAGCTGCACGACCATGCCGGTGTGGGCATGCTGGAGTTGTTCCAGGGCGAGCGCCGGTTGGCGGTCTGGCGTTTCACGCTGGGGGCCAACTTGCAGGCACAGAAGCTGGTCAAGCTGTTTCACACCCAGCATGCCGATGCAGCCCCTGCCGACGACGAGGACGACACCCCCAGCTTTGCCGCCGAGGTGGAGCAACCCCCGTCCACCTGGACGCTGTTGCGCCTGTGGCGCTTTGCACGGCCTTACCAGTGGCAGCTGCTGGCGGGCTTTTTGTTGATGCTGGCCTCCACAGCGGCCACCCTGGTGCCGCCTTACCTGACCATGCCGCTGATGGACGAGGTGTTGATTCCCTTCCAAAACGGCAAAACCATCGACCAGGGGCATGTGGCCCTGTACCTGGCCGGGCTGCTGGGGGCGGCGCTGCTGGCCTGGAGCCTGGGGTGGGCCAAGACCTACATCCTGGCGCTGGTGTCCGAGCGCATCGGCAAGGACCTGCGCACCACCACCTACGAACACCTGCTGGGCCTGTCGCTGGAGTACTTTGGCGGGCGCCGCACGGGCGACCTGATGGCCCGCATCGGCAGCGAAACCGACCGCATCAACGTGTTCTTGTCGCTGCACCTGCTGGACTTTGCGACCGACGTGCTGATGATCGTGATGACCTCGGCCATCCTGTTTTCCATCAACCCCTGGCTGGCTCTGGTGACGCTGGTGCCGCTGCCTTTCATTGCCTGGCTGATCCACCTGGTGCGTGACCGTTTGCGCACCGGTTTTGAAAAGATCGACCGCGTGTGGGCTGAGGTGACCAACGTGCTGGCCGACACCATCCCCGGCATCCGTGTGGTCAAGGCGTTTGCACAGGAAGAACGTGAGGCCAACCGTTTCAAGGACGCCAACCGCTACAACCTGCAGGTCAACGACAAGCTCAACCGCACCTGGAGCCTGTTCTCCCCCACCGTCACCCTCATGACCGAGATCGGTCTGCTGGTGGTGTGGGGCTTTGGCATCTGGCAGGTGTCGCAAAACGCCATCACTGTGGGTGTGTTGACGGCCTTCTTGGCCTACATCGGGCGCTTTTACACCCGGCTGGATTCCATGAGCCGCATCGTGTCGGTGACGCAGAAAGCCGCGGCTGGGGCCAAGCGGATTTTTGACATCCTGGACCATGTGTCCAGCGTGCCCGAGCCCGCCAACCCCGTGCCCATGCCCGAGGTCACCGGGCGCATCACCCTGGAGAACGCGCAGTTCCGCTACGGCAACCGCGCCGTCATCAAGGACCTGAACCTCACCATCGAGCCGGGCGAATTCATCGGCCTGGTGGGCCACAGCGGTTCGGGCAAGAGCACGCTGGTCAACCTGATCTGCCGCTTTTACGACCTGAGTGGTGGGGCCATCAAGATCGACGGCACCGACATCCGCGCCGTGAAGGTGGCCGATTACCGCCGCCACATCGGGCTGGTGCTGCAGGAACCCTTCCTGTTCTTCGGCACCATTGCCGACAACATCGCCTACGGCAAGCCGAACGCCACGCGGGCCGAAATTGTCGCCGCGGCCCGGGCGGCCCACGCGCACGAGTTCATCCTGCGCCTGCCGCAGGGCTACGACTCGCTGGTGGGCGAGCGGGGCCAGGGCCTGTCGGGCGGCGAGCGTCAGCGCATTTCCATTGCGCGGGCCTTGCTGATCGACCCCAAGATCCTCATTCTGGACGAAGCCACCTCGTCGGTGGACACCCAGACCGAGAAGGAAATCCAGAAAGCCCTGGACAACCTGGTGCGCGGTCGCACCACCCTTGCGGTGGCGCACCGCCTGTCCACCCTGCGCAAGGCCAACCGCCTGGTGGTGATGGACAAGGGCCGCATGGTGGAGGAGGGCAGCCACGACGACCTGATGGCCCGTGGTGGGGCCTACCACCGCCTGTACGAGGCGCAGGCGCGCCAGGCCAAGGCCGACCAAGACGTGTTGAACGAGGGGGGGGACAACGCATGACATTCCAACTGTTCTGGAACGAAGCCGGTCGGCTGGTGCTGACCGACGTGCAAGGCGTGAACCATGTGGGCGTGATCCCGGTGCGGGCCTTTCCGGTGTCTGCCGCCGAAGAGGGGCTGTCGCTGGTTGATGTGGATGGGCACGAGTTGGCCTGGATCGACCGCTTGAGCGACCTGCCCACCGAGCAGCAAGAGGCCGTGCAGCGTGGCCTGCGTGAGCGCGAGTTCATGCCGGAAATCCAGCGCCTGCACGGCGTCTCCAGTTTCGCCACCCCCAGCACCTGGCGGGTGGACACCGACCGCGGCCCGTTCGAGCTGGTGCTCAAGGGCGAAGAAGACATCCGCCGCCTCACGGGCAACACGCTGCTGGTGTCGGACAGCCACGGCGTGCAGTACCTCATCCGCGACCTGATGGCGCTGGACCGGCACAGCCGCAAGCTGCTGGATCGCTTCCTTTGAATTTGTAAGAAAAAAAGCCTCCCGCGCTTTCTGTGCGGGAGGCCTTTGCTATTGATTTCGAAGAATCGGGGTGGTGTCAGCTGAAGAAGGACTTGGCCTTGTCGAACCAGCTTTCTTCGTTGGGGCTGTGTTTGCCACCGCCTTTTTTGAACGATTCTTCCAGCTCCTTGAGCAGCTTGCGCTGGTGCTCGGTCAGCTTCACCGGCGTCTCGACCACGATGTGGCAGTACAGGTCGCCAGGGTAGCTGCTGCGCACGCCCTTGATGCCCTTGCCGCGCAGGCGGAAGGTCTTGCCGTGCTGCGTGCCCTCGGGGATGTCGATGGTGGCTTTGCCGCCCAGCGTGGGCACGTCGATCTCACCGCCCAGCGACGCCTTGGTGATGGAAATCGGCACCTGGCAGTGCAGGTCGTCGCCGTCGCGCTCGAAGATGTCGTGCTTGCGCAGCCGGATTTCGATGAACAGGTCGCCCGACGGGCCGCCGTTGTGTCCGGGCTCGCCATTGCCGGCGCTGCGGATGCGCATGCCGTCGTCGATGCCCGCGGGGATTTTGACTTCCAGCGTCTTGTGCTTCTTGATCTTGCCCTGGCCGTTGCAGCTGGTGCAGGGCTCGGGAATGATCTTGCCCGTGCCATGGCAGTGCGGGCAGGTCTGTTGCACGCTGAAGAAGCCCTGGCGCATCTGCACCGAACCCGAGCCATGGCAGGTGGGGCAGGTCTTGACGGATGTGCCGGGTTTGGCGCCGGTGCCCTTGCAGGTTTCGCAATCGTCCCAGGAGGGGATGCGAATTTGCGCTTCCTTGCCGTTGGCTGCTTCTTCCAGCGAGATTTCCATGGCGTACGACAGGTCGTTGCCACGGTAGACCTGACGGCCACCCCGTCCACCCCCGGCCCGCTGGCCAAAGATGTCGCCAAAAATGTCACCAAACGCCTCGCCAAAACCGGCAAAGCCTTCGGCCCCGGGGCCACCGCGCATGTTGGGGTCCACGCCCGCATGGCCGTACTGGTCGTAAGCGGCCCGCTTTTGCGCGTCGGACAGCATTTCGTAGGCCTCTTTGACCTCTTTGAACTTCTCTTCGGCGGCCTTGGCGGCGTCCCCCTGATTGCGGTCAGGGTGGTACTTCATCGCCAGTTTGCGATACGCCTTTTTGATCTCGTCTTCGCTGGCGCCTTTGGCAACGCCCAGCACTTCGTAAAAATCTCGTTTGGCCATCTGTGTTCACCGTGTTCCGTTGTCAACACAAACGCCGCGCCGGAGCACTTGGGGTGTCCCGGTCGCGGCGGAGGGTTGGGCAGCAGGATGGCTCTGGAGGGCACCCCAGGGCCACCCGCGGGCATCAGCCCTTCTTGACTTCTTTCACCTCGGCATCCACCACGTCGTCGTCGGCTTTGGACGAAGCGTTTGCGGACGCGCCCGCACCAGCGGCCCCGGCGGCGTCACCGGCAGCGGCCTGGGCAGCCTGCTGGTCGGCGTACATCTTCTCGCCCAGCTTCTGGCTGGCGGTCATCAGCGCGGTGTTGGCTTCGTCGATGGCGGCCTTGTCGTCACCCTTGCAGGCTTCTTCCACGGTCTTGATGGCGGCTTCGATGGCGTCCTTTTCGCCTGCGTCCAGCTTGTCGCCGTATTCGGTCAGGCTCTTCTTGACGCTGTTGGCCATGGCTTCGGCCTGATTGCGGGCCTGCACCAGCTCGACCTTCTTCTTGTCTTCGGCCGCGTTCAACTCAGCGTCCTTCACCATCTGCTGGATTTCAGCTTCGGTCAGGCCGGAGTTGGCCTTGATGGTGATCTTGTTTTCCTTGCCGGTGCCCTTGTCCTTGGCGCCCACGTGCAGGATGCCGTTGGCGTCGATGTCGAAGCTCACCTCAATCTGGGGGATGCCACGCGGTGCGGGCGGAATGCCTTCCAGGTTGAACTCGCCCAGCAACTTGTTGCCGACGGCCACTTCACGCTCGCCCTGGAACACCTTGATGGTCACGGCCGGCTGGTTGTCGTCGGCGGTGGAGAACACCTGGGCAAACTTGGTGGGGATGGTGGTGTTTTTGGCGATCATCTTGGTCATGACGCCGCCCATGGTCTCGATGCCCAGGGAGAGCGGGGTCACGTCCAGCAGCAGCACGTCCTTGCGGTCACCCGACAGCACCTGGCCCTGGATGGCGGCACCCACGGCCACGGCTTCATCGGGGTTGACGTCCTTGCGGGGGTCCTTGCCGAAGAATTCCTTCACCTTTTCCTGCACCTTTGGCATGCGGGTCATGCCGCCGACCAGGATCACGTCGTCGATGTCAGACACGCTCACGCCGGCATCCTTGATGGCGGTGCGGCAGGGGGCGATGGTGCGTTCGATCAGTTCGTCCACCAGGCTTTCCAGCTTGGCGCGCGTCATCTTGATGTTCAGGTGCTTGGGGCCGGTGGCGTCTGCCGTGATGTAGGGCAGGTTGATGTCGGTGGCGGCGGAGCTGGACAGCTCGATCTTGGCCTTCTCGGCGGCTTCCTTCAGGCGTTGCAGCGCCAGCACGTCCTTGGACAGGTCCACACCTTGTTCACGCTTGAACTCGGAAATGATGAAGTCGATGATGCGTTGGTCGAAGTCTTCGCCACCCAGGAAGGTGTCGCCGTTGGTGGAGAGCACTTCAAATTGTTTCTCGCCATCGACGTCGGCGATTTCGATGATGGACACGTCGAAGGTGCCACCGCCCAGGTCATACACCGCAATCTTGCGGTCGCCCTTTTCGCTCTTGTCCAGGCCAAAGGCCAGGGCCGCGGCGGTGGGCTCGTTGATGATGCGCTTGACTTCCAGGCCAGCGATGCGGCCAGCGTCCTTGGTGGCTTGGCGCTGGGCGTCGTTGAAGTAGGCGGGCACGGTGATGACGGCCTCGGTCACGGCCTCGCCCAGGTAGTCCTCGGCGGTTTTCTTCATCTTGCGCAGCACTTCGGCGCTGATTTGCGGGGGGGCCATCTTGTTGCCGCGCACTTCCACCCAGGCGTCACCGTTGTCGGCCTTGGTGATGGTGTAGGGCATCAGGTCGATGTCCTTCTGCACTTCTTTTTCGGTGAACTTGCGACCGATCAGGCGCTTGACCGCGTACAGCGTGTTGCGGGGGTTGGTCACGGCCTGACGTTTGGCCGACGCGCCCACCAGAATTTCGCCGTCTTCCTGGTACGCGATGATGGACGGCGTGGTACGGGCGCCTTCGCTGTTTTCGATCACGCGGGTGGTGTTGCCCTCCATGATGGCCACGCAGCTGTTGGTGGTGCCCAGGTCAATGCCGATGATTTTTCCCATGATGAACTCCTGAATTCTGTGAAAAGCTTGAATGTGTCTGAGGTGTGGCCCCTGGCCCCTATTTCAAGAGGGGTTTTTCGTGGGGCCTGCAATCATTTGGGGGCCGCCACCGTGACCAGGGCCGGACGCAGCACCCGCTCGGCGATCTGGTAGCCCTTTTGCAGCACCGCCACCACGGTGTTGGGCTCCTGGTCGGCGGGCACCATGCTGATGGCCTGGTGCTGGTGCGGGTCGAACTTCTGGCCAGCCTCGGGGGCGATGGGCATCACCTTGTGGCGCGCCAGCGCACTGTGCAACTGTTTGAGCGTGGCTTCGGCCCCTTCGCGGATCTGCTGGGCCGTGGCCTCCTGGATGGCCAGGCCGGCTTCCAGGCTGTCGGTCACGGGCAGCAGGCTTTCGGCGAAGCTCTCCACCGCGAACTTGCGGGCCTTGGCGATTTCATCGTCGGCACGGCGCCGGGCATTTTCGGCCTCGGCCTTGGCGCGCAGGTACTGGTCGGCCAGGTCGGCGTTTTGTGCCTTGAGGGTGGCGAGCTCCTGGGTGAAGGCTTGCAGGGCGTCGGCCTCGTTGGCAGCCGCAGCAGCCTCTTGTTCTTCGGGGGACATGGGGGCTGCGGTTTGGGCTTGTGGCTCGCCCGTGGGTTGCGTGGCGGCGAAGGCGGAATCCGATGCGTGGTTCATGAATCAGGCAGTGACAGTGAACAAAACTTCCGTGATGTGGGGTGGCGTTGCGGCTTTTCAAGGGCCATCAACCGCACAAATTTCACGCAAGGCTGAAAAAACAAAGCCGCCTTGACGGCGGCACAAACAACACAGGGGAGAGGGCCTGCGTGCCCAACGGGTCACTGAGGGGTTGCGCCAGTTTTGGCCTGTGCCGCCACCCACTTGTTGGAAAACGCCTGAAGGTCGTTGAGCCGCTTGAGCAGGTCCAGCCCCACCTTGGTCAGGCTGTAGCCGTTGCCGCCATGGTCGATCAGGCCTGCAGCGCGCAGTTCCTTGAGTCGGGTGTTGAGGGTGTTGGGGGTCACGCCGCCCACGCTGTCTTGCAGCAGGCGGAAGGTTTGTGGGTGTCCGTCCTTCAGTGCCCAGAGCACCCGCAGTGCGTAGCGAGACTCCAGCAAATCGAACAACTGGGAAACCGCGGACTTGGTTTTGGGACTCATGAAGGCGTCTCTCCTCAGAGGATCTGGCGTGTTGTGGCAGTGCGTGCAGCGTCAGGCGGGGACTCGGGGGCAGCGGCGCAAAGGGCCATTGTCTGGGAGTCAAAACCGCATCGGCTTGATCCGGGTCAAGCCCGGTCGAGGGGGTGCATGCAGTTTAGCCGAGACTATAAGTGAAAACAGACGTTGCTTCCACTTTGGTAGCTGAAAATGCATGGATGTCAGCGTGAACCCCCGGTTTGCCTTTGGTACATTGTGGTGCATTTTCCACGGTGTGTGCCTCAGATGACTTCGATTTCTTCCGACCGAACCATTGGCCCTTTTCGGGTTCGCCCCCTGGGTTTGGGCTGCATGGGCCTCAGCCACGGCTACGGCCCGGCGTGTGCGCCCGATCAGGCGCGCGCGGTCCTCACCGAGGCTTTGGAACGGGGGGTCAACTTCTTCGACACGGCGGCGCTGTACGGCAACGGTGCCAACGAAACCCTGTTGGGTGAGGTGTTGGGGCCGTTGCGGCAACAGTTTGTGCTGGCCACCAAATGTGGGATCAACCACCCGGCTTCCGGTCTGGAGCGCCGCATCGACGGACGCCCGGAAAGCATCCGCGCCAGTTGTGAGGCCAGCCTGCAGCGCTTGCAGACCGATGTGATCGACCTGTTTTACCTGCACCGCTGGGACAAGCAGGTGCCCATTGAAGACAGCGTCGGGGCCATGGCCGAGCTGGTTCAGGCTGGCAAGGTGAGGGCGTTGGGTCTGAGCGAGGTGTCTGCGGCCACCTTGCGCAAAGCGCATGCGGTGCACCCCATTGCCGCGGTGCAGTCCGAGTATTCGCTGTGGACACGCAACCCGGAAATCGCGGTGCTGGAGGCCTGCCGTGAGTTGGGGGTGGCCTTGGTGGCGTTCAGCCCCTTGGGGCGGGCTTACCTGACCACCAAGCTGTTGGACACCTCCCGCCTTCACCAGACCGACATGCGGCGCCAGATGCCCCGTTTTGACGTGCTGAACTACGCGGCCAACCTGCGGGTGTTGGACCGTTTCACCCCGCTGGTGGACGAGGCCGGTTGCACGCCTGCGCAGTTGGCTTTGGCGTGGTTGCTGCACAAGGCCCCGCACACCGTGGCCATTCCCGGCACCACCAATCTGGCGCATTTGCAAGAGAACCTGGCGGCCACCCAGGTGCCCATCGGTCCGGACCTGATGGCCCGGCTGGAGCGGGTGTTTCACCCGGAGCAGATTTGCGGCCCCCGCTACAACCCGCAGCAGACCCAGGAAGTGGATGCTGAGAATTTTGATAGCTGACAGTTCAAGCAGAAAAAGCGCTAGGCAGTAATTTCGTCATGAAAAAAGGGACCCGAAGGTCCCTTTTTGTTGGATGCATCACAGCGAGTCGATGAAGCTGCGCAGCTTGTCGCTGCGGCTGGGGTGCTTGAGCTTGCGCACCGCCTTGCTTTCGATCTGGCGGATGCGTTCGCGCGTCACGTCGAACTGCTTGCCCACCTCTTCCAGCGTGTGGTCGGTGGACATTTCAATGCCGAAGCGCATGCGCAGCACCTTGGCTTCGCGGGGGGTGAGGCTGTCCAGGATTTCCTTGACCACTTCGCGCAGACCGGCCTGCATCGCCGCCTCGATGGGCGCGGTGTTGGCCTGGTCTTCGATGAAGTCGCCCAGGTGCGAATCGTCGTCGTCGCCGATGGGGGTTTCCATCGAGATCGGCTCCTTCGCAATCTTCATGATCTTGCGGATCTTGTCCTCGGGGATGTCCATCTTCTCGGCCAGCACAGAGGCGTCGGGCTCGTAGCCGTGCTCTTGCAGGTGCTGGCGCGAGAGGCGGTTCATCTTGTTGATGGTCTCGATCATGTGCACCGGGATGCGGATGGTGCGCGCCTGGTCCGCAATGCTGCGGGTGATGGCCTGGCGGATCCACCAGGTGGCGTAGGTCGAGAACTTGTAACCCCGGCGGTATTCGAATTTGTCCACCGCCTTCATCAGGCCGATGTTGCCTTCCTGGATCAGGTCCAGGAACTGCAGGCCACGGTTGGTGTACTTCTTGGCGATGGAGATGACCAAGCGCAGGTTGGCCTCGATCATTTCCTTCTTGGCATCGCGGCTGTTGCGCTCGCCTTCGTTCATGCGCTTGTTGATGTCCTTCAACTGGTCCAGCGGCACCACCACCAGCTTTTGCAGGTCGATCAGCTTTTGCTGCAGGTCCTGGATGGGGGGGATGTTGCGCTGCATGACCGCGCTCCAGGGCTTGCCGGCCGCGGCTTGCGTTTCCACCCACTTCAGGTTGATGAGGTTGGGCGGGAAGTCGGCCACGAACCGGTCCTGGGGCATGCCGCACTTGTCCACGATGATGCGGCGCAGCTCACGTTCCTTTTTGCGCACATCGTCCACCTGGCCGCGCAGCTGGTCGCACAGCTTCTCGATGGTCTTGGCGGTGAAGCGGATGCTCATCAGCATGGCGGTCAGCGCCTGCTGCTCCTTGAGGTAGGCTGGGCCGCCGTAGCCGTCCTTGTCGTAGATTTTTTGCAGCTTGTCGTGGTGGGTGCGGATGGTGTCGAAGCGCGACAAGGCCTCGCGCTTGAGTTCTTCCAGCTTCTTGGTCAGGGCCTTGGAGCCGCCCTTGCCGTCGTCGTCGTCGGCTTCGTCGTATTCGTCGAAGTCTTCTTCGGCCACGTAGTCGTCGTTTTCGTTGGCGTCGGCAAAGCCGTCCACCACGGTGGAGATGACCACCTTGCCTTCACGAATCTCTTCAGACATGGCCAGCACGCTGGCGATGGTGGCGGGCGACTCGGAGATGGCCGCCATCATGTCGTTCAGGCCGCCTTCGATGCGTTTGGCGATTTCGATTTCGCCTTCGCGGGTCAGCAGCTCCACGGTGCCCATTTCGCGCATGTACATGCGCACGGGGTCGGTGGTGCGGCCGAATTCGCTGTCCACGGTAGACAGGGCGGCTTCGGCGGCTTCTTCGGCCTCTTCTTCGCTGGAGCCGGTGGGGGCGCTGTCGGTGATGATCAGCGCCTCGGCGTCCGGGGTCTGCTCGTACACGGCCACGCCCATGTCGTTGAGCATGGCAATGACCACTTCCAGCGTCTCGGCGTCGATCAGCTTGTCGGGCAGGTGGTCGTTGATTTCACTGTGGGTCAGGTAGCCGCGCGTCTTGCCCAGCTTGATCAGGGTCTTGAGGCGTTGGCGGCGCTGGGCCACTTCTTCTTCGGACAGGACGGTTTCGTCCAGACCGAATTCCTTCATCAGCGCGCGCTCCTTGGCCTTGCTGATCTTCATGCGCAGCGGCTTGACCTTTTCGGTGGTGGCTGCGGCCACTTCTTCAACGACTTCGGGTTCACCTTCGAGGTCTTCTTCCAGGTCGGACAGGTCGGTGTCGTCCAGGTCCTCATCCTTGCCTTTTGCCTTGGCCTTGGCGCCACGTTTGGCACCTGCGGCAGGTTTGGTCGCCGCCTTGGCGGGACGCCCGGCCTTTTTCTTCTCGGCGGGGGTTGCTTCGTCAGCCGCCACGTCGGTGGTGGCCACCACGACGGCCTTGCGGGCCGGTTTGGCGGCGGCACCGTCGTCTTTGGCCGCGCCCACACGCCGCACCTTGCCTGCCTTGACTTCGGGGGTGACCACTGGCGCGGGTTCAGCGACCACGGGGGTTGGCTCGTCCACCACCGGGGCTGCTGCCGCAAGTTTGGACTTCAGCGATTTCTTGACCACGATGGCAGGCGCGGCTGCGGGGGTGCTGGGCTTCTTGGCCGTCATGAATACCTCTTGGGTGTGTGTCTGATTCGTCACCGGCGCGAACACAACCCCAACGCCCCGTTGTTGCGAGGGCACCGTGACATGCCTGCAACCAAACGCGTTGGGAAATGCAAAAAGCGACCTGCCAGACCGGACAGCAGGTCGCCTCGCAGGCTGTGGGGCGAACATTTGGGGTGCAGTCCTTGCGGAAATTGGCCGTGGAACAGGGTCCAGAAATCCATTGCGGAAGTGGGCCGGGCCGGAGGTGCTGCTGTCGCGCCTGCGAAATCAACCGGAAATTATAAGCGGTATGGCACCGCTCGGTGCCAAGGGCTCAGGTGGGCGGCTTGGCTTGCAGGGCTTGCAGCAGGGTCTTGCGCCGTTCCTGCCACAGGCGCAGCTGCTTCAGGGCTTCGGGGTTGTGGGCCGCTTCGGTCACCGCCTGGTTTTCCAGGGCGCTGAGGCGATCCACCTGCATGCGCGTGAGCACGTCGCGCAGCTCGCGCAGGGCATCGCCGGTGGCCTCGGTGTTGTCCTCGCGGTGCAAGGCCAGGGCCTGGTCCATCAGGGTGTTGGCCAGCGCGGCGAACGGTTGGCTGGCCAGCGCCTGCTGTTGCACCGCCCAGGGCACGGTGCCGTGTTCGTTCCACTGGCACTCTAGCCAGCCCAGCAAGGCACCCACGGGGGAGTCCAGCTCGGCCAGCAACTCGTGGTCTTCTGCGGTGAGTTGGCTCCAGGCATCGGGGTGAGACAGCAGGATGCGTGCCACCAGTTCCGCGCGTGCGGCCATGGCCGGGCGGATGACGGGGGGGCGCCATGGCGGGCGCTCGCCATCGGTGCCGAACGCTTTGCGGCGGCGAAACCCGGAACCCTCTTGTCCTTTGTTGAAAAAACGACCCTCGCGCTTTTCCTGATTGGGCCTGTTGCTATGTTTTTGGAACTCTTCGGGCGGGGTGCGCTGCGGTGCGCCCTGCCAAAGGTCCATCAGGTCGGTGGGGGTCAGCTGGATGCGCTGGGCCAGTTCCGACAGCAACTGGCGCCTCAAGGCCCCGTCGGGCAGGGCCTGCCACAGCGGGCGGGCGTTGCTGGCGAAATGGGCGCGTCCCTCCGGGGCGGCCAAGTCCAGGCCGTCGGCCGCGGTTTGCAGCAGAAACTGGCTCAGGGGCATGGCTTCGCGTACGCGCTGGGCAAAGGCGTCGGCGCCCAGGTCGCGGATGTAGCTGTCCGGGTCGTGCTCGGTGGGCAGGAACAGGAAGCGGATGCTGCGTGTGTCCTGCGCATGGGGCAGGGCGGCCACCATGGCCTTCACGGCGGCCCGACGCCCGGCGGCATCGCCATCAAAACTGAACACCACCGACTCCGTGAACCGGAACAGCTTGTGCACATGGTCGGCGGTGCAGGCGGTGCCCAGCGTGGCCACGGCGTTGCCAAAGCCATGCTGCGCCAGGGCCACCACATCCATGTAGCCCTCGGTCACCAAGGCATAACCCTGGGTGCGGATGGGGGTGCGCGCCTCGAACAGACCATACAGCTCGTGTCCTTTGCTGAACACGGGGGTTTCAGGGCTGTTGAGGTATTTGGGTTCCCCTTTGTCCAGCACACGCCCGCCAAAGCCGATGGTCTCGCCCTTGACGTTGCGGATGGGGAACATGATGCGGTCGCGGAAACGGTCGTACCGGCGTTGTCCACGGTCGTTGTCGCCCGCTGCGTGCGTGGCGGCGGCACCGTCGGCCTCGTCCTTGGCAATGACCAGGCCCGATTCCACCAGCCGGTCGTCGCTGTAGTCGGGCAGCAGGCTGGCCAGGGCGCGCCAGCCTTCGGGGGCATAACCCAGGCCGAACTGTTTGGCCACCTCGCCGGACAGGCCCCGTCCTTTCAGGTAGGCCACGGCACGGGGCGACACCTTGAGCTGGCGCTGATAGGCCTTGGCCGCCAGCGCCAGCAGGTCGGTCAGGCTGGTCTGGCGTTCGCGGGCCAGCCGTTGTTGCTCACGGTCCTGCGGGGCCACGTCGTCGTCGGGCACTTGCAGGCCACACTGCTGGGCCAGTTCCTTCACCGCCTCGACAAAGCCCATGCCCGCGTGTTCCATCAGGAAGGAAATGGCGTTGCCGTTGGCCCCGCACCCGAAGCAGTGGTAGAACTGCTTGGCCGGGCTGACGCTGAAGGAGGGCGACTTTTCCCCGTGGAACGGGCACAGCCCCATGTAGTTGGCCCCGCCCTTCTTGAGCTGCACGTAGCGACCCACGACCTCCACCACGTCGGTGCGGGCCAGCAGGTCCTGCAGGAAGGATTGGGGGATGCTCATGGCGGGGAGTTGGGGCGAGGCAGCCCGGGCACTGGTCCGACCTGAGGCGATTCAGGTGCTTGCCGCCAGGCGGCGCGGCTGCGATGCGGGGACTGTATCAGCCCGCCGCAAACACCCGGTTCTTGCCCGCCCGCTTGGCCAGGTACATGGCGTGGTCGGCCCGTTTGATGGCATCTTCGGCCGATTCTTCCGCGCCCAGTTGCGCCACACCTGCACTGAAGGTGATCAGCACATGCTGGTTGTTTTGCAGGAACAGGTGTTTGGTCAGCTCCCGCTGCAAGCGCTGGACGGTTTCCACCCCGTGCTGGAGGACGGTGTCGGGCAGCAGCACGATGAACTCTTCGCCACCATAGCGGGCCAAGGTGTCTTGGGGGCGGATGCTGGCACGTGCCACCGACACCAGGTGGGACAGCGCCGCGTCCCCCGACTCGTGCCCCAACTGGTCGTTGAGCTGCTTGAAGTTGTCGATGTCCAGCATGGCCAGACACAGGTTTGAGCCCCGTTTGCGGGCCCCCAGCACCTCGCGGGCAAAGGCTTCGTCCAGCCCACGGCGGTTCAGGGCGCCGGTCAGCGGGTCCAGGCGGGCCTGCACACTGGCTTTGTCCAGTTCGGACTGGAGCTTGATGATTTCTTCCTCGGCCCGCATGGCACGGTCACGGATGGACTTGAGTTCGTCCCCCACCTGACGGGCGCTTTCTTCCATGCTGCGGGTGGCGCTCAGCACCGACTGAAGCGCAGGACCAATTTCCTCAAAGGCTTCGGCCTTTTCAATGACCTTCGCAAAGTGATCGACTTCGTTGCGGAACTGGCCCGTGGTGTCGGTCATCTGGGACAGACGCTCAATGAACGTCGCCAGCATCATCTTGATCTGGGCTTGTGCCTCCAGCGACCGTTGTTTGGCTTCGGTCTGCTTGACGATCACGTCCTGCAGCTTGCGTTTGACGTCGTCCAGCCGCTTGAGGTTGAGCGGAGGGCGCGTGGCCTCCATCAGCGCGTCCACCTGACCCACCAGCCAGCGGTCCTCGATGCCCAAGGCTGAAATGTTCTCGAACACCAGGTTGAGCAGGTGCAGCAAGGTCAAACGGACGGCGCCTTGCTCCTCGCCGACAAACGACACGCGCAGGTTGAAGTTGGATAGCACCGTTTTGACCTGGACCGTGTCGGCCGACGCATTGCGCAGCACCTGCAACAGGTCTTTGATCTGGCCGTTGAAGCGCTCGTCCTCGCTGCCCAGGGCTGGACTCACGTGCTCGACCAGCCGCGCGATTTGTTCTCGCAACTCCATGCTGACTTTGCTGTCCCCATTGCCCACCTCTGCCCCCAGGTGCTCCACCTTGGTGACGTAGTCCAGCAGGCTGTTGCGCATGGCCGCCCAGTTGTGCTGGGAGATGGCGTCTTCCACAGAGGCCACCGCCTTGGCCAAGGTCGTGTCGTGGGCCGGCAGTGCCAGCACCACCTTGCGCAGGGCGTCCTCAGGGAAATGCGGGGTCCCCGGTGTGCCCTGGATTTCAAGGTACACCGATTCATAGTTGTCCGGGGTGGGCAACAGCCTGCGCTCAGCCAACAGCTTGAACGCTTCCTTTGCGATTTCGGCAGGCTTTTTGGGGGTCATGGGACGGGGGGTAGCACTCTGCGGTGCCCAACGCATTAAACACCCCCGACATTGTGAACGCAATTCATGAAGAAATTTTCACTCTTCCGTGGTCACGGACCGTTTGCCGGTGGGTTTGTGGCCGTCCACGCCACAGTGGGCATTCAGCGGGGGGCCAGCCGAATGGCGCCATCGAGGCGGATCACCTCTCCGTTGAGCATGTCGTTTTCGATGATGTGCTTGACCAGCTTGGCGTAGTCCTGCGGCGTGCCCAGTCGACTGGGGAATGGGACTCCCGCGGCCAGCGCGTCCTGCACCTCCTGGGGCATGCCGAACAGCATGGGGGTGCCGAAGATGCCGGGGGCGATGGTCATGTTGCGGATGCCATTGCGGGCCAGGTCACGGGCAATGGGCAGGGTCATGCCCACCACGCCGCCTTTGGAGGCAGCGTAGGCCGCCTGCCCAATTTGCCCGTCGTAAGCGGCCACACTGGCCGTGGAGATCAGCACGCCACGCTCGCCCGTGGCTTCGGGCTCGTTCTTGCACATGGCGTCAGCCGCCAGACGGATCATGTTGAACGTGCCCACCAGGTTGACCATGAGGGTCTTGGTGTAGGTGGCCAATGCGTGGGGGCCGTTTTTGCCCACGGTTTTTTCAGCCGGGGCGATGCCTGCGCAGTTGACCAAACCCATCAGCTTGCCCAAGGCGGTGGCGGCCTGCACCACCGCCAGGCCGTCGGCTTCGCTGCTGACATCGCATTTGACAAAAACGCCGTCCATGTCCTTGGCGACGGCTTCACCCTTTTCCACCTGCATGTCGGCCAGCACCACCTTGGCGCCGTTGGCCGCCAGCATCCGCGCCGTGCCTTCGCCCAGCCCCGACGCTGCACCGGTGACGATGAACACCTTGCCTGCAATTTCCATGTGAGTCTCCGTGATTGACGTTAACGTAAACGTCAATTATGCGCGGAGAACACTGTCGCAGATCACTTGAAGCCGACGCGGTCCAGCATCTGCTGGACTTTGGTCAGGTTCTTGGCCACCACCGCAAGGGGAATGTTCTCGGCCTTGAACTGCTCGCCGCCCATGGCTTTCAGTGCCGTGTTGTCCACTTTCGATCCCATGGCCACCGGGTACTCGTTGTTGCCGTTGGCAAAGTACTCCTGCGCCGATGGGCTGGCCAGGTATTCCATGAACTGGATGGCCTCCGTCTTGTGCTTGGCATGTTTGGCCACGGCCGCGCCTGCGATGTTGACGTGGGTGCCCGAAGTGCCTTGGTTGGGAAACACCACGCGCACCTTTTCCATCACGGCTTTTTCGTCGGCCTTGCTGGACTTGATGAGGCGGGCGGCATAGTAGGTGTTGGTGAGCGCCACACCGCATTCACCCGATGCCACGGCCTTGATCTGGTCGGTGTCACCGCCTTTGGGGGGGCGGGCCATGTTATCGACCATGCCTTTGAGCCAGGCTTCGCCCTTCTCGTCACCCAAACGCTCCACCACCGTGGCAAACAGCGACAGGTTGTAGGGGTGCGATCCAGAGCGAACGCACAGCAGCCCTTTGAGCTTGGGGTCAGCCAGTTGTTCATAGGTGGCCACATCGGCGGCTTTGACACGCATCGGGTCGTACACGATGACGCGGGCGCGGGTGGAGAAACCCGTCCAGGCCACGCCGTCCGCCGTGGGTGTGGCACGCAGGTTGGCGGGAATCAGCTGGTCCAGCTTGGCTGACTTGATGGGCTGGAACAGCCCCTGGGCATCGGCGGAGGCGAGCCGGGCGGCGTCCACCAGCATGATCACGTCGGCCGGAGAGGCCGAGCCTTCCGCCTTGAGGCGGGCGACAATGCCCGCGTCGTCCGAGTCCACGCGGTTGATCTTGATGCCGGTGTTCTTGGTGAAGGTGTCGTACATGGCTTCGTCGGTCTGGTAGTGACGGGCGGAGTACAGGTTCAGGACCTTGTCCTGGGCGTGGACCGACGTGGACACCAGGGTGGCCAGGGCCAGGGATGACGCGATGACGGTGAAGCGGTTCATGGCAGTGAAGGGCGGGTACAGTGGATGATTGGCATCTTATCACTAACGAGAATGATTCCTATTGAATATTTGGCTAAGCCCGTGAAAACGGGTGGTCTGTGGCGTCGCCGGGCTTGTTTGTTGGCGCTGGGTGTGGGGATGGTGGGTTGCGGGTCGGTGTCGGTGACGCGCCCCTCGGCTCCCGACGTTGCCGTGCCGACACAGGCCCCGGCGCTTCCCGTGCCCACCCGTTTGCCCCGCATCGGCCTGGCCCTGGGCGGGGGCGCGGCGCGTGGTTTTGCCCATGTGGGCGTGATCCAGGTGCTGGAAAAAAATGGCATCCGCCCGGACCTGGTGGTGGGCACCTCGGCGGGCAGTGTGGTGGCCGCGTTGTACGCCAGCGGGCTGGATGGCAAGGCCTTGGAGCAAATGGCCCTGTCCATGGAAGAGGCCACGCTCACCGATTGGACGCTGCCCTTTGCCAACCGCGGCATGCTCAAGGGTCAGGCGCTGGCTCGCTACATCGGCACCCAGACCCAGGGCAAACCCATCGAGGCCATGGCGCTGCCCCTGGGCATCGTGGCCACCGACCTGGCCACTGGGCAGGGCATCGTGTTTCGCCAGGGAGACACGGGCACCGCCGTGCGGGCGTCCAGCGCGGTGCCCGGTGTGTTTCAGCCGGTGCCGATTTCAGGCCGGGAGTATGTGGACGGCGGCTTGGTGGCCCCCGTGCCCGTGAGCCAGACCTTTGGCATGGGGGCGGAGTTTGTGATGGCGGTGGACATATCCAGCCCGCCCACGGCCACGGCGGCCACCGACACGCTGTCGGTGATGCTGCAGACCTTTGCCATCATGGGGCAGAGCATCAACCAGCACGAGCTCAAGGCGGCCCAGGTGGTGGTCCGCCCAGACCTGAAAGGGGTGGGCAGTGCAGCCTTTGGCGAGCGTCAACGCGCCATGGCCGCCGGGCGTGCGGCCATGGAGGCCGCCATGCCGCAGCTCAAGGCTTTGTTGGCCGCCCGGCGCATCCCGCTGACGCAACGCTGATTCGGCGGGGGCAAAAAAAAGGGCCTCGTCTTGCGACGAGGCCCAAGGGGTCCGGGAAATGCAATTTCGAGAAGGACCCGAGGAGACAACCGGAAAAACTCAGCTCAGACGATCAGCGCTTCTTTGCGGCGGTGGTGGTCTTGGCGGCGTTCACAGCGGTGGCGGCCACGGAGTTGAAGTTGGCTTCGGCCATTTCAGTGGCTTGCTTCACAGCCTTTTGCACCGATTCCATGGCGTTGCTGGCGGCGGACACAGCGCTTTTCATCACGGCCACGGCGGTTTCGGAACCGGCGGGGGCGTTCTTGGCGGCGTTGTCCACCACGGACATGAACTTGGCTTGGGCGTCAGCGGCTTGGGCTTCGGCGGCCTTGGCGAATTCGCCGGTGGTGCCGGAGGCGATGTCGTACAGGTGGCGGCTGTAAGCGGCGGTCTTCTCAGCCAGGGGCTGGACCAGACCGGCTTGCAGGGCCAGCAGTTCTTGCGCGTCTTTGACGCTCAGCACGGCTTGGGTGTGGTTGGCGGTTTCAGCCAGGGCAGCCTTGGTGGCCTGGATGTTCAGCTCGACCAGCTTTTCCACGCCTTCGAAAGCCTTTTGGGTCAGGCCAAAGAGGGTTTCGAGGTTGGCTTTTTGTGCGGCGACGACTTGTTCTGCGGTCAACATGGTGATACTCCGAAAGATGAGGTTGAGAAACAGTTGAGTGCCGTCCCACGAGGCAGAATGTTTTTGCTGCACTGCAACATGGCCTCAAGTATAGGGATTTCCCGATGCAGCGCAAGTTATTTTTGCTGCACTGCAACAAAATAGTGCCGAACCTCTAGATGCGCGCCTTTTACGCCGACCACTTTGTGCTGCCCTTGCCCGAGGGCCACCGCTTCCCCATGGCCAAGTACGGCCTGCTGCGTGCAGCCCTGTCCCAGGCCTTGCCGGGGCTGACCCTGTGCGAAGCGCTGGCGGCCACCGACCTTGAACTGGCGACCGTGCATGACCCGGTCTACATCCAGGCCGTGGCCCAGGGGGGGTTGGCGTCGGCCGCGCAGCGTGAAATTGGTTTTCCGTGGAGCCCCGCCATGGCCGAGCGTGCGCGCCGTTCGGTCGGGGGCACGGTGCAAGCCTGTCGGGCGGCGTTGGCGGGCGAGGGCATTGCCGCCAACCTGGCGGGGGGCACGCACCATGCCTACGCCGAAAAGGGCGGCGGCTTTTGCGTGTTCAACGACGTGGCGGTGGCGGCCCGGGTGATGCAGGCCGAGCACGGCCACCAGGCCCAGGGCCAGCCGCTGCGCGTGGCCATCATCGACCTGGACGTGCACCAGGGCAACGGCACGGCGCACATTTTCCAGGGGGTGAGTGATGTGTTCACCCTGTCGATGCACGGCGACAAGAACTTCCCGTTTCGCAAGGAGGCCAGCCACCTCGATGTGGGTCTGCCCGATGGCACTGCAGACGCCCCGTACCTGACGGCGCTGGACGCTGCCCTGGCCGAGCTGGACCGGCGCTTTGCGCCAGGGCTGGTGATTTACCTCGCCGGGGCCGATGTGTTCGAGGGCGACCGCCTGGGGCGGCTCAAGCTCACCGCTGAGGGTGTGGCCGAGCGCGACCGCCGGGTGTTCGATTGGTGCTGGGCGCGTCGCTTGCCCGTGGCCCTGGTGATGGGCGGCGGCTACGGGCACGACATCCATGCCACCGTGGCGGTGCAGGTCAATACCTACCGCGAGGCATACCGACATGCCCTGCGCTGGCAGAATCAAGCCGCATGAATCCCCCGCCAGCACCAGCCCCAGCCCGCATGGCCCCCGAGCCCCGCAGCGCCTACAAGGTGTTTCGCCCCATCCCCACGCGCTGGATGGACAACGATGTGTACGGCCACGTCAACAACGTCGTGTACTACAGCTGGTTTGACACGGCGGTCAACGCCTGGCTGATCGAGCAGGGCGTGCTGGACATCCATGGCGGTCCGACCATCGGCCTGGTGATCGAAACCCAGTGCAACTACTTTGCGCCGCTGGCTTTCCCGCAGACCATCGAGGCTGGCATCCGCGTGGCCCGCCTGGGCGGCAGCAGCGTGCGTTACGAAGTGGGCCTGTTTGCCCAAGGCGAGCCCCTGTGCGCCGCGCGTGGCCACTTTGTGCATGTGTATGTGGACCGGGAGACGCGCCGCCCGGTGCCGCTGCCCACCCCCCTCAGAACCACCCTGGAGACACTCGCTTGAGCACCAACCCGCCCCCCGTGGACATCCACCGCCCCGCCGTCACGGTGGAAGAGGCCATCCAGTCGCGCCAGTCCATCCGCGCCTTCAAGCCCGACGCCGTGCCGCGCGAGACCGTGCAGGCCATCCTGGAACTGGCCGCCCGCGCCCCCTCGGGCACCAACACCCAGCCCTGGAAGGTGTACGTGGTGCAAGGGGCCAAGCGCGACGAACTGGTGGACCAGGCCTGCGCCGCCCACGACGCCTTGCGGGCCGACCCATCGCTGGCCAGCCAGTACCCGGAACCCTACGACTACTACCCTGAAAAGTGGGTCAGCCCCTACATCGACCGCCGCCGCGAAAACGGCTGGAGCCTGTACGGCCTGCTGGGCATCACCAAGACCGACCGCGACAAGATGCACCAGCAGCACCAGCGCAACTTCCGGCTGTTCGACGCCCCGGTGGCCCTGATGTTCACCCTGGACACCGTGATGGGTCGCGGCTCGCTGCTGGACTACGGCATGTTCATCCAGAACGTGATGCTGGCCGCCCGTGCCCACGGTCTGCACACCTGCCCGCAGGCCGCCTGGAACGGGTTTGCCAAGATCGTGCTGCCCCTGGTGGGCGCGGGCGAGAACGAAATGCTGGTGTGCGGCATGGCCCTGGGCTACGCCGACAAGGCCGACGTGGTCAACACCTTCCGCACCCCCCGCGTGCCCGCCGCCGAGTTCACCCATTGGGTGGATTGACGGTGGCATGACGGGTGAATGCGATACTATTGTTTTGATAGCTGCTCACGCTTTATGTGAAAGCGCAAGAGCTCATTTTTGTTCATCACTTTCAAAGGACACACCATGAACACCACCCCCAGCGGCCTGCAGTTCGAAGACACCGTGGTCGGCAGCGGTGCCGTCGCCAAGGCCGGCGACTACGTGCAGGTGCACTACACCGGCTGGCTCTACAACGACGGTGAGCAAGGCAGCAAGTTCGACAGCAGCAAGGACCGCGGTCAGCCCTTCGAATTCCCCCTGGGTGCCGGTCACGTCATCAAGGGCTGGGATGAAGGCGTGCAAGGCATGGCCATCGGTGGCACCCGTCGCCTGGTCATCCCCGCCAACCTGGGCTACGGTGCCCGCGGTGCCGGTGGTGTGATTCCGCCCAACGCCACCCTGCTGTTCGAAGTGGAACTGCTGGGCGTCTGACACCCCATGACCTGCCTCACCCGTCCGGCCATCCTGGTGGCGCGCCGCATCTTTCCCGAGACGCTGGCGCGCCTGCAGGCGCACTTTGAGGTGGACGCCAACGCCACCGACGAGGTGTGGCCCCCCGACGAACTGTGCCGCCGCCTGCAAGGCAAGGCGGGTGCCCTCACCACCGGCAGCGAACGCATCACACCCGAGCTGCTGGCCGCCTGCCCGGGCCTGAAGATCGTGGCCAACATGGCCGTGGGCTTCAACAACTTCGACGTGCCCGCCTGCACCGCCCACGGCGTGCTGGCCACCAACACGCCCGACGTGCTCACCGACACCACCGCCGACTTCGGCTTTGCCCTGCTGATGGCCACCGCCCGCCGCATGGCCGAGGCCGAGCACTTTTTGCGCGCCGGGCTGTGGAACCGCTGGAGCGTGGACATGTTTGCGGGGGCCGAGGTGCACGGCAGCACGCTGGGCATCCTGGGCATGGGCCGCATCGGCCAGGGCATGGCCCGCCGCGGCCACCATGGTTTTGGCATGCGGGTCATCTACCACAACCGGTCCCAGCTCGACGCTGCCACCGAGGCCACCTGCGGTGCAAGCTACGTCAGCAAGGCCGAGCTGCTGGCCCAGGCCGACCACCTGGTGCTGGTGCTGCCCTACACCGCCGACAACCACCACGCCATTGGGGCGGCAGAGCTGGCGCAGATGAAACCCACGGCCACGCTGGTCAACATCGCCCGCGGTGGCATCGTGGACGACGCCGCCCTGGCCCAGGCCCTGAAAGAGCGCCGCATTGCCGCCGCCGGGCTGGACGTGTTCGAGGGCGAACCCCAGGTTCACCCCGATCTGCTGACCGTGCCCAACGTGGTGCTGACGCCCCACATCGCCAGCGCCACCCTCAAAACCCGCCGCGCCATGGCCGACCTGGCGGCGGACAACCTCATTGCCTGGCTGACCGAGGGCAGGGCGCTCACGCCCATCAACCCCGAAGTCACCGCCACCCCCGCATGACCCCTGACACCTTGCTGTGGGCCGTTCTGGCCCTGTCCGCGCTGACCGTGTTGCTGGCCCTGGTGCTGGTGCTGCGCAAACCCGCTGGCCCCACCGCGGCCGATTGGCTGGCCGCCCAGGATCGGCAGCTGCTGCAAACGCAGGAACTGGCCCAGACCCTGGGCCGCCAGCAACAGCTGCTGCTGGACCGCCTGGACCGGCTGGAACGCGACGTGCGCCACGACCTGACCGAAGGCGCTCGCGGCGGGCGGCAAGAGGTCATGCAGACCCTCACCGCCTTTGGCGAGACCCTCTCGCGCCAGGCTCAGGACGCCAACCGCACCCAGAACACCCAGCTCGACGGTTTTGCCCAGCAACTGGTGCAACTGCGCGGCGTGGTGGGTGACACCCTCACCCAACAGCTGCAAAGCCTGAGCGAGGCCAACGCCCGCCGCCTGACCGACGTGCAGGCCATGCTGGAGCGCCAGCAGCAGGCCCAGCGCCAGGCCATCGAGCAGTTGCAGCAGCAGTTGCGTCAAACTTTGGAGCAACAAATCCAGACGCTGCAAGCGAGCAACGCCCAAAAGCTGGATGAAATGCGGGCCACCGTGGATGAAAAACTCCAGTCCACCCTGGAAACCCGGCTGGGCCAGAGCTTCAAACAGGTGGCCGACCGACTGGAGCAGGTGCACAAGGGCCTGGGCGAAATGCAGACCCTGGCCCAGGGCGTGGGCGACCTGAAGCACCTGCTGAGCAACGTCAAGACCCGCGGCATGTTCGGCGAGGCCCAGCTGGCCGCGCTGCTGGAGCAGGTGCTGGCCCCCGACCAGTACGCCACCCAGGTGGCCACCCGGCCCGGCAGCCGCAACGTGGTGGACTTTGCCATCCGCCTGCCCGGGCGGGGCGACGACGGCCAGCCCTGCTGGCTGCCCATCGACGCCAAATTCCCCAACGAAGACTACGAGCGCCTGCTCGACGCCCAGGTGCGCGCCGACGCCGCCGAGGCCGACGCCGCGGGCAAGGCGCTGGAGCTGCGCATCCGGCTGGAGGCCAAGAGCATGGCCGACAAGTACCTGGAGCCGCCGCACACCACCGACTTCGCCATCCTGTTCCTGCCCACCGAGGGCCTGTACGCCGAGGTGCTGCGCCGCCCGGGGCTGATGGAAGCCTTGCAGCGCGAACACCGCGTCACCCTGGCCGGCCCCACCACGCTCATGGCCATGCTCAACTCGCTGCACATGGGTTTTCGGACGCTGGCGCTGGAAAAGCGCAGCAGCGAGGTGTGGCAGGTGCTGGGGGCGGTGAAAACCGAGTTTGGCAAGTTCGGCGACGTGCTGGCCAAGGTGAAAACCCAGACCCAGACCGTGCTCAACACCTTGGACAGCGCCGAAGTCCGCAGCCGCGCCATGGGCCGGGTGCTGAAGTCGGTGGAAGCCCTGCCCACCGAGCAGGCCCAGGGCCTGCTGGGGGCCGGGGACGCGGACTGACATGAGCCCCGCCACCCGCCGCCTGTTGCTGCGCCTGGTGGCGGCCCAGGTGTGCCTGCATGCATGCATGACGGGGTTTCGCATGGCCGCACCGCTCATGGCCCTGCGCCAGGGGCAAAGCGCGGCGTCGGTGGGCGTGCTGATTGCGCTGTTTGCGCTGTCGCAGGTGTTTTTGTCGCTGCCCGCCGGGCGGTATGTGGACCGGCACGGGCTGCATCGCCCCATGGGCTGGGCGGTGGCCGTGGCCGTGGCCGGGGGTTTGGCCGCCACGGCGTGGCCGGTGTTCGGGGTGTTGTGTTTCACGGCGCTGGCCTGTGGCGCGGCCACCGGGCTGGCCCTCATTGCCCTGCAGCGCACCGTGGGCCTGCTGGCCACCGACGCCACCGAGCTGCGCCAGGTGTTCAGCTGGCTGGCGCTGGGGCCGTCGGTGTCCAACTTCCTGGGGCCGTTGGCGGCGGGGGTGCTGATCGATGCCTCGGGCTTTCGCGCCGCCTACGCGCTGCTGGCCCTGCTGCCCTTGCTGGCCTGGGCCAACGTGGGGCGGCTGAGCCTGCCGGGGCATTTGCATCCCACGCCCAAGGCCCATGCCCCGGAGTCGTCGTGGACGCTGCTGCGCCAGCCCGCCTTCACCCGGCTGATGGCGGTCAACTGGGTGTTGTCGTCATGCTGGGACGTGCACACCTTCCTGGTGCCCGTGCTGGGGCACGAGCGCGATTTCAGTGCCACCGCCATCGGCACCATCCTGGGGGTGTTTGCGGTGGCGGCCACGCTGGTGCGCCTGGCCATTCCCCATTGGGCCGAGCGCCTGCAGGAAATGAAGGTGGTGGCCGGGGCCATGGCCCTCACGGCCGCCTTGCTGGCGCTGTACCCCTGGCTCACCTCGGCCTGGGGCATGGGCCTGGCGTCCATGGCGCTGGGGTTTGCGCTGGGCTCGGTGCAGCCCATGATCATGAGCACCCTGCACCAGATCACGCCCCACCACCGCCACGGCGAGGCCCTGGCCCTGCGGGCCATGACCATCAACGCCTCCAGCGTGGCCATGCCGCTGCTGTTTGGCTCGGTGGGGGCGGCGGTGGGCGCGGCCTGGGTGTTCTGGACGGTGGCTGTGGTGGTGGGCGGCAGTGCGCCGCTGGCGTGGCGACAGGGCTCGGGGTGATCGGGTATAAGTGGCGCTGGACACCGGAGCACCTGATGAAAACCCCTTCCCGAATGAATGAAGAGTCCATGCTGCGCATGGAGGCCCGCATTCCCGAGTTGGCGGGCAACGCCGTCAAGCGGGCGTATTACCAAGCCCTCACGGTCAGCGGCAAGGTGGTCGAGGCCCGTGACGGGCAACTGATTGAGACCTCTGTCGAAGGAACGGTGCGTGTGATCCGCGACATCGCCAAACCCTATGCCGTGACCTTGGGGGCCAAGCGGGTGCGGACCCACAAGGCATGACGGCGCTTGTTCCGCGTGTGCGCATGTTCGCGGGGCCCAATGGCTCGGGGAAAAGCACCATCAAAGACATGCTTCCGCCGCAGTGGTTGGGGGTCTATGTCAATGCCGACGAGTTGGAGAAAACCGTCAGGGCCGAGGGCCTCCTGAACTTGGCCGATTTTGAAGTGCACACCTGCACCGAGGAGTTGCAAGCCTTTTTTCGGGCATCCCCCTTGTTGGCCAGGGTGGGTTGGGGGCATCAAGTGCCGCGGTTGGAGGTGCTTGATGGTCGGCTGCTGGTGGGTGCCGTCGCGGTGGATTCGTACATGGCTTCGGTGCTGGCCGATTTCATCCGGCACAAGCTTTTGGAAAGCAGGGTGTCTTTCACGTTTGAAACGGTCATGTCGTCCCCCGACAAGGTGGCGTTTCTCTGCAAGGCGCAGCAGGCCGGGTTTCGCACCTACCTGTATTTTGTGGCCACGGAAGACCCTGAGATCAACGTGGCGCGGGTGCAGTATCGCGTGCAGACGGGTGGGCACGCCGTGCCAGAAGACAAGATCCGCAGCCGCTACGCACGTTCATTGGCATTGCTGTTGTCGGCGGTGTCTGCATCCGACCGGGCGTACATCTTTGACAACTCGGGCGTTGAGCGCGTTTGGGTGGCAGAGGTCACCGGTGGGGTCGAAATTGAGATGAAAACCGACCAGATGCCCGCCTGGTTCAAGTCGGCGCTGTGGGATCGGTTCGAGTGACCCCCCCCGGTTGGGGGTGCTGTTTTGCATTGAGCTTCTGGAGGGTTTCCGGTGTCTTTTCCTGCCAATGTTCAAACCCTCACCCTGGGTGGTGGCTGCTTCTGGTGCACCGAGGCGGTGTTTGTGCGCGTGCGCGGCGTGCTGGATGTGGAGTCGGGTTACGCCAATGGCGATGCCCGGCGGTTCCCCCACCCCAGCTACGAAGACGTGTGCTCCGGCCAGACGGGCTACAACGAGGTGGTCAAGCTGGTGTACGACCCGGCGCAGGTCAGCACGCGACAGCTGCTGGAGGTGTTTTTCGCCATCCACGACCCCACCAGCCTCAACCGCCAGGGCAACGACGTGGGCACGCAGTACCGCAGTGGCATCTACGTCAGCACGCCCGAACAGGAGACCGTGGCCCGGGCGCTGCTGACCGAGGTGCCGGGGGCGGTGACCGAGGTGCAGCCCCTGCAGCACTACGTGGCCGCCGAGGCCTACCACCAGGACTACTTTGAACAACACCCGCATCAAGGCTACTGCGCCTTTGTGGTTGGACCCAAGGTCAGCAAGTTTTCCGAAACGTTCCGCAACTTGTTGCGGTAACCTGTAGGCCATTGCGGATCGCGACTTTCGGCGACCGCTCGCGAGCGGTGCCCACCTGTTTCATGATGCCAATGGACCGTCGTTCCCAACTGAAGCTCTGGAGTGCACTGATCCTGGGGGCAGTGGGCTTGAGTGACCCCTCTCGGGCGACCCCCGCTGGGGCCGACAAATCGGGGAGACGCAAATTCAGGGTGCTGGCGTGGCCCGGATATGCCGAACCCGAGGTGGTGAAGTCCTTCGAGCAGGCGCATCAGGTGTCGGTGGAAGTCATCACCGTGGACAACGACGAGGCCCTGTGGAAGCGCGTCATGTCGCCCGACGATCAGCAGCATTGCGACGTGTTCGCGGCCAATACCGCCGAATTGCAGCGTTACATCCAGGCGGACGTGGTTTCGCCCGTTCCCGTGGATTTGGTCCCTCAGATGCAGCGCCAACTGCCCCGGTTTCAGCCGGGGGGCAGCCCCAAGGCCTGGGTTCGGGGTCAGGCGGTGATGGCGGTGCCGTTCACGCACGCCGAAATGGGGTTGATCTACGACCGAAATGCCGTGGTCGAGGCGCCAACCAGCGTCAATGCCCTGTGGGATCCCCGTTACCGGGGCAAGGTGTTGGCGTACGACGGTGGGACGCACAACTTTTCCCTGGCTGCACAGGCGTTGGGGGTGGCCGATCCTTTTCGGCTGAAAGCCTCCGAATGGTCTCGCGTGGTGGCCAAGCTCATCGAGCTGAGGCGCAATGTGGCGGCGTTCTACACCTACCCCGATGAGTCGCTCAACCTGTTTCGTCGCCGGGGGGCGGTGTTGCTGTTTGCCAACTATGGGTCACAGCAGCTGAGCCTGTTCAGGCGTGCGGGACTGGATGTGGGTTACGCCATCCCCAAAGAAGGAGCCCTGGCCTGGCTGGACTGTTGGGCCATCCGGCGTGGTTCGGCACATCCTGAACTGGCCGCGGCGTGGATCAACCACCTGCTGGGCAAAGAGGCCAGCGATCTGCTGGTCAACCGACAAGGGCTTTCCAGCACGATCACGGATTCGATGGAGACCCATCCCAGCGACAAGCTGGTGTGGCTGGAAACACCCGAGGACGAACCTCGGCGCAGCGCGCTGTGGTCACGGATCGTGTCCGGCGATCGCCTGCAAAAGGTGCTGTCGCCATGAAAGCAGGCCTGGCGGCACGTTTGGCTGTGGTTCTGGCCTTGGTGGGCGCCCTTGCCGCTGGCCTGACCGGTTACTACGTCTACCGAGACAGCCGAGAACTGATGCTGCAGTCGGCGGCGGCCGAGTTGCTGACTTCGACCGAATCCATTGTGCGACGCCTGTCGTCCGTGCGTGAACTGACCACGCGCAACTTGCAGATCCTGGCGCAGCATCCCGATGCGCTGCAAAGTCTTCAGCAACCTCAAGGGCACAGTCCACAGCGCGTGGCCACGCTGTTCAGGCTGTTGATGGAGGCGCACCCGGCTTATGACCAGATTCGGTTGATCGCGGCCCGTGAACATGGCCTTGAATCGGTGCGGCTTGACCGGGATCACGCGGGCATCGTGGATGTGGAGGGCGATGAGCTGCAGGAAAAGGGGCACTTTGCCTACGTGTCCGAAGCCCTGAAGCTGTCTGCCGGACAGACCTACGTTTCGCGGGTGGCCATCAACCACGAGCGCGGATCCCACCGCTCGGAAGGCAAGCCTTCGGTGGTCATGTCCATGCCTGTGGTCGATGCGGCGGGCGGTGTCTGGGGTGTGGTGGTGATCAACCAGGATTTGGAGGATCTGTTCCGAACCTTGAAGGTCGACTTGCCAGCGGGCTCCAGCCTGATTCTGGCCAATGGCAGTGGGGACATCCTCATCCACCCGGATGAGTCGCTCACCTTTGGGTTCGACCGCGGGCAACGTCAGTTCATCCAGGAGCACATGCCGCCCGTGGCCGACCTGGTCCAAGGCTGGTCGGAGAAGGCGCTGTTCGAATGGAGCCAGGGCGAGTACGCACAGGCACCCGTGGTGGCGGCATTCCTGTCGCGCGGACTGAAGGTCACCTACGAAGATTCGCGCATCGTCCTGGGGCTCATTCAGCCCGTGAGTGACGTGCTGCAGGACGTTGAAACACTGCGCTGGAAGATCGTGCGAATCGTGGTGGTGTTGTCGCTGGGGGCTTTGGTGGTGGCGGTCGTGCTGGCCCGTGCCCTGGCACGTCCCATTGATGCGGTGACCCGTGCAGCACGTTCATTTGCAAGGGGTGAGGTCGGTTCTGAATTGCCCCTCACACGCCAAGACGAAATTGGCGAATTGGCTCGCAGTTTTCATCGCATGCAGGAACAGATCAGCCAGCAAATGCAGGCTCTGGAGCAAAGCCGCCTGGAGCTGGCACAGCTCGCGCAACACGACGGCCTGACGGGGCTGGCCAACCGGCGGTTGTTCGAGGAGCGGATGTTGGCCGCCCTGGCCCGCCGCCGTCGGCAGGGTGGCGAGGTGGGTTTGCTGTTCATCGACCTGGATGAATTCAAGTCCATCAATGACCGCCATGGCCACGAAACGGGCGATGTGGTGCTGAAGGCCGTGGCCCAGAGGTTGCTGAAGCACACCCGGGAGGTGGACACGGCCGCACGCCTGGGCGGGGACGAATTTGTGGTGCTGGTGGACTCTTGTGGTGAAAACCGCCAATTGGAAGCCCTGGCCGCCAAGCTCAAAGAGTCCATCCGTCAGCCCATCGAGCACCAAGGGTTGATCCTCCAGTTGGAGGCCAGCATTGGCATTGCCCGTACACCCCTTCACGGGGACACGCTCGACCAGCTCCTGGGCGCGGCTGACGACGCCATGTACCAGGCCAAAGCCATGGGCAGACACCGCTGACAGCCGGGGGCCTGAGCCCCCGGCGGGCGTTCAGCTGACCGAGCAGCTGAAGCTGCTGGCCTTGGTGGGGTCACCGCTGCCCTTGTACTTGGGGAAGCTGGGGTAGGCGCACAGCGGGCGTTCGAAGGGTGCGTTCGACGCCGTGATGCCGGTGGCCACCAGTTGGTCGGGCTGCACGCCTTTTTCCACCCAGTTCACCAGGGCGGTGACCAGGTCGGCATTGGCGGCACCGGGGCCGGTCAGGTCGTGGCCCACGCCGGGTGAGGTCAGGAAGCGTGCATAACCGTCAAACGCGGCGCTGCCGCTGTCCTTGCGCACCTGGTCCAGGTAGGCCGCGGTGCGGTAGACCGACACGCAGGTGTCCGCCAGCCCGTACCACACCAGCAGCTTGCCGCGCTTGCCAAACTCCGACAGCGACGCCTTGGGCTCCATCACGCTGGACAGGGCCTGCCATTTGGACGCCAGGGTCAGCGGGTCGTGGCTGATGGAGTCGGCCTGCATGGAGCCCGTCAGCGTCTGGATGACCGAGGTGGGCGCGATGTAGCTGAAGCCCTTGCGCAAAAAGTCGCCGTTGAACTCAAACCCGAAGGCGTACACCTGCCAGTCGCCGGTGGCGGCACCGCCGCGCCCGTAGCGCTCGTAGCCGGTCATGCCGTTGGCCAGGGTGAGGGGCACGGTTTTGTTGGCGTAGTTCAGGCGAATGGCTTCGACCTGGCCCGTGGTCAGGCAGGTGTCGTCCTTGGCACCGGCCACGTCGTCCTTGCACAGCAGGTCGGTGGGCACGTAGTTGCAGGCTTCCACGTTGCCGATGATGCCGTCCTCCAGCCCGTCCAGCTTGTCGCAGGCCTTGAGTTCGGCGGCGGCGTACAGGGCCGATTTGCCGGGGCTGATCCAGTTGGCCTGGTCGGGCAGGTTGGCCTTCTTGCTGCCGTCGGCGTTGTGGCCGTAGATCCAGCGGTTGAACTCGCCCATGTTCACCTGGTGGGCCTGCTGGCTGATGGCGGGGGACATGGCCAGCACGCCGTCGTAGTCGTTGGGGTAGGTGCTGGCGGCCATCAGGCCCGAGCGCCCGCCGTTGGAATGCCCCACCATGTAGCGCCGGGTGGGGGCCTTGCCGTAGAACTGGTTGGCAATGTGGGTGCCCACCTGCAGGGCCAGGTGGTTGGCTTCGGAGGCGTGGTTCTTCAGGGCCACGTCGTCCTTGCCCCAGGCAAAGTCTTCGGTCTGGTGGCCCGAGTCGGAGCTGATGCGCACGAAGGGCAGGGCGGCGTTGCCCGACACGTACTTCACGTGCCAGGGGTCGTCGGTGGGCATGAAGCCGTCAAAGCCGCCACCGCCCAGCGTCAGGGTCTTGCCGTTCCAGTCGGTGCCTTCGGGCAGTTCCACCGCCCAGTGGATGGTGGAGCCGGGCCCGGAGGTGATGGTGCCGCGCACGATGCAGGCCCGCGGCATGGCAATGGGCTCGCCGGTGCCGTAGTGGGTTTCGGTCACGGTCTGGGCGGCGCGCAACTCGGTCTTGACGAATTGGGCGTTCACCGGCAGGTTGCTGGGCACGTAGGTGGCACACGACTGGGCCAGGGGCTGGGCCGCGGGCGGTGGCGTGTCGCTGCCACCGCAGGCCCCCAGGGTGAGGGTGCCGGCCAGGGCCCCCAGCAGGGCAACGGTCTGGCCTCGGGGGCGGGTGGTGGGCAGCGGTTCGCAGGCAACCGGGGCCTGCGCCGCGGCGGGTGTTGTGCAGAATGGGTGCGTCATCAAAGTGCTTCCTTGGCTGGGTATGCCCGCTGGCGCACCGCTGGACTGCCCCATGCGTCCAGCCCCGTGCGATGGGCATGGTCCATGCTAGGAACGGGGGCGCACGGCGTCTTGTACGTCACGGGGAACCGAGGGAAATCACTGATGTCGGGTTTTCATGCCATTTCCGGGGTGGTCTATCTGGGCAGCGGTTGGCTGCTGTACGCCGACCCCAGCCTGTTGTTCCAATGGTCGGAAAACGTGGCCCCGGCCTTGGTGTTCGGGTCGGCGGCGCAGCCTGCATCCCTGGTGCTGCGTAAGGGGGGCGAGGTGTCGGCCCCTGTGCTTCTGCATGCCAGCGGGGTGTGGAGCCAGCTGGCCGAACGCAGTGCCATGGCGTTTTTGTATGTGGACCCGCTGTCCGACCGGGGCGTGTGCCTGCAACGCCGCGCCCTGGCCCATGTGGTCCCCTGGCCCGAGACCGACCTGATGCAGCGCCACGGCATGCAGCTGCAGGCCTTGTGCCAAGGTGAGCCCCAGCCCGACGAGGTGTGCCACTGGGTGTCGGCGGTGCTGGGCGAGGTGACGACCGGTGCCGCCGACTGTGTGCGCCTGGACCCCCGCCTGATGCGGCTGCGCAGCCGCTTGCACCAGCACAGCGAAGGGCGGGCCGACCCGGCGGCCATGGCCACCGAGCTGGGGCTGTCCGCCGAACACGTGCGCAAGCTGTTTCGCCAGCAGGTGGGCATGACCTTGTCCAGCTACCAGGCGTGGGTGCGGCTGTACCAGGTGGCGGTGAACGCCTGTGACGCCCAGCGACGCGGCCTGCCGCAAAGCGCCACCGAGCTGGTGAGTGCGGGGGGGTTCTACGACGCCTCCCACGCCACCCGCGCCATCCGGCGCTACTTCGACCTGCTGCCCACCGAGATGGTGGCCCCCCGGGCGTTTGTGGATTGCCGGGGGCAGGGTTAGTTCAAAATTGATAGCTGCTTGCGCTTTCAAATAAAGCGCTAGAGACTATTTTTCTTTCTAAATTCAATGGCCCGCAATCGCCTGCGTGAGCTGGCGGGTGTTGTGCCGCATCATGTCCACGTAGGTGCTGGCGGGCCCACCGGCCGGGCTGAGCGAGTCGGAGAACAGCTCGCCCGCGGGTTGGATGCCGGTTTCCCGCGCAATCTGCGCAATCAGCCGCGGGTCGGACACGTTCTCCACAAACAGCGCCCGCACCTTTTCCTGCTTGATCTGGCGGATCAGCTTGGCCACGGCCTTGGCCGAGGCTTCGCTTTCGGTGCTCACGCCCTGGGGCGAGAGGAACTGCACCCCATACGCCGTGGCGTAGTAGCCAAACGCATCGTGGTGGGTGATGACCTTGCGCTGCGCCGGGGGAATGGCCGCCCAGGCCGCCTGGTTGTCGGCGTGCAGCTTTTGCAGCTGGGCGCTGTAGTCGGCGGCGCGTTTCTGGTAGCCGTCGCACCCGGCGGCGTCCACGCTGCACAGGCCCTTGGCGATGTTGCCCACGTAGACCACCGCGTTGGGCACGCTTTGCCAGGCATGGGGGTCGGTGGCTTCGTGGGCATGGCCGCCGCCATGTTGGTGGCCGTGGTCTTCGTCTTCACCCTTTTGGGGTTTGATGCCCTCGCTCACGATCACCGGGGCCTTTTTCTGGTTGGCGGACTTGAGCAGGCGACCCATCCAGCCCTCAAAACCCAGGCCGTTGGCAAACACCACCTGGGCCGCGCCCACGGTCTTGGCGTCGGTGGGTTTGGGCTGGAACACATGGGCGTCGCCGCCCGGGGCCACCAGCACGTCCACCTGCACCCGCTCGCCGCCCACCTGGCGCACCAGGTCACCCAGGATGCTGAAGGTGGCCACAGCCTTGACGGCGGGCGCGTCCGCCGCATGCGCGGGCAGGGCGGTGAATGTGGTCAAGGTGGACAGGGCGCAGCCCAGCACCGCCAAGGGCAGCGCGGACAGCCGTTTCAGGGACACAAACGCGGGTTGGTGCATGGAACTTCTCTCCAAATGACAAGAAAAACCGGGGCGGGCCCGCACATCAGGCCCATGAATCAGGCTTGCAACTCAGGCACGAAGGTGCCGCGCAGGCTGGATGCGGCTGCGCAGCACCCCAAACGGTCCGGCCACCAGCGAGGCCAGCATCAGCAGCGACAGGGCCAGCACAATGGCCGGGCCGCTGGGCAGGTCGGCGTGGTAGGACACCAGCAGCCCCACCACGCCGCCCACCAGGGCCAGCACGGCCGACAGGCCCAGCAGGGGCCGGATGTCACGCACCCAGAACCGCGCCGCGGCCCCCGGCAGCACCACCAGGCCCACGGCCATCAGCGTGCCCAGCGCATGAAAGCCCGCCACCAGGTTGAGCACCAGCAGCACCAGGAAACCGTAGTGCGCCACCGGGCTCCAACCGCTGACCGAGCGCAGAAACGCCGGGTCCAGGCACTCCAGCACCAGTGGGCGAAACAGCAGCAGCAGGGTGGCCACGGTCACCGCCGCCACGCCACCCAGCAGCCACAGGGCGGCATCGTCCAGGGCCAGCACGGTGCCGAACAGCACGTGCAGCAAGTCCACGTTGTTGCCCTTGGTGGAGACGATCAGCACGCCCAGCGACAGCGACAGCAGGTAGAACGCGGCCAGGCTGGTGTCTTCGCGCAGCACGGTGTGCCGGGCCACCAGGCCCGAGGCCACGGCGACGGCCACCCCGGCCAGCAGGCCGCCCACCGTCATGGCCCCCAGCGACAGGCCCGCGTACAGGTAGCCCAGCGCCGCGCCGGGCAGGATGCCGTGGGCCATGGCGTCGCCCGTCAGGCTCATGCGCCGCAGCATCAGGAACACGCCCACCGGCGCGGCGCTGACGGACAGCAGCACGCAGCCCAGCAGGGCGTTTTGCATGAAGCCGAATTCCACAAAGGGCTGGACCAGCCAGCCCCACAGGCCCAGGGCCTCGGTCGGGGTGTCAGTGGGCATGGGTGTGTTCCGGGTGGTCGTGGTGGTGCTCGGTGGCGGGTTCGTCCGGCACGTCGCAGGCGGGGGCGTCTTCGTCAAAGGCTTCGTTCAGTTCGCGGGCGCGCTGCTGGTGCGCCTCGGTCAGCACCTGGGCGGTGGGGCCTGCGGCCACCAGCTCGCGGGCCAGCAGCCAGGTGGTGGGGAAGTGGGCCTGCACCAGGTCCATGTCGTGCAGCACGGCCAGCACGGTGCGGCCCTGGGCGTGCCAGCGCAGCAGCAGTTGCATCAGGTCGCGCACGGTGCGGCTGTCCACACCCACAAAGGGCTCGTCCAGCAGGATGACGGGCGCGTCTTGCAGCGACAGCCGGGCAAACAAGGCCCGCTGAAACTGCCCGCCCGACAGCGTGGCAATGGTGCGGTGGCCAAAACCGCTCAGGCCCACGCCTTCCAGCGCGTGTTGCACCCGATGGTGCTGGGTGGCCGACAGCCGCCCCAGGGCACCCACCTCGTGCCACAGGCCCATGGCCACCATGTCGGTCACGGTGATGGGAAAGCTGCGGTCCATTTCCGCTTGCTGGGGCAGGTAGGCCACCCGCAGGTCGCTGGCCGCCCGTCGGCCCCACAGGCGGGGCTGGCGCGTGGGCAGTCCCTCCACAAGCCCTTGCATGGGCCGCAGCAGCCCGGCCAGCGCCTTGACCAGGGTGGACTTGCCCGCACCGTTGGGCCCCACCACGGCCACCAGGGCGCCCGCGGGCAGCTCCACACTCACGTGGTGCACCGCCGGGTGGCGCTCGTACCCCAGGGTGAGGTTGCGCAGGCGGATGTCAGGGGCGGGCGTTGCGGGTAACATGCGGGGCGTTGAACTATTGCAACTCAATTGCGTTGATGCGAGTGATCATATCGCAACCGTGTTGCATTAATAACGCGCCAACCCCTTTTGTCCATGACCGACGCTGAAGACCTGCTCCACACCCCAGTGCTGCCCGCACTGGATGCCTGGCTGGCCCAGGCCGGGCTGCGCCGCACCCGGGCCACCTTGGCGGTGGTGCAGCTGTTTGCGTCCGACGCCACCTGGTCGGCCACCCATGCCGAGGTGGAACAGGCCCTGCACGGCAAGGGCATGGAGGTCAACCGCGTCACGCTGTACCGCCTGCTCGACCGGCTGGCCCAGTCGGGCCTGCTGGTGCGCCACGCCGACAACCCCACGCGCACCTGGCGTTTTTCCCTGGCCGACGGTGTGCTGCAAGCCGCCCAACCCGGTGCCGCTGGTGCAGAGGGGGCCGCCGCTGTGGTGCCGCGCTTCGAGTGCGACGCCTGCCACCGTCAGTTCCGCCTGACCGACGCCAGCCCCCCCACACAGGCCGTGGCCGAACAGCTGCTGCAAGCCCTGGCCAGCCTGGGCCACCAGGGCCAGCGGGTGGACCTGGCCGTGCACGGCACCTGTGCCGGTTGCGCCCAACCCGACGCCTCCGCAGCGTCCCCGGCCCCGTGATCCAGGCCCACGGCTTGGCGGTGCAGCGCGCGGGCCAGACCCTGCGGTTTGCCGACGTGCAGGTGCAGCCCGGCGGTGTGCTGCTGCTGCGCGGCCCCTCGGGCAGTGGCAAGACCACCTGGCTGTCGCTGGTGGCCGGGCTGTTGCAGGCCGACCAGGGGCAGCTGACGGTGGCGCAAACCCGCCTGGCCCCTGCGGACACCACCCCCCTGCGCACCCAGGCGCAGCGCGACGCCTGGCGGGCCCGCCACATCGGTTGGCTTCCCCAGCGCCTGCACCTCAGCCCCGCGCTGACCGTGCAGGACAACCTGCGCCTGGCCTTCTGGGCGGCAGGCTTGCCGGTGGACGAGGCCCGCATCACCCAACGCCTGGCGGCCCTGGGCGTGGCCGAGCTGGCCGGGCGCAAGCCCCACACCCTGTCGGGCGGGCAGGCCCAGCGCGTGGCCTTGGCCCGCGCCACGCTGTTGCAGCCTCCGCTGCTGCTGGCCGACGAACCCACCGCCAGCCTGGACGACGAAGCCGCCCACCAGGCCATGGCCCTGCTGCTGGAGGCCGCCCAGGCCACCGGGGCCACGCTGGTGGTGGCCACACACGACGAACGCATGGTGAGCGAGCTGGCCCGGCGTGCGGCTCTGGGTTTTTGTGTTTTGGATTTTTTGGTGCTCCAGCGCTTTTCTGATAAGGAAAGTGCGCTATGAATTTTGCATATCTCTCCTGGCGCTACGCCTGGCACCGCCCGGTGTCGGTGGTGCTGAACGTGCTGCTGCTGGCGGTGGGGGTGGCGGCGTTGACGGTCATCCTGCTCACCCAGCAGCGCCTGAGCGACGCCTTCACCCGTGACGTGGCGGGCACCGACCTGGTGGTGGGGGCCAAAGGCAGCCCGCTGCAACTCATCCTGGCCGGGCTGTACCACCTGGACGTGCCGCCCGGCAACATCCCCTTGGCCGAGGCCAAGGCCCTGGTGCAGCGCCCGGAGGTGGCCGAGTGGGTGCCGCTGAGCCTGGGCGACAGCGTGGGCGGCCACCGCATCGTGGGCACCACACCCGCCTACCTGGACTGGTACGGGGCCGAACTTGGCCTGGGCACGGTGTGGCACGCCCCCATGCAGGCGGTGCTGGGTGCCCGGGTGGCGCAAGAACTGGGGTTGGAGCTGGGCAGCCACTTCACGGGCCAGCACGGCCTGACCGCGGGCGGGCATGAACATGGCCACCACCCCTACGAGGTGGTGGGCATCCTGGCCCCCACGGGCGGCGTGGTGGATGGCCTGGTGCTCACCGCCACCGAGTCGGTCTGGGCGGTGCACGAAGACGATACCGCACTGGACGACGAGGACCGCGCCGCCCTGGAGGCCGAGCGCGAACTGACGCTGCTGCTCATCCGCTACCGCAGCCCCTTGGCGGCGGTGACTTTCCCGCGCTGGGTCAATGCCGCCACCAACCTGCAGGCCGCCGCCCCGGCGCTGGAGCTGACGCGGCTGTTGCGCATGCTGGGCGTGGGCACCGACGTGTTGCGCATGCTGGGGGCCGCCTTGGTGGGCATGGCGGGGTTGAGTGTGTTCATGGCACTGTGGCAAGCGGTGCGCGAGCGTCGGCCTGACCTGGCCTTGCTGCGCATGCTGGGCGCACCGCCCTGGCGGCTGGCGGGCCTGTTGTTGGCCGAGTCGCTGTGGCTGGCCACCCTGGGCGGCGTGCTGGGCGTGTTGGGCGGCTGGGCCGCCACGGTGGCGGTGGCGCACTGGTTGGCCGCCGACGCATCGGCCCTGGTGCTGGGTGGCATGCCGTGGGCGGTGGTCTGGCCGGTGCCCGCGCTGGTGCTGGGCGTGGCGCTGCTGGCGGCAGCCTTGCCCGCGTGGTCGGCCTACCGCTGCGACGTGGTGCCCCTGCTCGATGCCTGAATTTTTCAACTTTCAAGGACGAACC
Organism: Hydrogenophaga soli; assembly: GCF_054777695.1. NCBI lineage: Bacteria > Pseudomonadati > Pseudomonadota > Betaproteobacteria > Burkholderiales > Comamonadaceae > Hydrogenophaga > Hydrogenophaga soli. The sequence continues at coordinate 165,231 of NZ_BAAHAK010000005.1, read as the reverse complement.
ATGCTGGCTGTTTCTCCTCCTTCCATCCTGTCGCTTGGAAACTCCGCCCATCGGGCGGGGTGCCGTTGGGCCGCTCGGTTTGGTGCTGCGGTGCTGCTGGCCGTCGGGGGCATGGTGGGCTCTGGCGCATTCGCCGCCAGCACCCACTCCGACAAGGAGCGGGCCGAAGACGTGACCCGCCACAAGGCCATGGCCGCCGCGCACGAGGCCGCTGCCCGTTGCCTGGAGGCCGGCAAGGACGAAAACCAATGCCTGGGTGAGCTTCAAGCTGCCTGCAAGGGGCTGGGCATCGGCAAGTACTGCGGCATGAAACATGTGCACTGACGCGGTGTTTGAGCCTCGCCCAAGGCCATGGGCGTTGGGCAGCGGGCTGCTGTGCGCCGCGCTGCTGGGGTGCGCCGCTGGGGGGGCGCTGGCGCAGACCCCGGCCAAGCCCAAGGCGTCTGCCACCGCTGCGGGAGCGCCCGCCGCATCCCCGTCGGCCCCCGTGCCGCAGCCCATGCTGTCGTCCCCGCTGCCGCCGGGGGCCATGGCGGGCAGCGGACCCGGGGTGCACAGCCCCAACAGCCCCTTTGCCGTGTTGCCCGTGCGTGACGACGTGGTGCCGTGGTCCACGCTCACCCAGGTGAGCCTGAAGAAAGTCGGCAAGCGCCTGCTCCCCGACTTTCCGGCCAATGTGCGTGCCCTGCACGGCACCACGGTGAGGGTGCAGGGTTTCATGACACCGCTGGCCCCGGGGGAGAAGCAGTCGCACTTCTTGCTGTCGTCAGTGCCACTGACCTGCGCCTTCTGCACCCCGGGCGGGCCGGAAAGCATGGTGGAGGTCAAGACCCGCCGTGCCGTGCGCTACAGCATGGAGGGTGTGGTGGTGGAAGGGCGTTTGCAGGTGCTGGAGGACGACCCGCAAGGACTGTTCTACCGCCTCACTGACGGCGTGCAGGTTCCATGAACTGGCAGGCCGCGCAACCCGTGTGGGCCGCCCTGGCCCCGGTGTTTTTGCTGATCGGCGCAGGTGTGCTGGCGGGGCGAACGGGCTGGGTGCGGCAGGCGGCGGTCACCGACCTGTCCAACCTGACCTTCATGCTGCTGATCCCGGCCTTGCTGTTTCGCACCATGAGCGCGGTGCACGTGGAGCAGTTGGACCTGCGCCCCATTGCCGCCTACTTTCCGGCGGCGCTGGGGCTGTTTGGTGTGTTGGTGGGCGTGTTCGGTTTTCACGCGCGGGGCGTGGTGATGGCGCTGGGCGGCATTTTTTCCAACATGGTGATGATCGGCATCACCCTGGTGGAGCTGGCCTACGGCAAGGCGGGGCTGGTGACGCTGCTCACGCTGGTGGCCGTGCATGCGCTCATCCTGCTGACCGTCTCCACCGTGGTGCTGGAGCTGGCGGTGGCCCGCGAACGTGGTGCGCCGACACACCCAGGGGTGGGGCGGTTGCCGCCGCTGCTGCGGGCGGCCGGGCGGGCCTTGCGAGGCGCGGTGCTGCACCCCATCCCGCTGCCCATCATGGCGGGGCTGCTGTTTGCGCAGACGGGTTGGGCTTTGCCCGCCGTGGTTGACAAGCCCTTGGCCTTGCTGGGCAATGCGTTCGGGCCGCTGTCGCTGGTGCTGGTGGGCGTGACATTGGCCCGCAGCCCGCTAGGGGCGCACTGGCGGGATGCCCTGCTCATCAGCCTGTGCAAAAACGTGGCGCTGCCGCTGTTGGTGGGCGGTGTGGCCTGGTTCAGCGGCATCCAGGGCCTGCCCTGGGTGGTGATGGTGGTGGCCGCCGCCTTGCCCGTGGGGGCCAACGTGTTTTTGTTCTCTCAGCGCTACAACGTGGCGCACGCGCTGGTGACGGCGGGCATTGGCCTGTCCACCCTGCTGGCCTTGGTCACGCTCAGCGCCGTCATGCTCATTGCAGGTTGGATCACGGGCTGACGGGTTGGCTGATGGTGCGGGCCTGCGCCACTTGGTGCTCGAAATACCGCTGGAAGCTGAACGCCAGGGTGCTCATGAAGGCGATGGTGCCGCCCAGCATGGCGGCGATCAGCACGGCGATGGTCAGCGGGGTGGTCCATCCCGCGGGGTGGTCGGGCGGGGAGCCCGGGTTGTGGCGGGTGTTCCACTTTTCCTTGGGCGTGAGGGCATAGACCACGGCAAACAGCCCGCCCACCGCCAGGGTGGCCCCCAGCAGCGGAATCAGCACCCAGGACAGCGGGTCGTCCTGACCCAGTGCACGCACCCGCATCACGCCCCACAGGCCCAGCAGCGACGGCAGCGGGAACAGCCAGCCCACGGTGTCGCGCAGGCCGTGAAGGTAAAACCGATGCAGGCCCAGGCAACCGCCCACCAGCGCCAGGGCGGCGGCCACCGTCTTGTGGCGCGTCATGCCGCGCCTTCGGGTGGGGTGGAGTCGCCAGCGCCCAGGGGTTTTTCCATCATCACGATGTCCAGCCAGCGCCCAAACTTCCAGCCGCACGAGCTCACCACCCCCACCTGCGTGAAGCCCAGGGATCGGTGCACGCCAATGGAGCCCGCGTTGGCCGAGTCGCCAATCACGGCCATCACCTTGCGGATGCCGCGGCGTTCCAATTGCGCCAACAATTCGGTCAGCAACTGCTTGCCCAGGCCCTTGCCTGCGGCGTTGGGGGCCATGTAGATGGAGTCTTCCACCGAGAATCGGTAGGCTGGGCGGGGCTTGAACCAGTTGCCATAGGCAAATCCCATGACGTGCCCGGCCTGTTCGATGACCAGCCAGGGCAGGTTTTTGCCCAGCACGTCGGCGCGGCGGGTGCGCATGTCGTCTTCGGACGGCGCGCTGGTCTCAAAGGTGCCCGTCCCGTGCATCACGTGGTGGGCATAGATTCGGGTGATGGCCGGGATGTCGGCGTCGACACTGGGGCGCACAATGACGCTGGTCGTGGGGGCGGTCATGGCTGTGGACAAATGAACATTTGGATGCGCATATTCTCATGCCAAGCGCTGGCTGTCAGTCGTGCGGGCATCCTGTTGCGCATGGCTATAATTGCGGGCTTTGCCGCGTTTCGCTGACCGGGTGGTCAGTCGGTGTCTCAAACGATGGCGAAACATCGCTCGGGCCGCCTCGCTCACCCTTTTGGCAGCGGCCCACTCACCGAAGGATTCAACATGGTCGTCATTCGACTCTCCCGCGGCGGTGCCAAAGCCCGTCCGTTCTACAGCGTTGTGGTCGCCGACAAGCGTGACCGCCGCGATGGCCGTTTCATCGAGCGCATCGGTTTCTACAACCCCATTGCCAAGGGTGGCGAAGAGTCTCTGCGCATTGCCGCTGACCGCCTGACCTACTGGCTGGGCGTCGGCGCCAAGCCTTCCGACACCGTGGCCCGCCTGATCAAGGTTGACGCCGCCAAGGCCGCTGCCTGATTTTTCTGGATGGATTCTGGCGCATCGGCGCCAGACACCATGCACCAAGCGATGTGCCCACTCGTCCAAAGCGAGGGGCACATCGCTTTTTTGTTGGGGATGAGCCATGACGATTGACACCTGGACGCAAGAGCCTCTGCCCGAGGACGCGGTGGAACTGGGCCGCTTGGGCGATGCCTGGGGCATCAAGGGCTGGATCAAAGTCCACCCGTACAGCACCGATCCTGAAGCCTTGCTGTCCGCCGAACAATGGTGGTTGCAAACCCCAGTGCCGCCGCACGACCGCAACTTCAAGGCCTTTTCCGGCACGGTGCGGGTGGCGGTGGACGAAATCAAACCCCACGCCGACACCCTGGTGGCCCGTTTGGCGGGTGTGGCCGACCGCAATGCGTCCGAAGCCTTGCGTGGCGCACGCATCTGGGTGCCGCGCAGCGCCTTCCCCGAGTCCGCCGACCCGGACGAGTTCTACTGGGTGGACCTGGTGGGGCTGACCGTGGTCAACCGCGAGGGCGTTGAACTGGGGGCTGTCACCGATTTGCTGGCCACCGGTCCCACGTCCGTGCTGGTGGTGGGTTACACCCACGACGACAAACCCGCCGAACGCCTGATTCCGTTCGTGTCGGCCTACGTGGACGGGGTGGACAAGGTGGCGCGCCGCATCACCGTGGACTGGCAGCCCGATTACTGATTCCGCTCTCGACCCAAGGTTGCCGCCCATGCGTTTTGACGTCATCACGTTGTTCCCGGAGCTGTTCGGGCCGTTCCTGACGCAGGGCATCAACCGCCGCGCGTTCGACACCGGGTTGGTGCAGGTGGTGTTGTGGAACCTGCGCGATTTTGCCGATGGCAACTACCGCCGTGTGGACGACCGTCCGTTTGGCGGCGGGCCTGGCATGGTGATGATGGCGGAGCCGCTGTCCCGCTGCCTGAGGGCCGTGCGCGAAGCCCGGGCCGAAGCCCCCGATGCCCAAGCCCCCGTGGTGCTGTTTTCGCCCATTGGCCAGACGCTCAAGCACGACGGCGTGCAGCGCTGGGCCGAAGGGCAGGGCGGGGTGTTGATCTGCGGTCGGTACGAGGGCATTGACCAGCGCTTCATCGACCAGTGTGTGGACCAGCAGATCAGCCTGGGCGACTTTGTGTTGTCGGGCGGTGAGATTGCCGCCATTGCCTTGCTGGACGCCGTGGCGCGCTTGCAGCCCGGCGTGCTGAACGACCAGGGCAGCCACCAGCAGGACAGCTTCAACCCGGCGTTGGATGGCTTGCTGGACTGTCCCCACTACACCCGCCCCGAGGTGTGGACACACGAGGGGCAATCGCTGCCGGTGCCGTCGGTGCTGCTCAGCGGTGACCATGCCCGCATTGCCCGGTTCCGCCGGGACATGAGCCTGAAGGTCACCGCCACCCACCGACCCGATGTGTTGGAACTTGTGCGGGCGTCAGGCCATCTGTCACAGGCCGATGAGCGGAGTCTGCGAAACTCCGCCCCCTTCATTCCCCCTGGAGATGCGCATGCTGATGCACCCGCAGATTGATCCCGTTGCCTTGCAAATCGGCCCGGTGGCCGTCCATTGGTATGGGCTGACCTACCTGGCCGCCTTTGGTCTGTTCATGTGGCTGGGCCTGCGCCGACTGGGGCACCCCCCGTTTGACCGCCTGGTGCAGCAGGGGCAGTGGTTTCGCCGGGATGTGGAAGACATCCTGTTTCTGGGCGTGATGGGCGTGGTGCTGGGCGGGCGCCTGGGGTACTGCCTGTTTTACAAGCCCCTGTACTACGCCACCCACCCGCTGGAGGTGTTTGCCGTTTGGCAGGGGGGCATGAGCTTTCACGGGGGCATGTTGGGGGTGATGGCGGCCATGGTGTGGTTTGCCCGTTCGCGCCAGCGCCCGTTTTTGCAGGTGATGGATTTTGTGGCCCCCTGCGTACCCACGGGCTTGGCCGCTGGGCGGGTGGGCAACTTCATCAACGGCGAGTTGTGGGGCCGGGTGGCCGACCCGTCGCTCCCGTGGGGCATGGTGTTCCGCGGGGCGGGCGACATGCCGCGCCATCCGTCCCAGGTCTACCAGTTCTTGCTGGAAGGGTTGCTGCTGTTCGTGGTGCTGTGGGTGTACGCCCGGCGCGAGCGCGCCCAAGGGCAGGTGGCGTCGGCGTTTTTGTTCGGATACGGCGTGCTTCGTTTCACGGCCGAGTATTTCCGCGAGCCCGACGCCCATCTGGGCTTGTTGGCTCTGGGCATGAGCATGGGGCAGTGGTTGTGCGTGCCCATGATCCTGGGCGGGGCTGTGTTGTGGTGGGGGTTCGGTCGGCGACGTTGATCTGGGGTTTTCAGGGGTGGTGTGTGGCGGTGGGGGCACGCTAAGGTGTGCAGCTCTCACCGACCGGAGGCCCATGGCATGACCGCACGCACCTTCCTGACCCCTCATTCCCTCCCTGTTGCACCCAGTGTGGGGGCCGATGGGCATTGGTCCCGGCGGCAGTGCCTCCAGGCGTTGGCCGCATTGGGCAGTGGGACGGTGGTGCTGCCCTCGGGGGCGCAGCCTGCATGGCCCGCCAAGCCGGTGACCCTGATCGTGCCCTTCCCCGCCGGTGGCGGGACGGATGCATTTGCACGCCCCCTCTCGGCTCAATTCTCCCGGCTGGTGGGCAAGACGCTGGTCATCGACAACCGTGGTGGGGCCGGGGGTACTCTGGGGGCGGGGATTGCCGCCAAGGCCCCTGCCGACGGGTACACGTTGTTCATGGGCGCAGTGCACCACACCATTGCCCCGGCCATGTACCCGCGGCTCGATTACGACCTGGAGCGTGACCTGGTGCCGTTGATCCAGGTGGCCAGCGTGCCGCAGGTGCTGGTGGTCAACCCCAAGAACCTGCCCAACATGGATTTCAAGGCGTTTCTGGACCATGTTCACAGGAACCCCGGCAAGCTGAACTACGGTTCAGCAGGGGGTGGAACGTCACATCACCTGGCCGGGGAACTGTTCAAGCTGCAAACCAAGACGTTCATCACCCACATCCCCTACCGAGGAGCGGGTCCGGCATTGCAAGACCTCATGGCCGGCAATGTGGACATGATGTTCGATGGCTTGGGCTCATCAGCCGCGCACATCAAAGGCGGTCGGATCAAGGCTCTGATGGTGTCGGGTTCCAAACGCAGTCCGGCCTTTCCTGACGTGCCCTGCTCGGCCGAACTGGGCTTGCCAGACTACACCGTGGCCACTTGGTACGGTGTCTGGGCGCCCAAAGGCACCCCGGTGGATGCCCAGACCAAGGCGGTGGAAGAGATCCGTCGGGCCTGTCAAACCGACGAGGCCAGACAGGTCTGGGCCAATCAGGGGGCCGAGTTTCCCAACCTCATCGGGGCTCAGTTCGAGGGGTTCATCAAGGCGGAGTTGCGCAAATGGGCCGCTGTGGTGAAAGCATCCGGGGCCAAGCTCGATTGAGGTTCCACATCAGAAAGTCAACTGTTCATGTCAGGTCGTGTCGAGTGTGTTCGTGAGGGGTCTTTGGCCACGGTGGTGCTGGTGCACGAGGGCAAGTTCAACGCCATGTCCCGTGCCATGTGGCGCGAGTTGCGCTCTGTGTTCGTGTCGCTGGCTGCGGAGGAGGGCTTGCGCAGCGTGGTGATCCGGGGGCAGGGGGGGCATTTCTGCGCCGGTGGTGACATCGCCGAGTACCCTGGGTTTCGCCATGACGAGGAAGCACTCACCCGTTTTCACGAAGACGAGGTGTGGGGGGCTTTGGATGCCATCCTGCAGTGCGACGTGCCCGTGGTGGCGGCCATCCAGGGCAATTGCATGGGGGCCGGGGTCGAAATCGCCAGTTGTTGCGACCTCCGTGTGGCGGGGGAAAGCAGCCGTTTTGGCGCCCCCATCGCCAAGCTGGGTTTCCCCATGGCCCCGAGGGAGGCGCAACTGGTGGCCGGTGCCGTCGGCTTGGCCACCGCGCGTGAAATGTTGCTGGCCGCTGCGGTGCTGGATGCCCGCACCCTGTGGCAACGCGGCTTCCTGAACCGCCTGGTGCCCGACGCCGAGGTGTTCGACACCGCCCAGGCGTGGACCACGCAAATGGCCTCTCTCAGCCCCTTGGCCGCCCGCTTGAACAAGCGCACCTTGCGCGACCTGGGGCGTGGCGTGCCCGTGGATGCCCTGGCGGCGCAGGCCTACACCTATGCCGACCATGCCGAACACCAGGAGGGGATTGCCGCCTTCCTGGCCAAGCGTTCCCCCCAGTTTTGATGTGCTGTTTCTGACCTCCGTTCTCTCCACGAGTCACCCATGAACCTGTTTGCTGCACTGCGCGCTCAATTCCCTGCCGACCTGGACACCTGGGCCGTTGAAACCGACTCTGGCCTGCGTTACAGCTGGCGCGACCTGGACGAGGCCAGCGCCATGATGGCCAACCTGCTCACCTCGTTGAACCTGCCCCCGCAAAGCCGGGTGGCGGTGCAGGTGGAGAAGTCGGTCGAGGCCATGATGTTGTACTTGGCCACCCTGCGTGCCGGGCACGTGTTCCTGCCCCTCAACACGGCCTATCAGTCGGCAGAGATCGAGTACTTCGTGGGCAATGCCGAGCCGGCGGTGGTGGTGTGCACCCCGGGCAACTTCGGCTGGGTCAGCCAGATTGCATTCCGCGCGGGCACCCAGAACGTGTTCACGTTGTCAGACCAGCGCACGGGCAGCCTGCTGGAGCGTGCGGCCCACCACGCCAAGACCCAAGAGCCCGCAGTGCGTGGGCCGGATGACCTGGCGGCCATCCTCTACACCAGCGGGACCACCGGGCGCAGCAAAGGGGCCATGCTGACCCACGGCAACCTGCTGAGCAATGCCGAGGTGCTCAAGACCTATTGGGGATGGCGCACGCCCGCCCAAGGCGGGGATGTGCTGTTGCACGCCTTGCCCATCTTTCACGTCCATGGGCTGTTTGTGGCCATCCACGCGGCCTTGCTCAATGGCAGCCCCATGTTGTGGCTCAACAAGTTCGACCCCAAGGCCGTCATTGAGCGGTTGCCGCGCGCCACCGTGTTCATGGGTGTGCCCACGCTGTACACCCGCATGCTGGCCGAGCCGTCACTCACCCAGGCGGTGTGCGGCCACATGCGGTTGTTCATCAGTGGCTCGGCGCCGCTGCTGTTGGAGACCTTCAAGGAATGGCAGACCCGCACGGGGCACACCATCCTGGAGCGGTATGGCATGTCCGAAACCATCATGCTCACCTCCAACCCCTGCCAGGGCGATGTGCGGCACCTGGACGCCCAGGGGCAGGCGCTGACCTTGCGCAAGGGCGGCACGGTGGGCTTTCCGTTGCCCGGCGTGGGGCTGCGCGTGGTGGGTGACCACGGCGAGCCGGTCGAGGTGGGGGACATCGGCGGCATCCAGGTGCGGGGGCCCAATGTGTTCAAGGGCTACTGGCGCATGCCCGAAAAAACAGCCGAAGAATTCACGGCCGACGGCTGGTTCAAGACCGGTGATGTGGGGCGCGTGGACGCCCAAGGCTACGTGACCATCGTGGGCCGCAGCAAGGACCTCATCATCAGCGGCGGGTACAACGTGTACCCGGCGGAGATCGAGGGCTACATCAACGAGTTGCCGGGGGTGGCCGAGAGTGCGGTGGTGGGGGTGCCGCACCCCGACTTTGGCGAGGTGGGGGTGGCGGTGCTCACGGTGCGTTCAGGTGCCACGGTGGACCCCGATGCGGTGCTGGCCCAGCTCAAGGCCACGTTGGCCAACTTCAAAATCCCCAAGAAGTGCGTGGTGGTGCCTGAACTGCCCCGCAACACCATGGGCAAGGTGCAAAAGAACCTGCTGAGGGACCAGCACAAGGCGTCTTTTGTGCCCGGTTGAATCCGGGAACCGGGCGGTAGCCAGGTCCTGATTTAATAGCTGCTACCGCTTATGAATAAAGCGGTAGAGCCTATTTTTTACCTCAAAACCAGCACGGGAATGTGGGAGTGCGTCAGCACTTGCTGGGTTTCGCTGCCCAGCAGCAGTCGCTTGAGTCCCCGACGCCCGTGGGAGGCCATCACGATCAGGTCGCATTTGTGGCGTTTGGCCGCGGCAATCAGGGCCTCGGCAATCAGGTCGGACTTCACGGTGGTGGCCTTGACCTTGACGCTTTGCAGCTGCCCTTTGGCCTTGACGGCGTTGACGGCCTCCATGGCTTCGTCGTTCCACTGCTTTTCGATCTTGGCGATCTCGTCCGCGCCCAGGGCCACACCGCCTTCGAAGTAGGTTTGCGGGTAACGCGGCACCACTTTGACGGCCACCACTTCCGCGCCGGTCAAGTCGGCCAACATCAACCCGTGCTCAACGGCTTTTTCGGACAGTTCAGAGCCGTCAGTGGCCACCATGATGCGCTTGTACATGTGAAATCTCCTGATTGAGTTTTGGGGGATTCGGCACGGGAAAAGACGCCTTTTCAAGAGGGTTTCTCCTGTGCGGAACCGTCGTGCAGTTAGGCTACTTCAAACCTCGTTTGGGGGGTTGACGTATGTCAACCGATCCAACCACCTGCTGACATACTCTCGCCGCAATGAATCAAGCTGAGACCGCGCCCCCATCGGGGGATACCTGGGCTGGCGCGGGGGCTCGACAGAGCGCCACGGCTGCCGATCTGTTCACCGTGGATCGACCCAAGGGCCCCTTGGAGGTCTCCGATGACTTTTCTGTGCTCGACGACCCAGGCGAGCAATCCGAGTTCACCACTTACACCGATGCCGATGGACGGCGCACCGCATCGTCGGTGTTGATGGTCCAGGGCATGTACTGCGCCGCGTGTGCCGACACCGTGGAGGGTGCCCTGTGCGACCTTCCTGGGGTGATCAAGGCCGAGGTGCACGCGGCCACCCGTCGCCTCACGGTGCAATGGGACCCCGCGGCCACACAGGTTTCGGTGCTGGCCCGGGCCGTGGGCGATACCGGCTACCGCTTGCTGCCCATGCGCGAGGCGCTCAGCGTGACGCAGCGTCTTGCCGAAGGCCGCCGCGTGTTGTGGCGCTTGTTTGTGGCCGGCATTTGCATGATGCAGGTCATGATGTACGCATGGCCTGCGTACATCACCGAACCTGGGGACATTCCTCCCGACATCGAGCAGCTTCTGCGTTGGGCCAGCTGGATCCTGAGCCTGCCGGTCATCCTGTTTGCCAGCGGTTCGTTTTTTGCGGGTGCCTGGCGCGACCTGAAGAAGGGCCGCGTGGGCATGGACACACCGGTGTCCATCGGCATTTTGGTCACGTTTGTCGCCAGCACGCTGGCCACCTTTGACCGGGGCGGGCCTTGGGGCCATGAGGTGTGGTTCGACTCACTCACCATGTTCGTGTTCTTCCTCATGGGGGGGCGCTACCTGGAGTTCAAGGCCCGTGACCGCACGGCAGGCGCGTTGGACGACCTGATGAACCGGCTGCCCGAGGTGTGTGACCGCTTGCGCGGGGATGGGGCTTACGAGTCCGTCTCGGTCCGTCGCCTGGTGGTGGGGGACACCGTGCGTGTGCAGGCGGGTCAGGCATTTCCGGGGGATGGCACGCTGCTGAGCGCCCGCGCGCAGGTGGACGAGGCGTTGTTGACGGGGGAGTCCGACGCCATCGCCAAGGTGCAGGGAGAGGCGGTGATTGCCGGCAGCTTCAACCTGTCGGGGCCTGTGGAGGTTCGCATCGACAAGCTGGGCCGCGACACCCGCTTTGCCCAGATCGTGGCCCTGATGGAAAAGGCGTCCACCGACAAACCTCGGCTGGCCATCCTGGCAGACAAGATCGCGGCCCCATTTTTGGTGCTGGTGCTGTTGTCGGCCCTGGTGGCGGCGTTTTTCTGGTGGCGCGTGGACCACTCCCGGGCGTTGGCGGTGGCGGTGGCGGTGTTGATCGTGACCTGCCCCTGTGCCTTGTCTCTGGCCACGCCTGCCGCCATGTTGGCCTCAGCCGGGGCTTTGGCGCGCCGCGGTGTGCTGGTTCGACGGCTGCAGGCCTTTGAGGCCCTGGCGGGCATCGACACGGTGATTTTCGACAAGACAGGCACCCTGACCCACGACCGGGTCCAGCTGTCCCAGGTGACGGTGCGGGACGGCTGGACGGCCGATCAGGTGCTGCAATTGGCGGGCGGTTTGGCTTCGGTGTCGCTGCACCCGGCATCCAAGGCCATTGCCGCAGCGGCTTCCGACCAGGGTTTGAGCTGCGCCGCGTTGACCCATGTGGAGGAACTGGCAGGGCAGGGGATGGCCGGGGTGAGTGCCGTGCATGGCCCCCTGAAATTGGGGTCGGCGGCATTTGCCGGGGTGACTGAGGCGCACCGTGCCCAGTCCTCCGGTCCGCAAGTGCATCTGGCCGATGCATCCGGGTGGTTGGCCACCTTCGTTTTGGACGAAGGGCTGCGGGACGACGCTGCGGCCACCGTGAAGGCTTTGAAGGAAGCGGGCATTCAAACCTGGCTGTTGTCGGGGGACAAGCCCCAGGCTGCCCAGCGCATCGCCCAGGGGGTGGGGGTAGACCGGGTGGTGTCCGAAGCGAATCCAGAGGCCAAGCTCACCGAGTTGGCTGCGTTGCAGGCGTCGGGACACCGCGTGGCCATGGTGGGTGATGGCCTGAACGATGGGCCTGTTCTCGCCCGTGCCGACACGTCTTTTGCGCTGGGCAATGCAGCGCCGTTGGCTCAGGCGCAATCCGACTTCGTGATCCAATCCGGGCGGCTGCTGGAGGTGCCTCAGGCCTTGATACAGGCGCGCCTGACCATGCGTGTGGTGCGTCAGAATTTGGCGTGGGCCGCCGCCTACAACGCGATCAGCGTGCCACTGGCGTTGGCGGGATACATGCCTCCCTGGGCCGCAGGCCTGGGCATGGCGGTGAGTTCGTTCTGGGTGATTGGGAATGCACTCAGGCTGAACGCTTCACCTTCTGTTTTTTCACCCGATTCAGGGGCGGAGTGACACCATGGAAGTGCTATATCTTTTGATACCGTTGTCGGTGGTGATCGTGTTGGCCATCATCGTCATTTTTTGGTGGGCTTTGGAGTCGGGCCAGCTCGACAACATCGACCGTGAAGGTGGCCGTATTCTTCGGGGCGATTGACTTAAGTCAAGGTAGAAACCCTAGTGTCCAATGACACTTCGCCCCACGACTTTTAAGAGGAGTTCCGTATGTCTGTGATAACGAAGGCCAGTCAGGCGACGGCGTACAACGACACCGTTGTACGCCAGTTCGCCGTCATGACTGTGGTGTGGGGTGTGGTCGGGATGCTGGTGGGGGTGATCATTGCCGCCCAGCTCACCTGGCCCGAGCTGAACCTCGGGATTGAGTTCTTGACTTACGGGCGTTTGCGCCCCCTGCACACCAATGCAGTGATCTTTGCCTTTGGTGGCTGTGCCCTGTTCGGCACCAGCTACTACGTTGTCCAGCGGACCTGCCAGACACGTCTGATCTCTGACGGCTTGGCCGCCTTCACCTTTTGGGCCTGGCAACTGGTCATCCTGTTGGCAGCCCTGAGCCTGCCCGCGGGTTTCACCACCGGCAAGGAGTACGCCGAGCTGGAGTGGCCCATTGACATCCTCATCACCGTGGTGTGGGTGGCGTATGCCATCGTGTTCTTCGGGACCATCGGCATCCGCAAGGTCCGCCACATTTATGTGGGCAACTGGTTCTATGGCGCCATGATCCTGGCCGTGGCCGTGCTGCACCTGGTCAACAGCGCTGAACTGCCTGTCAGCCTGACCAAGAGCTACTCTGCCTACGCAGGTGTTCAGGATGCCATGGTGCAATGGTGGTACGGCCACAATGCCGTGGGCTTCTTCCTGACTGCCGGCTTCCTGGGCATGATGTACTACTTCATTCCCAAGCAAGCAGGCCGCCCGGTCTACTCCTATCGCCTGTCCATCGTCCACTTCTGGGCGCTGATCTTCACCTACATGTGGGCGGGTCCTCACCACCTGCACTACACCGCGCTGCCTGACTGGACGCAGTCCGTGGGCATGGTGTTCTCCCTGATCCTGCTGGCTCCCAGCTGGGGCGGCATGATCAACGGCATCATGACCCTGTCCGGCGCATGGCACAAGCTGCGTGACGACCCCATCCTGCGCTTCCTGATCGTGTCGCTGTCGTTCTACGGCATGTCCACGTTCGAAGGTCCGATGATGTCCATCAAGACCGTCAACGCACTGTCTCACTACACCGACTGGACCGTGGGTCACGTGCACTCCGGCGCCCTGGGTTGGGTGGGTCTGATTTCCGTCGGCTCCATGTACTACCTGATTCCGCGTCTGTTCGGTCAAAAGCAAATGCACAGCGTCAAGGCCGTGGAACTGCACTTCTGGGTGGCCACCATCGGCATCGTGCTGTACATCGCCGCAATGTGGATTGCCGGTGTGATGCAAGGTCTGATGTGGCGCTCGGTCAACCCCGACGGCAGCCTGACCTACACCTTTGTTGAGTCTGTGAAGGCCACCTTCCCCTTCTACGTGATTCGTTTGTTGGGTGGTCTGCTGTACCTGGGCGGCATGCTGCTGATGCTGTGGAACACGATCATGACCGCTGTCAAGGGTCAGGTCGCTGACGTCCGCATCCCCGCTGTTGCAAGCCACGCCTGAGGAGAACCAACATGGCTCAAAACCACGAAATCAAGGGTTTCACCCACGAGCGGATCGAAACCAGCAACTTTTTGATGATTCTCCTGATCGTTCTGGTCATTTCGGTGGGCGGTCTGGTGGAGATTGTTCCTCTGTTCTTCCAGAAGTCGACCACTCAGCCTGTTGAAGGTCTCAAGCCTTATTCAGCGCTGCAATTGGCTGGGCGTGATGTGTACATCCGTGAGGGCTGCTACAACTGCCACTCCCAGATGGTTCGTCCCTTCCAAGCTGAAACGCTTCGTTATGGGCACTACTCTCTGGCCGGTGAGTTCGTCTACGACCACCCGTTCCAGTGGGGCTCCAAGCGCACCGGTCCTGACCTGCACCGCGTGGGTGGCCGTTACAGCGACGAGTGGCATCGCATCCACCTGAACAATCCTCGCGATGTGGTGCCGGAGTCGAACATGCCAGCCTATCCGTGGCTGGGCAAGCGACAAGCCGATGCCGCTTCACTGCCCGCGAAGATGAAGACGCTGCGCAAGTTGGGGGTGCCTTACACCGACGAGGAAATCGCCAAAGCCACCGAAGAGGTGAAGGGCAAGACCGAACTCGAAGCCGTCATCGCTTACCTCCAGAACCTGGGTACGGCAGTCAAGTAACCAACTCGAAAGGTGCTCCATGGACATCAATGACATGCGCAGTGCGATGACCGTGGTCAGCTTGCTGACCTTCATCGGGATCGTGGCTTGGGCGTGGTCCAAGCGGAACAAGTCGAGTTTTGACGAGGCAGCTCAGCTGCCTTTCAACGAAGACTGATTCGCCAGAGCTATAGAAAGAAACATCATGAGCGACTTTGTAAGCAACTTCTGGTCGATGTATGTGGCCGTTGCCGTTATCGTCAGCATCTTGGCTTGCGCCGTGTTGCTGTGGATTTCGGGGACCACCAAGGTGGCCGCCACGGCCGACAACACCACCGGTCATGTGTGGGATGGTGATTTGCGCGAGATGAACAACCCCCTTCCCAAATGGTGGGTGTACCTGTTCGTCATCACGGTGGTCTTCGGGCTGGTCTACGGCGCGATGTACCCCATGTTTGGCTCTTTCAAGGGGCAACTGGGCTGGTCTTCTCAAGGGCAGCATGCTGCTGAAGTGAAGAAAGTCGCAGGGAACATCGCGCCTGTGTACGAAGACTTTGTCAAAAAAGACGTCGTGGCATTGGCTGCTGATCCCAAGGCCATGGCCGTGGGTGAGCGCCTGTTCATGAACTACTGTGCGCAGTGTCACGCTTCGGATGCACGCGGCAGCCAAACCCTGGCGGCGCCCAACCTGACCGACAATGATTGGCTGTATGGTGGCACCCCTGAGGCCGTCAAGGAAACGATCACAAACGGTCGCAATGGTGTGATGCCCCCTATGGCCGCCGCTGTGGGCGCCCCCGAGGACGTGGCCAACCTGACGCAGTATGTGTTGAGTCTGTCCAACAGCCCGCACGATCCTGTCAAGGCTGCTCTGGGCAAGGACAAGTTCGCGGCTTGTGCGGCTTGCCACGGCGCAGACGGCAAAGGCAACCAAGCTTTGGGTGCCCCCAACCTGACCGACAACATCTGGTTGCATGGCTGGGGAGCCGAGGTGGTGACCAAGGCCATCAACGAAGGCTGGAACAATGCCATGCCTTCACAAAGTCGGTTGCTGAACGAAGCTCAAATTCATGTGTTGGCCGCCTATGTGTTGAGCAAGTCGGCAAAAGGTGCCAACTGAGTTTGCACATGTCGGAGTTTTGAACAAAAAGGGGGCTTAGCCCCCTTTTTGTTTGTAGATGCCTGCATTGAGTCAAAATACCCTCGGTTGCGGGCTGTTTCCCCTGTATTTTTTTGGGTTGCCATGAGTTCTACATCTGCACAAGCTGCTTCAGGTTCCACGCCACTTCCCACAAGCACTTGGTGGCGAGAGCCCTACGTGTGGATGGTGATTGGTGGCCCTGCTGTCGTGGTTGTGGCGGCACTGGCCACCGCCTACATCGCCATGAGTGCCCCTGACCCAGTGATTGACAAAAATCAAATTCAGCGGGAAGCTCTCACCAAGGCAGGAACGGATGGCAAGGTTTCCGATGACGAGTTGGTGAAGTTGCAGCCAGCTCAGCAAGCCCGGAACCACGCAGCTTCTCCGGTCGTGCCCAAAGTGAAACCAAACAATTAAGCCGCCGTGGGGCGGCATGAAGGAGACGACGATGCTCGCCCAACGACTGATGTGGATTGCATGGCCTGCATTTTTGATGGCAGGGGTGCTGGAAATGGCAGTTTTTGCCTTTGTTGACCCCGGTGACTTGCATTGGGGCCAATCTGAGTTGGGCTGGTCAAGGTCGGCGGTCTACACAGTGAGTTTTTTTGTGTTTTGGACACTCACGTTTGTTTCAAGCAGTCTGACCACACTGCTGGCGCAGTCTCCATTTGAGGTGAATCGGTGCCCGGTGCCTGTGGATGACAGGCCCGACGCTTGCAGCAAGGGGCCGCGATGCGAGGGGGCATAAAGCCTCCGCGGAGACTCCTTACACAAGAAGGCTCACTCTGTGCGTCATCGACAGTTGCTGCTTGGGGGATTCACAATTTGGCGCAGGGCATTGGTGTTCTTGATGTGAACGTAGCGCTGCTTGACTTCAATGATGCCTTCTTCCACAAACTTGGAAAAGGTCCGACTCACGGTTTCAAGCTTCATGCCCAGATAGCTTCCAATTTCTTCCCGTGTCATTCGCAGCACCAGTTCAGACTGGGAGAATCCACGGGCATGCAAGCGCTGCACCAAGTTCAATAAAAAGGCTGCCAACCGCTCTTCAGCTCGCATGCTGCCCAGCAGAAGCATCACGCTGTGATCGCGCACAATCTCACGGCTCATGATCTTGTGAACATGGTGTTGAAGTGTGGTGAACTCGCGGGAAAGTTGCTCCACTTGGTCAAAGGGCATGACGCAAACCTCAGCGTCCTCCAGGGCAATGGCGTCACAGGAGTGGTGATCACTGACGATTCCATCCATTCCAATGATTTCTCCCGTCATTTGGAAGCCGGTGACTTGGTCGCGGCCATCCGCCGTGGTGATGCAGGTCTTGAAGAAACCAGACCTGACCGCGTACAAAGAAGTGAACTTGTCACCGGCATTGAACAGTGCGGTGCCTCGTTTGATTCGGCGGCGGGCCGAAATGACCGAGTCCAGCTTGTCGAGTTCTTCGGGGTTTAGCCCCATTGGCAGGCACAGTTCACGCAAATTACAGCTTGAACAGGCAACTTTGATTGTGTTTAGATCCATGGAGAGCCTTGATTCAGGTCAAGCGTACATCAAGTCACTGGGTGGCATCGTACCGTGAAACGGTGTCGCACAGTGTCATGACCGGACAAAACTGGCAGATAAGGTTTGCGTAAGGGTTGTCTTCGCTGCAGTGCATTGATGCACGTCAAGTGAGCTTGCTGTCACAGCTGGCACATTTGAGGCAGTTGGAGATACACGTGACTCATGTCATTTCTGAACAATTGTTGAAGCGCTTCGATGTGCCTGGTCCCAGGTACACGTCATACCCTACGGCAGATCGTTTTGTAGAGGCGTTCACTGAGACAGATTACATTCAGGCGCTTGAGCAGAGGCGGGCTGGGTCCATGGCGCTCCCTTTGTCGATCTATGTTCACATTCCTTTTTGCGAGTCGGTGTGCTACTACTGCGCTTGCAACAAGGTCATCACCAAGCACCATGACAAGGCAGCCGAGTACATTCGCTACCTGTCCCGCGAGGTTGACTTGCATGTGTCCCACTTCGGCAAAGGGCACAGCGTATCCCAGTTGCATCTCGGCGGAGGGACCCCCACGTTCTTGAGTGATGCAGAGCTGGCCGATCTGATGGCCATGTTGAGGCGCAGCTTTGGGTTTGTTCCGGGGGGGGAGTACTCCATTGAGGTGGACCCCCGTACGGTCACCGTGGAACGCTTGCGGCATTTGCATGCGCTAGGGTTCAATCGACTGAGTTTTGGCGTCCAGGACTTTGACCCGGCCGTGCAGAAAGCTGTTCACAGGGTTCAACCTGCCGAACAGGTGTTTGCTTTGGCTGAAGCTGCGCGGGACATTGGATTCGAATCACTGAACGTGGATTTGATCTATGGGCTGCCCATGCAGACCCCCGAGTCGTTTGCAAGGACCTTGGCCCAGGTCAACCAGTTGCGTCCGGATCGAATCGCACTGTATGCATACGCACATTTGCCGACTCGTTTCAAACCACAACGGCGCATCGTCTCGGCCGAATTGCCCAGTGCAGCTGACAAGCTGTCCATGCTGTCGGCATCGCTAGACGCTTTCTCCGAGAGTGGTTATGTCTATGTGGGGATGGATCACTTTGCCCTGCCGGATGACGCTCTTGCGGTTGCAAAGCGGCAGGGACGGTTGCATCGAAACTTTCAAGGTTACAGCACGCAGCCAGATTGTGATTTGATTGCCTTGGGGGTGTCGGCCATTGGGCGTATTGGTGCGACATACAGCCAGAATGCCAAAACTTTGGACGAGTACTACGATGCCCTGGATCAAGGGCGCTTGCCCATCGTGAGAGGTCTCGCGGTTTCTCGCGATGACCTGGTCAGGCGGTCCGTGATCATGGCCTTGATGTGTCAAGGTCGGGTTCAGTTTGAGTCCATTGAGTTGGGTCACCTGATTGACTTCAAGTCGTACTTTGCTCGAGAGTTGGAAAAACTGGCTGACTTGGCTTCGCATGGGTTGGTCAACGTGGATGACAGTGGCATCGAGGTGACTGCTTCTGGGTGGTACCTCGTTCGAGCCATTGCCATGACCTTTGATCGCTACATCCAAGTTGATCAAGACCGGGCTCGCTTTTCCAAGATCATCTGAACGTCCTCTCTCCCATCACGGGAGTCCCCCGTCCGGTACAGTCGCGCCATGCAGGCTTCCATGTTGATTTCAGCCTTGGCCATGGGATTGGTTGGGGGTCCCCATTGCGTGGCCATGTGTGGTGCAGCATGTGCGGGGATCTCTCGTTTGGCGGGGCCTCATTCGACTGCGTCCCTGCTGCTCTTTCAAATCAGCCGAACATTTGGCTATGCGTTCATGGGGGCAATGGCCGCCGGAACGGTGCAAGGGCTTGCATGGTTTGGCTCAAACACCGCGGTGCTGCGTCCGGTTTGGACGAGCTTGCATGTTGCCGCCTTTGTGCTCGGAGGGGTGCTGTTGTGGCTGGGGCGTCAGCCCGTGTGGATTGATGGTCTGGCTCAAACGGTTTGGCGCCATGTGAAGCCGACGCTCATGCAGTTGGGGCACCGTGCCCCCGTTGTGTTGGGATTTGGTTGGGCGTTGATGCCCTGCGGGCTGTTGTATTCGGCGTTGCTTGTCGCCTCTTTGTCTGCGGACGTGGTGGACGGGGCCGTGATCATGAGTGCATTCGCTTTGGGCACTTCGCTGTCGCTCACAGTGGGGCCTTGGTTGCTGTTGCGTCTCAGTGGCCGAGGCCGTTCTGGCGATTGGGGAATCCGGCTAGCGGGTTTGGCCTTGGTTGCCACCTCTGGTTGGGCCCTTTGGATGGGGATCACCCAGCCGTCGGGCCTGTGGTGCGCTTGATTGGGCGTCAGTGTTGCGCTGGTTTCGGCTTGTCGGTGGGGAGCGTGGAGATCGTGACGCCTGCCAGCGCAATGGAGAACGCCACGATTTGACCCATTGAGAGTTCTTCCCCGAGCGCCAGGACACCCGTCAGGGCTGAGCTGATGGGCAACATGACGGTGAAGATCCCTGCTTGGCTGGCGTCGACCGACTTCAATCCTGTCATCCAAAGCCAAACCGTCCACATGCTGGCGGCCAGACCGTAGAACGCAAGCAAGGTCCAGACACCAGGGGTCACTGACACAAAGGCAAACTCACGTGCTGCCCAGAGTCCAGCGGGCAAGACCATCAACAGTCCCCAGAGATTGATGATGGCTGAGATCCGCTTGGCACTCAGGCTTCCAGTCAGTTTCTTTCCGATCACCGCATAGGTGGCCTCGCAGACCACCGCACCGAGGATCAAAAGATTGCCCAACCATGTGGAATGCGCATCCAATGGACTGAGTTCGTCGGAGGGCTGGGGGTGTTTGGTGGCGGAATAGAGCGCCACGCCGACAGCGGCACAGGCAATGCCGGACCAACTCCTCCAGCTGATGCGCTCCTTCAGCCACAGCCAGCTCAATGCGGCGACCACTGCAGGAATGGCCGACATGATGATGCCTGCTGCAACGGCGGTGGTGTGACGCATGCCGAAGAGCATGCAAACCGAGAACAGAAAGTTGCCAAAAAACGCTTCAAGAAAGAGCAGCCATCGTGTGGATGAGGGCAGGGGACGTTCATGTGCAGGTTTTTTCATCCATGACGCCATCGCGATGGCGCCAATGCCGAAGCGAAGCAGTGCCAGCAAAAAAACCGGAAAGGTCGCCAAGAGCGGCTTTGAGAGCGCAACGTAGCTGCCAACCAGAGACATGCTGAGCGCCAGGGAGCCGTAGGCCACCCATTTTGAAGTGTCAGTGTTCATTTTTCATATCGGCGGATGTTTGCCACATAGTGAAATTTTGCAGAGGGCAAGTGGGTTCTCTTTATTTCTCTATACGATCTTGATTTTGCATTGAGAAAATAACGTGCCAAGTCTTTGATTTTTCTTTGATAAATCTTATGTCTTATATAAGATAGAAGATGCGGCAAGGTCTTCTATAAGACTTAAAGTAGAGCCCATGCAGCCACGCTGCTGTGAACGTCAATTTTCAACTTCAGGAGTGTTTGACCATGACCCAACTGACCCGCGAACAACAGATTGCTGCCCTCGAAAAAGACTGGGCTGAGAACCCCCGCTGGAAACTTGTGAAGCGCGGTTATACCGCTGCTGATGTGGTTCGCCTGCGTGGCAGCCTGCAACCTGAGTACACCTTGGCCAAGAACGGCGCAGAAAAGCTGTGGGCCAAAGTGAACGGCGGCGCCAAGAAGGGCTACGTCAATGCCTTCGGCGCCATCACCGCAGGCCAAGCCATGCAGCAGGCTAAGGCCGGTCTGGAGGCTGTGTACCTGTCCGGTTGGCAAGTCGCCGCTGACGGCAACACCTCGGAAACCATGTACCCCGACCAGTCGTTGTACGCGTACGACTCGGTGCCCACCATGGTTCGTCGCATCAACAACACCTTCAAGCGCGCCGACGAAATCCAATGGAGCCGTGGCATCAACCCCGGCGACGAAGGCTTTGTGGATTACTTCCTCCCCATCGTGGCTGATGCGGAAGCCGGTTTTGGCGGCGTGCTCAATGCCTTTGAATTGATGAAGAACATGATCGCAGCGGGTGCCGCAGGCGTTCACTTCGAAGATCAGCTGGCCGCCGTGAAGAAATGCGGTCACATGGGTGGCAAGGTGCTGGTTCCCACGCAAGAAGCCATCGAAAAGCTGATTGCTGCTCGTTTTGCTGCCGACGTGATGGGGGTGTCCACCATTGTGTTGGCTCGTACCGACGCAGAGGCAGCCAACTTGCTGACTTCTGATCATGATGCCAATGACAAACCGTTCCTGACGGGTGAGCGCACCCAGGAAGGGTTCTATCGCGTGAAGAATGGTCTGGAACAAGCCATCAGCCGCGGAGTGGCCTACGCTCCTTACGCCGACTTGGTGTGGTGTGAGACCGGTGTGCCCGACATCGGCTTTGCTCGTGAATTTGCCCAAGCCGTGCACGCTTCCTGTCCTGGCAAGCTGCTGTCCTACAACTGCTCACCTTCTTTCAACTGGAAGAAGAACCTGTCCGACAGCCAGATTGCTTCGTTCCAGGAGGAACTGTCGGCTCTGGGTTACAAGTATCAGTTCATCACGCTGGCTGGTATCCACATCAACTGGTTCAACACCTTCCAGTTTGCTCACGCATACGCTCGCGGCGAAGGCATGAAGCACTACACCAACATGGTGCAAGAGCCCGAGTTCGCTGCACGCGACAAGGGTTACACCTTTGTGTCTCACCAGCAAGAAGTGGGTGCTGGCTACTTCGACGACGTGACCACCGTGATCCAAGGCGGTTCCTCCAGCGTGAAGGCCCTGACCGGTTCCACAGAAGAAGAGCAATTCCACTGATCTGAATCCCCTTCCATCTGTGAGGGGGAGGAGACCTGAAAGCCACCCTTTGCGGTGGCTTTTGGTGTTTTTGGCGGTTTACGCTTTGTTTGATTGAATTCGCTGCTATGTATTTTGATGACTCGCGTGGCGCGGTGCGACTTTGTGGGACAATCTGCGCATAGAACTTTGTAAGAGCGAGAAAGGCAATCTGGTTATGACACCGCGAACTACCCTGGAGATTGGCACTGCCCGGTAAGGGTTGCAGTTCGCGCCTGCTCGTTCTTCCAATCAGCGCGGCCCAGAGCCGCGTTTTTGTTTTCTGGAGTTTTCTGTGTTGAACATCACGCTTCCCGATGGCTCGCAACGCCAGTTTCCTGAGGCTGTCACCGTGGCCGAGGTTGCCGCATCCATTGGTGCTGGTTTGGCCAAGGCTGCACTCGGAGGGCGAGTGAATGGCAAGTTGGTGGATGCCTCGTTTCGCATCGACCAAGACGCCAGTTTGGCCATTGTCACGGCCAAGGATTCAGACGGCCTGGAGTTGATTCGGCACTCCACGGCGCACCTGTTGGCCTACGCAGTCAAGGATCTGTTTCCCGATGCTCAGGTGACCATTGGTCCGGTCATTGAGCATGGCTTTTATTATGACTTTTCATATAAACGCCCGTTCACGCCAGACGATCTGGTTGCCATTGAGAAGCGCATGGTGGAGTTGGTCAACAAAGACGAGGCGGTTGTTCGTCGAGTACTGCCTCGCGATGAGGCGGTGGCGTATTTCAAAGGCTTGGGGGAGCACTACAAGGCTGAGATCATTGCCAGCATTCCTTCTGGTGAGGATGTCAGTCTGTACCGGGAGGGGGCGTTCGAGGATTTGTGCCGTGGACCCCACGTGCCCAGCACAGGCAAGCTGAAGCATTTCAAGCTGATGAAGGTGGCCGGTGCCTATTGGCGTGGGGATCACCGCAATGAGATGCTGCAGCGAATCTACGGTACAGCCTGGGCTACCAAGGATGATTTGCAGCAGTATCTGACGATGCTTGAAGAGGCTGAAAAGCGTGACCACAGAAAGTTGGGGCGCGAGCTGGATCTCTTCCATCTGGATGAGCACTCACCCGGAACGGTGTTCTGGCATCCCAAGGGATGGACTGTGTGGCAAGAGGTCGAGCAGTACATGCGCCGGGTGTACCGTGAGAATGGCTACATGGAGGTGAAGGGGCCTCAAATCCTGGACAAGGCGCTTTGGGAAAAGACGGGTCACTGGGACAAGTACCGTGAGAACATGTTCACGACCGAGTCAGAAAAGCGGGATTACGCGCTCAAGCCGATGAACTGTCCGGGGCACATCCTCATTTTCAAGCAGGGCATCAAGAGCTATCGCGATTTGCCGCTGCGTTACGGAGAGTTTGGCCAGTGCCACCGCAATGAGCCCACAGGTGGGTTGCATGGCATCATGCGGGTGCGTGGTTTCACCCAGGATGACGGGCATATTTTTTGTACCGAAGACCAGATTCAGTCTGAGGTGAAGGCCTTCACGTCGTTGCTTCAAAAGGTGTACCGGGATTTCGGCTTCACCAACATCATCTACAAGCTTTCAACCCGGCCTGAAAAGCGAATCGGATCAGAGGAAAGCTGGGATCGTGCCGAAGCTGCTCTGGCTGAGGGGCTGCGGGCGTCTGGTTGTGAGTTCGAGTACCTCCCGGGTGAGGGGGCCTTCTATGGCCCCAAAATCGAGTACACGCTCAAGGATGCGTTGGGTCGCCCCTGGCAGTGTGGCACCATTCAGGTGGACCCCAACTTGCCGGAGCGGCTTGATGCCGAGTTCGTGGGTGAAGATGGCGTAAGGCATCGACCGGTGATGCTGCACCGGGCCATTGTCGGCAGTTTGGAGCGTTTCATCGGCATTTTGATTGAGCAGCATGCGGGTGCGTTGCCTGTGTGGTTGGCTCCAGTGCAGGTGTCGGCGCTGAATATCACGGATGCGCAGTCGGACTACGTCCAAGATGTGGTCAAAACGCTGCGAAATCAAGGTGTTAGGGTGGCGGCTGATCTGCGCAACGAGAAGATCACGTATAAAATACGGGAGCATTCGTTGCAGAAGGTGCCTTTCATCTTGGTCGCAGGCGACAAAGAAAAGGCAACTGGGACTGTCGCCGTTCGCGCCCGTGGCAACAAAGACCTGGGGGTTATGCCTCTGCAGGATTTTGTGCGGTTGGTTGTCGAACACATTCAGGATAAGGCCTGAAGCCATCCAGCGGTTCCGCACGAGTTTTCATCAGTTGACCAGAAGCGAGTACCACCATAGCTACCAATTTTCGTGACCGCCGACAGCGGGAAGAGCGACAACACCGCCTGAACCGTGAAATCATGGCTCCCGAGGTTCGTCTCTCAGGTCCAGAGAACGAGCCTCTGGGCATCGTGAGTCTGCAAGAAGCCTTGCGGATGGCGGGTGATCTGGATGTTGATTTGGTGGAAATCGCGGCCACGGCCAATCCGCCGGTGTGTCGGCTGATGGACTACGGCAAGTTCAAGTACCAAGAGCAGAAGAAGGCTGCAGAAGCCAAGGCCAAGCAGACGGTCATCGAGATCAAGGAAATCAAATTTCGCCCTGGTACCGATGACGGTGACTACAACATCAAGATGCGCAACATCCGCCGTTTTCTGGCGGATGGTGACAAGTGCAAGATCACCTTGCGGTTTCGTGGCCGTGAAATCACCCACCAGGAGTTGGGCTTGGCTTTGCTGCAGAGGATTCGTGATGACTTGGGCGACACCATTCTGGTAGAGCAATTCCCCAAGCTTGAAGGTCGGCAGATGATCATGATGATTGCCCCGGGGCGCAAGAAGCCGGGTGCTGTCGCTGCAAAAACGACGGATGTGCCGGTGGCGGCAACCGTGGCGTGATCAGAATTTGGAGTGGGGCAGGTCACCCGCTCCGAATGGTCAGGGGGTATGTTGCCCTGACCAAGGCAGCCCGCAATGTCGGGTTGTCAATCAGTGGCTCGGGGCCAGCAAGTCCGCGTCAGGTTCGCGGCGCCTCACGAGCACAACGTTAAAAGGAGCATTCAATGCCCAAAATGAAGACCAAGAGCAGCGCGAAGAAACGCTTTCGCGTTCGTCCCGGTGGCACCGTTAAACGCGGCCAAGCCTTCAAACGTCACATTCTGACCAAGAAGACCACCAAGAACAAACGCCACCTGCGTGGTGCGGTGACTGTCCACGAGACCAACATGGGTCACATGGCACAGATGCTGCCCGGCATGGGCATTTGATCAACTGACGAACAAGGAGTAATACATGCCTCGCGTCAAACGTGGTGTGACGGCCCGTGCCCGTCATAAGAAAGTTCTCGCTCTGGCCAAGGGTTTCCGTGGTCGTCGTGGTAACGTTTTCCGCATCGCCAAGCAGGCGGTGATGAAGGCGGGCCAGTACGCTTACCGTGACCGTCGTGCCAAGAAGCGTGTGTTCC
Organism: Hydrogenophaga soli; assembly: GCF_054777695.1. NCBI lineage: Bacteria > Pseudomonadati > Pseudomonadota > Betaproteobacteria > Burkholderiales > Comamonadaceae > Hydrogenophaga > Hydrogenophaga soli. Next base: position 139,760 of record NZ_BAAHAK010000005.1, on the reverse strand, counting down.
GTCAGCTGTGGATCGCCCGTATCAACGCCGGTGCTCGTGAGCTGGGCCTGACCTACAGTCAGTTTGCCAATGGTCTGAAGAAGGCTGCCATTGAAATCGATCGCAAGGTGCTTGCTGACCTCGCGGTGAATGACAAGGCTGCTTTTGCCAGCATCGTGGCTCAGGTGAAGGCCAAGTTGGCTGCAGCCTGATATTTCGCGTCTGCGGCTTCTTTGCCGCAGTTCACGCGCCTTGAACAAGGGCCAGGGCTGAACATGCACTGGCCCTTTTTCTTTGATGAGTGATCACATGAACGAGTTGGATACCGTTGTCCAAAATGCGCGGGCTCTCTTTGCCCATGCGCAGACCCCAGCAGATCTCGAAAACGCCAAGGCTCAGTTTCTGGGCAAGGTGGGTCAGATCACGGAATGGATGAAGGGCTTGGCATCCTTGCCGGTGGATGAGAAGAAGGCACGTGGCGCGCTCATCAATCAAGCCAAGCTGCAGATTGAACATGCGCTGACTGAGCGTCGCCAGGCTTTGGCTGATGCGGAACTGGAGCGGCAACTCAAGGCGGAGGCCTTGGATGTGACGCTGCCTGGCCGGCAGGCATGCAGCGGGGGGCTGCATCCTGTGACCTTGACCTTGGAGAGAATCGAATCGATTTTTGGGTCCATGGGGTTTGATGTGGCACAGGGTCCCGAAATTGAAACCGACTGGTTCAATTTCACGGCGCTTAATACTCCGGAAGACCACCCTGCTCGGTCCATGCATGACACGTTTTACGTGGAAGGTGGAACTGAAAGCCAGCCGCTGCTGCTGCGGACGCACACCAGTCCCATGCAAGTTCGATACGCTGTTCAGCATGTGAAGAGACACCGTGCCCGCCTGGATGCAGGGCAAGGCATGCCCGAGATTCGGGTGATCGCACCAGGCAGAACTTATCGGGTGGACAGCGATGCAACCCATTCGCCCATGTTTCATCAGTGCGAAGGTCTATGGATCGGTGAAGCAGTGAGCTTCAAGGATCTGAAGGTCATTTTCACAGACTTTTATCGCACGTTCTTCGAAACGGATGATTTGGTGTTGCGGTTCCGTCCCAGTTTTTTCCCTTTCACTGAGCCCAGTGCAGAAGTGGACATCCAGTTCCAGACGGGTCCATTGGCAGGGCGTTGGCTTGAGGTGGCAGGATCGGGTCAAGTTCACCCCAACGTGGTGCGCAACATGGGCTTGGATCCCGAGCAATTCATTGGTTTTGCGTTCGGGATGGGCACGGATCGACTCACGATGCTTCGGTATGGCGTGAGTGATCTGCGTTTGTTTTTCGATGGCGATGTACGCTTCTTGCGGCAATTCCAGTAAACCAATTTCAGTCTGATCATGCAATTTCCCGAGTCTTGGTTGCGAACCTTCTGCAACCCGCCCTTGTCGACACAGCAACTGGCCGACACGCTGACCATGGCGGGTTTGGAGGTTGAAGAGCTTGTCCCCGCCGCGCCGTCGTTCACCGGCATCGTCGTTGGTGAAATCCTGTCTGCCGAGCAGCATCCCAATGCCGATCGTTTGCGGGTGTGCCGCGTCAACGTGGGCGCAATCGAGCCATTGCAGATCGTCTGTGGGGCACCGAATGCCCGCGCGGGAATCCGCGTCCCTTGTGCGCTGGTGGGTGCAGAACTTCCTTCCGGTGCCGATGGGCAACCGTTTCGAATCAAGTTGGGCAAGTTGCGCGGTGTCGACAGCCACGGCATGCTCTGTTCTGCCTCCGAGCTGGGCTTGTCTGAGGACCAAGGGGGTCTGTTGGAGTTGGCGACAGATGCCGTCATCGGACAGGACATTCGCCAGCATCTGATGTTGGATGACGTGCTGTTTACCTTGAAACTGACGCCTAACTTGGCTCATTGCCTGAGTGTGTTTGGTGTCGCGCGCGAGTTGTCAGCGCTGACCGGGGCACCCTTGAACAGCCTTGAGTTCACCACGGTGCCTCCGTTGCATGACCAGCGTTTGGACGTGTCAGTCAAGGCGCCTGATTTGTGCGGGCGCTTTTCCGGGCGCGTGATCAGGGGCATCAATCCCAAGGCGGCAACACCTGCGTGGATGGTGCAGCGCTTGGCACGCTGTGGCCAGCGCAGTGTGAGTGCGCTTGTGGACATTTCCAATTACGTGATGTTTGAGCTGGGGCGTCCCACTCACATTTTTGATCTTGATCGCATCCAGGGTGGCTTGGAGGTCCGGTGGGCTCGAGAGGGTGAGTCGCTCAAGCTTCTGAACGGTAACACGGTGCAGCTGGATGAACATGTTGGTGTGATCGCTGACGCGCAGCAAGTCGAGTCGCTTGCAGGCATCATGGGGGGCGACTCCACTGCTGTTTCGGACGACACACGGAATGTGTATGTCGAAGCTGCTTTCTGGTGGCCCAAGGCGATCGTTGGCCGTTCGCGACGATTCAACTTTTCAACCGATGCAGGCCATCGCTTTGAGCGCGGAGTGGATCCACAAGGCACTGTGGAGCACATTGAGCGGATCACCCAGCTCATTTTGGACATCTGCGGTGGTGAGCCTGGTCCCGTGGACGACCAGCAGCCGTGCATGCCTGAGCGCAAGGCAGTGACACTGCGTGTGGACAGGGCTTGCAAGGTGATTGGCATGTCGCTGTCGCAAAGTGTCTGTGCAGCCGCTTTGCGTGGCTTGGGATTGGACGTGACCGAAGGTGCAGGTGTGTTGACTGTTCAGCCGCCTTCTTACCGTTTTGACCTCCAGATTGAAGAGGATTTGATCGAAGAGGTGGCGCGTGTGGTTGGGTATGACAACCTGCCCACGACTGCCCCGAAGGCTCCGATCTCGGCTCGGATGCAGAAAGAATGCCGTCGCTCGCCGCACACCATTCGGCGCACACTGGCGGACCTGGGTTATCAGGAAACCATCAACTTCAGTTTTGTCGACGAGCGTTGGGAAACTGAGTTGCATGGCAACGCTTCACCCATTCGGCTCCTGAATCCGATTGCAAGCCAAATGAGCGTCATGCGCTCGTCTCTTCTGGGGTCTTTGCTACAGGTTGCGAAGTTCAATCTGGACCGGAAAGCCGATCGCGTGTGTGTGTTTGAGGTTGGACGGGTTTTCTCGAAGGACGCATCGATTGTTGACTCTGACACCACGGTTGCAGGATTCAGTCAACCCATGAACGTGGCTGGCTTGGTTTATGGCACTGCTCAAGCCTTGAACTGGGAGGGAGATCGGCGTTTGCACGACTTCTTCGATGTGAAAGGGCACGTTGAGAAATTGTTTTCTCCTGTTCCGGTTGACTTTGCGGCGGCGGTTCACCCGACGTTTCATCCGGGTCGATGTGCCAAGGTCATTCGCGATGGGGTGGTTGTCGGACATGTTGGGGAGCTTCATCCGAAGTGGCGCCAGTCATTGGGCTTTCCACAGGCCCCCATTCTGTTTGAGTTGAACTTGGATGCTGTCATCGAGCGTCCGGTGGCGGTGTTCCACCCGTACAGCAAATTCCAGGCGGTTGAGAGAGATGTCGCGGTGTGGGTTTCTGAGTCGGTCACGCACGATCAACTGATGGCAGCTGTGTATTCCGCGCCTCTGCAAGGTCTGCTGCAGTCCGCAACCTTGTTCGACATCTATCGCCCTAAGGTGGAGGCATTGTCGTCAATCCAGTCCTCCGATAAGAGCATGGCTTTGCGGTTGGTGTTCAATCGTGAAGATAGCGGGTTGACCGATGTCGAAATTGACGCAGCAATGACCCAGTTGATTGCCCACTTGGGGCAGCAGGTCGATGCTCGCATTCGAGCCTGATGCTGGACAGGGGAGCCCTGATGGACTTTTCAATCGAAAGCCTTGAAACCCCCGCGTTGACCAAAGCGCAGCTGGCTGAGTTGCTGTTCGAGCACATTGGGCTGAACAAGCGGGAGTCCAAGGACATGGTGGATGCATTCTTTGACCTGATTGCCAAGAGCTTGGTTGAGGGGGAGGACGTCAAAATCTCTGGTTTCGGGAATTTCCAAGTCAGGGTGAAGGCTTCAAGGCCCGGCCGCAACCCTCGAACAGGGGCTCCTGTGGCGATTGAGGCTCGGCGTGTCGTCACCTTCCATGGCAGTCCAAAACTCAAGGAGTTTGTGCAGGGTGACCACTGATTGCATGTCATGTAGACCGTTGCAGACTCCTCTGTTGTGAAGAGCGAGCTTCGATGACCTCCAACGAACTACCTCCCATTCCTGCCAAGCGCTACTTCACCATTGGTGAGGTTGGCGAATTGTGTGGTGTCAAGCCGCATGTGTTGCGCTATTGGGAGCAGGAGTTCAGCCAGCTGAGACCCATGAAGCGGCGCGGCAACCGCCGGTATTACCAGCACCATGAGGTGTTGATGGTGCGCCGGATTCGAGAACTGCTGTACGAGCAGGGTTTCACCATCAGTGGCGCGCGCAATCAGCTCCAAGAATGGGCTACTCCCGTGCATGAGGAGGTGGAATCACATGGGGTTAGAGGAGGCGGCTCTTCCTCTACGGATGTGTGCGGGAGGGGGGCTGAGTCAAGTTCTGCATCGGCCAGCACCAGTCTTCAAGGCTTGGTGGATGAGTTGCAAAGAATTCGAGACTTGTTGGCCTGAAAGTTGAAAAGATGGAAAAAACATGGCTATAATATGAGGCTTGACGGCGTGTAGCGCAGCCTGGTAGCGCACTTGCATGGGGTGCAAGGGGTCGCGAGTTCGAATCCCGCCACGCCGACCATAGAAATCAAGGGCTTAGCTTCGAAAGAAGCTAAGCCCTTTTGATTTGTGTGTCCCAAATCACGCTGGTATTGCCCAACGAGATGAGTTGGGCGGGAGTCGGAAGAGGGCCAACTCCTGTTACATCAGCAGCCCCGGGTAATAGGCATCTGAACCTCTTTGGGATTCACCAGGTACTTGGCGAGCTCAAGTTTGGCAATGGCGTTTCTATGGACTTCGTCAGGACCGTCTGCCAGGCGCAGTGTTCGTTGATTGGCATATGCATAAGCGAGCGGGAAGTCGTCGCTCACCCCCCCTCCGCCGTGGGCCTGGATTGCCCAATCGATCACCTTTCCTGCCATGGACGGGGCGACCACTTTGATCATTGCAATTTCAGTTCGTGCAACCTTGTTGCCCACGGTGTCCATCATGTAGGCGGCTTTCAGTGTGAGCAGGCGCGCTTGATCGATCAGACACCGAGACTCGGCAATGCGCTCGTGCCAGACGGACTGTGCCGCAATGGGTTTTCCAAAGGCTACCCTTGTGTTGAGTCGTTTGCACATGAGCTCCAATGCACGCTCTGCTGCACCGATGGATCGCATGCAATGGTGGATTCGGCCTGGACCCAGTCGGCCTTGAGCGATTTCGAATCCTCTGCCTTCTCCCAGTAGCAGGTTGCTCACCGGCACGCGGACGTTTTTCAGCAGGACTTCCATGTGTCCGTGAGGGGCGTCGTCGTAGCCAAACACGTTCAGGGGGCGAACCACCTCCACCCCTGGGGCGCTGGAGGGGATCAGGATCATTGACTGTTGTTCGTGTCGACCTGCATCCGGATTGGTCTTGCCCATCAAGATGTACACAGCACAACGCGGATCTCCCGCACCAGAAGACCACCATTTGCGTCCGTTGATGACGTATTCATCGCCTTCGCGCTCAATGCGGCATTGAACATTGGTTGCATCGGAAGAGGCTACCTCTGGCTCGGTCATGAGGAATGCCGAACGAATCTCGCCTTTCAGCAAGGGTTCCAACCACGCGTCTTTTTGTGCGTCCGTACCGTAGCGCTCTAGGGTTTCCATGTTGCCCGTGTCAGGAGCGGAGCAATTGAAGACTTCCGCTGCAAACGGAACCTTTCCCATGATTTCACACAGCGGCGCATATTCCAGGTTCGACAGACCTTCTGGTGCTCGTTTGGATTGGGGAAGAAACAGATTCCACAAGCCTGCGGCTCGGGCTTTGGGCTTGAGCTCTTCAATCAATGTGGTCGGTATCCACGGGTTGCCGGTGGCCCGATTGGCGGCAATTTCAGCAAAGAAACGGCCTTCATTGGGGTAAACATGCTCATCCATGAACGCCAGCAACTTGGATTGCAGTTCTTTGACTTTTTGGGTGTAGTCGAAATTCATGATGTTCTCTTGCGGAGTGGAAATGAGGTGATTTAAGCGCCAAAGCGTTGGGCGTACTGCCAAGCCTTTTGAGCCAATGGGCGGGCTCCGGCGGCAGACTTCAATGCTTGTGCGCTGGAGGCCGTTCCCGCTTCGACTCGTTTGGCAATGCCCTGCAGAATGGCGGCGATGCGGAACATGTTGTAAGCGAGGTAGAAGTTCCAGTCGGCTTGCAGCGTGTGGGGTGTCACAAAACCGGTGGCATCGCAGTAGCGCTGGATGTATTCATCTTCCTGAGGAATTCCAAGTGCAGGAAGATCCAGTCCCAAAATGCCTCGAAAAGCACCTGGCTCAATGTGCCAAGACATGCAGTGATAGCTGAAGTCCGCCAAGGGGTGTCCAATGGTCGAAAGTTCCCAGTCCAACACCGCCATGGCCTTCGGTTGGTCTACCGCAAACATCAGGTTGTCCAATCGGTAGTCCCCATGCACGATTGAAATCAGGTCTTCATCGCGTGCGCTGGCTGGAATGTGTCTGGGAAGCCAATCGATCAACGCGTCCATCGCTTCTATGGGGTGGGTGATTGACGATTGGTATTGTTTGGTCCACCGACTGATTTGCCGTTCAAAATAGTTGCCGGGTTTTCCAAAGTCTGCCAAGCCCATTGACGCAGGGTCTAGTGTGTGCAACGCAGCCATTACCCGGTTCATCTCCAGGTAAATGGCACGTCGCTCCGTTTGAGGTAGCCCAGGAAGTCCTTGATCCCAAAGAACGCGCCCATTCAAGAATTCCATGACATAGAACGCACGACCGATGATAGATTCATCTTCACAAAGGGCATAAGGTTGTGCGACCGGGACAGTCGATCCATGCAGCGCTTGAAGGATTCGGAACTCTCTCTCAATTGCATGTGCAGAGGGCAGTAGCTTGGATGCTGGGCCCGGCTTTGACCTCATGACATAGCACTGACTCGGGGTGATGAGTTTGAAGGTTGGATTGGATTGCCCTCCTGCAAAAGACTCAATTTTCAGTGGGCCCTGAAATGAGGGCACATGTTTCTGAAGCCACTTTTCGAGGTGGATGGAGTCAAAGGTTTTCACGTTGGCAAGTTCTCGAAAGGGGGTGTTGAGCAGTCGTCATGCGGCATTTCCGCTGGTGTAAGGACGGAGGTGACTCAGGTTTCTGCTTCTGAAATCTGCAACAGTCGTTCCCGCTGCCGTACCACCAAGCCCCCTGGCTCTATCCGAATGGCACCTTCTCTTTCCATTGCTTTGAGTTCCTGGTTCACTCTTTGCCTTGAAGCTCCCAGCAGTTGCGCCAACTCTTCCTGTGCCAGCTGCAGGCCAATCCGGGTTTCGCTTCCGTCGGCCAAGCAAGGAACGCCATAACTCCTGACCAAGTGCAGAAGCTGCTTGGCGAGCCGGGATCTCAACGGCAACGTGTTCAGGTCTTCCACCAGTCCGAACAGGGTTCGAATGCGCCGAGCTTGAAGGCGCATCAGCGCTTCGTAGAGCTCCACATGGGTGGCCAGAATCTTTTGGAAATCCGTTCGAGCGACACACAAAAGTGTGGTGACTCCGTGTGCATAGGCATCGTGCGTGCGCTGATTGCCGTCGAAGATGGCCACGTCCCCAAACCACACGCCTGGCTCGACATAGGTCAGTGTGATTTGCTTCCCCGACAGGGATGTGGAACTCACTCGGACGGCGCCTTTGGCAACAGCGGTCCACTCCGAGGGCGGGTCGCCCCTGGCGGTTATAAGATCGCCATCTTTGTATCGTTTGACGTAAGCGCATCGGAGGATGTCGTGTCGAAGTGAGGGGGAGAGTGCGCAGAACCACCGACCGGAGTTGATGGCCTCGCGTTCTTCCATTGTCAGAATGGGTTCATCCATGTGCTGTCCTGTCTGTGACTGTGGGTTCCTTGGATTGTCACCATCGAGACCATCGCGTTACCCCTGAGAGGACGAGGTTTGGTGTCTCGAGGGTGTCAGTGATGCGGAGAACGGCCCCCTGATCTCTCCTTTTCGTCAACAAGGCCAACCTTGCACATGTCCGTGCAGGTCTACTGTGTCAGAATCCCGTCATATGAAGGGCGAGGGTCTATGGTGAGAAAGGTGCTGGTCGGCAGTTGGGTGTGCTTGGCTTCTGCCGGTAGCTCTGCACTGTCTCTGGGGGCGCTTGAGGGCCACGCGGTCATTGGGCGTCCGCTGAGGGTGGTGTTGCCTGTCACTGCTGCGGCATCGGAGTCAATCAGTCCGTTGTGCCCAGTTGTCAGGGTCTATTTTGCTGACAATTTGCTGCCTGCAGCCCAAGTTCGGATTGAAGCTTTGGCCGATTCGTCGGGTGGTGGTTCTGCCACACGCGTGGAGGTCAGAACTTTAACGCCGTTGCTGGAGCCGTTTGTCCGCTTGGAAGCCGTGGCAGGGTGTGGGAATCAGTACTCCCGCTCATACACGTTGCTTGCTGAATTGCCTTCGGTGGATTTGGGGTCAACACCTGTTCCTAAGGCCCCTGGGGTTGGGGCAACGGGTGCGGCGATTTCTCCCACTGCGTCTGGTCCGGGTCAATCACCGTTACTTGCTCCCATCGGGATGGGCGCGAGAAATCGATCGGAGTCTGGTGATCGTTCTGTGGGGGCTCCTGTGGCACGGCAAGGCGCGGGGCTGGATGGTCGCGTCAAGCGTCGTCCATCCAATTCGCCTGCAACCCCCGGGGCTGCCGTGGCGCACTTGACATTGGATCCGCTTGAACTGCTGACCGCTGTGTCTGGCTCGACCCCCGTTTTGCGGATGTCCCCGGAGTTGAATCTGGGCGCAACCGATGCTGAGGAGTCTTCTCCTGCATTGGAAAACCGTCGTTCGGCTGCAGCGGCCTTATGGAACGCATTGAACGACTCGCCTGAGTCGGTGGTACAAGTCAAAGCTCAGGCACAAGCATCAGCAGCCGAAACTCGCCAACTGAAGGCAGCCATTGCGTCTGCTCGTCAAGCAGAACAAAACGCCCTGCTGCAAGCGGAAGAGGCAAAAAATGCGGTGTATACCCATCCACTCACGTTGTCCGCGATCTTCGGATTTGTGGCCGCTGCATTGGGCATGGGGTTGTTGTGGCGTCGTCAACGGGATGCCGGTGGCCGGAGCGTTTGGTGGCAGCGTCCCGGTGTGCCAAAAAATACAGAGAATGTCCAAACCGCAGGCCTGGGTGCGAGGGTATCCGCAAAATTAATGGGCTTGGCGAAATCGACCCCAAAGAGGGGGGGCGGTGAGTCGCAGATTGACATTGACATCGACACCCTGTTGCCGGACCCTGGAGCCACCCCTTTTGAAAGGGAGCATGAACTGGAGACGGGGCACCCATCGGAGTTTCTTGAGTCGCGGCCTGATGTTTCTTCTCCGTCAGACTTCTTGGCCAGCACGTTGGCGGACGGTGGACGCTCGGTGGCGACCGAGGAGCTGCTGGATCTGCAGCAGCAGGTTGAGTTCTTCATTTCTCTCGGGCAGGCAGACCATGCGGTTGAGGTGCTTGTCAATCACCTCTCCGACAGCCATGAGCCCAGCCCGCTGGCGTATCTTGACTTGTTGAAGCTCTACCACGAGTTGGGTCGTCGTGACGAGTATGAAAGTCTTCGCACGGAGTTCAACCGCTTGTTTCGCGGTGGGGCTCCGGGGTTTGATTCTTACTCTCACTCGCGACGGGGGTTGGAGCGCTATGAGTCAGCCATGAGCCGCATACAGAGCTTGTGGCCCCGTCCCGAGGTCTTGGATGTCATTGAAAGGTCCATTTTTCGCCAAGAAATGGCCGATCAAGACATGGTGTTCGATTTGGAGGCGTATCGCGAGTTGCTGTTGTTGTACTCGGTGGCCCGTGAGTTGAATGTGCCCCACGACGAACTCGCCGTTGGGGGGCAGGCAAAGAGTCACAAAGCCGTCGCAGGTGAAAGCGGAGTCACAGAGTCCGGAGAAGAAACAGAGCTTTCTCCGTTGCCGATCTCTGTGCCCACGTCTGCAGCTCGACCCGAGTCGCAGGTGATTCGGGGTGACGGATTGTCGAACAGCGTTCACGGCGATCTCGTGTTGTCAGCGCCTGTCGTCGTGAATGCCCCTTTGGACATTGATTTGTCGACTGCATTCGACCTCCCGGACGCATCTTTACCCGTGGCGGGCGTCATTGATCTGGATTTGGGTGCTGAGATTTCCGCAAATGGCTTGACGGCGTCAGGCGCCTCTGTGCCACGCCGAGCGAATGTGCATGGTGGTGGCGTGGGGGGAGCTCAACCTGCTGAACCAACCTCCGGGCGGGACGATGCGTCCCTGGGTGGGCTGGACTTTTCGGCGCTCGTGGACCAACCGTTGGTCATTCGCAAGAGTGGTGAACGCTTGTGAGGTGACAAAGGATTCCGCGGAGGAAGAGCTCTTTCCCGTGTCGATGTGGTTGGACTGCCGACTTCAAGGTGTTCGGCGACTGAGTTGCATGGCTCCCGGATTCACAATGTTCGTGGGTGTGCCTTTGATGAAGTTCACCACGTTGTCAAAGGCGTGACTGAACAGCAACTCGTAGTTCTGCTGTTCCACGTAGCCAATGTGGGGGCTGCAGATGCAGTTTTCCAATCGCAACAATGCGTGCCCCTGGAGAATGGGTTCAGTCTCAAAGACGTCTATGGCCGCCATGCCGGGGTTGCCTCGGTTGAGTGCCGTCAACAGTGCATCGGCTTCGATGATCTCGGCACGAGAGGTGTTGACCAACAGGCTGGTGGGTTTCATGCGTGCCAAATCGTCTGCGGTGACACAGTGTTCGGTGGTTTCAGAGAGACGAAGGTGAAGAGACAAGACATCGCTCTCTTCAAAAAGCTGTGCTTTGGAGTCACAGATGGCATACCCATCGGCCATGGCACGTTCGCGTGAAGATTCGCTGCCCCAAACCAGAACGCGCATTCCGAATGCCATGCCGTAAGAAGCAACGATGGAGCCAATCTTGCCGTAGCTCCATATGCCCAGCGTCTTGCCTCGGAGCACTTGGCCCAGGCCAAAGTTGGCTGGCATGGACTGGGATTTCAGGCCTGCTTGCTGCCACGCACCGTGTTTGAGGTTGGCAATGTACTGTGGCAGCCGTCTGCTGGCTGCCATGATCAATGCCCACGTGAGTTCGGCAGGGGCAACCGGTGAGCTGACGCCTTCAGCCACCGCAATGCCCCGCTCGGTGCAAGCGGCCACATCGATGTGTCGTCCCACCCGCCCTGTTTGCGCAATCAACTTCAGTTTGGGGAGTTTGTCGACCAGTTGCCGTGTGATGGGGGTCCGTTCTCGGATGAGAACCAGGATGTCTGCATCACGCAACCGCACGGAGAGTTGTCCCACGCCCTTGACCGTGTTGGTGAAGACCTTGGCGGGATATTGCTCCAGTTTCTCTGCACAGGCGAGCTTTCGCACGGCATCTTGGTAGTCATCCAGGATCACAATGTTCATGTGTCACATTGTGCCTTGCTGGGGTTGCCTTCACGACCCAAGGGCTCAGAGACTGTTGTTTGTTACATCAGCATGCTGTTGCGGATGAGCCCCACGGCCAAGCCTTCGATCTCGAACGAATCGTTGGCTTGAACATGGATGGTGGGGAAATCAGGATTCTCGGCATGCAGTTCAATGCCCGTTGCGCCACGCCAGAAGCGTTTGACCGTGACATCGTCACCCAAACGGGCCACCACAATCTGGCCATTTTTGGCGTCTTTGGTCATGGAGACGGCCAAAAGGTCTCCGTCCATGATGCCGGCATCTCGCATGGACATGCCTCGGACCTTGAGCAGGTAGTCGGGTTTGCGCGGAAAAAGGCTGCTTTCCACATGGTAGGTTTGATCCACGTGCTCTTGAGCCAAAATGGGCGACCCCGCTGCAACCCGTCCAATCAATGGCAGGACCAGCTGCATCAGCCCGGGCGCGGGTAGGGTCATCTGTTGAAGCCTGGACTCGTGGATGGATCGGAGTGTGTCCGACTTGAGGCGGATGCCACGTGACGTTCCGCTGACCAGTTCAATGACGCCTTTGCGGGCCAGTGCTTGCAAATGTTCTTCTGCAGCGTTGGCCGATTTGAAGCCCAACTCCGCGGCGATTTCGGCGCGAGTGGGGGGGGCTCCAGTGCGTCTGACAGCGTTTTGGATGAGGTCCAGGATTTGCTGCTGCCGGCTGGTCAGCTTGACGGTGGCGCAAGACGGTTCGTCCATGATGGGGCTCCATGGGGTGGGTGTTTTGTGATTTTATACAGTATCTGTATTTTTTAACAGCTTTGAAAATGGAGACAGCATGAAACAACGGCGTTTGCTGGTTTTGGGCACGGGCGGCACGATTGCGGGGCGATCCACTGTGGCGGGGGACAACGTGGGTTACCGGGCGGGCGAGGTGTCGGTGGACGACTTGCTGACCCCGTTGCAAGCACACCTCAGCCTGTTGGACGGATGGACGGTTGAGGCTGTTCAGGTGGCACAGCTGGACAGCAAAGACATGGACGAGACCACGTGGATGGCCTTGGCGCATGCCGTCCACACTGCTGTGACAGACCCCACCGTGGGGGCCGTGGTGATCACGCATGGCACCGACACCCTGGAAGAAACCGCCTATTTCCTGTCTCGGGTGGTGCCCGCGGACAAGCCCGTGGTCCTGACCTGCGCCATGCGGCCTGCCTCGGCATTGTGTCCAGATGGCCCGCAAAATCTGTTGGATGCGCTGGCGGTGGCGGTGTCTGACGAGGCCCAAGGGGTGTGGGTGGTGGCCTCGGGACGCATTCACGCGCCGGACCGCGTGACCAAAGTACACCCTTACCAAGTGGATGCCTTCAGCTCCGGTGAAGCGGGCGTTGTGGGCTGGGTGGAAGAGGCGCAGGTGCGGTGGTCTGGCGACCAACCTCGCGTGTCACGAACCTGTGTGCCGTTGGCGAAACTGGACCCGCCGTGGCCCCGGGTGGAGGTGGTGTTCAGCCATGGAGGGGCGAGCGCTTCGATGTTGGCATCCCTTGTGGATGCCGCGCCGACGGGTGCCGCGGATGCGGTGCAAGGCCTGGTGGTGGCCGGAACGGGCAACGGCACCATTCACCAGGCGTGGATGCCTGGGTTGACGCGCGCGATGGTGCGAGGGGTGACGGTGTGGCGGACGACCCGTTGCACAGCGGGCTCCGTGGTGGAGGGGGCGGGGGCGGCCATTCCTGCGGTGGCTTTGCCGCCGTTCAAGGCCAGGTTGGAACTGGTGCTGCACTTGGCCCAGCAACGCCCATGAAAAAAAGGCGCCGCCCCGTTGCCGGGGTGGCGCCTTGTGGCGTCAGGGTGAGCGCTTCAGTTGCTCAATGCAGCGAATGCGCGGGCCGTGATGTCTTCCACCGAGCCCATGCCGCTGATGGCGCGGTATTGGGGTGCGGCCTCCGGTTCTGCGGCTGCCCAGTTGCGGTAGTAGTCCACCAGCGGGCGGGTTTGTGAGCTGTAGACGTCCAGGCGCTTCTTGACGGTTTCTTCCTTGTCGTCTTCGCGTTGCACCAGGGGTTCGCCGGTCACATCGTCCACACCCTCGGTTTTGGGGGGGTTGAACTTGACGTGGTAAGTGCGGCCCGATGCGGGGTGCGAGCGGCGTCCGCTCATGCGCTCGATGATGGCGTCGAACGGCACGTCGATTTCCAGCACATAGTCCAGCTTGACACCGGCCGCTTTCATGGCGTCTGCTTGGGGGATGGTGCGGGGGAATCCGTCGAAGAGGAAGCCATTGGCACAGTCGGACTGGGCAATGCGTTCCTTCACGAGGTTGATGATGAGGTCATCGCTGACCAAACCGCCCGATTCCATCACGGCCTTGGCCTGAAGGCCCAGGGGCGTGCCCGCCTTGACGGCGGCGCGCAACATGTCGCCGGTGGAGATTTGGGGAATGCCGAACTTTTGGCAGATGAACGCGGCCTGGGTGCCTTTGCCAGCACCGGGAGCCCCCAAAAGAATGAGTCTCATGTGTGTCCTTGTGAGTTTGTCAGCGTAGCTATCAAAAAGCAGCTTAACACGCCTCTCCACAGAGGAGGCTTACACGGCATGGGCAGGGAATGCCGCGGAACCGGTCAGGCGAGGGGGGCCAGCAATGCACGAACCCGTGCCAGGTCTTCGGGCGTGTCCACGCCGGGCGCGGGCGCGGTGTCGGACAGGTGCACGGCAATCCGCTCCCCATGCCACAGCACGCGCAACTGTTCCAGCATCTCGGTGTGTTCCAGGTCGCACGAGGGCAGCGACGGAAACTGTCGGAGGAAACCCGCCCTGTAGGCATAGATGCCCACATGCCGCAACGGCCGTAGGCGGGGCGCCGAATCGGCCGTCCATACAGGCGGATTGGGGGGCTGCATGCCGTCACGCCACCAGGCGATGGGCGCGCGGCTGAAGTACAGCGCATGCCCGTGCCGGTTGGTGACCACCTTGACCACGTTGGGGTTGATGAAATCCTGCCCGTCGGCCACCGGATGGGCTGCTGTGGACATGACGCAGTTCACTTGTTCCTGCAACGTGCGGGCCACGGCGTTGATGAGGGCGGGGCTGATGAGGGGCTCGTCGCCCTGGACGTTGACCACTGTGGCGTCGGAAGGCAGGGCCAGCAGGTCGCAGGCTTCGGCCAGCCGATCGCTGCCGGATGGGTGATTGGCGCGGGTCATGACCACGGACACCCCGTGGGCCTGACAGGTGTCGACGATGCGGGGGTGGTCGGTGGCCACCACCACGCGTGACGCGTTTGACAAGGCGGCTTGCCGGGCCACCCGGACCACCATGGGCAAGCCGTGGATGTCGGCCAGGGGCTTGTCGGGCAGGCGGGTGGAGGCCAGGCGTGCCGGGATCAGGACACAGAAATCCGAGGCAGCGGCGCAGTGGCCCTGAGCGTCGCTCACCATGGTCAGGCCGCAGGCAGGGCGGTGGAGGCGCTGCCGCCCTGACGCACGGACTCGGCTTCGTCGTCACTGATGGATCGCGCTTCCTGTTCCAGCAGGATGGGAATCCCATCGCGCACGGGGTAGGCCAGCCGGGCACTGAGCGAGAGCAATTCGGTGCGTTGGGCGTTGAAACGCAGCGGGCCTTTGGTCACCGGGCAGACCAGGAGTTCAAGCAGTTTGGGGTCCATGGGGCGATGATAGCCGTGCGTCCACCGCGGCATAAAAGTCGGTTTCAGGCTCCAGCACCAACGGCACCGCCCAGGCGTCCGGGCCGAGGGGGGCTGAGCCCGGCCCATGGGCAGGCGTGGAGGACAGGAACGGGAACAGTTTGACCGCGTCCTTTTCAGTCAAAAATAGCCTCTCGCTCTTTATTTGATTGAATAGTTTGCTATTGAATTCGGAATCAAAAGCGTGGTGATCGTTCAAGGCCCAGGTGTGTGACAGCCGTGCGCCGCGGGCGCGGAGCATGTCGAAGAACGCATCCGGGCGGGCGATGCCCGCCAATGCGTGGCATGGGGCGTCGTCCAGAAGGGTTTGAAGCGCCACCCGCTGCCCCAGGGGGTTGCGTGCCGTGTCGGCCAGTGCGCGGCGGGCGTGGAACAGCGGCATGCCAGGGGGGAGCGGGGGGGCTTCGGTGGCGTTGGGGGGTAAGCCAGGGGCGTCGGTGGGCGCGAACAGTGCCACATCACCCGGGCGGGTGGTGGGCGTGGGCCACGGTTGCCGCAGCATCCCGGCGGGCAGCAACCAGCCGTTGCCAATACCGCGGTCGTCGAACACCAAGATCCGCACGTCAGGTTGCAGCGAGAGGTCCTGAAGGCCATCGTCGCAAATCAGCACATCCACCTGAGGGTGTTGGGCCAGCAGGTGTTGGGCCGAGGTCGTCCGGTCGGGGCCCACCACCACGGGCACCCCGGTGGCTTGGTGGATGAGCAAAGGCTCGTCACCCACTTGCACCGCGGGCGAGTCGGTGCGGACCAGGACGGGGACATCAGGTTGTCCCGCGGGTCGTTGGCGACCATGCCCTTTGGACACCACGCCCGGGCGGCGCCCTTGGCGCAGCCAGTGTTGCACCAGGGCGATGGTGGTCGGGGTTTTGCCTGCGCCGCCCACCACCACGTTGCCCACCACCACCAAGGGCACGGGCAGGGGCTGCGGCCTGGAGGCCATGCGGTAACGCCATTCGCGCAGCCGCCACAGCGCGTGGTAGACCTGCGACAGCGGCCACAACAGGCGGGCCAGGCCGCCGCGGCGCTGCCAAGCCCTCAGCAACCCGGATTGCCAGGTGGGGTGGTCGGGCATGGCGTTGGGGGAGGGGGGGTCAGGGCCGATGGCCGACCGACGACGACTCTGCTGACGACTGGGTGGAGAAGGTGATTTGGTTCAGCCCCGTGCGGCGGGCCGCGTCCATGACGCTCACCACCGCCTGGTGGGTGGCTGATGCATCGGCCGCAATGACGATGACGGACGCCCGGTCATCCTTGGCGGCTTCCGCCAGGGCCTCGGACAATGCGGCCACGGAGGGGCGATCCAGCACGGTCTTGTCCACCGAAATGCGGTTGTCCCGCCCCACTTGCACGTTGATTTCGTGGGGCCGTTGACGGGTCTGCTCGGCATCGGCCACGGGCAGGTTGACTTGCAGCTCGGACAACTGGCTGTAGGAGGTGGTCAGCACCAGAAAGATGAGCACCACCAGCAGGATGTCGATGAAGGGAATGAGGTTGAGCTCGGGCTCATCCTGGTGGCCTGAACGGAAGTTCATGGCTCAGTGCCCCTTGATCAGCAGCAGGTGGCGCATCAGCCGTTCGGACGACAGCTCCATGGTGAGCAAGTAGCGGTCCACGCGAGAGCGGAAGTAGCGCCAGAACAGCAGGGTGGGGATGGCAATCATCAAGCCAAACGCGGTGTTGTACAGCGCAATGGAAATGCCACTGGCCAGCTGCATGGGGTTGGCCGTGCCTTGTCCGGCCGCGGCGCTGCCCACCTGGGCACCGAAAATTTCAATCATCCCCACCACCGTGCCCAGCAGACCCAGCAACGGGGCGGCAGAGGCAATGGTGGCCAAGGCTCCGAGGTAACGCTGAAGGTCAGCGGCTACCTCCCGGCCTTTGCCTTCCATGGTGGAGCGCAGGCTGGCTTCGTCCACCCGGGGGTTGCGAATGCACTCGCGAAAACCTTCGGCCAGGACCGCGCCCAACGCCGAGTTGGCGGCCAGTTGGTCAACAATGTCGGACGGTGGCAGGCGGTGTTCGGACACTGTCAAAGCCTCGTCCAGCAGTTTGGTGGGGGCGATGCGGCTGGTCTTGAGGCTGACAAAGCGCTCAATGACCAGGGCCAAGCCCACGATGGAACACAGAATCAGGGGCCAGATGGGCCAGCCAGCGGCTTGGATGATGGACAGCAAGGGACTCTCTCCGGGTGCATGAAGCTGCGCGGATTATGGCCCACGGCATGCCCCACCCCGGTCGAGGACATGCTCCCCATTTTCTGTGGATAACTTTGTTGAAAACCCTCAGAACAACCGCTTCAAAGCCAGCATTTGCGCGGGTTTGAACACGTTGGTTAAAAAACAGGCAAAGGTAAAACGCTTAAAAAACAATAGCTTAGGATCACGGTTCGGGCTGTATCGCCTGCTCTGCTTTCTGAACCGCCGCAAAGCCTTGGCTGTGGACAGAGCCCCTTGCCCGATGCCCGTGGCCGCACACTTTCATGCTCCTTTTTCCGTTGCACAGCCCGTTTTGAACATGAGTTTTTCCGCCCCCATGCCCCCCGACTTGTCTTCAGCCGCCTGGCCGGTGGGGACGCTGGTCCGTGCCGTGGCCGACACCCTGGCGGCCCGCTTCAATCCCGTGCGGGTGGTGGGGGAGGTGTCGTCATTCACCCGGGCTGGCA
Source organism: Hydrogenophaga soli (assembly GCF_054777695.1). NCBI lineage: Bacteria > Pseudomonadati > Pseudomonadota > Betaproteobacteria > Burkholderiales > Comamonadaceae > Hydrogenophaga > Hydrogenophaga soli. Next base: position 121,869 of record NZ_BAAHAK010000005.1, on the reverse strand, counting down.
GCGGGCACTGCTATTTTTCCCTCAAGGACGATGACGCCCAGCTGCGCTGCGCCATGTTTCGCCGGGCTGCCGAAACCTTGGCTCGCCTGCCCGCCGACGGCGAGCGGGTGGAGGTCACCGGGCGCTTGGACCTGTATGGCCCCCGCGGTGACCTGCAGCTGATCGTGGAGAAGCTGGTGCCCGCAGGGCAGGGCGCATTGCTGGAGCGGTTTTTGCGGCTGAAAGCCAAGCTGGAGGCGGAAGGGCTGTTCGACGACGACCGCAAACGCCCCTTGCCCCCCGTTCCGGTCTCCATCGGGGTGGTGACATCGCTGGGGGCGGCGGCGTTGCGCGATGTGTCGTCCACCTTGCAGCGGCGGGTGCCACACATCCCGGTGTCGGTGTTTCCGGCCACGGTGCAAGGGGCGGGGGCACCGGCTGAGCTGTGCGCCGCGCTGGAGGCAGCCTACCAATGCCATGCACAGACCGGCCACCCGCAGGTGTTGCTGCTGGTGCGTGGCGGCGGGTCGCTGGAAGACCTGTGGGCGTTCAATGACGAGCAACTGGTGCGCACCCTGGCGCGAGCCCCCATGCCTGTGGTGAGTGGTGTGGGCCACCAGACCGATTTCACGCTGGCGGACTTTGTGGCCGACCTTCGCGCACCCACCCCCACCGCGGCGGCAGAGTTGTGTGCCACCGACCGGGCCACGCTGCTCAACGTGGTGCAGGCGTTTGAGCAGCAGTTGCTGCGCGCGACCGAAGATGCTTTGGATCAGCGGGCTCAGCGGCTGGATCAACTGGCGCAGCGCTTGCGTCAGCCGTCCGAACTGCTGGCGCGCCAGCGGCTGCGGCTGGAAACGCTGGCGCAATCGCTGCAACACGCCGTGCACCTGAAAGCAGAGCAAAAAGTCCAATACTTAAAAGCGCTAGAGCCTGTTTTTGTTGACAAAATTCAGCGCCACTTGGAAGGGCAGCACCACCGGCTGGACCGTTTGGGTGTGGCGCTGGCGGCCATGGACCCGGCGTTGGTGCTGCAACGTGGGTATGCCTGGCTCAGTGGCCCCGACGGGCAGGCGGTGACCCGCGCGGCGCAGACCGCCCCTGGGCAAGCCCTGGTGGCTCACCTTGCCGATGGTGAGGTTGATTTGCGAGTGTTGTGAAGGGCCATACCGCCTTTCCTACAATCTTTGTTTCCCTAGTTGCAGAACACCACCACGAGAGGTCCACATGGAACACACCCTTCCCCCGCTGCCGTTTGCCATTGACGCCCTGGAACCCCACTACAGCAAGGAAACGCTGGAGTTCCACCATGGCAAGCACCACAACGCCTATGTGGTCAACCTGAACAACCTGCAAAAAGGCACTGAGTTCGAAACCAAGACCCTGGAAGAGATCGTCAAGACCTCCAGCGGCGGCATCTACAACAACGCCGCGCAGATCTGGAACCACACCTTCTTCTGGAACTGCATGAAGCCCAATGGCGGCGGTGAACCCTCCGGTGCGTTGGCTGCCGCCATCAACGCCAAGTGGGGCAGCTACGCCGCGTTCAAGGAAGCGTTTGTCAAGAGCGCCGTGGGCAACTTCGGCTCGGGCTGGACCTGGCTGGTCAAGAAGGCCGACGGCTCGGTGGACATCGTCAACACCGGCGCAGCAGGCACCCCGTTGACCACCGCCGACAAGGCCCTGCTGACCGTGGACGTGTGGGAACACGCCTACTACATCGATTACCGCAACCTGCGTCCCAAGTTCGTGGAAACCTTCCTGGACAAGCTGGTGAACTGGGGTTTTGCCGAAGCCAACTTCGCCTGATCCAGGCCAGTCAGGCTGATCCTTCAGTCCAAACGCCCGGGGCTTGTTCCCGGGCTTTTTTTTGCCTGCGCACGCCGGTTCTGTCCGGGTTGAGCGGGGCCGGGGCAAAAAAACTCAAATTTTTCGCTGGGAATTTCGAAATATGAAATTTCAGTTCAAAAAATGAAGTTCGGGTCAGAGCGTTGAAAGCAAAATTGCCCACGATCCACCGATTCAACTGACCGCCACCCGGCCAGGCGAATGCCTACAACGATCAACGGAGCCAACCCATGTCCAGTTCATCATCCACCATCATCTACACCCTGACCGACGAAGCCCCGCTGCTGGCCACCAGCTCTTTCCTGCCCATCGTCCGCACGTTTGCGGCGCCGGCCGGGGTGACGGTGGAGACCAGTGACATTTCGGTGGCTGGGCGCATCTTGGGTCAGTTCCCCGAGTTCCTGAGCGAAGAGCAGCGCGTTCCTGATCATCTGGCCGAGTTGGGCAAGCTGACGCTCAAGCCCGAAGCCAACATCATCAAGCTGCCCAACATCAGCGCTTCGGTTTCCCAGCTCAAGGCCGCCATCAAGGAACTGCAAGACAAGGGCTACAAGATCCCCGACTTCCCGGAAAGCCCCAAGACCGACGAAGAAAAGGACATCCGCGCCCGCTACAACAAGTGCATCGGCAGCGCGGTGAACCCGGTGCTGCGTGAGGGCAACTCCGACCGTCGCGCCCCCAAGGCCGTGAAGGAATACGCCCGCAAGAACCCCCACAGCATGGCCGAGTGGAGCCAGGCCTCCCGCTCGCATGTGTCGCACATGCACCATGGCGACTTCTACCACGGCGAAAAGTCCTTGACCCTGGACAAGGCCCGTGATGTGAAGATGGAGCTGATCACCAAGAGCGGCAAGACCATCGTCCTGAAGCCCCTGACCAAGCTGTTGGACCGCGAAGTCATCGACAGCATGTTCATGAGCAAGAAGGCCCTGCTGGCCTTCTACGAAAAAGAGATCGAAGACGCCCGCAAAACCGGCGTGATGTTCTCGCTGCACGTCAAGGCCACCATGATGAAGGTGTCCCACCCCATCGTGTTCGGCCACTGCGTCAAGATCTTCTACAAGGAAGCGTTCGAGAAACACGCCAAGACCTTCGAAGAGCTGGGTGTGAACGTCAACAACGGCATGGTGGACCTGTACACCAAGATCGAGAACCTGCCGCAAAGCCAGCGCGACGAAATCAAGCGCGACCTGCACGCCTGCCACGAGCACCGGCCCGAGCTGGCCATGGTGGACTCTGCCAAAGGCATCACCAACTTCCACTCACCCAACGACATCATCGTGGACGCCTCCATGCCCGCCATGATCCGCAACGGCGGCAAGATGTGGGGTGCCGATGGCCGCTTGAAGGACGTGAAGGCCGTGATGCCCGAATCGACCTTTGCCCGCATCTACCAGGAGATGATCAACTTCTGCAAGTGGCACGGCGCGTTCGACCCCAAGACCATGGGCACGGTCCCCAACGTGGGCCTGATGGCCCAGCAGGCCGAGGAATACGGCTCGCACGACAAGACCTTCGAAATCAGCGAAGACGGTGTGGCCAACATCACCGACATCAACACCGGTGAAGTGCTGCTGAGCCAGGAGGTGGAAGCCGGTGACATCTGGCGCATGTGCCAGTGCAAGGACGCCGCCATCCGCGACTGGGTGAAGCTGGCCGTCAACCGTGCCCGCAACTCCGGCATGCCCGTGGTGTTCTGGCTGGACCAGTACCGTCCGCACGAAGCCCAGCTGATCACCAAGGTCAAGATGTACCTGCACGAGCACAACACCACCGGTCTGGACATCCAGATCATGAGCCAGGTGCGTGCCATGCGCTACACCCTGGAGCGCGTCATCCGCGGTCTGGACACCATCAGCGCCACTGGCAATATCCTGCGCGACTACCTGACCGACCTGTTCCCCATCATGGAACTGGGCACCAGCGCCAAGATGCTGTCCATCGTGCCCCTGATGGCCGGTGGTGGCATGTACGAAACCGGTGCCGGTGGTTCTGCGCCCAAACACGTGCAGCAGCTGGTGGAGGAAAACCACCTGCGTTGGGACTCGCTGGGCGAATTCTTGGCGCTGGCGGTGTCGCTGGAAGATTTGGGCATCAAGAACAACAACCCCCGCGCCAAGCTGCTGGCCAAGACGCTGGATGCCGCCACCGGCCAACTGCTGGACAACAACAAGAACCCCAGCCCCAAGACCGGCCAGTTGGACAACCGCGGCAGCCAGTTCTACCTGGCGCTGTACTGGGCACAAGCGCTGGCCGCGCAGACCGAGGATGCCGAACTGGCCACCAAGTTTGCGCCCCTGGCCAAGCAACTGGCCGACAACGAGCAGGCCATCGTGGCCGAGCTGGCCGCGGTGCAAGGCAAGCCCGTGGACATTGGTGGCTACTACATGCCCGACGCAGAGAAACTGGCGGCGGTGATGCGCCCCAGCGCCACGCTGAATGCGGCGCTCGCCTCCATGGCCTGACTGCGACAACCAACAAAAAAGCCCGGAGACCTTTGGTCTTCGGGCTTTTTTTTGTGGGCGTGACCCGTTCTGGTGCTGGTCAGTGGCGAGCTGACTCGAACGGTGGGCCACCCAGCTTGGCTCCGGCCTTGAATCCACGCTTGGCAAACCAGCCTTGGTGCATTTCCAGCACGTAACGAACCGGTTTGGTCGAGCAGTGCGAGTCCAGCGTCTGGGGCTTCATGTCTTCCAGGTTGACGATGGTGCCGTCATCGGCCACAAAGGCGGCCGTCAACGGCAGCAGGGTGTTTTTCATCCAGAAACACTGGCTCGCAGGCTGCTCAAACACAAACAACATGCCTTCGTTGGGGGCCATGTCCTGGCGGTGCATCAAGCCCACGGCCCGCTCTTCCTGGGTGGCGGCCACCTGGGCCTGAATGAGGTGCATGCCCGCCTTCAAGGTCACCCGGGGGAGGTTCTGCTGGGGTTGCCCCTGGGACCACGCGGTTCCACTGAGCGTCAACAACAAGGCGCAACAACGGGCGATTTGACGGTACATACAGCACGGTTGGGATGGGTCTGGGCGAGCATTGTGCGCCATTTGGGCAGGGGTTTCGCAGCGACATTCACGACTAGAATTTGTCGCCTCACACCCCCCAGCAGCTCGCCAGGAGACCTGTTTTCATGTACCAGCACATCAAAGTACCCGCCGAAGGTCAGAAGATCACCGTCAATGCCGACATGTCGCTGAACGTGCCTGACGAGCCGATCATTCCGTACATCGAGGGTGACGGCACGGGGATGGACATCACCCCGGTGATGCTGAAGGTGGTGGACGCGGCCGTGGCCAAGGCCTACGGCGGCCAACGCAAGATCCACTGGATGGAGGTGTATGCAGGGGAAAAGTCCACCCAGGTGTATGGCCCCGACGTGTGGCTGCCCGAAGAAACCTTGCAGGCGGTGCGTGACTTTGTCGTGTCCATCAAGGGGCCGTTGACCACCCCGGTGGGCGGGGGCATCCGTTCCCTCAACGTGGCCTTGCGCCAGGAATTGGACCTGTACGTGTGCCTGCGCCCCGTGCAGTACTTTGCCGGTGTGCCCAGCCCGGTGAAGGAACCGCACAAGACCAACATGGTGATCTTCCGCGAGAACTCGGAAGACATCTATGCGGGCATCGAATACGAAGCCGAGAGTGAAAAGGCCAAGAAGCTCATCGACTTCCTGACCAACGAAATGGGTGTGCGCAAGATCCGTTTTCCCGCCACCTCGGGCATCGGCATCAAGCCGGTTTCCCGCGAAGGAACCGAGCGCCTGGTGCGCAAAGCCATTCAGTACGCCCTCGACAACGACAAGCCCAGCGTCACCATCGTGCACAAGGGCAACATCATGAAGTACACGGAAGGCAGCTTCCGCGACTGGGCCTATGGCGTGGCGTTGAAGGAGTTTGGCGCAGAACTCATTGACGGCGGGCCGTGGTGCAAGGTCAAGAACCCCCGCACCGGGCGCGACATCATCATCAAGGACAGCATTGCCGACGCGTTCCTGCAGCAAATCCTGCTGCGGCCCGCCGAATACAGCGTGATCGCCACCCTCAACCTGAACGGCGACTACATCTCCGACGCCCTGGCGGCCCAGGTGGGGGGCATCGGCATTGCGCCCGGGGCCAACCTGTCCGACACCGTGGCCATGTTCGAGGCCACCCACGGCACGGCCCCCAAGTACGCGGGCAAGGACTACGTCAACCCCGGCTCGGAAATCCTGTCAGCCGAGATGATGCTGCGCCACATGGGCTGGAAGGAAGCGGCAGACCTGATCATTCGGTCCATGGAAAAGTCCATTGCGTCCAAACGGGTCACTTACGACTTTGCCCGCTTGATGGAAGGGGCTACCCAAGTGAGTTGCTCGGGTTTTGGTCAGGTGATGATCGACAACATGTGACGAGGGGAAAAAGGGGGCGTTCCCAGAGGGAAAACCCTTGATCTCCGTGTCTTGCAGGCCGCGGTCAACGCCCGTTGACGCGGCCTTTTTGCTTCTGCGGACGGCTTGGCCCATGAGGGCATTCTTCCGTGGATAGAATGGTTTTCATGGCCACCAAGATCCCTCGCACCACCCCCCTGCCGCCCGACGGCGGGAGCTCGGATTCTGCGGTGCTGGAGCGCCAGACGTTGCGCACCCAGCCGCCGCGCATGCACCATGTGGTGCTGCTCAACGACGATTTCACGCCCATGGAGTTTGTGGTGCTGGTCCTGCAGGAGTTTTTCAACAAGGACCGGGAATCTGCCACCCAGATCATGCTCAAAATCCACCTGGAAGGGCGGGGTGTCTGCGGGGTGTTTCCCAAGGACATTGCGGCCACCAAGGTCGAACAAGTGTTGGATGCCGCCCGTCAGGCGGGTCACCCCTTGCAATGCATGCACGAGCCGATTGAATAAGTGTTTTTTGTCCCCACCATCGAGTTCCCCCTGTTTGAAGACTTCCAGTCTCCATCCCATCCACCGAGGAAAAGCCCATGATTGCCCAGGAACTTGAAGTCAGCTTGCACATGGCCTTTGTCGAGGCCCGTCAACAACGCCACGAATTCATCACGGTCGAGCACCTGCTGCTGGCCCTGCTCGACAACCCCAGTGCCGCCGAGGTGCTGCGGGCCTGCTCGGCCAACATCGACGACCTGCGCAAGTCGCTCACCACCTTCATCAAGGACAACACGCCGCAGGTGGCGGGCTCCGATGAAGTGGACACCCAACCCACCTTGGGCTTCCAGCGCGTGATCCAGCGCGCCATCATGCACGTGCAGTCCACCGGCAACGGCAAGAAGGAAGTGACCGGTGCCAACGTGCTGGTGGCCATTTTTGGCGAGAAGGACTCCCACGCCGTGTACTACCTGCACCAGCAGGGCGTGACGCGCCTGGACGTGGTCAACTTCATTGCCCACGGCATCCGCAAGTCCGACCCACCCGAGCCCACCAAGTCGGCGGACAACGCCCCCGAGGCCGAAGAGCAGGGTGAAAAAGCCAATGAAAAGGCCTCACCGCTGGAGCAGTTCACCCAGAACCTGAACCAGGCCGCCAAGGACGGCAAGATCGACCCGCTCATCGGTCGCGATTACGAGGTGGAGCGTGTCATCCAGATTTTGTGCCGTCGCCGCAAGAACAACCCGTTGCTGGTGGGTGAGGCCGGCGTGGGCAAAACCGCCATTGCCGAAGGGCTGGCCTGGCGCATCACCCAGGGCACGGTGCCCGATGTGCTGGCCGAGGCCAATGTGTACGCCCTGGACATGGGTGCGTTGCTGGCGGGCACCAAGTACCGCGGTGACTTCGAGCAGCGCTTGAAAGGCGTGCTCAAGACCCTGAAGGACAAGCCCCACGCCATCCTGTTCATTGACGAAATTCACACCCTCATCGGTGCGGGTGCGGCTTCGGGCGGGACGCTGGATGCCTCCAACCTGCTCAAGCCCGCCTTGTCCAGCGGGGCGCTCAAGTGCATCGGGGCCACCACCTTCACCGAGTACCGGGGCATTTTCGAGAAGGACGCTGCGCTGTCCCGCCGCTTCCAGAAGGTGGATGTGGTGGAGCCCACCGTCGAGCAGACGGTGGACATCCTCAAGGGTCTGAAATCGCGTTTTGAAGAGCACCACAACGTCAAGTACGCCGTGGCCGCCCTGCAGGCCGCGGCCGAGTTGAGTGCCAAGTACATCAACGACCGCCACCTGCCCGACAAGGCCATTGACGTCATCGACGAAGCAGGGGCCGCCCAACGTGTGCTGCCACCGTCCAAGCGCAAGAAGACCATCAGCAAGACCGAGGTCGAGGAAATCGTGGCCAAGATCGCCCGCATTCCCCCGGCCAACGTGTCCAACGACGACCGCGGCAAACTCAAGACGCTGGAGCGCGACTTGAAGAGCGTGGTGTTTGGTCAGGACAAGGCGCTGGAGGTGCTGGCCGCCAGCGTCAAGATGGCGCGTTCCGGCCTGGGCAAGCCCGACAAGCCGATTGGTGCCTTCCTGTTCAGCGGCCCCACCGGCGTGGGCAAGACCGAAGCCGCCAAGCAGCTGGCCTACATCCTGGGCATTGAGCTGATCCGCTTCGACATGTCCGAGTACATGGAGCGCCACGCCGTCAGCCGCCTGATCGGTGCGCCTCCCGGTTATGTGGGCTTTGACCAGGGTGGCCTGCTGACCGAGGCCATCACCAAGAAGCCGCATTGCGTGCTGTTGCTTGACGAAATCGAAAAAGCCCACCCGGACATCTTCAACGTGCTGTTGCAGGTCATGGACCACGGCACGCTGACCGACAACAACGGGCGCAAGGCCGACTTCCGCAACGTCATCATCATCATGACGACCAACGCGGGGGCCGAGACCATGAACAAGGCCACCATCGGCTTCACCAACCCGCGCGAGGCGGGCGACGAGATGGGTGACATCAAGCGCCTGTTCACGCCCGAGTTCCGCAACCGGTTGGACGCCATGGTCAGCTTCAAGGCGCTGGACGAGCAGATCATCCTGCGCGTGGTGGACAAGTTCCTGCTCCAGCTGGAAACCCAATTGGCCGAGAAGAAGGTGGAAGTCACCTTCTCCGACACGTTGCGCAAGCACCTGGCCAAGAAGGGCTTCGACCCCCTGATGGGCGCACGCCCCATGCAACGCCTCATCCAGGACACCATCCGCCGTGCCTTGGCCGACGAGCTGTTGTTCGGCCGCCTGACCGAAGGCGGGCGACTGTCGGTGGACTGGGTCACCCAGACCGACGACAAGGGCGTGGAGACCGGCGACGTCAAGCTGGACATCACGCCCCTGCCCAAGAAGGCCGACAAGGCCAAGCCTGAAGAAGCCGTGACCGATTGAGCGGCCCCGAGCCGCAGCGGCCTTGGAGCCCAGCCCCAGTCAGCGTCACTACTGGCGCAAGAACCTGACCCTGACCGCCGTCCTGATGGGGCTGTGGTTCGGGGTCACCTTTGGCGTGGCCTTTTTCGCCCGTGAGCTGAGCTTTCGCTTCTTCGGCTGGCCGTTCAGCTTCTGGGTGGCGTCGCAGGGGGCGCTGATCGTCTTTGCCCTCATCGTCTGGGTGTATGCCCATGTCATGGAACGCCTGGACGAAGCCCACGGCTTGGACGAAGAAGGCTGAGTCCCCCCCATGCCCCACATGTTCCGAGGTTCCCGTGGCGATGCCGATGCATCGGCGTCCATGTTCCGCCGTCAGGTGGACAAGGCCTACCGCTGGTACACGCTGTGGTTCGCGCTGTTTGTGGCGGCATTGGCGGTGGCCGAGCAGATGGGCATGTCGCGCGAGTGGATCGGCTTCATGTTCCTGCTGGCCACGGTGTCGGTGTACGCGGGCATCGGCATCATGTGCCGCACCACCGATCCCGTGGAGTACTACGTGGCCGGGCGGCGGGTGCCGGCGCTCTACAACGGCATGGCCACGGGGGCCGACTGGATGTCGGCCGCCTCCTTCCTGGGGCTGGCGGGCACGCTGTACCTCTCGGGCTACACCGGGCTGGCGTTTGTGCTGGGGTGGAGTGGCGGGTTTTGCCTGGTGGCGTTTTTGCTGGCCCCCTACCTGCGCAAGTTCGGGCAGTTCACCATCCCCGACTTTTTGGGCGAGCGCTACGGGGACAACGTCCCCCGGTTGCTGGGCATTGCCGCCACCCTGCTGTGCTCGTTCACCTATGTGGTGGCGCAGATCTACGGTGTCGGGCTGATCACCTCGCGCTTGTTGGGGGTGGCGTTCGAGCTGGGCATCTTCCTGGGCCTGGGCGGGGTGCTGGTGTGCTCGTTCCTGGGGGGCATGCGGGCGGTGACCTGGACGCAGGTGGCGCAGTACATCGTGATCATCGTGGCCTACATGATTCCCGTGGTCTGGCTCAGCATGAAGCAGACGGGCGTGCCGGTGCCGCAGGTGGTGTATGGCTACCAGCTGGAGAAGGTGTCCGCCATCGAGTCCGATCTGGGCGTGGACACCCGTGAACTGGAGGTGCGGCAGGTGTTTGCCGACCGCGCCGCACGGCTGGAAGCCAAGCTGGCCGATCCCGTTCGCGCCTTGGCCGACGATCGCAAGGCCGCGGAAGCCCAACTGGCGGCCGTGCGTGTGGCCCACGCCCCCCAAAAGGAGCAGGTGGCCGCCGAGCGGACCCTGGCAAGGCTGCCCCGCGAGCCTGAGGCCGCCGTGGCCCGCTGGCAACAGGAGTTGGCCGAGGTGCAGGTGAAGGCCAAACCCCTCAACGGCATGCCGCCACAGGCCCAGCAGTTTGCGGGCAACCCCGACGGAACCCCGCAAGAGCAGGCGCTGTTTGACCAGTCTCGCCGCAACTTCCTGGCGCTGGTGTTCTGTCTGATGGTGGGCACCGCGGCGCTGCCCCATGTGCTCACGCGGTACTACACCACCCCCAACGTGAAGCAGGCGCGGCAGTCGGTGACGTGGTCGTTGCTGTTCATCGTGCTGCTGTACTTCACCGCCCCGGCGCTGGCGGTGCTGGTCAAGTACGAGGTGTTTCACAACGTGGTGGGCAGCTCACTGAGCCATTTGCCGGCCTGGGTGGATGCCTGGCACAAGGTGGACCCCAGCCTGCTGTCCATCACCGACATCAATGGCGATGGCGTGCTGCAACTCAACGAGATGAACATCGGTGGCGACATCATCGTGCTGGCCACCGCCGAAATTGCCGGGTTGCCCTATGTGGTGTCTGGCCTGGTGGCCGCGGGCGGGCTGGCGGCGGCACTGTCCACGGCAGACGGCTTGCTGCTGACCATTTCCAGTGCGCTGAGCCACGACCTGTACTTCAAGATGATCGACCCCCACGCCGGTACGGCGCGGCGGGTCACGCTGTCCAAGATGGTGTTGTTGGTGGTGGCCTTGGCGGCGGCCTACGTGGCCGCGCAAAAACCAGCAGACATCCTGTTCCTGGTGTCGGCGGCGTTTTCGTTTGCCGCGGCGGCGTTTTTCCCGGCCCTCACCCTGGGGGTGTTCTGGCGGCGCACCACGGGGCTGGCGGCATCGCTGGGCATGGTGGCGGGCCTGGGCCTGACCTCGTACTACATGGTGGTCAACCAGCCCTGGCTGCGGGAGGTGTTTGGCATCACCGGGCCTGTGCGCCTGTGGTGGGACATTCAGCCCATTTCAGCCGGGGTGTTCGGGGTGCCGCTGGGCTTTGCGGTGATGGTGGTGGTCAGCCTGCTGTCGCCCCCACCGCCCCCCAAGGTGCAGGAGTTGGTGGAGCATGTGCGCTACCCCCGCAACCTGCACCGCTGACCCGGCTGGTTCAAGGGCGCTTGGGTGAAGGTCAATCCCCGGCGACAAACTGGTGCGGGTTCTTGCCCACGATGGTGGCGTAGAACGCCTTGATGGTGGCCATGTCACGCTCCACATCGCCCGTGGCCTTGAAGATGGGCCCCAAGCCGCTGACCTTGCGGCGGTAGTCCATGTAGGCCATCACGATGGGCACGCCCGCGCCCACGGCAATGTGATAGAAGCCCGTTTTCCAGTACCGCGTCTTGCTGCGGGTGCCCTCCGGCGGCACGATGAGTTGCAGCGGGCCCGCGGCGTTGCGGATGCTGTCGATGGACGCGGCCACCAGGTTGGTGGAGCGGCTGCGGTCCACCGGGATGCCGCCCAGCCAGCGCATGAGGCCGCCAAACGGAAAGCGGAAGATGCCGCTTTTGCCCATCCACTGCACCCGCAGGTTGAGCGCAAAGGCCACCATCAAGGTGTAGGGCAGGTCCCAGTTGCTGGTGTGGGGTGCGGCGATCAGCACGCTTTTGCGGGCTTCGTCGGGCAGTTGCCCTTCCACGCGCCAACCGGTCAGGCGCAGAAAACCCACCGAAAACGCCTTGAGCAGGGTGTTGACGACGGGGGTGTTGAAAATCGTGAGGGCCATGGGTCAAGGTCTTGAAAACTGACCGCGAATTACATCATGCCGCCCCAATTCGGTGCTTGACGCCGCGCAAACCTGGGGGGCTCAGGGGGTGTCCCGCGGGTCAGCGGCTGAGCGGACCTTGGCGAAAGGGGCTGCGGGTGTGCAGTTCGTCCAGGTAGTGGGCCACACCTTCGGTTTCCCGTTGCAGGTAGCGGTCGATGGCGTCGGCAAAGGCCGGGTGGGCCAGCCAGTGGGCGCTGGTGGTGCTGACGGGCATGAGGGCGCGGGCCATCTTGTGTTCGCCCTGGGCACCGCCTTCAAAACGATCAAACCCATGGGCAATGCACCAAGCCAGCGGCTGGTGGTAACAGGCGTCAAAGTGCAGGCAGTCCACCCGCTCCAGCGCCCCCCAGTAGCGGCCGTAGGCTACTCGGGGCAGATTTTGTGAGTCTTTTTGGCCTCTGGCGCTTTCATTGAAAGCGCTGACAGCTATCATACTGCAAGCAATGGGGTGCCCGGCACGCTCGGCCACAAACATCACCCAGTGCTGCGGCTGCTCCAGGGCCAGGCGGGTGAAGAAGTCCCGGCTGAGGTAGGGGGCGCTGCCGTGCTCCAGGTAGGTTTGCTGGTAACAGCGGTAGAAGAAGTCCCAGTCGGTGGGGGTGATGTCGGGGCCTTCCAGCACGCGAAAACCCACGCCCGCCTCGCGCACCTTGCGCTGCTCCTGTCGCACCTTCTTGCGTTTGTCCTGCGACAAGGTGGCCAGAAAGTCGTCAAAGCCGGTGTAGGGCTGGCCGGTGGCCTCACACCGGTTGGTCCAGTGGAACTGCACGGTCTGGCGCAACATCAGCCCGGCGGCCTGGGCGGCGGTCACGTCGTCGGCATGGGCAAACAGCAGGTGCAGGGATGACAAGTTTTGCTGCCGCGCCCGCTCCACCAGCGCGTGCACCAGGGCCAGCCGGGCCGCCGCGTCCACGGCCAGCAGGCGGGGGCCGGGCACCGGGGTGAAGGGCACGGCCACCACGCCCTTGGGGTAGTAGGCCAGCCCATGGCGGGCATGGGCGTCGGCCCAGGCCCAGTCGAAGACGTATTCGCCATACGAATGGCTTTTGAGGTACAGCGGCGCGGCAGCCAGCAGGTGTTGGCCGTCGGCCGACCACAAGGTCACCAGTTGCAGGGCCCAGCCGGTGGCGGGCACGGCGCTGCCGCTGTCCAGCAGGGCACCGAGGTATTGCGGTGTCATGAACGGGGCGGCGTCCCGGCCCTGGCGGCGTTCGGCCGCCAGCAGCGTCTGCCAGTGGGACAAGCCCACCTCGTCGGGATGGTTCAGGACCCGAATGACATAATCGTTTGACCCCTTGCCCCCCGACGGGGCCGCGCCTTGCTTCTGGATTTCCGCTCGCATGACCTTCCCAATTTGTCTGGCCCAGCTCAACTTCGTGGTGGGCGACCTTCAGGGCAATGCCCGTCGCATCATCGATGCCGCCCACCAGGCCCACGCCCAAGGGGCCCGGCTGTTGGTCACGCCCGAATTGGCCCTGTGTGGTTATGCCGCCGAAGACCTGTACCTGCGCCCCGGCTTTCTGGATGCCTGTGATGATGCCTTGGCCCAGGTGGTGGCGGGCACTGCGGGGCTGAAAGGCCTCACGCTGGTGGTGGGACATCCCCAGCGGCTGGCGGCGGGGGAGACCACCGTCCAGCCTCAGCACAGCCGCAGCGTGCGCGAGGCCCAGCTGTACAACGCCGCCAGCGTGTGGCGCGACGGCCAGCAGGTGGCGCTGTATTGCAAGCAAAAGCTGCCCAACTACCAGGTGTTTGACGAGCGGCGCTACTTTGTGCCCGGGCACCACCCGGTGGTGTTTGACCTGCCCGACGCCCAGGGCGCGTCGGTGAAGGTGGGCCTGCTGATTTGTGAAGACGCCTGGTTCGACGAACCGGCCTTGGCCGCCCGCGACGCGGGGGCGCAGCTGCTGCTGGTCATCAACGCCTCACCGTTTCACACCGGCAAGGGCAGTGAGCGCGAAGACACCATGCGCCAGCGCGTGGCCTGCACCGGGCTGCCGCTGGTCTACACCCACCTGGTGGGCGGGCAGGACGAAATCGTGTTCGAGGGCCGCAGCTTTGCGCTCAACGCCGATGGTTCGCTGGGCTTCCGGGCGGAAAGTTTCAAGGAAAATATGGCTCTACCGCTTATAGAAAAAGCGCAAGCAGCTATCAAAATAGTAGGGGCTGTGGCGGCAGAGGACTCGCTGGAGGCCGACCTGTGGCACGCCCTGGTGCTGGGTGTGCGCGACTACGTGGGCAAAAACGGCTTTCCCGGGGCGCTGTTGGGCTTGTCGGGCGGCATCGACTCGGCGCTGGTGCTGGCCATTGCCGTGGACGCCCTGGGCAAGGACAAGGTGAGGGCGGTCATGATGCCGTCGCCCTACACCGCCGACATCAGCTGGATCGACGCCCGCGATATGGCCGCCCGCCTGGGCGTGCGCTACGACGAAATCGACATCCGCCCGCACTTCGAGGCCTTCAAGGCCAGCCTGGCCTTCGACTTTGCCGGGCTGCCCGAAGACACGGCTGAAGAGAACCTGCAGGCCCGCATCCGCGGCACGCTGCTCATGGGCTTGAGCAACAAGTTCGGCAGCATCGTGCTGACCACCGGCAACAAGAGCGAAATGGCCACCGGCTACTGCACGCTGTACGGCGACATGGCAGGGGGCTTTGCCGTCATCAAGGACGTGGTGAAAACCATGGTGTTCAAGCTGGCGTGGTGGCGCAACGCCCACGACCCCTATGGCACGGGGGCCAACCCCATCCCCGAGCGCATCATCACCCGGCCCCCCAGCGCCGAGCTGCGCCCCGACCAGAAGGACCAGGACAGCCTGCCCGAGTACGAAGTGCTGGACGCCATCATCCAGCGCTACATGGAGAACGACGAGCACCCGGCTGCCATCGTGGCCGCGGGTTACGCCCAGGCCGATGTGGACAAGGTCACGCGGCTGCTGCGCATCAACGAGTACAAGCGCCGCCAAGCCCCGGTGGGCATCCGCGTGACCCACCGCAGCTTTGGCAAGGACTGGCGCTACCCCATCACCAGCAAGTACCGGGGTTGAGGGCTTGGACGGCGTGGGCCTGCCCCTGCTGAAAGCCGGTGCACTGCTGGCGTGTGGCCATGCCATGGGCACCGCGCTGTGGCTGGGTTTGACCCATGTGCGTGTGCAGCACTACCCCGGCCAGCGTTCGGTGCGTTGGGCGGCGTGGTGTCTGCTGGGCGTGCTGGCCAGTCTGCAGGCCATGCACTTCGCGTGGCTCTACGGCCCACTGGCGTGGGTGCATGGGCCGCTGTACCGCATGGCGCTGTTTGCGGTGGCGCCGCTGTTCTGGCACGTCGGTCTGGCGGTGTTGAAAGAAGCTCGCCCGCTGGGACCGATGTCGGTGCTGCATGCGGTGCCGCTGGTGCTGGCCGCGGGCTTGCCCTCGTCCGTGGCCGTGCCATTGGCCTTTGTGCTGGGGGTTGCTTATGTGGCGGCCATTGCCCCGGCGCTGCTGAAGTGGCGGCACCAGCGCGAACACTTCCAGCGCGAAATGGGCTTGCTGGCGGGGGTGCTGGTGGCGGGCTCGGTGGCCACCGTGCTGGGTGTGATGCGCTGGGCTCTGGGGGACGACGTGTTCTTCAGCCTGTACGCCGTGGCCATTGGCTTGGCGCTGTGGTTGCTTCAGTTGGCCTTGACATGGCGCCCCACCTTGGCCGAAGACGTTCAGGAAGCCATGCAGATGGCGGAGGCCACGCCCGAATCGTCCACGCTCAAACGCATCGATTGTGACCATGCATTGCAACGCTTGCAGCATTTGATGGACGAGCAAAAGGTGTACCTGGACCCCGAATTGAGTCTGCCGACATTGGCCGATCAATTGCAATTGAGCACGCACCAATTGTCCGAATTGCTCAACCACCACGTGGGCAAAGGATTTCTGCGCTATTTGCGTGAACATCGGGTGGCTGCGGCCAAATCCATGTTGCTGGATGAACCTTCGGCTTCCGTGCTGTCCGTGGGGCTGAATGTGGGATTCGCATCGCAATCCAGCTTTTACGATGCTTTTCGAGAGGTGGAAGGCATGACGCCCGGGCAGTACCGCAAACGGTTTTCCACCCCGCCCGCCTGATGGCGTCCGGCTGAAGCCGGGGTTTGTGTTCTGAACGGATCGTTTCGGAGCGCCACGGCCTCCAAAACGATCCATCCGGAGGCTTTGGAACGCCCCCCACATCACACTGAAGGCTCCTTGTTGGATGGGAGTTCTTCATGTGTTTTGAAAATGGATGGCCGCGGGAATGGGCGCGGGATTTTGTCCCCGGAGGGGTGAATTCAGACGTCAATGTCTGGATACCGACCCACTCAATGGGAGCAATGTCATGAACATTTTGCTGTTGGGGGCCAGCGGATTTGTGGGGCGCGCATTGTCCCGCGCATTGGTGGCCGCAGGGCATGAAATTCGTCCCATTTCCCGCCGACATGGCGTGAATGTGTCGGAACTGGTTCAACCCCAGGCTTGGCGGCCTTGGCTCCAAGGGGTGGATGCCGTCGTCAATGCCGTGGGCATCATCACCCCAGGGGCGGGGCAGCACTTCGACGTGCTGCACACCCAGGTGCCGCAGGCCCTGTTCCGCGCCTGTGCGCAGGAGGGGGTTCGTCGTGTGGTCCAGATTTCAGCCTTGGGGGCGGACGCGCGCGCGTTTTCGGCCTTTCACCTGAGCAAGCGGGTGGCCGATGACGCGCTGCGCGGCATGGACCTGGAGGGGGTTGTTTTGCGGCCATCGCTCATCCACGGACCGGGTGGCGCCAGCGCGGGCTTGTTCATGCGCGTGGCCCGTTGGCCACGCATTCCCGTGTTGGGCGATGGCGATCAGGCCATTCAGCCGGTTCACATCAGCGACGTGGTGGACGCGGTCCAGGCCTGCCTGGCGTCTGCACGGCCCCCTCAGACCGTGGATGTGGTGGGGCCGCGGACCTTCAGCATGGCGCAGTGGCTGCAAACCTTGCGGCAGGCGCAGGGCTTGGGTGCGGCGGGCTTGCTGCCCGTGCCCTGGCCGCTGGCGCTGGCCGCGGCCCGGGTGCTGGGCCGGATGCCTCCCTTCTACCCCTTGCTCACGTTGGACAACCTGCGCATGTTGCGTGGCGGTGCGGGAGCCGGGTACAGCATCGAACCCTTGACGGCCCTGTTGGGGCGTCCGCCCCGGCCATGGACGCCCGCACGGATTTCGTTGCTTGATGAAGAAGGAGAAATGGCATGAGCTACCTCAGCTGGAAGGCGCTGCACGTCCTCAGCATGGTGTTGCTGTTTGGCACCGGCTTGGGCAGTGCGTTTTACAAATGGATGGCCGACCGCCATGGCGAGTTGGCCCACATGGCGGTGACCAACCGGCATGTGGTGCTGGCCGACTGGGTGTTCACCACGCCGACGGTGATTTTTCAGCCCCTCAGCGGTCTGTGGATGTTGCACCTGATGGGGTGGCCGTGGACCACCCCGTGGGTGCTGCTCAGTCTGGCCCTGTATACGGTGGCGGGCCTGTGCTGGCTGCCGGTGGTGTGGATGCAAATCCGCATGCGGCAACTGACCGACGCGGCGCTGGCTGCATCGCTTGCACCGCCAGCTGCCGGAGCTGCCGAGCAGAACGACCACTGGCGTGTGGAGTACAGGCAACTGGCCCGCTGGTGGTTCGCGTTGGGGGTGCCTGCGTTCACATCCATGGTGGTTGTGGTGGTGCTGATGGTGTTCAAACACATTCCATGGGGGCAGTCATGAACGGGGTCATGGGTCGCGTGTTGGGCGAGGGGTGGGCGTCGCTGCATCCGGGTTTGCAGGCGCACCATCGCTTGGGTGCCACATGTGATGACGGGTACATGGACGTTGAGTTTCCGTGGTTCATGCGGCCTGTGCTGGCGGTGCTGGGCGGGTGCGGCATCCTGGTGAACCGGGCCGAGGCCGCGGTGCACACCGTGGTGCACAAGCACATGGAGGCTGAGGGCTTGCAGTGGCGGCGCACCCTCACGTTTGCCAACGGGCGGCGGCTGCACTTCAACAGCGTGTGGACGAGCTCGCGCGAAGGGGAGCTGGTGGAGTACGTCAACCGCGTCTTGGGCTTGCGGATGGCGGTGCGCGTGGTGGAGGGGCGGCTGCACTATGAGGGCTTGAGCCTGGTTTTTCGGTGGGGGCAGCGGTGTTGGCATGTCCCCGAGTGGCTGGGGTTGGGGCACACCGTCATTGAGGAAGTGGGGTTGGACGACACGCACTTTCGCATGGACTTTCGCCTCATTCACCCCTGGTTCGGGCAGGTGTTTCGGTATGCGGGGCGTTTCGAGGCCCGGTGAGGTTGGTTGCCGCAGGCGCGGTGCTTTCGCCGCTGCCTGTGTGCCTCGCCACCAACGGTGCCCAGAGGGCGGTTACAGCCGCCAGCAGTCGCCTTGCATGGGTTGGTCACGCACCGGCCACACGGGACACAGCATTTGCACCACCTCCATCAGGCTCAGCCATTCGGCAATCGGGTCCACACCGACGTTGGTGGTTGCGCTCGGCTTGAAAGGGATGCCCGCTTCGCGTGCCAGCGGCATCTGGGCCTCAGCCCCTTGTCGCATGGTTTCGGGTTTGGCGTCAGTGTCAACCGAGGAGTTCATGGAACAAATCCAGTTGGTTGAACAGAGCAAAATATTCACGCAACTCGGTCATGTCGAGGGACGGACGGTGCCGTTGCATGAGGGCGCGAATGTCGTCCAAGTCCCGGGTGCGTGTGGCATCGTTGGTGAAGCCTTGCAGCTTGAAGCCGATCAACCCCTCCACACTGATGACGCGCAAACGGCCCATGGGCGTTTCGCGTGGCGTTGCCTGCGCCAGCAGGCGGCGTGCGAGCGGACGATGCGCGTACAGCAAATCCAATCCTTCCATGCCACGCACGTAGTTGGCTGCGTCCTCACTGCGGTACAGGCATTGGTAGCCCAAATTCAGCAGCGCGTCGTGCACTTCATTGGCCGCTTCGGCTGCCACCAGGAAGTCAACATCTTTGGTGGCGCGAATCACCTGGTGTGCCGCGACCGCCAAGCCTCCAATGAGCGCCGGCTCAGTACCGCTGAGGGCGAACATGGCTAATGCTTCGCGGATTTGTTCTGCCAGGTTGGGCATGGGTTCCGGGTGGGAATGGGCGTGTGGGGATCATAGTGCCGACCTGAAGGCCAGCCGCACCACCGGCACCATCTGCCCCACATCCAGCCCGGCGGCGTTTTTCATGGGGGGTGGGGTGAACTCTGCCAGCGCGGCACGGGCGTTGTCGTCCAGCCAGCCCAGTTGCTCGAGCACGGCGGCCACGGCCACCATCAGGGCTTTCAGGTTGCCGTCGGCCACCTTGGCGGCCAGGGCCACGCCACGGCTGCGGCTGGCGATGGCCTGCACGCCGTCGGCGCCCACTTTGCACACCCAGTCGCCTCGCCCGGCGCGGGCCAGGGTCAGGTCGTTGCGGCCTTGGCCACTGACCATTTCAGGGTGCTGGGCCATGGCGGTGGCAATGCGGCATGGGCCTTCGCCGTACACGGGGTCGGGTTCGGCCAGGGTCAGGCGCGCAAAGGCATGGGCCAGGGCGGGCAGGGGCAGGGCGTAGTTGGGGGCGCTGCACCCGTCCACGCCCATCACCAGCGCTGACGCAGGAACCCCGGTGAAGTGCACCACGCTGTCGCGGATGGCCTGTTGCACCGGGTGGGCGGGGTCCAGGTATCCCGCCAGGGGCCAGCCTTCCGCAGCGGCCAGCAGCAGCATGCCCGAGTGTTTGCCCGAGCAGTTGTGGTGCACGTTGCCAAACGTTTGTCCGGGGGCTGGCTGGGTGCCCGTGGCCGCAAACCGGTAGGGCACATGGCTGCCGCAGGCCAGGGCCTGTGGGGTGGTGCCTGCACGCTCCAGCAGGTTGGTGACGCCCCGGGTGTGCAGGTCTTCGCCGTTGTGGCTGGCGCAGAGCAGGGCGGTTTCGGCGGGCCTGAGCCGGTAGCGCTCGGCATGCCGGGCGATCAAGGGCATGGCCTGGAAGGGCTTGAGGGCCGACCGGGTGAACATGGGGCTGGTGATGTCGCCCGCATGGGCGAGCAACTGCCCACTGGTGTTCACCACGGCCACGGAGCCCAGGTGGATCAGTTCGGGATGGCCGCCGCGGTGCACCACGGTGAGGGGTGTGTGTGAGGGCAATGCACCAAAGGTGTGAGGCTGGATCATGGCTTGGGTATCATGCGGACAAACACCTTTCTACCCCAGTTTTTCACACTCCCATCGACAGGAATTCCGACATGAAACAGATCACCGCCGTCATCAAGCCGTTCAAACTGGAAGAAGTGCGTGAAGCCCTGGCCGAGCAGGGTGTGACGGGGTTGACGGTGACCGAGGTCAAGGGTTTCGGGCGCCAGAAGGGCCACACCGAGCTGTACCGCGGTGCCGAGTACGTGGTGGACTTTCTGCCCAAGGTGAAGGTGGAGGTGGTGGTCAAGACCGATGATGTGGACCGCTGCGTGGACGCCATCATCAAGGCCGCTCGCACCGGCAAGATTGGCGACGGCAAGATTTTTGTCACCTCGGTGGATCGCGTGGTGCGCATCCGCACGGGTGAGGAAGACGAAACCGCCGTCTGACCCCGCCTCACATCTGTTCGGTCTGCACGCGCTGGTGCACGCCACCGGCGGCAGACCGCAGCGTGGGCAGCAGCTGCACGTCGGTGCCCACGTGCAGCAGGTCCATCTGCCAGGTGGAGACAAAGCCGTTGTCCACCGTCTGGCTCAAAAAGCCCAGCAGGCTGTCGTAGCAGCCGTTGACGTTGAGCAGGCCCAGCGGCTTGTCGTGGTAGCCCAGCTGCCGCCACGCCCACACCTCAAACAGTTCCTCAAACGTGCCAATGCCGCCGGGCAGTGCCAGGAAGGCGTCGGCACGCTCGGCCATCAGGGCCTTGCGCTGGTGCATGTTGGCCACCACGTGCAGCTCGGTGCAGTCGGTCTTGGCCACCTCCTTGTCCACCAGTGCCTGGGGGATGACGCCCACCACGCGCCCACCGTGGGCCAGGGTGGCATCGGCCACGACGCCCATCAGACCGTTGTTGCCGCCACCGTACACCAACTGCCCTCCCTGTTGGCCGATCCAGGCGCCCACGGCCCTGGCGGCATCGGCGAATGCGGGATGGGTGCCCATGCGGGAGCCGCAGTAAACGCACAGCGAAAAACGGGGCGCTTCAGTGCCGTTGGGCGTGGTGATCCGGTCCATGGTGTTCATGTGAAGGGTCCTGAGATCAGCCGCCCCAGCGACTCCAAAGGGCACCGACCCAGGTGCCCACGCACAACAGCAGGCTCAGCAGCACGGCGGCGCTGCCCATGTCCTTGGCCCGTTTGGACAGCTCGTGCCATTCGGGGCCGATGCGGTCGATGGCCGATTCCACCCCGGTGTTGAGCAGTTCCACCACCATCACCAGCACCACGGTGCCGGTGAGCATGGCCACCTCCAGCCAGTTGCGTCCCACCCAAAAGGCAGCGGGCACCATCAAGAGGGCGGCCAGCGCTTCCTGGCGAAAGGCGGTTTCGTGCCATCCCGCACGCAGGCCGGCCATGGAGTAGCCGGTGGCATGCAGCATGCGGTTGAGGCCGCGGCGCGCCTTTTGCGGGTTGACCGGGTCGTTGGGGTCGATGGGGGTCATGATTTAGCGGGTTTGGGTTCAGACTTCACCAGGCGCGTTCCTGCCAGGGCGTCGTGCAGGTACTGGCGCTGCGGGTGGAAGCGGGACAGCAGGGCGTAAATCCAGATCCAGCCCCCAATGACCACTGCAGATTCGCCCACGCCAAGCTGGAACGTCCATGCGGCCACCAGCGGGGGCAAAAACCACAACCAGCTCAACAGGTAACGGGCCAAGGCGCGGGGCTGGGTCAGGCGTTGGCCCTGGGCATCCACCACCCGGATGTGCCAGGTTTTCATGGCCAGGGTCTGGCCCTTGGCCCAGAACCAGGTGAAGTAAATGCCCAGCACCACAAACACAAAGGCCTGGTGTGCATGGCGGTTCTCCAGGGCATGTTTGGTCTGGCTGAGCGATGAAAACAGGTAGCCCGCGACAAACACCACCCCAAAGAGCAGCATGCCCTCGTAAAGCCAGCTTGCGAGGCGTCGCGGCAGGGGCGGGGCGGTCAGGTCAAGGGAGGCGTTGGAGGCTTGTTCTGGCATGGATGCAGCGGGGAGCGAGCGCGGATTGTGGCATTCTTGTCTGAGCAGCTCGGCCACAGTGCGATAATGGCAAGTTGCAAATTCAAGGCAAACGGATCAAGGTCGCGCAGCCAATGGTGGTTGCCCATGGTTTTGGTCTCAAGTCCCAACCCGGCCTCACAAGGGTTCGTGAAGGGGCACCCAAGGTTTTTCGTCAGAGAAATTCTCGAAAGGTTCATCAAAATGGAAATCTCCAAAGCCGAAATGGCATCCGCTGCCGCCGCTGGTGCGCAAGCTCAAGAACTCCGTGGTGCTGAAATCCTCGTCAAGGCCCTGCAGGCCGAAGGCGTGAAGTTCATCTGGGGCTACCCCGGTGGCGCCGTGCTGCACATCTACGACGCTTTCTACAAACAGGACACCATCCAGCATGTGCTGGTCCGCCATGAACAGGCGGCTGTGCATGCGGCGGACGGTTATGCCCGTGCCACGGGCGACGTGGGTGTGGCGCTGGTCACCTCGGGTCCGGGTCTCACCAATGCCGTGACCGGCATTGCCACCGCCTACATGGACAGCATTCCCATGGTCATCATCAGTGGGCAGGTGCCCACGGCGGCCATCGGGCAAGACGCCTTCCAGGAGTGCGACACCGTGGGCATCACGCGCCCGGTGGTCAAGCACAACTTCCTGGTGAAGGATGTGCGGGACATGGCCATGGTCATGAAGAAGGCCTTCCACATCGCCCGCAGTGGCCGTCCCGGCCCGGTGGTGGTGGACATTCCCAAGGACGTGTCGTTCAACAAGACGGCCTACACCGGCTACCCCGAGACGGTGGAAATGCGCTCGTACAACCCGGTGCGCAAGGGGCACGGCGGCCAGATCCGCAAGGCCCTGCAGCTGCTGCTCAACGCCAAGCGTCCCTACATCTACACCGGCGGTGGCGTGTTGATGTCCAACGCCGTCAACGAGCTGCGCACGCTGGTGGATTTGCTGGGCTACCCCATCACCAACACGCTGATGGGCCTGGGTGCATTCCCGGCCACCGACAAGCGCTTCCTGGGCATGCTGGGCATGCACGGCACGCTGGAAGCCAACAACACCATGCAGAACTGCGACGTGTTGCTGGCGGTGGGCGCTCGGTTTGACGACCGCGTGATCGGCAACCCCAAGCACTTTGCGCAGAACGAGCGCAAGATCATCCACATCGACATCGACCCCTCCAGCATCTCCAAGCGGGTGAAGGTGGATGTGCCCATCGTGGGTGACGTGAAGGACGTGCTGACCGAGCTGATTTCCATGATCAAGGAAAGCCAGCAAAAGCCCGACGCACAGGCGTTGGCCGCCTGGTGGTCCACCATCGAGGATTGGCGTGGCCGCGATTGCCTGAAGTACGACCCGGGCAATGGCGACGTGATCAAGCCGCAGATGGTCATCGAGACCCTGTGGAACATGACCCACGATGCCGACGCCTACATCACCTCTGACGTGGGCCAGCACCAGATGTGGGCCGCGCAGTACTACAAATTCAACGAGCCGCGCCGCTGGATCAACTCCGGTGGCCTGGGCACCATGGGCGTGGGCATTCCCTACGCCATGGGCATCAAGCTGGCCAAGCCCGAGAGCGAGGTGTTCTGCGTGACCGGCGAAGGCTCGGTGCAGATGTGCATTCAAGAGCTGTCAACCTGCCTGCAGTACAACACGCCCATCAAGATCCTGTCGCTCAACAACCGCTACCTGGGCATGGTGCGGCAGTGGCAAGAAATTGAATACTCGGGCCGTTACAGCCACAGCTACATGGACGCGTTGCCCAACTTCGTGAAGTTGGCCGAGGCCTATGGCCATGTGGGCATGTTGATCGAACGTCCACAAGACGTTGAACCCGCCCTGCGCGAGGCTCGCAAGCTCAAGGACCGCACGGTGTTCATGGACTTCCGCACCGACCCCACGGAGAACGTGTTCCCCATGGTGCGTGCAGGCAAGGGCATCACCGAGATGCTGCTGGCCAGCGAAGACCTTTGATTTTGAGCCTGTTATTGGCCTCTACCGCTTTCATGTAAAGCGGTAGCAGCTATCAAATTTGTAGAATCTATTGTTCGCCAAGCCTGGGGCTTACCGGTTCCAGGGGAGGGCGGCGAAAAGAGGAAACTGTCATGAAACACATCATTGCCGTGCTGCTCGAAAACGAAGCCGGCGCACTCTCCCGCGTGGTGGGCCTGTTTTCGGCCCGGGGCTACAACATCGAGTCGCTGACCGTGGCCCCCACCGAAGACCCCAGCCTGTCGCGCATGACCATCCAGACCACGGGTTCGGACGACGTCATCGAGCAGATCACCAAGCACCTCAACCGCCTGATCGAAGTGGTCAAGGTGGTGGATCTGACCGAAGGGGCCTACACCGAGCGCGAGCTGATGATGGTCAAGGTCCGTGCCGTGGGCAAGGAGCGCGAAGAGATGAAGCGCATGGCCGACATCTTCCGTGGCCGCATCATCGACGTGACCGAAAAGAGCTACACCATCGAGCTGACCGGCGACCAGGGCAAGAACGACGCTTTCCTGGAAGCCATCGACCGCAGCGCCATCCTCGAAACCGTGCGCACCGGTGCCAGTGGCATCGGTCGCGGCGAACGCATTCTGCGCGTCTGAACCCGCGCACATCCTCTCAACCAACACCCCTATTTCAACCGGAGCAACCCATGAAAGTTTTCTACGACAAAGACTGTGACCTGAGCCTGATCAAGGGCAAGACCGTGGCCATCATCGGCTACGGCAGCCAAGGCCACGCCCACGCCCAGAACCTGAACGACAGCGGCGTGAAGGTGGTGGTGGGTCTGCGCAAGGGCGGAGCCTCGTGGGACAAGGTCGGCAAGGCCGGTCTGACCGTGATGGAAGTCAACGACGCCGTCAAGGCCGCCGACGTGGTCATGATCCTGTTGCCCGACGAGCAGATCGCCGAGGTGTACAACAACAACGTGGCCCCCAACATCAAGCAAGGTGCTTCGCTGGCGTTTGCCCACGGTTTCAACGTGCACTACAACCAAGTGGTGCCCCGCGCCGACCTGGACGTGTGGATGGTGGCCCCCAAGGCCCCGGGCCACACCGTGCGCAACACCTACACGCAGGGTGGCGGCGTGCCCCACCTGGTGGCCGTGCACCAGGACAAGTCCGGCAAGGCCCGTGACCTGGCGCTGAGCTACGCCATGGCCAATGGTGGCGGCAAGGCCGGCATCATCGAGACCAACTTCAAGGAAGAGACCGAAACCGACCTGTTCGGCGAGCAAGCCGTTCTGTGCGGCGGCGCAGTTGAGCTGGTGAAAATGGGCTTCGAAACCCTGGTGGAAGCCGGTTACGCCCCTGAAATGGCCTACTTCGAGTGCCTGCACGAGCTCAAGCTCATCGTGGACCTGATCTACGAAGGCGGCATTGCCAACATGAACTACTCCATCTCCAACAACGCGGAGTTTGGCGAGTACGTGACCGGCCCTGAAGTCATCAACGACCAGTCTCGCGCCGCCATGCGCAACGCCCTGAAGCGCATCCAGAACGGCGACTACGCCAAGATGTTCATCCAGGAAGGCCGTCTGAACTACCCGTCCATGACCGCCCGCCGCCGCAACACCGCCGACCACCCGATCGAAGTGGTGGGTGGCAAGCTGCGCGCCATGATGCCTTGGATCGCCAAGAACAAGCTGGTCGACCAGACCCGCAACTGATGGCGGTGTTTCCCGGCCTGTCCGGGAAGCCGCAGTCAGCAAGGCCACTTCGGTGGCCTTGTTTTTTTGGGCGCACGCGTCTAGAGGGCGCAGGCCTGTGCAGGCGCGATTTTTCTTGGGGCTACACTAGGCGCCCGTCACCAAAGTTGGATCGCATGAACGACGATACGCAGCCCAAGGGCACTCCCCCGCTGACGTTGCCCAAACGGAACAAGGGCATTTACATCCTGCCCAACCTCATCACCCTGGCCGCCTTGTTCGGTGGCTTTTACGCCATCGTGATGTCCATGAACGGTCGGTTCGACCTGGCCACGGTGGGCATTTTTGCCGCCATGGTGCTCGACAGCCTCGATGGCCGTGTGGCCCGCATGACCAACACCCAAAGCGCCTTTGGGGAGCAGATGGATTCGCTCTCCGACATGGTGTCCTTTGGCGCAGCTCCGGCGCTGGTGGCCTATGTGTGGTCGTTGACCAACCTGGGCCGCTGGGGCTGGATTGCGGCCTTTGTGTACTGCGCGTGTGCGGCTTTGCGCCTGGCGCGCTTCAACGTCAACACCAGCGTGGTGGACAAACGCTTCTTCCAGGGGCTGCCATCGCCCGCCGCGGCTGCACTGGTGGCCGGGTTCATCTGGTTGATGACCGACGTCGGCATCCAGGGCGTGGACGTGCAATGGTGGGTGTTTGGCATCACGCTGTACGCGGGTTTGACCATGGTCACCAACGTGCCGTTCTACAGTTTCAAGGACGTGCACATGAAGAAGAGTGTGCCGTTCGCGGTGATCGTGCTGCTGGCCCTCACCATCGCCATCATCAACATCCATCCGCCCATCGTGCTGTTCGGCTTGTTTGTGGTGTATGGCCTGTCGGGGTATGCCGTGTACGCCTGGAAACGCTCCAAGGGCAAGCCCACCAGCGTGATCAGCACCTCGACCGATGAGCCCGACGAGCGCGGGCTGCACAGTTGAGTGCACCCGGCGGTGCACATGGGTATTCCCCAGCGGGGGGATGTTCGCTTTCTGTTAAAGTGCCTTGCATGAATTCCTTCAGCCTGCTGCTACTAGCCAACCTACCCCACGGGCAGGTGCTTTAGCGCACGCGTCTTCAACCGACAACGGCCCGTTTGCACCCGCAGCGGGCCGTTTGTTTTGGAACTGCGGGTTTTTTCAAGCGTCGCCCATGAGGCGACCCACCGGAGAATCGAGATGAGTGACCAGTTGATCATTTTTGACACCACCTTGCGTGATGGCGAGCAGTCGCCTGGCGCGTCCATGACCAAGGACGAGAAGCTGCGCATTGCCCGTCAACTGGAGCGTCTGAAGGTCAACGTCATCGAGGCCGGTTTTGCCGCCAGCTCCAACGGCGACTTCGAGGCCGTCAAGGCCATTGCCGATGTCATCAAGGACTCCACCGTGTGTTCGTTGGCCCGTGCCAACGACCGTGACATTGGCCGTGCGGCCGATGCCCTGGCTGGTGCCAACAGCGCCCGCATCCACACCTTCATCGCCACCAGCCCGCTGCACATGGAGAAGAAGCTGCGCATGTCGCCCGAGCAGGTGCTGGAGCAGGCCAAGCTGGCGGTGCGTTACGCCCGCACCCGTGTGGGTGATGTGGAGTTCAGTCCCGAGGACGGCTACCGCAGCGAAATGGACTTTCTGTGCCGCGTGATCGAGGCGGTGATTGCCGAGGGGGCCACCACCATCAACGTGCCCGACACCGTGGGGTATGCCATTCCGGAGTTGTATGGCCACTTCATCAAGACCTTGCGCGAGCGCGTGCCGAATTCCGACAAGGCCATCTGGAGCGTGCATTGCCACAACGACCTGGGCATGGCGGTGGCCAATTCGCTGGCGGGTGTCAAGATCGGCGGCGCACGCCAGGTGGAGTGCACCATCAACGGCCTGGGCGAACGGGCAGGCAACTGCTCGCTGGAAGAGGTGGTGATGGCCGTGCGCACCCGCCGCGACTACTTCGGGCTGGACGTGGGCATCGACACCACGCAGATTGTGCCCGCCAGCCGCATGGTCAGCCAGACCACGGGGTTTGTGGTTCAGCCCAACAAGGCCGTGGTGGGGGCCAATGCCTTTGCCCACGCCAGCGGCATCCACCAGGACGGCGTGCTCAAGGCCCGCGACACCTACGAAATCATGCGTGCCGAAGACGTGGGCTGGAGCGCCAACAAGATCGTGCTGGGCAAGCTGTCGGGTCGCAATGCGTTCAAGCAACGCCTGCAGGAACTGGGCATCCAGATGGAGTCCGAGTCCGAAATCAACACCGCCTTTGCCAAGTTCAAGGAACTGGCAGACCGCAAGGCAGAGATATTTGACGAAGACATCCTGGCACTGGCCAGCGACGAAAGCGTCACCGCCGAAAAGGAGCAATACGGTCTGGTGTCGTTGTCGCAGCGCAGCGAGACCGGCGAGCGTCCGCATGCGGAGGTGGTGTTCACCATCGACGGCAAGGAGGTTCAAGGCACTTCCGATGGCAACGGTCCGGTGGATGCCTCGTTGAAGGCCATTGAATCCCATGTGAAGAGCGGTGCCGAGATGCTGTTGTACTCGGTCAATGCCATCACCTCGGGTTCCACCGAGAGCCAGGGTGAAGTGACCGTCCGGTTGCAGCAGGGTGGCCGCGTGGTCAACGGTGTGGGGGCCGATCCTGACATCGTGGTGGCGTCGGCCAAGGCGTATTTGAGCGCCCTCAACAAGCTGCACAGCAAGGCGGACCGGGTGGCTGCCCAAGGCTGATCTGGCGCAGGGAGCGTGAAGGGGGCGTTTTTGTGATCACTTGAACACCTTCACGCAACTGCTTGATGCCATTAAACTTTTCGTTGGTTTATACTCCTGATGCCGTTTGACAGCCTCAGGAAAACTACCGTCATGACACTCGCTGGCACCACCCTCCGGCTTTTGTGCAGCAGCGCCACGGCATTGGCTGTGGTGTTCGCCTCGTTGTCGGTTCACGCTGCGCCTGCGCGAAAGCAGGCACATACAGTCTCCATCAAGAAAACCTCCAAAGCCAGCAGCAAGGTTCAGGCCAAACGCACGCAGTCGCCCGTGCGTGCCAAGGCGGTTCACACACCAGCTCAGCGGAGAGTTGTCTCCATTCCCGCCGTTCGTGCTTCGGCGTCTCGGTCGGTGGACAACCTCAGCCATGCGGACCGGTCAGGGTTGCATCGGGTGGATGATGCGTTGGACCTCAAGTCCAACGCGGTCATGGTGTTGGATCAGCAAACCCAAGAGGTTCTGTTTGACAAAAACGCCAAAGCCGTTTTACCCATCGCGTCACTCACCAAGCTCATGACGGGGCTGGTGGTGACCGATGCCGAGTTGCCGCTGGATGAGCAAATCACCATCACCGAGGCCGATGTGGACACGCTCAAAGGCAGCAGTTCACGTCTCGCGGTGGGCACCACATTGTCTCGCGGGGAACTGCTTCATTTGGCCTTGATGTCCAGTGAAAACCGTGCCGCCCATGCGTTGGGGCGGACGTTTCCTGGGGGGCTGGGTCGGTTCGTCGAGCTCATGAATGCCAAAGCGAAGCTGCTGGGCATGTCCAGTACCCGGTATGTGGACCCCACCGGGCTCTCTCCGCTCAACCAGTCCAGCGCCAAGGATCTGGCCAACCTGGTGGGGGTCGCTTATGAGCGTCCCTTGATTCGTGAGTTGTCCACGTCACCGGGTCATGAAGTGGAGGTCGGACGTCGCACCCTGCAGTACCGCAACACCAATCGACTGGTCAGCAACCCCAACTGGGACATCGGTCTGCAGAAAACCGGGTACATCGCCGAAGCGGGGCGCTGTTTGGTGATGCAAGCCACCGTGGCAGGGCGTCAGCTCATCATGGTCTTCTTGGATTCGGCCGGAAAATTCACCCGCATGGCCGACGCCGAGCGCGTTCGCCGCTGGATTGAAACCCGCTGACTGGCTTTGAACCTGACATGCGGGAGCCGTGGTTCCCGCTTCAGCCGGTGTAGCCCAGCGCCCGAGAGATTTCAGCTGCTGTGGCCTTGAGTTTGGGCAGCCAACTTTCATCCAGACGGTCTGCCGGTGCGGAGATGGACAGTCCGGCCACCAAGCGACCGTGGTCGTCCCGGATGCCTGCGGCCATGCAGCGCACCCCCAGTTCCAGTTCCTCATTGTCCCTGGCAATGCCTGTGGCGCGTGCCTGGGCCAGTTCGGTTTCCAGCCTGGACAGCTGAGTGAGGCTGTTGCGAGTCTGTCCGGCCAGCCCGGTGCGTGTGGCGTAGGCCCTCAATTTTTGGGGGTCATCCGCCGCCAGAAACAGCTTGCCCACCGAGGTGAGGTGCAGTGGCGCCCGACCACCAATGGCCCGGACCACCTGCATGCCCGAGCGCTCGCTGTAGGCGCGTTCCACATACACAATTTCGTCGCCCTGACGCACGCTCAGGTTGACGGGTTGTTGAATCAGCTTGTGCAACTCACGCATGGGGCCCACGGCCGCATCGCGGGCGTTCAGTCGGCCTTTGACCAGGTTGCCCAGTTCCAGCAGGCGCATGCCCAGCCGGTAGCTGCCCGCTTCGGGGCGTTCCACAAAGCGACCCACCGCCAGATCGTTCAGGATGCGGTGGGTGGTGGACGGGTGCAGACCGGCTTGTTCGGCAATGTCCTTGAGCGCCACGGGCTCTTCATGCTGGGCAAGGATGTCCAACAGCGTGAACATGCGTTCGATCACCTGCACGGCGGGTTTGGCGGGTGGTTTGGTTTTGGGCATGGTCAATTCACGATGGGTGGGCGCATTTTACTTTGCGAAAAGCACATTCCCTTTCAGGGGGGGCTTGGAGGGTGCTTCTTTCCTTGACGGCCAAGGTCAATCGGGGGACTGCCAGTGTCCGTCTCGCAAGACCTCGTGAGGGCGAAAGCGCGTTTTGTAGGCCATCTTGTCGCTTTGGGCGATCCAGTAGCCCAAGTACAGGTAGGGCAGGCCCAGCGCCTGCGCCTGGCGGATTTGCCACAGGATGGAATGTGTGCCCAGGCTATGGCTGGCGTCTTGGGTGTCGTAAAACGTGTAGACGGCGGACAGCCCATCTTCCAGCACATCGATCACGCTGACCATCTGCAACCCGTGGTCCGGGCTGTTGAACTCCACCAGCCGGGTGTTGACGCGGCTTTGGAGCAAAAACTGGGTGTATTGGTCCACGCTGTCCTGGTCCATGCCACCACCCGGATGGCGTGAACTCTGGTATCGAAGGTAGAGCTGGTAATGCTCGGGCAGGAATCCGAGGCTCAGGATGCGGGTTTGCAAGTTCTGGTGCTGTCGCCAGGCGCGCCGCTGGCTGCGGCTGGGCTGGAAGTCGGCCACCCGGATGCGCAAAGGGATGCACGCCTGACACCCATCGCAATGGGGCCGGTAGGTGAACATGCCACTGCGGCGGTACCCCTGCAGGATCAGCTGCGAATACACATGGCTGTTGATCAGGTGGCTGGGGGTGGCCACCTGCGACCGGGCCATGTGATCCGGCAGGTAGCTGCACGGGTAAGGGGCCGTGGCGTAGTACTGCAGTGCTTGCAAAGGCAGTTCTTGGGGCGTGGTCACAGGTCGAGTGGGCCGAGAACGGCGGGCCAGAAATTGGTGTCAAAACGCCATTGTGGCGAAGGCTGATCCACCAAAGTGTGCAGCAACGTGCCAAATGCTGTGGCTTCGATGGGCTTGGCGCCCAGCGAGGCCAGGTGTGAGGTCACCTGCTGGCAGTCGATGGCGGGCAGGTCGTGGGTGCGACAAAACGCCACCAAAGCCGCCAAAGCCACCTTGGACGCATTGCTTTGTCGGGCAAACATGGATTCGCCGTACACCATCCGGCCCACGTTGAGCGCGTACAGGCCGCCCCGCAGTTGGTCGTCGCTCCATACCTCCACGCTGTGTGCGACGCCCGCGTGGTGAAGGTCGATGTAGGCCTGGACCATGTCGTCGGTGATCCACGTGCCTTGCTGGCCTGGCCGTGGCGTTTGGGCGCAAGCGGCGATGACCTGGGCAAACGCAAGGTCAAACGTGACGTTCAGGCGGTTTTGGCGAACCTGGCTGCGCAGCAGCTTGCGCAGCGAATGGGACAGGTGGAAGTCGGTGGTGCGCAGCACCATGCGGGGGCTGGTGTGCCACCACAGGATGGGCTGTCCGTCGCTGTACCAGGGGAAGATGCCTTGGCGGTAGGCTTGTACCAAGGTGGGCGTGTCCAGGCAGCCACCGGCGGCCAGCAAGCCGGGGGCGGGGCTGTCAGGTCCCCACGCCCGTTCCACCGCGGGGAAGGGTTCCGAGGGCAGCAGCCAGGGCAGAGGGGGTGGGGCGCTTGGATGAGGCATGGGCAAGGCCTCCATCATGACGCATGACGGAGGCCTGCCGGGGTCAGCGTGTCAGCCTCAAAGCGCCAGCACCAGGCGGGGGGACTTGCTGCGGGAACAACAGGGCAGAAACTGGTCGTTGGCGGCCTGTTCGTCTGCGGTCAGGTAGTGGTCCCGGTGGTCGGGTTCTCCGGCCAGCACACGGGTCAGGCAGGTGCCGCAAACCCCCTGTTCACACGACATGGGGATGTCCATGCCCGCTTGCAGCAGGGCCTGCAAGGCGCTTTGTTCGGGCAAGACCTGCACCACCCGTCCACCGTGCCCCAGTTGCAGTTCGAAGCGGTCTTCCGCCGTGGGCGTTGACACGGCGGCACCGAAAAACTCCCGGTGCAACCGATCCTCGGCCCAGCCTTGGACCCGTGCGGTGGCCAACACCGCTTCCATGAACCCCTGGGGGCCACACACATACAGGTGGGCGTTGGGTGGAGTCGCGTTCAACAGCGCGGCCAAGTCCACTGAGCCGTCACGGTCATCCTGGTGGTGGTGGCAGCGTGCGCCCAGTGGTGGTTGGGACAGTTGGGCGTGGAACGGCGTGCGCGATGCATCGCGTGTGCAGTGGTGCAGCTCGAAGGCCGCCCCCACGTGCGCCAGCCGCTGCGCCATGGACAGCAGCGGGGTGATGCCGATGCCGCCGGCCAGCAGCACATGGTGGGGAGCGGTTTCGTCCAAGGGGAAGTGGTTGCGAGGCGGGCTGATGGACAGCGTCATGCCTGGCTGGATCTGTTCGTGAACGGCCCGCGAACCGCCGCGGGACGCCGGGTCGAGCAGCACGGCAATGACGTAGCGGTGTGCTTCGGCGGGGTCATTGCACAGGGAGTATGGGCGCACCAGGCCATTGGGCAGGTGAACGTCGATGTGTGCGCCTGCGGTGAAGGCGGGCAGTGGCTCGCCCCCGGGTGCCTGCAACTCCAGGCTGCAAATGCCTTCGGCCTCGGTGTGCTTGTGCACCACCTGGACGGTCAGCGGAGTGGATGCTTGACTCATGTTCCCGTCCTCAAGTGGATGTGCCAGCTGCCTCGGCGGCCACCAGTCGATCGATCACACGCCGGGCCTGAACCCCACCGGTGTCGATGTTGAGCTTGAGCAGGTTGCGATCCGGCCAGCGCAGCAGGTTCTGCTGTTGCTGCTCCAGCATGGCCAAATCCTCGGCAAAGATCTTGCCTTGGCCTTCTCGGATGGCATCGGTCAGTGCCGCATCGGTGGGATTGAACTTGCGCGCCATGCCCCAGAAATAGTGGATGGACGTGTTCGTGGCGGGGGTGATGAAGTCCACCACCACGCTGTACACCTTGTGGCTGTCGGGGGCGTTGTACCCACCATGGCCCGCATGGGCCACGCCCACTTCGATCATCACGTGGCTGGGCGGGGTGAAATGGCAGATCTGCCAGCGGTCCACCGGCACCTGGTCGGCCAGGCCCTTGGCGCGCAAGGCAGCCTTCCAGAATGGGGGCGCTTCGATATTGTCCATGAAACGGCTGGTCACCACCTCGTCGCCGTTGACCGTGGTCTTGCAGGGCGTCTCGTCAATTTCCTTCTGGCCGATGCTGGTGGCGTGGACGTAGGTCTCGTGGGTGAGGTCCATCAGGTTGTCCACCATCAGCCGGTAGTCGCAGGCGATGTGGTAAAGCCCGCCACCATAGGCCCAATCAGGGTTGTTGTGCCACACCTGGACGGGGATGAGGTTGGCGTCGGCCTGTGCGGGGTCGCCCGGCCAGAACCAGACGAAACCATACCGTTCCTCCACCGGGAAACTGCGGATGGCGGGAAACCCACCCACCCGCTGGCCGGGCATGGCCACCGTCTTGCCTTGGCAACCCATTTCCAGACCGTGGTAGCCACACACCAGCTTGCCGTCTTGCACATAACCCAGCGACAAGGGGGCACCCCGGTGGGGGCAGAAATCCTCCAATGCGGCCACCCGACCCTGGTCGGCCCGGTAGAACACCACCTTTTCGTTGCAGACGGTGCGGCCCAGGGGCTTGTCGGTCAACTCCTGGCTCATGGCTGCGACGTACCACGTGTTTTTGGGGAACATGCAAGTCTCCTTCATTGTGTATGCTGAATGACATTCATTATGCGGAATGAAAGGCCTGTTTGCACGGGCTTCTGATGCGTGTTTTCCCTGATGCCGTCAGGCGGCGGGCAGGCGCAGCAGCTTGTTCAGCAGGCGAAGAAGCTCTGCGCGCTCTTCGGGGGACAGGGGACCGAGCAGGCCTTCGTGTACCGCGTGCACATGGGGCAGCATGTCATGCAGCACCGCTTGGCCCTGCGGACTGAGGTACAGGGCGCGTTGACGCCTCGGCAGCAGTTCCCGGATGACCCAGCCCTTGGCTTCCAGGCGGGTGGCGATGTCGGCGGTGGTGGATGTGTCGAGGGCCACATGCTGGGCCAGCGTGACCTGATCGATGCCTGGGTGGTCCAGCAACGCCCGCAACACTGCGTATTGCACCGGGGTGATGTGGCGACCGTGTGTGTCGTGGAAGGTGGACACCGCCAACTGGTGCGCACGGCGCATCAAGTGGCCAGGCTCGGCATGCAGTGGCAGCACATCGGG
This sequence comes from Hydrogenophaga soli, assembly GCF_054777695.1. Lineage (NCBI taxonomy): Bacteria > Pseudomonadati > Pseudomonadota > Betaproteobacteria > Burkholderiales > Comamonadaceae > Hydrogenophaga > Hydrogenophaga soli. Next base: position 86,937 of record NZ_BAAHAK010000005.1, on the reverse strand, counting down.
CTGCGGGTGCGAGGGCAAGGTGGCCGGTGTGTCGCGGGTGGACATGGTTTCCAAACGACAAAGCCCGGAAAAACCGGGCTTTGGATCGCTTTGCAAATTGTTGGCTCCCCGACCTGGGCTCGAACCAGGGACCTACGGATTAACAGTCCGGCGCTCTACCGACTGAGCTATCGGGGAAAAAATCGGTGCAAATTGTTTGGCTCCCCGACCTGGGCTCGAACCAGGGACCTACGGATTAACAGTCCGGCGCTCTACCGACTGAGCTATCGGGGAATAGCCTCGCATTATACGGTGTAAATCGAGCCTTTTGAAAGATGTCGGTCAGAGAACACCCAAAAGACGCTGGAGGCGGGTGCTGCTGCTGGTGTACTCCAGCAGCACCGGGGCGTCGGGGCGCAGGCGCTGCGCGGCGGCAAAGGCCGCCATCACCGCCTCGTGAAAGCCGCAGACCAGCAGTTTCTTCTTGCCCGGGTAGGTCACCACATCACCCACCGCGTACACGCCGGGACAGCTGGTTTCGCAGCCGCCGGGCTCCACATGCAGTTGTTTGCGTGCCATGGCCAGGCCCCAGTCGGCCACGGGGCCCAGCTTGGGACTCAGCCCCAGGAACACCAGCACCTGGTCGAGCGCCAGGGTGTCGGTGCCGCCATCAGGCAGGCTCAGCGTCACGCCGTTCAGCCGGTCACTGGTGCTCAGCAGGCTTTGCACCTGACCCACGCGGCGCTGGAGGCGACCGGCGGCTTCCAGGGATTCGATGCGTTGCAGGGTGCAGGTGTCGGCGTCCCAGTGGTCGCGTCGGTGCAGCAGGGTGAGGTGAGAAGGAGGCTGCGCTTGTTCGGCCAAGTCGGCGGCCCGTTCCAGCGCCCATTGGTCGCCGCCCACCACCAGCACGCGTTGTCCGGCCAAGGGCAGGTCAGGGCCTGGGTGGTGGAACAGTTGGCGCCCCTCCCAGTCGGCCCATCCGGGCACCGCCAGGCGTTTGGGCACAAACGCCCCCACACCGGCGGCAATGAACACGGTGCGGGCGATGAAGCGTGTGGAGGTGCGGGATGCCGACTGCATCCCCACGGCCAGGCGGCCATCGGGCAGGGGGGTGAGCGAATGAACCTGCTGGCCCCAGTGGCACTGGGGGGCAAAGGGCTGCACCTGCTGCCACAGCCGCTGGGTCAACTCGGCACCGGTGCACATGGGGATGCCGGGCAGGTCGTAAATGGGCTTGTCGGGGTAGAGCGCCTGGGGTTGCCCTCCAGGGGCCGCATGGGCATCCACCACCTGGGTGCGGATGTCTTGCAGCCCCAGCTGAAACACCTGGAACAAGCCCACGGGCCCCGCGCCGATGACCAGGGCGTCGGTTTCGATGGGGGCGGTGGACGTGGGATCGGGCACCGGGTGGGTGGGGGCGGTCATGGCAGTGGGCAAGGTCGGAAGGGGCTGGCGCGACGACGGGGGGCTTCAGAAACGACAAAGCGCCCGGCGGGGGCGCTTGCAGTGTGCCGCAGATCGCGGGCACAGCGGCTGAAAACCCGGTGGCCGGGGTGGATCAGCGAACCAGCTCGGACAGCTTGCCGGTGCGGTCCTTCCACTCTTCGTGGTCGGGCAGCGGGGCCTTGCGCTTGGTGATGCTTTTCCAGGACGGCAGCAGGGCCAGCTCGGCGTTGAGCTTGATCATGTGCTCCTGGTCCTTGGGCACGTCTTCCTCGGCGTAGATGGCGCTGACGGGGCATTCGGGGATGCACACGGCGCAGTCGATGCACTCGTCGGGGTCGATGGTGAGGAAATTGGGGCCTTCGCGGAAGCAGTCCACAGGGCACACATCGACACAGTCGGTGTATTTGCAGCGGATGCAGGCTTCGGTGACAACGTGGGTCATGGTGGGGTGGGTGAAACGGTCAAAACCGCCGATTTTAAAAGTTGTGGATGGTAGGGGCCGCAAAGCCCCCACGCATTGACAAAAGGCAGGGCCCAAAAAGGGCTGGGTCAGTTCACCAGCACGGCACCTGAGGTGCGGTGGCTGGCGGTGTCCACCAGGATCATGGCCCCCAGCACGCGCGACTGGGTGTAGGCCACGGCGGGCAGCGCATCTTGGAACAGCAGTTCCACATGGCCCACGGCGTTGGGTTCCAGCTGCGTGGCGTCTTCCTCGGCCAGGGTGTGGATGTTGAGGCGGTGCACCACACGTTTGACCTTGGCCTTGACCCAGCGGTGGCCGTGCAGCGCCCAGTACACGCGGCCAGGCACCAGGGGTTCGTCGTCCATCCAGGCCACGGTGGCCAGCAGCTCCTTGCGGCCCGGGTAGGCGCTGACGGCGGCGGGGGTGTCGAAATCGTCGTCGGCCACCGCAGCGGCCACGGGCGCGGCCAGGATCCAGTCGCCCCGCGACACGTCCACCTCGCGGTCCAGCACGATGCCGGCGCTGGTGCCCGCGTCCACGTTCTTGGGGCGGCGGGCGTGGTCCAGCACCTGGGCCACCACGGCCTTCTGGCCGCTGGGGAACACCTGTACCTCGGTGCCGGGGGCCACCGCGCCTGCGGCCACGCGGCCCCAGAAAATGCGGCGGCCCTGGTGGGTGACGTTGCTGCTGTGTTGCTTTTCCACCCACTGCACGGGGAAGGCCAGCGGGGCGGCGGTGTCGCTGCGGGTGACGGGCAGGCCCTCCAGGATGTCCAGCAGGGTGGGCCCGGTGTAGCCGCACCAGCCGACGTGTTCGTGGTGGTCGTCCACCACGTTCCAGCCCTTGAGGGCGGACACCGGCACGATGGCGGCGGGGGTGATGCCCGCTTCAGCCGCAAAGGCGTTGAGCGCGGCGCTGATGTGGGCAAAGGCCAGCGCGGGGTCGGCCACGGCGTCGAGCTTGTTGATGGCGAACACGATGCTGGGCACGCGCAGCAAATTCACCAGCAGCGAGTGACGGCGCGTCTGGACGAGCAGCGGCAGCTGGGGGTTGGCCCAGTCGAGCTTGGTGGCGTCCACCAGCACCACGGCGGCGTCGGCCTGCGAGGCGGCGGTGACCATGTTGCGGGTGTACTGCTCGTGGCCCGGGGCGTCGCCGATGATGAACTTGCGCGTCTCGGTGTTGAAGTAGCGGTAGGCCACGTCGATGGTGATGCCTTGCTCGCGCTCGGCAGAGAGGCCGTCGGTCAGCAGGGCCAGGTCGGTCTCGCCTTGGCGTTGCACACCGGCCAAGTGGTCGCGCAGCACGGCTTGCGTATCAACCAACAGGCGGCCGATGAGGGTGCTCTTGCCGTCGTCCACGCTGCCGCAGGTGATGAAGCGCAGGGCATTTTGAGTGTCTTTTTGGCTTGTAGCGCTTTCATTGAAAGCGTGAGCAGCTATCGAATTGGTAGTCATCAGAAATACCCGTCCTTCTTGCGTTTTTCCATGGAGGCTTCGCTGGTCTGGTCGTCCATGCGGGTGGCGCCGCGTTCGGACACGTCGGCGGCCAGGGTCTCGATCACGATGTCCTGCGGCGTGGCGGCGGTGCTGGCCACGGGGCAGGTGCAGGTGATGTCGCCCACGGTGCGGAAACGCACGTCGCGTACCACCACGGTTTCGCCCTCGCGCGGCGGGGTGAGGGGGGTCACCGGCACCAGCAGGCCCTTGCGCTCCACCACTTCGCGCTTGTGGCTGTAGTACAGGCTGGGCAGGCCGATGTTTTCGCGGGCGATGTACTGCCACACGTCCAGCTCGGTCCAGTTGCTGATGGGGAACACGCGGAAGTGTTCCCCCGGCTGGATGCGGGTGTTGAACAGCGTCCACAGCTCGGGGCGCTGGGCCTTGGGTTGCCATTGGCCGAAGCTGTCGCGGTGGGAAAAGATGCGCTCCTTGGCGCGGGCCTTTTCCTCGTCGCGGCGGGCTCCGCCAATGAGGGCGTCGAAGCGGAACTCCTCAATGGCCTCCAGCAGCGTGACCGACTGGTGGGCATTGCGGCTCTCGCCCGGGTGGGCCAGGCGCACGGTGCCGCGGGCCATGCTGTCTTCGACGCTACGCACGATGAGCTGGGCACCCAGCTCCTGGGCGCGGAAGTCACGGAAATCGGTCACTTCCTGGAAGTTGTGGCCGGTGTCGATCATCAGCAGCGGGTAGGGCAGGCCACCGCCACTCGCTTTGGTGCCAAAGGCCTTTTCGGCGCACTTGAGCATGACCAGCGAGTCCTTGCCGCCCGAGAACAGCAGGGCGGGGCGCTCGAAGGTGGCGGCCACTTCGCGCAGGATGAAGATGGTTTCTTCTTCCAGCGCGTCCAGGTGGGTGTTGTTGAGGTGGTGTTCGCTCATGGCGGTGCTGGGCGTGGCGGTGGGCTCCTGGAGCCTGTCAAGGGAGAGGGGGGCGTTCATGGTTCAGGCTTTCTTGGCGTGCAGTCCGCATTCTTTCGCAGCTTCGTCTTCCCACCACCAGCGGCCGGCGCGGAAGTCCTCGCCCAGGCTGATGGCGCGGGTGCAGGGCGCACAGCCGATGCTGGGGAAGAACCGGTCGTGCAGCGGGTTGTAGTCCACGCCGTGGGTGGCGATGTAGTGCCACACGTCGCCCCAGGTCCAGTCGGCCAGGGGGTTGAACTTGGTGCGTTCCACGTCGCCCGAGCGGTCGGGCTCGATGGCGGGCACGTCGGCACGGGCACCGGACTGTTCGCGGCGCAGGCCGGTGATCCAGGCGCGCTGTCCGGCCAGGGCGCGGGCCAGCGGTTCCATCTTGCGCACGCCGCAGCAGGCCTTGCGCAGCTCGATGCTCTGGTACATGGCCTCGGCACCGTGGCACTGCACAAATTGCACCACGGCCTCGGCCTGGGGTTGGTAGACGCGCAGGCGTTCGGGGTGGGCTTGGCGGGTGCGTTCCAGCAGGGCCAGGGTTTCGGCGTGCAGGGCCCCGGTTTCCAGCACAAAGGCGGCAATGGGCAGGTTCAGGCGCTGGAGGATGTGGGCCACCACCACGTCTTCAGCCCCCAGGCTGTGGGCCTGGACGACCTGCACCTGCCCGTCGGGCGCGGTGAAGTCGGTGGCGGCCTGGCGCAGCAGCGCTTCGGTGGCGGCCAGTTTGTCGGCGTAGGTGGCGCTGGGGCGGTCGTTCAGCTCGGTGGCCTTGCGCAGGGGTGCGGCATCGGCCCCGGGCCAGGACGACACCGCGCCAGGCAGTTCAGATGCGGCCCCCGGCAGGGCGGAGGCGGTGGCGGACACGGTGGCGGTCATGCGGCCTCCGTGGCGGTGGTGGCGTCCCGGGCGAACAGCGGGCGGGGGCTCACGGCGTCGCCTTGGTAGAAGTCGTTGAACAGGCTCAGCAGCTTGACGCCATGGGCCAGGTCTTGCCCGGGGGCCAGCACCGCTTCGGTGAAGCCGGTGCGCTGCATCTGCTGGAGCTGGTCCACCAGCACGTCGCCGGTGGCGCGGATGTCGCCGATGAAGCCCAGGCGGCGGCGCAGCAAGAAGGCCTGGCTGAAGGCGCGGCCATCGGTGAAGGCGGGGAAGTGCAGGTCCACGCGGACCACGCCGTTCAGGTTCAGGCTGCGGGGGTCGGCGTCGTTGGCCACGGCCAGGGTGCGGTGGTCAGGCCCGGTGGGCTCGGGCGGCAGGGCGTCGGCGGCAAACAGTTTCATGGGGCTGTCTCTGAAGGGTTTGGGGCGGCTCAGGCGTTCTCGGTGGCCAGGGCGTGGTCGGTGTCGCGGGCGGTGCGGTGGCGGGTGGCGTTGGCCGCGGCCTTGAACGGGTCGTGGCCCACGCGGCGCAGGCAGTCGATGAAGGTTTCGCCCGACTGGCGTTGCTCGCGGTAGGTGTCCAGCACGGCTTCCACCACCTCCACCACCTCTTCGGCGGCGAACGAGGGGCCCACCACCTTGCCCGCGCCGGGCTGGCCCGACAGCTGCGAGCCGTCCGATCCGCCCAGCGTGACCTGGTACCACTCCTGCCCGTCCTTGTCCACGCCCAGGATGCCGATGTGGCCGCTGTGGTGGTGGCCGCAGGAGTTGATGCAGCCGCTGATGTGCAGGTCGATTTCGCCCAGGTCGTGCAGCTCGTCCAGGTCGGTGTAACGCTCGGCAATGGCGGCGGCCACGGGGATGGCGCGGGCGTTGGCCAGGGCGCAGAAGTCGCCGCCGGGGCAGGCAATCATGTCGGTCAGCAGGTGGATGTTGGGCTTGGCCAGGCCCAGGCGGCGGGCGTCGCGCCACAGCTCGGGCAACTGGTCGCAGCGCACCCAGGGCAGCAGCAGGTTCTGGTCGTGGGAGACGCGGGCTTCACCGACGCTGTAGCGTTCGGCCAGCTCGGCCACGGCGTCGAGTTGGTCGGCGGTGGCGTCACCGGGGGCCTGGCCCAGGCGCTTGAACGACAGGGTCACGGCCCGCAGGTCGGGGTTGCGGTGGGGGGCCACGTTCTGTTGCAGCCAGCGGCCAAACTCCACGTCGTCCTCGGCGGCGGCCTTGAGGATGTGGTTGATCTTTTCGTCAGCGCTCTTGCGGTCGCAGTCCAGTGCCGGGGGCACGAAGCTGGCGGCCACGCGTTGCAGCTCGGCCAGGGGAATGGTGTGCGGGGCGCCGTCTTTTTCAAGGATGTCGCGGTACTCGGCCTCCACCTCGTCGATGAAGCGCTGGCCTTCGGCCTTGAGCAGGATCTTGATGCGGGCCTTGTACTTGTTGTCGCGGCGGCCCCAGCGGTTGTAGACGCGGACCACGGCTTCCAGGTAGTTGACGATCTGGTCCCAGGGCAGGAACTCGCGCACCAGGCTGGCCACCACCGGGGTGCGGCCCATGCCGCCGCCCACCCAGACTTTGAAGCCCAGGTTTTTAGCATCAAAATGGCCTGTAGCGCTTTCATTGAAAGCGTGAGCAGCTTCTGAATTGATAGCGTTCTCGGGGGCGTTGGGGTTGCGCACCAGTTCCAGGCCCACGTCGTGCCAGCGGATGGCGGCACGGTCTTCGCGGGCACCGTGGATGGCGATCTTGAACTTGCGGGGCAGGTGGGCAAATTCGGGGTGCAGCGTGCTCCACTGGCGCAGCACTTCGGCAAAGGGGCGGGGGTCGGCCACCTCGTCCACGGCAATGCCGGCGCGTTCGTCGCTGGTGATGTTGCGGATGCAGTTGCCGCTGGTCTGGATGCCGTGCATGTCCACGCTGGCCAGCAGCTCCATCACGTCGGCGCTGCGCTCCAGCGGAATCCAGTTGAACTGCACGTTCTGCCGGGTGGTGAAGTGGGCGTAGCCCGACTTCAGGCGCGGCCCCGGCGGGGTGCCTGCACGCTGGTCGATGCCGTCTTGCGTGGCCTGGGCGCGGGCCAGCAGCTCGGGCGTGGGGCGGTCGTATTCACGGGCAATGCGGGCCAGCACGCGCAACTGGCGGGCCGACAGTTCGCCATAGGGCACGGCCACGCGCAGCATGGGGGCGTAGCGCTGCACATACCAGCCGTTCTGCAGGCGCAGCGGACGGAAGGCGTCCTCGCTCAGGGTGCCGTTGAGGTTGCGCTCCAGCTGGTCGCGGTACTGCGCGGCCCGCAGGCGGATGAACTGGCGGTCAAAGTCGGTGTAGGCGTACATCAGGAATCAGCCGAAAAAACAAGGAATGCAAAAGGTGTCGGGCGCGGTGAGGGGTCAGACCATCACCAGCTTGGTGCCTGCCCAGGCCAGCAGCAGGGACAGGGCACCGCGAATCAGTCGTTCGGGCGTGCGGGTGACCAGGCGCGAGCCCAGCCAGATGCCCGGCAGCGAGCCCGCCAGCAGCTTGGTGAGCAGCGGCCAGTCCACCGAGCCCAGCGAGGCATGGCCCAGCCCGGCCACCAGGGTCAGCGGCACGGCGTAGGCGATGTCGGCGGCCACGATGCGCGGCAGCGGCAGCATGGGGTAGAGCAGCAGCAGGGCGGTCACGCCAATGGCACCGGCACCCACCGAGGTCAGCGTCACCAACGTGCCGATGACGGCCCCCAGCAGCACCGGCAGGGCCGGGTGGCGTGGGTGCAGGGCCAGGGCTTCGTCGGCGGCGGCCAGGGTGCGGGGCAGCTGTTTGCCGCGCACCGCCTTGTACAGGCTGGCGACGGCGGTCAGCAGCAGGGCCACACCCAGGGTGGTGGTCATGAGCTTTTGCACCACGGCGGAGGTGGTGCCCGCCTCGTGCAGCGCCCACAGCGTGATCAGCGAGGCCGGGATGCTGCCCGCGCACAGCGAGCCCACCACGCGCCACGGCACCAGCTTCTGCCGGGCCAGACTGACGGTGCCCCCCATCTTGGTGAAGGCGGCAAACAGCAGGTCGGTCCCCACGGCCAGGTAGGGCTTGATGCCGAAGAAGAAGATGAGGATGGGGGTCATCAGCGAGCCGCCGCCCACACCGGTGAGGCCCACCACCAGCCCCACCGAGAACCCCGCGATCACAAAGGCGAAATCATGCATGGAGGGCACTTTATAAGTGGGCTTTCATATTTCAAACTATTGATTTTTCATTGACGTATGTTAGGTGGGAATAAAGGACCGTCGGCCATGGGGGCGGGACCCCCTGGGCCTGGAGGTGGCACACCGGATGGGTTAGCATCGCCGCATGACGTCCGCTGCCCCGGCCCCTGATGCATTTGCCGACACCTTGCCCGGGTTGTCGGTCGAGACCGATGGCCTGGACCTGGATTTGGACTTGACCCTTCCGCCCACGCCCCCAGCCGCCCCTGTGGCGGCTCCCGCGGCGGCTTTCTTGGTGTCGTCGGCCCCCGTGGCCGATGGGCAGGTCTACGACGCCACCCAGCCCACAGGCACCTTGACCACTGGCTGGCTGGTTTGGCGCGTGCTGGTGGCCAGCACCGACGAGACCGAGCGCATGTACCTGCGGGCCCGACTGGCCTTGGCCAACCTGGTCAAGGTGGACGAAGTCCTGTCCACCACCCAGGCCCTGTCGGCGTTGAGCCTTCGGGAGTACACCATGGTGTTTGTCAACGACGACTCCGTCACCATCGACGCCTCGGCGGTGGCCGCGGCCTACCGCGCACGCAACCGTTTGGGCAGCTTGGTGGTGTCCACCGCCAGCCTGGAGCATCGAAACCCCCTCAACCTGCTGGCCCGTTGGCGCGAACGCAAGTTGCGTGAGCACCTGGGGGATGCGCGGTTCACCCGGCTGCTGGGCAAGCCCCTCAACCCGGCTGAAGTGGCCGACGTGTTGCAGGACTGGGCGCGCATTCACGCCAATTGAATGCCCTCGGCAGGGCAACGGTTCAACCTGCGGCTTTGACGGTGGCCTTGCGTGCGTGGCGCAGGGCGAACCGGGCGGGGTCCAGAGCTTCGGCGTGGCGGCGCTTCATGGGCCAGGGTCCCCCCGCCATGCGGGCACTCAGCAACTGTGCGGCCAGCAGGGACAAGGTCAACCCCCGCGAGCCCAAGGCCGACAGCGTCCACAGCCCCGGCAGGCGAGGCACCGCCGCCAGCGTGGCGGAGGGTTTGAGTCCGCCACTGGGGTGTTGCAACAGCGGCCCCACCAGAGGCAGGCGGTCCAACGAGGCGCAGCGCACCTCGGCCCAGTCATGCACACGGCCTTGCTGCGCCTGTTCGGTCAGCCGCGCATGGGCCGGGCCCGAGATGTGCTGCAGGCTGGCGGCGTTGCGCTGGTGCGAAGCCAGGGTGACCTCGGCATTGTCCAACCCGCGTTCGTAGGTGGAACCCATGGACCACAGGTGTTGCGCCACCGGGTGGGTGGCGTCGTCGTAACGGGGCACCAGCACCCCGCTGTGGCGCACCGGGCAGGGGGCGTGGGCGTCGCCGTCCAGGGGGCCGTAGGTCATTTGGCCTTTGACGGGGCGCAGCGGCAGGTCCACCTCGGGCTGCGGGGTGTGCAGGGCCAGCAGCGCCAGCGAGCCATGGGCGGCGGTCAGCACCGCATGGTCGGCTTCGGCCTGCGTGTGGCCTTGGCCGTCCAGCGCGGCCCAGCGGGTGGCGGGGGTGTTGCGCAGCGCCGCCACACGGGCGTTCCAGTGTTCGGTCAGGCGACCGCTGGCACGGGCCTGTGCCAGCCAGGCTTGCACCAGGGCGGCGGGGCGAATCAGGCCACCGGGTTGCAGGTGGTGGGCCAGGGCCGGGTCGGTCAACAGGCGGTCCAGCGGGGGCAGGGATTCGGTGGGCACCGATTTGAGGTTGGCCACCGGTGCCGCCTGCCAGCCGTGGCCTTCGGGGATGCGGGATTTCAGCTCCCGCCAGTGCAGGGGCACGCCAATGCGGGACAGCTCACACAGCACGGTGTCGTGGGCGGCCAGGTGTTCGGTCATCACGCCCACGGGCAGGGCCGATGCGCCTTGGGCAGGTTCCGCATGCTGGTCCAGCAGGTGAACGTGCCAGCCCCGTTCGATCAGGCTCAGGGTCACCGCCGCACCGGCCAGGCCCGCGCCCACCACCAGGGCGGAGGGCGGGTGGCTGGCGGCCTCGTTGTTGGTCACGGGCCAGCGGGGTTGGTAGTGCCACGTGGCGGTGTCGGTGCTGTCTTTGCGGTCGGCAGGCGCAAACCCCGCGTCGGCCAGAGCTGTTTGTACGCTGGGAGTGACGGAGTCTGCGGGCAGCTGAAGGGCTGCCTCGCGCGTGCACAGGCGGCCCAGCACCCGCAGTTGCGCGGGCAGCAGGGGTACACAAGCGGCAGACACCCACACCGATTGCACCGTGCCCACCAGCTCGGCCAGCGACTCGGCCACATCACCCACGCACAGCAGCCACCAGCGCTCACCCAGTTGCAGGGGGTGGAAGCCATCGGGCAGGTGCTCGGGCCAGGCCACGGGCGGGGCTTGGTTGAGGGCGGCGGGCAGGCCGTTCAGGAGGGAGGGGAGGGCGCCAGATTCGACCAGCACCACCGGGTGGTCCGATTCAGGCTGGCCGCTCAGGCTGGCCAGCCATGCGGTGGCATCGGGTCCGACCAGGGACAGGTGGGTGGACATTGTGCAGGGGCCGCCGTGCCCGCAGGCACCGGCGGCGGAAGGGGGACAGGCCTCAGGCCGAAGGAGGAACGTAGCCTTGGGCCACGTCGGCACCCGAACCGAAGAAATGGTTTTCCATCTGGCGGGCGAGGTACTGGCGGGCGCGGGCGTCGGCCAGGTTCAGGCGGTTTTCGTTGACCAGCATGGTCTGGTGCTTGAGCCAGGCGGCCCAGGCTTCCTTGCTGACGCTTTCCCACAGCCGTTTGCCCAGTTCACCGGGGTAGGGGGGGAAATCCAGGCCTTCGGCTTCCTTGCCGAGCTTGATGCATTGAACCATGCGTGCCATGTCGAGGTGTCCTTGAGGCGTTTTCAGAAATGGCGCGATGGTAGCGTCACTGCTCCACGAAGGCGCGTTCGACCACGTAATCCCCTGGCGTGGTGGTGCTGCCTTCGGTGAACCCGCGGGCGTTGAGCAGCTCGCGCATGTCCTTGTTCAAGGCGGGGCTGCCGCAGATCATCACGCGGTCGTGCACCGGGTCCAGCTTGGGCAGGCCCAGGTCTTCCTGGAGCTTGCCGCTGGCCAGCAGGTCGGTGGCACGGCCCCGGTTCTTGAAGGGCTCACGCGTCACCGAGGGGTAGTACAGCAGTTGTTCCTTGACCATGTCGCCCAGGTACTCGTGGTTGGGCAGGTCCATGGTGATGTATTCGGCGTAGGCCAGTTCCTTGACCTCGCGCACGCCGTGGAACAGGATGACCTTTTCGTACTTTTCGTAGGTGGCGGGGTCGCGGATCAGGCACATGAACGGGGCCAGGCCTGTGCCCGTGCCGATCAGGTACAGGTTTTTGCCGGGCAGCAGGTAATCGATCAGCAGCGTGCCGGTGGGCTTTTTGCCCACGATGATCTTGTCGCCCACCTGGATGTGTTGCAGGCGCGAGGTCAGCGGACCGTCTTGCACCTTGATGCTCAGGAACTCCAGGTGCTCTTCGTAGTTGGCGCTGACGATGGAGTAGGCGCGCAGCAGCGGCTTGCCATCGACCCGCAGGCCAATCATGGTGAAGTGGCCGTTGGAGAAGCGCAATGCCTGGTCGCGGGTGGTCTTGAAGCTGAACAGGCGATCGGTCCAGTGGTGGACTTCGGTGACGGTTTCTTCCAGGAAAGCGCTCATGAAAAAACTCTGCGGTTGTGCGGGTGGATGGGAACCGCGGGAGTGTAAGCTGCCTCATATGGTTGACCGCAGTGACAAAAGTCACGCGATGGCATAAGAGCCCGACACCCTTGATCTGGCGCAACCTTTCAAACGTGGTTATTTCATGATTCAACGATTCCTGGCGGAACAACCCGCCCGAGTGATGGCCGCCCTGGCCGCCCTGTGTCTGGGCCTGCTGGCCTTTGGCATGTACTTGCAGCATGTGGTGGGCCTGGAGCCGTGCCCCATGTGCATCGTCCAACGGTATGCGCTGGTACTGGTGGGGTTGGCGGCACTGGCGGCCTCCGTGGTCAAGGCCGGGGCCTTGCGCCTGGTCTTTCAGGGCGAGCTGCTGCTGATGGCCGGGTTTGGCGCGTTTGTGGCCGCCCGCCAAAGCTGGTTGCAATGGAACCCGCCCGAGGTGGCCAGCTGCGGGCGTGACCTGTACGGCATGATCGAGAACTTCCCGCTCCAGCGCGTCATTCCCATGGTGTTCAAGGGCAGTGGCGACTGTGCCGCGGTGGACTGGACCTTCCTGTCGCTGACCATTGCCAATTGGTCGTTCCTGAACTTCGTGTTCATCGCAGCCGTCACCGTGGCGGTGCTGGTCTGCAATCAAAAACGGAGCTGAAAAGCTCCGTATAAAAAGCGCTAGAGGCCGTTTTGGTTCACAAAATGGCACTGCCCGGGTGTTCGCCCCGCTCGTACACCACGTGGGCGCGGCCCACCAACAGGGTGTCCAGGTCGCCGATGTTGCGCGGGTCCTTGTTGGTGTAGGGCAGCTTTTGCAGCACATAGCGCATGGCGTTCAGGCGTGCGCGCTTCTTGCAGTCGCTCTTGATCACCGTCCAGGGCGCGTCGGCGGTGTCGGTTTCGAAGAACATGGCTTCCTTGGCCTTGGTGTAGTCGTCCCACTTGTCCAGGCTGGCCAGGTCGATGGGGCTGAGCTTCCACTGCTTGAGCGGGTGGGCCTCGCGCTCCTTGAAGCGACGGCGCTGCTCCTTGCGGCTGACCGAGAACCAGAACTTGATGAGGTGGATGCCGCTGCGCACCAGCTGGCGCTCAAACTGTGGGGTCTGTCGGATGAACTCCTGGTATTCAGCCTCTGAGCAAAAACCCATGACCCGCTCCACCCCGGCCCGGTTGTACCAACTGCGGTCGAACAGCACGATTTCGCCCGCGGTGGGCAGGTGCTGCACGTAGCGCTGAAAGTACCACTGGCCGCGTTCCACTTCGCTGGGTTTTTCCAGCGCCACCACGCGGGCACCGCGGGGGTTGAGGTGTTCCATCATGCGTTTGATGGTGCCGCCCTTGCCGGCGGCGTCGCGCCCTTCGAACAGGATGACCACCCGCTGGCGCGTTTCCTTCACCCAGGCCTGGAGCTTGAGCAACTCCACCTGCAACAGGTACTTCTGCTGCTCGTAGTTCTTGCGAGAGAGCAGGTTTTTGTACGGGTACTCGCCGCCGCGCCAGTTGCTGGCCAGTTCCTCGTCGGCCTTGGCGGTGGCGGTGTCGCGGGCTTTGCGCTGGGCGCTCTTGGCCTCGGCTTTCAGCAGGCGGCGGATGGCCTGGGCGTCGTCGGGTGAGGCCCCTTCCAAAATGGCACGCAGGGATGCCGCCTTGTTTTTGGGCACCGGGGAGCTGGTGGCCAAGATGTCTTCAACGGCCACCAGTTTGGCACTGCGGGCTTTGTCTGTGGCCCTGTCGACGGCGGCTTTGCGCAGCGGCTCGGCACGGACGGTGCCCAGGGTGTCCCCGGTGGCAACCTTGCGAGGGGGCTGACGCCTGGGCGAGCGGCTGCGGACCGGTGGGGTCGGTGCTGCGGAAGGTGTGGGCTCGGGGGTTGCGGGTGATTGATTCAAGTTGACCGCTTGATGGGGCACATCCATGGAACACAGCTCCTTTGTCTCGGGTTGTTTGACTCTGCTGGTTTGAGTATGGGGACACGGTGCGGCCTGTGTGTTGATGGGGGTCAACCAGGGTGTGTGCCGCTCACACACAGTGAGGCATTTCGCACGGCACAGGGCATTTCGTTGGACGTGGGACACAGCGGCCACGCAAATATCGGGTCGGGACAAAAAACGGGGTTTGTTTGCGGTAAAAAGTCCCGCTTTTGGGGTTGGGGTTTGAAGCTGACATGAGTGGAAAGAAACAGCGCGAAATTGATTTGTTGGATTGCTCTGCCTTGGTGGTGGATGGCAACGCCGTCTCACGCGGCGTCATTGCACAGCAGTTGCGGGATTTCGGGATGACGGCGGTCGAAACGGCCAACCGCCCCATCGAAGCACGCAACAAGCTGGAAACCAAGTCGTTCGAGGTGGTGCTGTGCGAGCAGCGTTTTCCAGACACCGACTACACCGGACAGGAGTTGCTGGACGATCTGCGGCGGGCGCAGGTGCTGCCTTACGGCACCGTGTTCGTCATGCTCACGGGCGAAGCCACCTATGCACAGGTGTCGGAAGCGGCTGAGTCCGCATTGGACAGTTACCTGCTCAAACCCCACACCGCGGGCGGTTTGCTGGAGCGGTTGCGACACGCCCACCGCCGCAAGATCATGCTGGCAGACATCTTCAATGCCATTGAGGTGGGGGACTTCCGGGCGGCCATTCAGCATTGCCTGGATCGCTACCGGGCCCGGACCAGCTACTGGCTGTACGCGGGTCGGGTGGCCGCCGAGCTGATGATGCGGGAAGGCCAGCACGAGGAGGCCGGTGAGATTTACCGCAGCATCGTGGCCCAGCAGCCTCTGCCGTGGGCTCGGTTGGGCGTGGCCCGTTCGCTGCTGGATGGGGGCAAGTCAGAGGCGGCGTTGACCGAGTTGTCCGCTTTGGCCAAAGACCAACCTGCGTTTGCCGATACCCACGATGTGCTGCTGCGGCTCCACCTGGACAACAGCCGTCCGACCGAAGCCCTGGAGGCTGCTCGTCAAGCCGCCGAGATCACCCCGGGGTCGGTGGATCGGTTGCAGCGCTACGGCATGATGGCCTACTACCAAGGCGACTACAAAGAAGCGGCACGGACCTTGGATCGCGCCACCTTGCTGGGGCTGACCTCCAAGCTCTATGACCCACAGGCCTTGATGTTGCTGACGTTTGCGCGCTTTCAACTCAAGGATGCGCAGGGCATCAAACGCTGCATCGAACAGATTGTCAAGCTGATGGAACGGCACGAGAGCTCACCCCGACTGGTGCGCTTCAAGGCCATGGCCAACACCCTGTTGCTGCTGGTCAACAAGCAGCTGGCTCTGGTGGTGGGGAACATCAAGGAACACGCCCAGGAAATCCGCTCGTCTGTCTTCGACGTGGAAGCGGCCAGCAACTTCCTCACGCTGATCAGCGAAATTGCCCGTTCGGAGTTGATGCTGGAAGTGGCCGACGAATGGGTCAACACCCTGGCATTGCGTTTTTGCACCAGCGGCAGCCTGACCGACTTGTTGGCCAATGCCGCCAAGCGCCATCCTCCTTACGAAGCCGCTGTGAGGACGAGCTACCAACGCATCGGGAGCATTGCGCAGGAGGCACTGGCGCTGACGGTGGCGGGCAAACCTGCCGAAACGGTGCGGATGTTGCTGGAGCAGTGCGACACCACGCTCAACCTCAAACTGATGGAAACCGCCCGGTTGTCGCTGGAACGCCACCGAGCCAAGGTGCCTGACGCCGATGCGCTGGAGACCGACATCCGCATGCGGCTTGACCTGTTCACCCCCTCGTGTGTGGCTCCGCCCATGGGGCAGTCCCGAGGCCGGTCGGCGGGGGGACTCAAGCTGCGCACCACCAAGGAGGTCCAGTCCGCCAAGGCCAGCGTGCAGCTGGACTGATGGAAAGAAAGCTCAGTTCAGCTTCTTGACCATCACCACACTCTTGCGGTCCCAGTTGTACTTGCGCTTGCGGGCCTCGGGCAGCCAGTCGGGGTCCACCTGCACAAAGCCGCGCTTGATGAACCAGTGCATGGTGCGGGTGGTCAGCACAAAAATGCTTTGCAGCCCCATCAGGCGGGCACGCTGCTCGATGCGTTTGAGGATTTTTTCGCCATCGCCCTGGCCCTGGCTTTGGGGGGACACGGTCACGGCGGCCATTTCGGCGGTCTTGGCCTCGGGGTAGGGGTAGAGCGCGGCGCAGGCGAAGATCACCCCATCGTGTTCGATGATGGTGTAGTTGGCAATGTCGCGCTCGATCTCGGTGCGGTTGCGCTTGACCAGCGTGCCGTCCTTCTCGAACGGCTCGATGAGTTGCAGGATGCCGCCCACGTCGTCGGGGGTGGCCTCGCGCAGTTCTTCCAGTTTTTCGTCCACCACCATGGTGCCGATGCCGTCGTGCACGTACACCTCCAGCAGCAGGGCACCATCCACCGCAAACGGGATGATGTGGCTGCGCTCCACCCCGGCCTTGCAGGCCTTGACGCAGTGCTGCAGGTAAAACGCCACGTCGGTGGGGTTTTGCGCCGCTGGGAGCTTGGCCAGCATGCTTTCCGCGGCGGCCAACGGCAGCTCGGTGTCGATGGGATTGTCTTCGCCCACGGGCTGAGTGGGGTCCAGCGCAATGCCGGGCACCTCGGTCACGAAAATCAGCTTGTCGGCCTGCAAGGCAATCGCCACGCTGGTGGCCACTTCTTCCATGCTGAGGTTGAAGGCTTCGCCGGTGGGGGAGAAGCCGAAGGGGGAGAGCAGCACCAGCGAGCCCTGGTCCAGCGTCTGGGTGATGCCCTTCACGTCCACCTTGCGCACCAGCCCGCTGTGCTGGAAGTCCACCCCATCCACAATGCCCACAGGGCGAGCGGTGATGAAGTTTCCGGAAATGACCCGCACCGTGCTGCCCGCCATGGGTGTGTTGGGCAGGCCCTGGCTGAACGCGGCCTCAATCTCGTAGCGCAACTGCCCGGCAGCCTCCTGGGCGCAGTCCAACGCCACCGAGTCGGTGATGCGGATGCCATGCGAGTACCTGGCCGCGTGGCCCTTGGCCTTGAGCTGCTCGTTCACCTGCGGGCGAAAGCCGTGCACCAGCACCACCTTGACACCCATGCTCTGGATCATGGCCAGGTCCTGGGCCAGGTGGTGCAACTTGCCCGCGGCAATGGCCTCGCCCGCCACCCCAACCACAAACGTCTGGTTGCGGAACTTGTGGATGTACGGTGCCACGGAACGGAACCAGGGCACGAACGTGAAGTTGAAAACGGCGGACATGGAGGAGGGTGTGACCGAAGGTGAAAGGGATGCAATCCGCCCATTTTGCCTGCGACAATGCCCCTCCTTTGGAGGACACCCCGCATGCGCATTGCCGTGATGGTCAACGACGACCTGTTCAGCTGCATCGCACTGAACCACCTGGCCCCTTACCTGCAAGGCCATGAGGTCTGGCTGGGCTGCACCAGCCGTGTGGGGGTCAGCGCAACCCCGGCAACGCCCGCCGATCCCAACCCGTGTTTGGACCAATGGCGGTTTCTGGAGCAGGGGTTGCCCATGCGCACCCTGTTCCCCAAGTTGCAGGCCTTGCCCCTGACGGGTTCCGAGCAGTGGCTGACCACCGTGCAACTGGCCCGCAGGCACGCGTGGCCCTTGACGCTGATCGAGTCCCTCAACACCCCTGGCCTGCTGGACACGGTGCAAGCCTTTGCCCCTGACGTGATGCTGTCCGTCCGTTTTGGCAAGATCTTCAAGGGGCCGTGGCTCTCGGTGGCGCGCCACGGCATCCTCAACCTGCATTCCGGTCTGTTGCCTGATTTCCGTGGCGTGCTGGCCACCTTCTGGACCCTGCTGCAACAACGCGCTGAATACGGTTGCACCCTCCATTGGATTGACGATGGGCAGATTGACACCGGCGGTGTCGTTCACACCGTGCGGATGCCGGTGCAACCTGGGCGGTCGCTGTTTGCCCACATTGCCAGCCTGTACCAGCCGGGCATGCAGGCCATGGGGGAGGCCGTGCAACGGCTCGCACAAGGTCTACGGCCCCCGTCCCACCCCCAGCAAGGGGAACCTCAGTATTTCAGCTACCCCGCCGCAGCCGATTTCGAACGCTTCCTGGGCCAAGGGGGCGCTTTGGTGGACTGGGCTGAGTACGGTGAGGTGCTGAGGCGCTTCGGGCCGGACCCCATTTCCCACTGAACGCAAGGCGCTGCATCACCGCAGCCCCTCCGGTTACATCCTTGAATTTTAAAAAATCGGGAAAAATTCCCAATTTGTGGTTCAATTCAAGGGTTGTACTTTTTTGGAGGTTGTTCATGTGCACTTCGACATTGGCACCCACGGGCGGCTTGAAGCCGCTTTGTGGCGTGGGTGACCGCGGCAATGAGCCAGCGGTTGCTCCTGCGGAGCGTTCAGTGCGCCACTCAGGCGTGGTCGGCTGGCGTGGGTGGGGGGCGTGGTTCATGCTGCTGGTGGGGCTGGTGATGACCTGGCCTGCCGCGTGGGCCGACGAGTTTTTGCCACCCGAAAAAGCATTTGCCCTGACCACTTGGGTGGTGGACGACCACACCGTGCGCCTGCACTGGGACATTGCGCCGGGACACCACCTGTACCGTGAGCGTTTGAGCGTGCAGCCGCAAGCCCAGGGCACCACGCAGGCGCCGGTGCTCAAACCCCTGGTGCTGCCCCCAGCGGAGGAAAAGTGGGACAGCAATTTCAACAAGACCATGGCGGTGTACAAGCATGCGCTGGACGTGGATGTGGTCTTCAGCGCGGGGGGGGCGCCCGCTCGCATCAACGTGGGGTGGCAGGGCTGTGCCGAGGCCGGTTTGTGTTACCCCCCCATGACCCAGGCGTTGGCGGTCCGGCTGCCTGTGCTGGGGGCGAGCCAAGCCGACGTCACCTGGCTGAAAGACGATGAGGCGGACGCTGCGGTCGCGGCTGTGGCGGCAGTGCCTTCAGCCTCTCCCGTGCAGTCCAGCGCGGTGTCCACCGTGGGTGATGGTGGGGATGCCGATGCCATTGCCCGCACGTTGGCCACGGGCAGCCTGTGGCGCACGGCGGGCATGTTCTGGCTGGCGGGTTTGTTGCTGTCGTTCACCCCCTGTGTGTTGCCCATGGTGCCCATCCTGTCGTCGCTGATCGCGGGGCAGTCCGGTCCGGTGAGCCGTCGGCAGGGGTTTTTGCTGTCCCTGGCGTATTCCCTGGGTATGGCCTTGGTGTACGCCTCGTTTGGCGCGGCGGCGGGCTTGGCGGGTGAGGGCCTGGCGGCCGCGCTGCAAAACCCTTGGGTGCTGGGTGCGTTTGCGCTGCTGCTGTCCGGCTTGGCCCTGTCCATGTTCGGGTTTTATGAGCTGCAAATGCCCAGCGCCATCCAGAGTCGGGCGACCGAATGGTCCAACCGCTTTCAGGGTGGTTCTCTGATTGGGGTGTTTCTGATGGGCGGTGTGTCTGCCTTGGTGGTGGGGCCCTGCGTGGCAGCGCCCCTGGCCGGGGCGTTGGTCTACATCAGCCAAACCCGCGATGTGTTGCTGGGCGGCACCGCGCTGTTCACCATGGCGTTGGGCATGAGCGTGCCCCTGCTGCTGGTGGGCTTGTCGGCCGGTAGTCTGCTGCCTCGTGTGGGCGGGTGGATGGAGCGGGTCAAGCAGGTGTTCGGGATGATGCTGCTGGCCGTGGCCATCTGGATGGTGTCGCCCGTGTTGCCCACCGCCGTGCACATGCTGCTGTGGGCGGTTTGGTTGCTGATTGCCGCCGCGCTGTTGGGCTTGTTTGGTGGCGGCTCTGGCCATCCTGCGCCGGTCCCCGCTCGTGCCTGTGGCGTGGGGTTGATGGCCGTGGCTGGGGTGCTGTTGGTGGGGGCCGCGTCTGGCGGCCAGTCGGTCTTGCAGCCGCTGGGGCATTTGCGTCCTGTGGCGGTGGCCGGGGCGGCCACTGCGGCAGCGGGCGGCGCGGCCAGCACGGCCAGTGCCGCAGGCCATTTGAAGTTCGAGCGCATTCACAGCGTGCAGGCGTTGGACGCCGCCTTGGCGCAGGCCCGTCAACAGGGGCAAACCGTGATGCTGGACTTTTATGCCGATTGGTGTGTGGCCTGCAAGGAGTTGGAGAGCTTCACCTTCTCCAACCCGGATGTGCAGCGCCGTTTGCAGGGCGCACGCCTGCTCCAGGCCGATGTGACGGGCAACTCAGCCGACGACAAGGCCCTGATGAAGCGCTTTGGGCTGTTTGGCCCACCGGGCATGGTGTTTTTTGAGGCCAGTTCCGCCAATGTGGCCCACAAGGTGGTGGGCTACCAGGACGCGGGGGCTTTCCTGACCTCGCTCAACCGGGCTTGGCCGAACAACGGACTTTGAACTTCGCCTGAATGAAAAAAGGGGGCTTTTCCAAGCCCCCTTTTTCATTGACCCATCGGGCGGCTTTGGGCCGCCCGAATTCGTTTCAATGGTCGATTTCGATCTCGGTGACCATCAACGTGTCCCCCGCCCGAACGCCTTTGACCTTGATCTTCAGGCCCACCCGCAAGTCGCTGGCTTGACCGCCCTCAATGCGCTGAACGCCGGACGCGTCGCAACGCTGACCCCGCATCACAAAGTTGGACAGGCTGGTGAACTGGTCGATGCGGGCTTCCAGTTCAGTGGTGTTGAGCTTGGACTCGTCCTCCAACTCGAACTCACGGGCCACCAGCACCCCGTTGGACAGCGTGCCTTTCACTTCCACTTCCATGCCCACCGTCAGGTTGGGAAGACCAGTCAGGTTGCGGGCGTCGATGGTGACGGTGCCCACCTTGAAATGCCCGTTTTGTGG
This sequence comes from Hydrogenophaga soli, assembly GCF_054777695.1. Classification (NCBI taxonomy): domain Bacteria; kingdom Pseudomonadati; phylum Pseudomonadota; class Betaproteobacteria; order Burkholderiales; family Comamonadaceae; genus Hydrogenophaga; species Hydrogenophaga soli. The sequence continues at coordinate 66,205 of NZ_BAAHAK010000005.1, read as the reverse complement.
TGCGCTGGTGATCACGCCTTCCACTTCCACCTCTTGCCCCGAGGCGGCCTGGGCCGTGAAGTCTTGGGGAATGCAACTGTCCAGCCTCAGCGTGTTGCCTTGAGCCGACAGCGTGCCCTGGGCGCGCATCAGTTCGCCGTATTTCCAGCCCTGGGGCAACTCTCCATCCAGACGCCAGCCGTTGATCACGGCGGCATCGGGCGAGCTGCCCAGCAAACCGGTGGTGACCACCTGGCTGTTGCTGGTGGTGGCCACCCGGGTGGCGCGCCATTGCGTGGCCGCGGTGTTGGTTTGCAGCCCCCACACGGTGACCCGCATGCTGGGGCGCAATGCGGAGAGGCTGGAGACGCCTTCCAGCATGGTGTTCACATCGGCCACGATGCTGAGGTTGCTGACGCTGAACTGCGCCGTGTTGCCTTGCACGGACAGCTGGGCAATGTCACCTTGCGCAATGGACCACACGTCAATGCGTTGCGCGGTGCCCAGCAGCGCCGATGTGTCGCGCGTGCCTTGGACGGTGGCCACCATGCCCAGGCGCAATGCCGCGGGCGTGGACTCAACCCCATCCAGGCTGATGCGGGCGGTCAGTTCGTCGTAATGAATGCCGTTGACCACCACACTGCCAAAGGCAGAGATGGCCCCGTGCGACGTCACGCCCGTGCCACCGGTGCCAGGTGCTCCGGCGACATTGGTGTCCCCGGGCGAGGGGCCACCCCCACCACCGCTTCCCCCGCTGGGGCCACCTGAGCCGCCGCTGCCGCCAGAGCCCGTGCTTGTGGGCAAGGGCACGGCGGCGGTGTCGGCAGCGCCACCACCGCCACAGCCCATCAGGGTGCAGACAACCACTCCCAACACAGACCGGCGGGTCAGATCAGCAGGGTGAGGGACGGAATCGGGCTTCATGCTTTGGGTCTCGGTGTCTTCTTCGAGGGTTTCGGCTTGGCCGCTTCCTCGGGTGTGTTTTGGGGGACCTGATGAAGGTAAACACCGAACCTGATCCTTTGCTTAGGCTCTTCGGCCCCCAGGCTGCGCTCCTCGGCCACCGTGGCCATTTGCAGGAACTGCTGCAAGGCTTGCGCCCACAGCTGCCGTGCCAACTCGTGCAACTGGTTGGCCTGATGGGCGGTGAGGTCTTGCGAAAAGGCGCTTTGCTCCAGCATGGGCGGCACCGTGCGCCCGGGTTGCAGGTTGTGCACGGCGGTGGCCAGGTGGTCGCTGACGTTGGCAGCCAGGAAGTGGAAGGCGTCACCCTGCCCACCGTGGGGCACAAAGGCCTTGGTCTTGAGCACGGCATGGCCGTCGTCGGTCAGCTCCACCACCCCCAGCCGCACCAGTTCGTCCAACACGGCACGGGCGCCCACATCCCGGCTGACGTCGGCCACCAGGCTGGTGAAGTCGGGCTCACCCGGGCGGCTTTTGCCGGGGGTGCGGGGCAGGGGGCGGGGGCTGCGGTTGGCCTCCAGGTAACGAGGCTCGCTGATCCAGCGCGCCACCACCGATGCGGCCAACGGCACCATGGGCGGCGTCACGTCGGCGGACGATTGATCGCGCAGGCGTTTCACGTCTTTGCGGTGCACCCCGGTCAGCAGCGCAATGCGGGTGTCCGAGCTTCCCTTGTCCGCCAGGCCATAGGCCCCCACCGCCTCGTCCACCAACGCCTTTTTGAGCAACTCGACCATGGGGGCCAGTTGCAGGCCGTGGTCAATCATGAGCCGGGCCAGCGGGCGCAGCACCTGCGACACCGCATCAGCCGCCAGCTCGGGCTGGGGCAAACCGCAGGGCGGCGGCATGGAGGGCGGGTTGGAAGGGTCTTCGGCGGTCATGTCATCGCCATTGTGCCGCGGGCGGGGAACTTCTGCATGTTTTGGGACTTTTTACCAAAATTTTCAACAACAGGTGTTTCAAACGGGTTTTGTGTGTCTATACTTTGCGGGAAATTTTCCCACAAACGTTGCTTGAATGGAGATCAGCCCCGTGAAAAAACCTGCTTTTCAACACTGGATGCGCCGGGCAGTGGCCCTGGCTTGGGTGGGGTCTGCTGGCTTGGTGGCGCAGTCCGCCCTGGCGGTGGATGTGGGCCAGCCCGCACCCACCTTCGAACTGGCGGGGCCCGCAGGCACCGTCAACCTGTCCCAGTACAAGGGCAAAACCGTGTACCTGGACTTCTGGGCGTCGTGGTGCGGGCCGTGCAAGCAGTCGTTCCCGTGGATGAACGACATGCAAAGCCGCTACGGCAGCAAAGGCTTGCAGGTGCTGGCCGTCAACCTGGACCAGAAGACCGACGACGCCAAGGCGTTCCTGACCGACAACCCGGCCCGTTTTGAGGTGGTGTTTGACGCCGCGGGCAAGGTGCCCAAGGCCTATGCCATCAAGGGCATGCCCACCTCGGTGCTGATCGGCCCCGACGGCAAGGTGCTGATGGTGCACAGCGGTTTCCGGGAAGAGCAGCGGGCCGAGCTGGAAGGTCGCATCCAGCAGGCACTGAACGCAGGGAGCAAGCCATGAGCGTTGCAACCCCTTCAACCCGGTGTGCTGCGCTGTGGCGCGGTGCCTGTGCGCTGGCGCTGGGTGGCGTCCTGGTGGGAACCACCGGGTGCAGCAACCTGGGGCAGGTCAACCCTTGGGAAAAGGGCAACCTGGCCAAGCCGCACATGACCTTCGAGGGCGATCCGCTGGACGAGCGGTTTGTCCAACACATCTACACCAGCAAAGAAAACGCCAGCGGCGGCCAAGGGGTCGGTGGTGGTGGCTGCGGGTGCAACTGAAGCAAGGCACTGCACCATGTCCAAAACACACCAATCCTCCTGTGTGGTCTCTGCCGCCAAACCCGCGGGCGTGCTGGGCGCGTCGTTGTGCCTGCCCGGGCTGGCCACGCTGACCGCATTGACAGCCCTGACCGCGCTGGCCCCCACCGCGGCCCAGGCCGAAAACGCCCCCGAAAAAACCACCCTGGCCATCAAGTACGGGCATTACGCCGACAGCCAGCCTGACCTGGACCGGGTGAGCGTCAACGCCCCCCAGGTCTACATCCAGGCCCCGTTGTCACCCGAGTGGGCCATTGAAGGCTCCATGGTCAGCGACAGCGTCTCGGGTGCCTCGCCCCGCATGCACACCCAGGTGTCGGGGGCCAGCCGCATGTCCGACCACCGCAAGGCCGGGGATGTGAAGCTCACCCGCTACCTGTCCCGCGCGTCGGTGTCGGTCAGTGCCACCTACTCGGATGAACACGACTACACCTCGCGGGCCTTGGGGCTGGAAGGCCGTTGGTCGTCCGACGACAACAACCGCACCTGGGTGCTGGGTGTGGGCGGCTCCAGCGACACCATCGACAACACCTCCAACGGCGTCAACACCGCCATCAACCAGCACAAGCGCACCCGGGAAATCATGGCCGGGGTGACCCAGGTGCTGACCCCGTCGGACGTGGTGCAGTTCAACCTGACCCGCAGCGTGGGCAAGGGTTATTACAACGACCCGTACAAGGCCTTTGACGTGCGGCCCGAACAGCGCAATGGCTGGATTGCCATGGCCCGCTGGAACCACCACATCGAGCGCTTTGACGCGGCCCTGCGCACCAGCTACCGCTACTACCGGGACACCTTCGGCGTGTCCGCCCACACCCTGGGGGCCGAATGGGTCCAACCCGTGGGACGCTGGACCTTCACGCCCGGGGTGCGCTACTACACCCAGAGTGCGGCCAGCTTCTACCTGGACCCGGTGTTCAACGCCTCGGGACAGTACGACGAGGGCGCCACCGTCATTCGGGCGGCCACCACGTCGGGCCCCAAGTCGATGGACCAGCGGCTGTCGGCGTTTGGCGCGGTCACGCTGTCGCTCAAGGCCTCACATGCGCTGAGTGCCCAGACCACGGTGGACTTCAAGGTGGAGCGCTACCGCCAGACCTCGGGCTTGCGCCTGGGCGGCAGCGGCAGCCCTGGCTTGGCGCCGTTCAACGCCACGTTTGTGCAAGTCGGTCTGACCCACCGCTTCTGAGGCCTGCCATGAGCCGCTGGCGCACCTTGCGTTTTGACTTCACCGCCATGGCCTCGCCGTGCAGCCTGCAAATCGACGGGCGGGACGAGCGTGCCATCACCCGCGCCGCCGCCGAGGCCATGGCCGAAGTGAAGCGCATCGAGCACAAGTACTCGCGGTACCGCGAGTCCAGCGTGGTCTCGCGCATCAACCGCGCCGCCGGACAGGACTGGGTGGAGGTGGACGCCGAAACCCAGGGCCTGCTGGACTTTGCTGCTGGCCTGTGGACGCAAAGCGACGGCCTGTTCGACGTGACCTCCGGCGTGCTGCGCCACGCCTGGGACTTCAAGGCCGGCCGCCTGCCCGAGCCCGAGCGCCTGCAAGCGCTGCTGGCCTGCGTGGGTTGGCCTCGGGTCGATCGGCGGGGGAACCAGGTGCGCCTGCAAGAAGGCATGGAGCTGGACCTGGGTGGCTTTGGCAAGGAATACGCCGCCGACCGTGCCGCCCTGGTGCTGCACCAGCACGGCCTGCGGCACGCGCTGGTCAACCTGGGTGGCGACCTGAATGCCCTGGGACCCCGCGGCCTGCCCGAGCTGGCCGACCAGCCGTGGTGGATCGACATTCAGCATCCGCGCCCCGACGCCGGAGAGGCGGTGCTGATGCGCGTGCCCCTGCGGCAAGGCGGTCTGGCCACCAGTGGCGACTACGAACGCTACTTTGTCCACCAGGGCCAGCGCTATTGCCATGTGCTGAACCCCCGCACCGGTTGGCCCGTGTCGCATTGGCAGTCGGTCAGCGTGCGGGCCGCCAACACCACCACCGCCGGTGCCCTGACCACCGTGGCCATGCTGCGCACCGATGGCGCCACCGAGTGGCTGCTGGGGCAGGGCGTGGACCACCTGCTGGTGCGTCACGACGGCCAGGTGTCCAGCCACCACTTTTCAGCGCAAGCCCCGTGACCGTGGGCCGCTGTGGAGTCCATTTTTTCTTTTTCAAACGTTTCCGTTACCCCCATCCCACTCATTCAGGAGAGAGACCATGTCAACCCATCAAACTTCTTTGTTCAAACTGTCCCTGCTGGCCGCGGCCACCATCGCCCTCACCGCCTGTGGTGGTGGCGGTTCGGACAACGCCCCGACCCAGTCCACCTTGTCCACCACCGTCATGGACGGCCTGGTCCAGAACGCCTTGGTGTGTGTGGACGTCAACCAGAACCAGGCCTGTGACCCCACCGAACCCCAAGGACGCACCGATGCCCAGGGCAAGGTGAACCTGAGCGTCACCGGGTTGGACAACCTGAGCAACGCCAACCTGCTGGCGGTGGTGGGCACCGACGCGGTGGACGCCGACACCGGCCCCGTCACCACCCCCTACACCCTGACCGCACCGTTGGCACGGCCCAATGTGGTGAGCCCGCTGACCACCATGGCCCATGCCCGCATGGTGGCGGCCAAAGAGTCGCTGGAGACGGCAGAAGCCGCCGTGAAGGCCCAGGCCGGACTGACGGTGTCGGTGTTCGACAACTACATTGCCCAGCGCGGCACCAGTGCCAGCCACAAGAAGGCCGGTGAACTGGCCCGCCTGTGGGTTCAAAGCTCGCAGCGCTCGCATGACGCCACGGCGGAAACATCTGCCGACAACTGCCACATGGAAGACGACGGAGACGACGAAGGCAAGCGCGAGGCCGACGACAACGGTCGCAAGCAACGCAAGATCCGCACCTCGCTGGTCAACAAGCTGCCCACGCTGGCCACCGCCCTGGACAACGACGACGTGCGCCAAGCCTGTGCCAGCGGCCTGACCGCCGCGTGTGATGAGGCCTTGGGCCGTCACGCCCCGGTGGTGTCGTGCACCCCCACCACCACGCCAGTACCGTCACCTGCACCTGCACCTGCACCTGCACCGGCACCGGCACCGGCACCCGCACCCGCACCCGCACCCGCACCCGCACCCGCACCCGCACCCGCACCCGCACCGGCACCTGCCCCTGCTCCTGCTCCTGCTCCTGCTCCTGCTCCTGCTCCGGCTCCGGCTCCGGCTCCGGCACCCGCGGTGTCAGCGGCCAATGGCAAGGTGGTGTATGCCGCCAGCTGCGCGATGTGCCACACCGCCAACCCGTCGGCCAACGTCAGCAAGGTGCTGAAGGGGGCCAACTCGGCCAGCACCATCCTGAACGCCATCAACAGCAATGCCGGGGGCATGGGCTTCCTCAAGGGAACCATCAGCGCCCAGCAGGCGGCAGACCTGGCAGCCTACCTGGCCAACCCCATCTGATCTGGGGGACGCGACACCACGCTGCGGCCCTCAGGCCGTGGCGTGGAGCCGCTCCAACACGCCGCGGTAGATGTTCTTGAGGGGCTCGATGTCCGCCACCGCCACACATTCGTTGATCTTGTGGATGGTGGCGTTCGGCGGCCCCAGTTCAATCACCTCGGGGCAGATCTGGGCAATGAAACGCCCGTCACTGGTGCCGCCGGTGGTGGACAGCTCGGTGTCCAGCCCGGTTTCGGCGCGAATGGCCTCCCGCACCGCGTTGACCAGCGGGCCGGGGCGGGTGAGGAAGGGCAGGCCGCCCACCGTCCAGGCCAGGGTGTATTCCAGGCCGTGGCGCTGCAACACCGCTTCCAGCCGCTGTTGCAGGCCCTCGGGCGTGCTTTCGGTGCTGAAACGGAAGTTGAAATCCACCACCACCTCACCGGGAATGACGTTGCTGGCCCCGGTGCCCCCGTGGATGTTGCTCACCTGCCAGGTGGTGGGCGGAAAGAAATCGTTGCCTCGGTCCCACTCGGTGCCCACCAGTTCGGCCAACGCCGGGGCCAGGGTGTGGATGGGGTTTTGCGCCAGGTGCGGGTAGGCAATGTGCCCCTGGATGCCCTTGACCGTGAGCTTGCCGCTCATGGTGCCGCGGCGGCCGTTCTTGATCATGTCGCCGGTGCGTTCCACCGAGGTGGGTTCCCCCACGATGCAGCAGTCCAGCCGCTCGCCCCGGGCCTTGAGCTGGTCACACACCACCACGGTGCCGTCGCGCGCGGGGCCTTCCTCGTCGCTGGTGAGCAGAAAAGCAATGTTGAGCGCCGGTTGTGGGTGCGCGGCGAGGAACTCTTCCACCGCCACCACCATGGCCGCCAGCGAGGCCTTCATGTCGCTGGCCCCACGGCCATACAGCAGGCCGTTGGCATGGCTGGGCACGAAAGGCGGCGTGCGCCATTGGTCCAGCGGGCCGGTGGGCACCACGTCGGTGTGGCCGGCAAATACTATTGTTTTGATAGCTGCTTGCGCTTTGTCTGAAAGCGCTTTGGCCATTTTTGTTTCAAATTTTGCCCACAGGTTGGTCACCCGAAAGTCGTCCGGGCCACTCATGAGGGTTTCGCAGTGAAACCCCAGGGGTGCCAGGCGGCGGGCGATGAGGTCCTGACAGCCTTCGTCGGCAGGGGTGACGGAGGGGCGGGCAATCAGCTGTTCGGTCAGGCGCAGCGCGGCGGTCATGGGGTGTCGTCGAGGGTGATTTCGGTGAACGACGGGGTGTCGTCCGGGTCGGGCTGGGCCACGGCGGGGGTGGGGGCCGCGGCGGTGCCGGAGTGGGTGTTTTGCAGGCGCCAGATCAGGTTGGTGGGCGAGTCGGCATAGGCCAGGCCCTCTTCACGGGTGACGGTGCCGTCGGTGATCAGCCGGGCAATGTCGCTTTCAAAGGTTTGCGAGCCTTCGGCCAGCGACTTTTCCATGGCCTCGCGCACGCCGCCCACATCGCACTTGGCGATCAGGTCGGCAATCAGCGCGGTGTTGAGCATGACCTCCACCGCGGGCACCCGCTTGCCCTCCACCGTGCGCATCAGCCGCTGCGACACGATGGCCTTGAGCGCGGCGGCCATGTCGCCCAGCATGGTGGGCCGCGACTCCACCGGGTAGAAGCTCAGGATGCGGTTGAGCGCGTGGTAGCTGTTGTTGGCGTGCAGCGTGGCCAGGCAGACGTGGCCCGACTGGGCGTAGGCCAGCGCCGCGCTCATGGTTTCGCGGTCGCGGATTTCCCCGATCATGATCACGTCCGGGGCCTGACGCAGCGCGTTTTTCAGGGCCGTTTGCAGGCTGGCCGTGTCGCTGCCCACCTCGCGCTGGTTCACCACCGACTTTTTGTGGCGGATCATGAATTCCACCGGGTCTTCGATGGTCAGGATGTGTCCGCTCATGCGCTGGTTGCGGTGGTCCAGCATGGACGCCAGCGTGGTGCTCTTGCCCGAGCCCGTGGCCCCCACCACCAGCACCAGCCCACGCTTTTCCATCACCAGGTCACCCAGGATGTCGGGCACGTTCAGCGACTTGAGCGGCGGGATGTTGAGCGTGATGTAGCGGATGACCACCGCATAGGTGCCCCGCTGGCGCATGGCGCTGATGCGGAAGTTGCCCACCCCATCCAGCGGCAGGGCCATGTTCAGCTCGCCCACCTCCTCCAGCTCTTCGATCTTGGTGGGCGGCAGCACCTCGGCCAGCAGCTTGATGGGCGAGTCCTTGGCCAGTGGCTGGGCGTTGATGGGCACGCACTGGCCGTTGATCTTGATCAGGGCCGGGGCAAACGGGGACAGGTAAACGTCCGACGCCTGCTTCTCGGCCATCAGCCTGAGGATGCGTTCCATCATCGCCATGTGCAGCTCTCCGGGGGGGCGGGTGCGGGGTGGGCCGTGGGAGGCGCTGGGTGTCAGTCGCGCAGCAGGTCGTTCAGGCTGGTCTTGGAGCGGGTTTGCGCGTCCACCGTCTTCACGATGATGGCGGCGTAGGTGCTGTAGTCCTGGCCGGCCTTGGTCTTCTTGGGCAGGTTGCCGCTGATGACCACGCTGCCCGCGGGCACACGGCCGAACGTGGTTTCGCCGGTGTCGCGGTTGAAGATGGGGGTGCTCTGGCCGATGTACACGCCCATGCCCAGCACCGAGTTCTCTTCAATCACCACACCTTCCACCACCTCGGAGCGGGCCCCGATGAAGCAGTTGTCTTCAATGATGGTGGGGCCGGCTTGCAGGGGCTCCAGCACGCCGCCAATGCCCACGCCACCGCTCAGGTGCACGTTCTTGCCAATCTGGGCGCAGCTGCCCACGGTGGCCCAGGTGTCCACCATGGTGCCTTCGTCCACATAGGCACCAATGTTCACGTAGCTGGGCATCAGGATCGCGCCCTTGGCCACATAGCTGCCCTTGCGGGCCACGGCCGGGGGCACCACGCGCACGCCGGTGGCCTTCATTTCTTCTTCGCTCAGGTCGGCAAACTTGGTGGGCACCTTGTCGTAAAAGCCCAGGTCACCGGCGCGCACCAGCACGTTGTCGTTCAGGCGGAAGGACAGCAGCACCGCCTTCTTGATCCACTGGTGCACCGTCCACTGGCCCACGGCCTCGCGGGTGGCCACGCGCAGCTTGCCGGTGTTGAGCTGGTCGATCACGTGGTTGACCGCGTCCATCACCTCCTTGGGTGCAGACGAGGCGGACAGGCTGGTGCGGTTGTCCCAGGCGTTTTCGATCAGGGTTTGCAGTTGTTGGGTCATGGTGAATGTTGCGGAGATGAAATCGGGGGGTGTTCAGGCGGCCGCTGCGTGGCTTTGCACAAACGCGGCAATGCGCTGGGCGGCTTCCAGGCATTCGGCGGTTTCAGCCACCAGCGCCATGCGGATGCGGCCCGCCCCTGGGTTGAAGCCTTGGGCCTCACGCGCCAGGTAGCTGCCCGGCAGCACCGTCACATTGTATTGAGCCAGCAGCGCCTGGGCGAAGTGCTCGTCGGCGCTCAGCTCGGGCGTGGCCCAGTGCCCGGGCACGGCGGCCCACAGGTAAAAACCGGCGTCGGGCAGGCGCACGTCCAGCACGGCTTCCAGCACCGGCGTCACCTGGGCAAACTTGGTGCGGTACTGGTTGCGGTTGTCCACCACATGGGCCTCGTCGTTCCAGGCGGCCACGCTGGCGGCCTGCACCACCGGGCTCATGGCGCTGCCGTGGTAGGTGCGGTACAGCAAAAACTGCTTGATCAGCGCCGCGTCACCGGCCACAAAACCGCTGCGCATGCCCGGCACATTGCTGCGTTTGGACAGGCTGGTGAACATCACCAGGTTCTTGAAATCCGTGCGGCCCAGTTGGGCGGCGGCTTCCAGCCCGCCCAGCGGCGCATCGTCACGGAAATAGATTTCGCTGTAACACTCGTCCGACGCAATCACAAAGCCGTGGCGGTCGCTCAGCTCGAACAGCCGCGCCCACTCGTCCAGCGGCATCACCGCCCCCGTGGGGTTGCCGGGCGAGCACACGTACAGCAGTTGGGTGCGCGCCCACACCTCGGGCGGCACGGTGTCCCAGGCCACGGCAAAGTTGCGCGCCGGGTCGCTGGGCGCGTAGTAGGGCGTGGCCCCGCCCAGCAGGGCCGCACCTTCGTAGATTTGGTAGAACGGGTTGGGGCACACCACCACTGAATTGGGCTTCGTGGGGTCCAGCACGGTCTGGGCAAAGGCAAACAGCGCCTCGCGTGAGCCGTTCACCGGCAGCACCTGCGTGGCGGCGTCCAGCGTCAGGCCGTAGCGGCGCTGCATCCAGTCGGTGCAGGCCTTGCGCAGCGCGGGCTCACCCGCCGTGGCCGGGTAGCCCGCCAGGCCGCTGGGCTGCGCCAGGGCGCTTTGGTGCAGGGCCTCCACCACAAAGGCGGGCGTGGCGTGTTTGGGTTCGCCAATGCCGAGGCTGATGGGGCGGTACGCGGGGTTGGGGGTGACGCCTGCAAACAGTTTTTTCAGGCGTTCAAACGGGTAGGGCTGAAGGCGGGAGAGCAGCGGGTTCATGGGCGGCCATTATCGGTGGGCCGAACCGCCTCCCCGCACGTAGGTCAGCAGCCGCCCGCGGTAGGCGGTCTCGGTGACGGAGGCCGGGCGGTCCAGGCGCTGTTCCGTCAAATCAAAGCCCTGCTGGGCCATGCGCCGGTTGAAGGCCGGGCGGTTGCCGCGGTGCGGGTCCACGATCCACACCTCGGCCTGCGCAGCCGCGTGGTCGTCAATGAACTGGGCCAGTCCGCCGCTGTCGTCACGCTCGTACAACACGTCGCTGCCCAAAATCAGGTCGAAACGCCCCGCCACGGCCACGCTGCCGTCGTTGGGCACGGGGGAGGGCGTGGGCACCAACGGGCCTTCGGGCACCAACCCGCCCCACAGGCCGTGCCGGTACTTCATGGGGGGCAGGTCGTTGAGCCGCAGGTTTTCGGCCAGGAACTCGGCGGCCAACGGGTGGCAGTCGCTGGCGGTCATGTCCGCCCCCCGGCGATGGCCCACCAGGCTGGCCAGCCCCAGGCCACAGCCAATTTCCAGAATGCGTTCACCCGCCGCCACCGGGCGCTGCCCCAGGTGGGCGGCCAGCTCCAGGCCCGAGGGCCACAACAGCCCGAACAGCGACCAGGTGGCCGCAGACAGCCCCACCTTTTCGGCCAGCCCCAGAGGGTCGGCATATTGCTGGTTGTTGAGCAGCGAACGGATGTGCAAATCGGCCACGCCACGCACGGCGATGCTCTGTTGCTGAGTGAAATAGCCGGGCATCGGGTGGGGTGGCCGGGTGCGTGAGTCGGCACCGGGCAGTGTGGGAGAGGGGGGCGATCATCGCACGCCCCCACCTCATTCAGGGCTGCGCCAGCGTTTCAAGTTCCTTGGCCCGCTGGGCGGTCAGGGTCAGCATGCACTCGTTGCTCAACACCCGGGCCAGGGTGCCGCCATCGGGGTCGTCGTAGAAGGCGCAGTTGGCGTCCCGAAACTTCAGCCACGCCCGTTGAACCTCTTGCAGCTGCTTCTTGCGGGCGGCGTTCAAGTCCTTGGCCAGGGCCTTGTACGCCTGGTTCAGCCGCGTGTCCTGCTGTTTGTACTCGGCGGTGATGCACTCCACCATGGCCGCCGTGACCCCGTCCGACTTTTCCATGCACTGGTTGTAGGTCTTGCTCAACGGCAGGTCTTCGGCCCAGCCCGCCAGGGGCAGGGTCACCAGAAGCGGCAAAACCAGCCGCAGGCACAGTGTGTTCATGGCGGTCAGCAAGGGGTGGAGGGATGGGCCGATTGTGGTGCATTCGGGGTGGAAGTGGTGTGTTGTTTGGTCGGGTGCTGCAACGCCACCCGGCTTGACCGCCTATGTAAGATGAAGACCGCTTTCTTTTGTTGGGCATGAGTTCAGACGCCCGGCTGCTGCTGGTGTGCCACTGCGAGAGAGAAGACGGCAACGTCATCCGCATCATCTCGGCCCGCAAAGCAACCGAGAACGAAGCCCAGTACTACCGAGGTGAATGACATGAAAGCTGAGTACGACCTGTCCAAAATGCGCGCCCGCCCCAACCCCTATGCGTCCAAGCTCAAGAAGTCGGTGACCATGCGCCTGTCGGAAGACGTGGTGCAGTACTTCAAGGGCATGGCCGCCGAGGCTGGGGTTCCGTACCAAAGCCTCATCAACCTCTACCTCAGAGATTGTCTTGCCCAGAATCGCAAGATCGAGATCAAGTGGCCCAGCGCTGCCTGAAGCCACGCGCAAGTCAAACCAAGGAGGGCGTTTTCATGTTCCAACGAAATCGTGTGTGGGTGGCGGTGGTGGCATTGGCGGCGGGCGGCTTGGTGGGCTGCACCCGCATCGAAACCGGGGAAGTGGGGCTGCGCATCCACTTCGACAAAACGGTGGATGCCAGCGAGCTGCTGCCCGGCTCCTTCAACCAGACCCTGGTGGGCAGCGTGCTCACCTTCAAGGTGCAGGACGTGGCCGTTCCGGTGGACAACCTCACGCCCCTGGCTTCCGACAACTCCACCGTCAAGGACTTTGACATGACCGTGGTCTACAGCGTCAACCCCGCGGCGGTGTCGGAGTTGTGGACCACCAAGAACAAGACCTTCCACGGCATGCTGGGCGAAGACATCCTGCTCATGCAGAACTACGTGGCCCTGAGCGCCCGCAACGCGGCCTACAAGGTGGCCCGGGGGTACGAAGCCCTGAAGCTGGCCGACAACCGCCCCCAAATCGAGCAGCAAATCCGCGAGCTGATCGGCAAGACCCTGGCCGAAGAAAACCTGGGCGACAAGCTCTCGGTGTCCCAGGTGCAGGTGCGGGCCATCGTGCCGGCCGACGTGATCGTGCAAAGCGCCAACGAACTGGTGCGGGCGCAAAACGAGCTCAAGACCAAAGAGGTGGAAGTCCAGACCGCCAAGAAAGAGGCCGAGCGCATTGCCGCGCTCAACGCCAACGCCGGGGCCATTGGCTACATGAACGCCATGGCCAACCTCAAGATTGCCGAGGGCGTGGCCTCGGGCAAGGTGCACACCATCGTGGTGCCCTACGACTTCAAAGGCATCGTCAACGCCAAGTGAGGGTGGCTTGCTATTGAAAATGGAGCTGCTTGCGCTTTTAGATCAAGCGATGGGGGCTGATTTTTCTTGAATTTTTCCCCGTCAAGTAACCTCGGTGAGTTGAGTGTCAACACGCAACACATCCCTCAAATGGGGGAAGCGCGGGAGCGCTTGTGTTGACCAGAATCGACGCTATTGCAGCGGCGTTGCCGATGGTGGCAATGGCCATGGGCTTTCCTTCCAACAAATGAGTGAGTTGAAGAGATTTCGCACTTCCCATCGTGGCACTTGGATGCCGATTGCCGCAACTGCGCGGCGCACTCGGGACGGGGAAGTTCCTTTCATTCGTTAGGCCGCTGGGCTCAACTAGGAGCATGAGATGAACGACATGAATGCAGATTTCATTGGCGGCCCACTGGCTGGGCAGAAACGCTCACCCATTTCCGAAGCTGAACTTTGCACTCTTGGTTATAAGGTGGCATTAAAAACTCACCCTGTTGGTAATGAATTAATGAATTGCTGTGCTGTACCCGTTGAGTGGGCTCCTGAAAAAGCGCATCGCAAAGTTAAAGAGCACTTTGCTAATTTGTCGGGTCATTCGAAAGGGAGTAGGTAAATATAATGATTATTGTTAATGTAAATAATTTCATGTGGAAACTAATATTTGCTTTATGTGTAGCCGTATTTTGCCTTGAATTATGCGCAAAACAAGTTGCCGAAGGAATCATCCCCGTTAATGGGAAAGCCCTAAAGGCAGTTCTGTTTGACGACGCCGCGCTAGACCCTTCATGCAGAGATAAGCATGGTAATGCTAAGCAAGCCATGTTTTATTTAAATGAAAAATCATTTGCGCACGGTTGCTGGATATTTCATGATAATGAAATTCATACGCAAATGACTCGCTATGACAATCGCGAGACAAGAGCCTACGTCTTTGCCTTGGCGGCATTTAAAATGACAAATGATCCCGAAAAAAAGGAAAATACGTCTAACAATTCTTCCTTGCGCTCAAAGTGTCAAGAGTTATATCAAGCATGGGTTTTCAATGGCTTGCTGGAAGAGGCTTGCAACTTGAATCTTGGGGTTTCCATGAAAATCGGAATGTCGGCAAAGGCAATCTGTAAAAACATGAGTGAGATTCAAAGAAAATCATGGACAGCTGAAGTGGCTGAATCAGTTAAAAAGGAAATTGATGAAATTAGGAGGGAAGATTTTTGCCGACGCAATACTCCAGAATATAAGGAATTAGCCAAATAAACGGAGCCTAAATTTTCGGTCAACGTGATAAACCACAGCTGCGCTTTGGGGTCCCTCCGCTGCTGTACTTTGCCTCCAGCGTTGGGCCTCGCATTGAAGCCGCACACCAAGATGCGCAAAGTAATCATATTTCCTGGCCTGCTAGTGGCACTATGTGCTAGTGCGCAGCCTAGAACTTCTGACGGACAAGATTCGACGGTACTGAAGCCCGCCATGCGGCGAGAGACTCCACGACTTGCCCAAGATCCACGGGCAACAACTAGCATGCCCATCATGCGAGTGCAGTACCTCGGCAAGGAAGCATTCTTGGTCACCTCGCCATGCTGTAACCGATTCAACTACCCACAGAGTTACCGGTGCTGGAGTGCCACACACTCTGCCGCGCCTATGTCGCACGGTTGCGGCATTTCGCCGTTGCGGCCATGTCTCCGGGTAAAAATGCGCACCCAGTGGAGGTCAGTACTTCTCAGTGCTGAGGCTATAGTGAAGGTTTTGAATCCGCATACAGAACCTATCCGGTCGATGCGTGGAGCACAACGGGGTCGCAGGATTTCGTGTCACCGAATACCCGAGCTTCAAGCCGCTTTTAGGAGGATGCCTTGATCAGTATATTTTTTAATCGCCGTTTTGCATTTGCTACGGTTGTTGCAATTCTTTTGTCGTCAGGCTGCTTTGACAAATCCGTTGAAGGTCAGGTAGGTGCAACCACCCCGCAGAGTATTGACGCAATGCTTGCGGAGGCTGATCGCTTGAACGGCCTTTGTCGAGGGGGTGGCGATGAGGAGAAAACCGCTAAAGCGTGCGAGCGGCGTGATGCACTCGGAACAGAAATCGAAGCCAGGGGTTGGTGTTGGGGACCAAAAAATGCCATTGGTGCGGATAAGCGCTGGATGCCGTGCAAGGACGATGCATCTGATGCGCTCACGTCAGCTGCTGAATCGGAGAGTCAACAATGGTTTTTTAAAACATCAGCTGGCCGTTGCGAGCAGCTGAGCGTGGCTCAGGCAAAACAATCTCTAGTGATTCGAGGTCATGGTGATGTCAAAACTAAATCTTCGGGTAAGGGTGGTATTCAGGTTTATGTAGATATTCCAGGTGGTAATCAAATTATTTTTGATTTGCAGCCTGAGTGTGAGGTCGATTCGGTGGCGTTGGCATCGTTGTCTGAGGCAAAGGATGCCATTGAGGAAAAGAAATATTCCTTGGCATTCGAATTGCTAAAGCCTCTTGCGGATCAAGGTAATTCTGAAGCCCAAGCTTACCTTGGTGTGATGTATGAATTCGGACAAGGTGTTGCACTAGATTTAAAAGAAGCTTTCAGATGGTATCTTGCGGCTGCGGATCAAGGGTCTGCATGGGCTCAAGCCAATCTTGGTTTGCTATATGCAAACGGTCGTGGAATCGCAAAAGACGACAAAGAGGCTGTGAGGTGGTTCCGCGCAGCTGCTATGCAAGGCAGGATGAAGGCGCAAGAGGCCCTTGGCTCCATGTACAACCAAGGGCGCCTTTCTTCACTGAATGGGAAAGATGTTGTCAAATTAATCAATGCCTCCAATTCCCTATATATTCAGAAATTGGAGAGAGACTATCGAAATCGAATTTCTTTTGAGTCATCAAAGGCCGAGCGAATTGTAAGGGGTTTTGATATTGATTGCAAGGCTTCTCGGGGTAATGGGCACTATCTGCCTTTGATCAATGTATTGTATTCAAGGTTGGCGTCGGCGGATAAAAAGGAGATGTGGTTGGAGACATCTGTTCAGGAGAGGGATGGAGAAGTTCGAATTTACGACGTACTGCGGACGCCTAAGGAGGTTCTGCACACCATTGCAGTATTCCAGATTAATAAATGGGGTGAGCTCGAGTCTATGGGGAGTGTTCGTTTGGAGGCTGTTCGCAATGCGTGCTTTAATTCATATGGGCCTATTTGGCTTCTTGAGTAATTGTTCTTGGTGAGGTCTTGTTGATGGTTGCTGAACCGGGTGTTGTTTAGGTAATTGCTGGGTTCTTTATTTGCTTCCATTTAGGATGTATTGGTTCAATTAAGTTCGGGGGTTGTTTGAAATGAAAAAAGATACTGCGCGAGGTTTGGCTGTAATTGATTTTCTTAGATCTGATTCGGTGGTTAATATGGGGAAGGAATATTTGGAGATTGGCATTGATGGCTTGCTTGATTCTGGGGTGTGGAAAGATGTTCCGGTGGTTAATACTTTTGTTGGGGTATTCAATATTGCGGGCTCTGTGAGAGATCAGGTGCTCGCCTCAAAGATTTGGCGTTTTTTCAATCAGCTCTCAGAGGTTCCTCAGGCTGAGCGAGTTGCAATGGTGGAAAAGCTAAACGAGGATGAAAAATTTGCGGGTAGAGCTGGTGCGGTAATAATTGAAATTATTGACAGAATGGAGAGTGAGAAAAAGCCAGAGTTGACTGCGAAATGTTTTGCGGCATACGCGAGAAATGAGATATCCTTCGAGGAGCTTCGCCGAATTTTGCTTGCTCTTGAACGAATTCCATCATTTGATATAGAAAAATTGAGGCAATTTTCGGCTGCCACCATTGATGATTCTATGAAAATGGATGAGGCGCCTCTGCTTGCTTTTGTAAATGCTGGCTTGGGGCGGAGCAATGGAGGCCTCGATGGTGGTGCAATTCTTCCAACTAAACTTTGCCAAAAATTTGTAGCAATAGGCCTTTGCTCCTGATGCCTCAATCATGACTAGTCCCATGTACAGCCTTCGTTGGTGTCACAGCCTAATTGGTCGTTGCGGGGACCTTGCGCATAAAGCCGCGCAAGGTCCCCGAACTAAAATGTTGAGCCTTCCCCCATTCTTGCTAGCCCCACATTCGTACATCGAAAATCAATAGCAGCCATCGCTTTCAAATAAAGCGCTGGCAGCATTTTTCTTTTGTAAGTTCCAGCCTTGGTGCCTTTCCGGCTGCCGCGCCCACGGGCACCCGCTCCGCAGCTCCCGCCACCAGCCCCCCCGGTATCATCGCGGCCTCGCCTTTTGCCTGCCCACCGTGCGCCTTCAGTCCATCAAACTCTCCGGCTTCAAGTCGTTTGCCGAACCCACGCATTTCCAGCTGCCCGGGCAGCTGGTGGGCGTGGTGGGGCCCAACGGCTGCGGCAAGTCCAACATCATGGACGCCGTGCGCTGGGTGCTGGGTGAAAGCAAGGCCAGCGAGTTGCGTGGCGAGTCCATGCAAGACGTCATCTTCAACGGCACCACCCACCGCAAGCCCGCCAGCCGCGCCAGCGTGGAACTGGTGTTCAGCAACGAAGACCACCGCGCCGGAGGGCAGTGGAACCAGTTTGCCGAGATCGCCGTCAAGCGCGTGCTCACCCGCGACGGCAACAGCAGCTACCTCATCAACAACCAGGTGGTGCGCCGCCGCGACGTGCAAGACGTGTTCCTGGGCACCGGCCTGGGGCCGCGGGCCTACGCCATCATTGGCCAGGGCACCATCAGCCGCATCATCGAAAGCCGCCCCGAGGAACTGCGCCTGTTCCTGGAAGAGGCGGCGGGCGTGTCCAAATACAAGGAGCGCCGCCGCGAAACCGCCAACCGCCTCAGCGACACGCGCGACAACCTCACGCGGGTGGAAGACATCCTGCGCGAACTCAACGCCAACCTGGAGCGCCTGGAAAAGCAGGCCGAGGTGGCGTTGCAGTACAAAAACCTGCTCTCGCGCAGCACCATCAAGCAGCACCAGCTCTGGTTTTTGAAGCGTGCCGACGCCGAGGCCGAACAGGCCCGCATCCACCAGGATGGCTTGAAGGCCCTCAACGACTTGGAGGCCCGCACCGCCGACCTGCGCCGCACCGAGGCCGACCTGGAAACCCTGCGCCAGGCCCACTACGCGGCGGGTGATGCCGTCAACCAGGCCCAGGGTGCGCTGTACGAATCCACCGCCGACGTGGGCAAGCTGGAGGCCGAAATCCGCTTTGTGGTGGAAGGCCGCCGCCGGGTGGAGCTGCGGCTGGCCCAGCTCAAGGAGCAAAGCGCCCAGTGGGCCGAGCGCGAAGCCCAGGCCCAGGCCGAGCTGGAGGCGCTGAGCGGCCAGGGCCTGAGCGCCGAAGAGCAGGCCGAAATTCTGGCCGCCCAAATTGAAGACCAGGCCGCCAACCTGCCCACGCTGGAAGACGCCCACCGCCAGGCCCAGGCCAAGGCCAACGCCCAGCGCCAGGCCGCCACCAGCGTGCAGCAGCAGATTCAGGTGCTGGCCGCCGAGCAGCGCAGCCTGGACGAGCAGGTGCGCCAGCTGGGTACCCGGCGCGAGCGCCTGGGGGCCGACCGCCAGACCCTGGTGGCCCCGGACGAAGAACGCCTGCAAGACCTGCAAGCCCAGCTGGACGAAGCCAGCGAGCGCGAGGCCGAGGCCCAGGCCCGGCTGGAAGACGGCCAGGCCCAGGTGCCCGCGCTGGACGACGAACGCCGCCAGCGGCAGCACACCCTCAACACCGAGCTGGCCACCGTGGCCCAGCGCACCGCCCGCCTGGACGCCCTGCGCGCCCTGCAAGACAAGGTGCAAAGCGGCGGCAAGCTCCAGCCCTGGCTGGCCAAGCAGGGGCTGGAGGGCTTGCAGCCGCTGTGGAAGCGCATCCACATCCAGCCCGGGTGGGAAACCGCGCTGGAGTCGGCACTGCGCGAGCGCATGCAGTCGCTGGAGGTGGGGCGGCTGGAGATGCTGCGCGCCTTTGCCAACGACCCGCCCGCGGCGCGGCTCACGTTTTTTCACCCTCCGGCGGCATCGGGTGGGGCAGGGGGCACGCCCGCGGGGCTGACCGCCCTCAGCAGCTACCTGCAGGTGGCCGACGCGGGCCTGCGCGGCCTGTTGGACGACTGGCTGCAAGGCGTCTACACCGCCGACACGCTGGAACACGCCCTGGCCCAGCGTGAGGCGCTGGCCGCGGGGCAGAGCATCGTCACCCCCGCGGGGCATGCGGTGTCGCGCCACGCGCTGTCGTTCTACGCGGCGGATTCCGAGCAGGCCGGCTTGCTGGCCCGCGCCCAGGAAATCGAAAACCTGGAAAAGGAAGTCAAGGCCCACACCCTCATTGCCGACGAGGCCCGCACCGCGCTGGCCCGCGCCGAGGCCGCCTATGCCGACGCCAGCCAGCGCCTGGGCCACACCCGCACCCAGGCCCAGCAGGCCCAGGCCCAGCGCCACAGCCTGCAGGTGGAGGTGCTGCGCCTGCACGCCCAGGCCGAACAGGCCCGCCAGCGCCAGGCGCAGGTGGAGTCGGACCTGGCCGAGGTGGACGCCCAGCTGGAAGACCTGCAAGAGCGCCGCATGGCCGCCGAAGGCCGGTTTGAAGAGCTGGACATGCAACTGGCCGACGCCCAGGAACGCCACGCCCAGCACGAAGACCTGGCGCTGGAGGCCGAACGCCGCCTCAACGCCGCCCGCGACCAACTGCGCGTGCTGGAACGCCAGGCCCAGGAGGCCAACTTTGCCCAGCGCAGCCTGCAAGCCCGCCAGGCCGAGCTGGGCCGCGCCATCGACACCGCCCGCCAACAAATGGCCCAGGTGGTGGACGAGGAACAACGCGCCCACGACGAAATGGGCCGCCTGTCCGACGCCGCCGCCCAGGGCGGCCTGCAAGAGGCGCTGGAACGCAAGATGGAGCGCGAGCAGGCCCTGGCCGCCCGCCGCTCCGAATACGACGACCTGACCGCCAAGCTGCGTGCGTCCGACGAGCAGCGCCTGAAGCACGAGCGCGAGCTGGACCCCATGCGCCAGCGCATCGTGGAGCTGCAACTGAAGGAGCAGGCCGCCCGGCTGGCCTTCGAGCAATACCACCAGCAACTGCTGGAGGCCGGGCAGACCGAGCCCGAAGCCCTGGCCGCGCTGGCCGAAGGCATTGCCGCCGAGGGCGTGAAGCTGACCGGCCTGCAAGGCGAAATCGACCGCCTGCAGCGCGACATGACGGCGTTGGGCGCGGTCAACCTGGCGGCGCTGGACGAGCTGAGCGCCGCCCGCGAGCGCAAGACCTTCCTCGACGCCCAGATGGCCGACCTGAACGAGGCCATCCAGACGCTGGAAGACGCCATCCGCAAGATCGACAACGAAACCCGCGAGCTGCTGGGCGGCACCTTCGAGGCCGTCAACAGCCACTTCGGGCGCATGTTCCCCGAGCTGTTTGGCGGCGGGCAGGCCAAGCTGGTGATGACGGGTGACGAAATCCTGGACGCCGGGGTGCAGGTCATGGCCCAACCCCCGGGCAAGAAGAACCAGACCATCCACCTGCTGTCGGGCGGCGAAAAGGCGCTGACCGCCATTGCGCTGGTGTTTGCCATCTTCCAGCTCAACCCCGCACCGTTCTGCCTGCTGGACGAGGTGGACGCCCCGCTGGACGACGCCAACACCGAGCGTTACGCCAAGCTGGTGGCCAGCATGAGCACCGGCACGCAGTTCCTGTTCATCAGCCACAACAAAATTGCCATGGAAATGGCCGAGCAACTCATTGGCGTGACCATGCAAGAGCAGGGCGTTTCCCGCATCGTGGCGGTGGACATGGACGCCGCCATCGGCATGGCCGAGTTGCACTGATGGGCCCCGCGTGGCACTGAGCGAAAATCACACACCATGAGCAACCTTCAACTTGGCCTGGCAATGCTGGGCGGCATCATCCTGGCGGCGGTGGTCGCCTACAACGCCTGGGTCACCCGCAAGAGCGCCCCGCGCAAGGCCGACGCCCCGGTGGAGTCGCAGCAGCCCGACACCGACCGGCAAGAACCCGGCTTTGACGGTGTGCCCCTGTCCACCGATGGCACGGGCGATGGCCGCGGCGCCGACAAACGCGCCGGGCTGGACGCCCTGATCGACGTGGTGGCCCCGCTGGTGCTGGAGGGTGCGGTGTCGGGCGACGCCATCCTGGCCGCCATGCCCGGCACCCGCCGCGTGGGCAGCAAGCCTTTTGCCATCGAGGCCCAGCACGCCACCACCGGCGAATGGGAAACCCCGCGCCCCGGCCAGCGTTACACCGCCGTGCAGGCGGGGGTGCAACTGGCCAACCGCCACGGGCCGCTGAACGACATCGAGTTCTCCGAATTCGTGATGAAGGCGCAGAACCTGGCCGACGCCATCGGTGCCGCCCCCGAATTCCCCGAAATGCGCGACGAGGTGCTGCGCGCCCGCGAGCTGGACCAGTTCGCCAGCACCCACGACGCCCAGCTGGGCTTCACCCTGCGCGCCGTGCAGGCCGCCTGGAGCCCCGGCTACGTGCAGCAGCACGCCGCCAAGCTGGGCTTTGTGGCCGGGGCCCTGCCGGGCCGCATGGTGTTGCCGGGGACCGAATCCCAGGCCCCCGTGCTCAGCCTGTTGTTCGACACCCAGGCCGCCCTGGCCGAAGACCCCGAACAATCGGCCCTGCGCGAGGTGAGCCTGCTGCTGGACGTGGCCCACGTGGCCCGCGCCGAGCAACCCTACCAGCGCATGCGCGAGGTGGCCGCCGCCCTGGGCAGCACCATGGACGGCATGCTGACCGACGACCAGGGCCACCGCCTGACCGAAGAGGCGCTGGACCGCATCGGCGCCGACCTGGAAAGCCTGTACGCGGCGCTGGAAGCCCGCGACCTGCACGCGGGCAGCGTGCTGGCCCGCCGCCTGTTCTCCTGACCCATGGCCCAACAGCCCGATTTTTTTGAAGAAAATTCGACTCCTGCGCTTGATGTAAAAGCGCAAGAAGCTATCGAAATGGAAGCATTGGTGCGCCAGTTGCAGCACCACGCCCACCGCTACTACGTGCTGGACGCGCCCGACATCCCCGATGCCGAGTACGACCGCCTGTTCCAGCGCCTGCAAGCGCTGGAGGCCCGCCACCCCGAGCTGGCCCGCCCCGATTCGCCCACGCAGCGGGTGGGCGGGGCCATCCTGGCTGAGTTGAAGCCCGTGCGCCACCGGGTGCCCATGCTGAGTTTGCGCACCGAAACCGACACCACCGCCACGGGGGCCGAGGCCTTCGACCAGCGCGTGCGCGACTACCTGGCCAGCGAACACCGCCGCACCCAACTCAAACCCACCGACGAGCGCCACCGCGCCGAACCGCTGGGCCCCGAGGCCCTGGCCATCCTGGCCGGCACCCCCGTGGCCTATGTGGCCGAACCCAAGTTCGACGGCCTGGCCATGAGCCTGCGTTACGAGCAGGGCGTGCTGGTGCAGGCCGCCACCCGGGGTGACGGCGAGGTGGGCGAGGACGTGACGCACAACATCCGCACCATTGCGCAAATTCCGCTGCGGCTGCTGGAGGGCGCGCCCGGGGCCGCCATTCCCCCCGTGCTGGAGGTGCGCGGCGAGGTGTACATGCGCCGCGACGACTTCGAGGCGCTCAACGAAGGGCAGCGCCAGAAAATCGCCGCCGGGGCCAAGGGCGAAAAAACCTTTGTCAACCCGCGCAACGCCGCCGCGGGCGCGGTGCGCCAGCTGGACTCGGGCATTGCCGCCCAGCGCCCCTTGAGCTTTTTTGCCTACGGCGTGGGCGAGGTCAGCCCCGCCGCCGAGGGCGGCCCTCAATGGGCCTGCCACAGCGACATGCTGCAGGCCCTGAAATTGTGGGGTTTTCCGGTTTCTGCGCTGGTACAGAAAGCGCAAGGTGCTTCTGAATTGGTAGCGTTTCACCAGCACCTGGGCCAACTGCGCGACAGCCTGCCGTTCGACATCGACGGCGCGGTCTACAAGGTGGACAGCCTGGCCTTGCAGCGGGAGCTGGGTTTCCTCACCCGCGACCCGCGCTGGGCCGTGGCCCACAAATACCCGGCGCAGGAGCAGATGACCACGGTGCTGGCCATCGAGGTTCAGGTGGGCCGCACCGGCAAGCTCACCCCCGTGGCCAAGCTGGCCCCGGTGTTCGTGGGCGGCGTGACCGTGACCAACGCCACCCTGCACAACGAGGACGAGGCCCGCCGCAAGGATGTGCGGGTGGGCGACACCGTGATCGTGCGCCGTGCGGGTGACGTCATTCCCGAGGTGGTGGCCGTGTTGCCCCGGCCCGAAGACGGCCTGGGGGCCGATGGCCAGCCCCTGCCGCCGCGGGGCCAGCCCTACACCGCCCCCAGCCATTGCCCGGTGTGTGGCAGCCTGGCCGTGCGCGAAGAAGGCGAGGCCGACACCCGCTGCACCGGCGGCCTGTTCTGCGGGGCGCAGCGCAAGCAGGCCATCCTGCACTACGCGCAGCGCCGTGCCGTGGAGGTGGAAGGCCTGGGCGAAAAGCTGGTGGACCAACTGGTGGAGCTGCGTTTTCCCGTGGCCCGCACCATGTACGACTGGCAAGGCAAGAAGGGCGCGCTCACCGGCTACGGCGGGCAACTGCTGGGCGTGTGCGTGGCGCACCCGCCGCGGGCCACGGGCCTGCGCGTGCAGCGCCACCTGCGCTTTGGCAAGCTGGCCCAGCGCACCCGAGCCTTTGCACTGGACGACCTGTACCGGCTGGAGCTGGCTCAGGTGATGGCCTTGGACCGCATGGCCGAAAAGTCCGCCCGCAACCTGCTGGAGGCGCTGGAAAAGTCCAAGCAGACCACGCTGGCGCGTTTCCTGTTCGGGCTGGGCATTCGCCACGTGGGCGAGGCCACGGCCAAGGACCTGGCCAAGCACTTCGGGCGGCTGGAGGCCATCATGGGGGCCACGCCCGCCCAGGCCGCCACGGTGGAGCAGCTGCTGGCCGTGCGCGACGTGGGGCCGGTGGTGGCGCAAAGCATCTACACCTTTTTCCAGCAACCCCACAACCGCGAGGTGGTGCTGGGCCTGCGCCAGTGCGGCGTCACCTGGCCGGAAGGCGAGGGCGCTGCCGACAGCCAGGCCCCGCAGCCGCTGGCGGGCATCACCGTGGTGCTGACGGGCACCTTGCCCACGTTGGGGCGCGAGGAGGCCAAGGCCCTGCTGGAGGCCGCCGGGGCCAAGGTGGCCGGTTCGGTCAGCAAGAAAACCCGCTACGTGGTGGCGGGTGCGGACGCAGGCAGCAAGCTCGACAAGGCGCGGGAGCTGGGCATTGAGGTGCTGGACGAGGAGGGCTTGCGCGCCCTCCTGGCGGGCGGCTGAAGCGGCGCTTCAGCCCCGCAGGCCACCACGTTTCAGTTCAGCGGCACGGCTCCTGCCAGTTGGCGCTTTTCCAGCGTCCACTGGTGCAGGGAGCCGTCGTACAGCTTGGCGGGGGTGCCCAGCAGCTCGCTCATCACGAACCAGGGGCCGGACGACAGGTGGCCGCTGTTGCAGTACGAGATGGAGGGGGCGGCGGGGTCAATGCCCTGGCCGACCAGCAAGCCCTTGTAGGTGGCGGTGCTCATGAACTTCAGCGCACCACCGGCGGTTTTCATCATCAGGTCGGGCGAGTAGAGCTTGGCCCCGTCCAGGTGGCCGTAGGCGTACACGTAGTCGCGCTTGCTCAGGCCGTGGAATTGCTTGATGTCGCGCGAGTCGATCAGCGTGGCGTTTTTCTGGGCCATGGCCTGGGCCACGTCTTCCGAGGTGGCCATGTAGCGGGCGGTGCGGTCGGCCTTGGCCACCCAGGTGCCGGTCTTGGCGCTGGGGGCGTCGGTGCTGAAGGCGCGGCTTTCCAACAGCCAGGTGGCCAGGCCGCCGTCCAGCACGGCCAGGTCGTCTTCGCCATAGGTTTTCAGCTGCCAGTGCACGCGCAGGGCGTCGTCCACGTCGGTCACTTCCACGCCCAGGGGCACCAGCACGATGGGTTTGTCGGCGTCCACGCCCGCGGCCTGGATGGCCTTCTGGAAGTCGGCCTGGGTGGGGATCATGTACTTCACCTTCAGGTCACCGAAGGTGCGGTCGGTGCGCATGGCCTTCATGTCGATCAGGCGAGAACCCGGGATGTGGCCCCCGGCCTCCACCAGCTGTTTCTTGCCGATTTTGGCATCGGTTTCGAACTCGGGGGCCGTGGTGAAGGTTTTCACATTGCTGCGAACCTCGACCACTTGCACCTTGTCCATGTTGGCGGCCAGCCAGGCGGTGTCTACCAGCGGGCCGGGCAGCATGCCAGCCTGGGCCAGCAGCGAGGTACCGGCCACCGTGGCGGCCAGCGCAAAACGGCGCATCAGTTGTCTCATGGTTGTTCTCCTTGGGGTGGGGCGATGAAAAGCGGGGCCAGCTCGGCCGAGGTGGCCGACAGGATGTCGAACCGTCGGTCTTGCCGCAGGGCCTGGGGCGTCAGCTCTGGGTGTTGTTGCTGCAACCGGGCCAGGGCCTGGTCGCGGTCTTGCAGCAAGCGGTGCAGTTGGGGGTGGAACAGCTGCACCATGGCCGTCAACCACCGGGCCACTGGAGCCAATCGCCCGGGGGTGGCAATGCGGAACGAGGCCAGCCGGGCCTGCACCGCGGGCGCTGGTGCCCAGTGTTCCCCCGTGACCCATTGGTTGGTGGTGAACCACTGCAGGGGCAGGCCTTGGGCGTTGAGCGACAGGGCCGCCAGGTGAATGAAGTCGCCCCGTTCTTCAGGGCCGCGGGCAAACAGGTGAAAGTGCCCGTGCTCCCCGCCGCCGTGCCGATGGGCGTGGTAGTAGAACTGGGTGCCTGCGGCGGCGTCGCGCACGTCGGCCTTGGGGTGGTGGGCCAGTTCGATGAACTGGCGGGCCCCAGCCAGGGCGGCGTGTGCCAGGCTGCTGCCCGCATGGGCGTAACGCAGCGGCACCTCCAAGGCCACCCGGGCGGCGGCTTGGGGCTGGGGCGTGGCCTGCGTCACTTCTTGGGGGCGCAGGGGTTGGCCGGGGCACAGGGGTTGCCACTGTCGGCCTTTTTCTTTTTCTTCTTCAGGGGGGCGCAGGGGTTTTCAGGGGCGCAGGGGTTGCTGGCACCTTTGGTGGCCTCGGCCTTGGCGGGTTCGGCGGCCACGGCGGTCATGGCCGGGGTGACCAGGGCGGTGGCCACCAGCAGTGCGGACAGGGTTTGGGCCAGCGACTGGGGTGAGGTTTGGCGGGTGGACATGGACAACTCCGATCAACAACAAGGGGTTTGGGGGAATGGGTTTCAGGCCGACTCCGCCTGGGCACCGTCCACCGCCTCCTGGGCGGTGACCGGGCCGCGGCTGCGGCGCTCGAACCACGAGCCCGCCTTGAACACGCCCACCAGCGCCGCGCCGAGCCCGGCGATCAGCACCCATTCGGGGATGCCCCAGGCGTCGGTGAAGGTGTCGCCGGTTTCAATCTCTGCCATGGCCATCACGGCCTCGATGGCGGGGCCGTACAGGCCGACAAAGGCAAAGGTGCCCAGCAGCAGGCCCACGATGAACAGCAGGGCATCGAGTCGGCCCGAAAACAGCCCCACCACCGAGGTGCCCGGGCAATAGCCACCCACGGCAAACCCGCTGCCCACCAGGACGCCGCCCAAGGCCGAGGCCATCACCAGCGCCGTGGGCACAAACACGTTGTCGGGGTTGAGCAGACCCGCCAGGGTCAGTCCGTACAGCCCCGCCGCGGCCACCACGATGGCGGTGAACATGACCTTGAACACCGACCAATCGGTCAGGCGGAATTGCGCGGTCAGCTTGCAGGGGCTGCCAAAACCGGCGTTTTCCAGCACAAAGCCGAACAAGGCGCCACACACCAGGCCGGAGATGGCCCCACCGTCGTTCAAGGGAAACATGTCAAAGCCCTTCCACGAGGCGGCTGACCAGCAGGCCCGCCGCGAAGAACGTGCCCAGGAACACAAAGGCCGCAATGCCCAGCGTGGCCGCGCCCGACAGGCCCAGGCCACTGGTGCAACCGGCGGCCACACGGGCGCCAAACCCGGCCAGCATGCCGCCCACCAGGGCGGTGGCGACACGCCGGGGGGTACCCACGCTGCGTGCGCCGTCCATTTGCACCTTGAACCGTCCGCCCAGGAAGGCCGCCACCACCGCGCCCAAGGCCACACCCACCACCTGCCAGCTGATCCACGATGGCAGGGGGTTGCCGTTGGCCACCAGGGGGCCCAGGTAGGCGTTGGCCTGGGTGACGGAAGGGGCCACTTCCAGCCCCAGCCAGGCGGTCAGGCGGGTGGAGGCACCGGTGGCACCCAGACCGTGCCCGGTCCACACAAAGGTCAGCAACAACACCAGGCCCAGGGCCACGCCAGCGGCCAGCGGGGGCCAGAAGGGTTTGACAGTGCGACGTTGATCAGGGGCTGTCTCGTTCAATGGCGGGCTCCATGAAAATACCCTGACGAGTATAGCCATCGATCAGAATATTCGCATGCGGGTTCACCCCGGGGTATCCGCACTGAGGGGCTGCCCGTGGGGCGGTGGGCGGTCATTGGGATCCCCCCACAGGCCCAAGGCCCTGACCATGGCGCGGCGAAACGCAGAACAACGGCGTGTTTCATGGCCTTCTCCTGCGGTCTGGGGGGCGCCTGAATGCTAGACTCGCGACGAGACCCCCACAACCGAGCACCGTGAAAACTCCACCTTCGGACCCTTGTGTCCTCGTTGACGAGCTGAAGCTGGATTCGGCTTTGAAGCTCATTGCGCAGTCCTCAACGGTGCCCGATCGAAGTGCCTTGAGTTCGTGCCAGTACGTTCAGGCGGTGGTGGATGCCCTGTGCGACCTGTCGTCGCATGACGCGCTCACTGGGCTGAGCAATCGCCGCAGTTTTGCGCAGGTGATGGAGCGCGAGCTGGACCGCGTGGCCCGTTCGGGCGACGTTGCGCTGCTGCTGCTGGTGGACATTGACCATTTCAAGCGGGTGAACGACACCCATGGTCACCTGGCGGGCGACGAAGTGCTGCGCCAAGTGGCGCAGCGTCTGGTGGACTGTGTGCGCCCCATGGATTCGGTGGCCCGCTTTGGCGGCGAAGAGTTTGCGGTGGTGCTGCCCAATTGCTCCCATTCGTACGGTTTGTTCGTGGCCGAACGCATTCGCCAGGCCATGGCGGTCACCACGGTTTGTGTGGGCGGCACGCTGGAACTGGACATCTCCGTCAGCGTGGGCGGCGCTTATGCGCCCCAGTGGATACGCTCGGCACCGGACATCTGGATCGAACGGGCGGACCGCCAGTTGTACCGTGCCAAGCACGAGGGCCGCAACCGCGTGTGCCTGGAAGAGACCATCGACACGGTGGTGTCTTCCGAAGAAAAAGAATTGCTCTACGGGGCTTTGAATCTGGACATGAATGAAGCGCGTCTCGCCTGGGCGCAAGAGAGCAACGGATGACGAGTGCAGCAGCTCCCGCAAAACCCGTGGTGGCCTACACCCCCATGTTCCCTGCAGACCCCCAACGTGCCGTGGTCCTTGCGGTCACCAGTGGCAAGGGTGGGGTGGGCAAAACCTTCATGTCGGCCAACACCGCCGCAGCGCTGGCCAAGCGCGGCCTGCGCGTGCTGGTGCTGGACGCCGACCTGGGCTTGGCCAACCTGGACGTGGTGCTCAACCTGTTTCCCAAAACCACGTTGCACGACGTGTTCACCGGCAAGGCCACGCTGCGCGAGGCCATCCTCAAAGGGCCGGGGGGCTTCGACGTGCTGCTGGCCGGATCGGGCCTGGTCGAGTACTCCCGCCTGACGGCGGAGGTGCGCGAGCAGTTCCAGTCGGTGCTGCATGGCGTGCTGCTCGACTACGACGTGGTCATCCTCGACACCGGCGCGGGCATTTCCGACGTGGTGCTGTACGCCATTTCGTTGGCCGACGAGGTGTTGCTGGTGTCCACACCCGAACCCACGTCGCTCACCGACGCCTATGCCACCGTCAAGGTGCTGGCGGCGCAGCAGGGGCGGCGCACCATCCGCGTGGTCATCAACCAAACCCTGCAGCCCGGTGAGGGTCGCATGATCACCACCCAGTTGCAGCGTGTGGTGGACCGGTTTGTGCCCTCCTTGGGCGGTGGGCCGGTGGTGTTGTCCCACATGGGCGACATCCCCTCCGACACCCTGGTGCGTGCCGCGGTGCAAAAGCGGCAACTGCTGTTCACCAGCGCCCCGGGCTCAGCCCCTGCGCAGGCGGTGGCCGCGGTGGCGGGGCGCATTGGCGACCTGGTCCAGCGCTGGCAAAGCGCCCGCCGCCAGGGCTGATGGCGGTCCTGCCCATCCTCAAAATGGGCGACCCGCGCCTGTTGCGGGTGGCCCAGCCGGTGGCCGATGTGGCCGATCCGGCACTGGCCCAACTGCTGCAAGACATGCGCGATACCATGGCCGCTGCCCATGGTGCAGGGCTGGCTGCCCCCCAAATCGGGGTGGATTGGCAGGTGGTCATTTTTGGATCGGGGCAGCCCAACCCGCGTTACCCCGAGGCGCCCGTGGTGCCCCCCACGGTGCTCATCAATCCCGTCATCACCCCGCTGGGTGAGGAAGAGCAGGTGGACTGGGAAGGCTGTTTGTCGGTGCCCGGTCTGCGTGCCATGGTGCCGCGCTGGCAGCGCATCCGCTACCAAGGGGTGGACGAACATGGCCAGGCCATCGACCGCACGGTGGACGGCTTCCACGCCCGGGTGGTTCAGCACGAGTGTGACCACCTCATGGGGGTGCTGTACCCCATGCGGGTGCGCGACTTCAGCCGCTTCGGGTACACCGAGGTGCTGTTTCCGGGGCTGGACGCTTCGGCGGACGACGACTGACCGCGGCGGCGTCAACCTTGGCCGGACAGGGCGGCCAGCAGCTCGGTTTCGATGTCGATCTGGGTGCGGTTGTGTTGCAACTGCTGGCCGCAGATGAGGAAGGTGTCTTCCACCCGTTCGCCCAGCGTGGTGACCTTGGCCAGTTGCAGGCTGATGGCATGCCGCGCCAGCACCAGGGCCACGTTGTACAACAGACCCGGGCGGTCACTGGCCGACACGCTGAGCAACCAGCGCTGGGCTTTTTCGTCGGGGCGCAGCTCCACGCGGGGATTGACCGGGAAACTCTTCACCCGGCGCGACAGGCGACCTTTGGAGGGCCGGGGCAGCGGGGCCTGCTCGTCGATGAAACGGCACAGGTCCGACTCCACCATGGCCATGAGCTCGCGGGTGTGGCTGTCCAGGTTGGAGGCCACCACCTGGAAGGTGTCCAGCGCATGCCCATTGCGGGTGGTGTGGATCTTGGCGTCCTGGATGCTGAAGCCCGTCATGTCGAAATAGCCGCAGATGCGGGCGAACAGGTCGGCCTGGTCGCGGGCGTACACCAGCACCTGGAAGCCTTCTCCCGTGGGGGAGGTGCGGGCACGGACCAGGGTGGGCACCGTGTCCGGTGAGGTGCGGGCCATTTCGCGGGTGATTTGCCGCGTGTGCCAGGCGATTTCGCCCGCCTGATGGCGCATGAAGTAGCTCACGTCCAGCGTGTCCCACAGCGTCTTGTGGGCTTCGTGCGGCAGCGAGTGCAGGGCCAGCTGGGTGAGGGCTTCGCGCTTGCGGCCTTCCACCAGGGCGTCGGGGCTGGCCTCGCGCCCACCCAAGGTGCGCAGGGTGTAGCGGTACAGGTCTTCCAGCAGCTTGGCTTTCCAGTTGTTCCACACCTTGGGGCTGGTGCCGCGGATGTCGGCCACGGTCAGCAGGTACAGGGCGGTCAGCTTGCGCTCGTTGCCCACGCGCTGGGCAAAGCTGCGGATGACGTCGGGGTCGCTCAGGTCTTCCTTTTGCGCCATGCGGCTCATGGTCAGGTGCTCGGCCACCATGAACTCGATCAGCTTGGCGTCGGCACGGGCAATGCCGTGCTGGCGGCAGAAGGTGCGCACGTCCTTGGCACCCAGCTCGGAGTGGTCGCCCCCCCGGCCCTTGGCAATGTCGTGGAACAGCGCGGCGATGTAGAAAACCCAGGGCTTGTCCCAGCCCGCGGCCAGTTGGGAGCAGAACGGGTATTCGTGCGAGTGCTCGGGGATGAAGAACCGCCGCACGTTGCGCAGCACCATCAGCACGTGCTGGTCCACGGTGTAGACGTGGAACAGATCGTGCTGCATCTGCCCCACGATGTGCCGGAACACCCACAGGTAGCGCCCCAGCACCGAGGTCTGGTTCATCAGCCGCATGGCGTGGGTGATGCCTTCGGGCTGCTGGAGGATGCGCAGAAAGGTCTGGCGGTTGACGGGATCGGCGCGGAACTTGGCCCCCATGATCGGCCGGGCGTTGTACAGCGCCCGCAGGGTGCGCGCCGACAGTCCTTTGATGCCCAGCGTGGTCTGGAACAGCAAAAAGGTTTCCAGGATGGCGTGGGGCTGCTGCACGTACAGGTCGTCGCTGGCCACCTCCAGCATGCCGGCCTTTTCAAAGAACCGCTCGTTGATGGGCCGCAACTGGTGCGTGCCCAAACCGTCTTCCTTGCCCAGGTGCTCTTCGATGTTGAGCATCAGAATCTGGTTGAGCTGTGCCACCGCCTTGGCCGCCCAGTAGTAACGCTTCATCAGCGCTTCGCTGGCCCGGCTGACGGTCTTGGGGGCACCGCTTTCGTCGGTGGACACTTCGCTGCGGTAGCCGAACGACTCGGCCACGGCCGTTTGCATGTCAAACACCAGCCGGTCTTCGCGCCGGTTGGCAATGAGGTGCAGCCGCATGCGGATGAGGTTGAGCAAGGCCTCGTTGGCCTTGAGCTGGCGCACCTCCAGTGGCGTGGCCATGCCGCGGCGGCCCAGTTCGTCCCAGCTGTGGCCCAGCCCGGCGGCCTTGGCCACCCACAGGATGATCTGCAAGTCCCGCAAACCCCCCGGGCTTTCCTTGCAATTGGGCTCCAGCGAGTAGGGCGTGTCTTCGTGGCGTTGGTGGCGCTGGCGCATTTCCAGCGTCTTGGCCACGAAGAAGGCCCGCGGGTTCATCACCGCGCTGAGTTCTTTCACCAGCCGCTTGAACAGCCGCCCTTGGCCACACACCAGGCGGCATTCCAGCAGCGCGGTCTGGATGGTCACGTCGTGGGCGGCCTCTTGCACACACTCGGCCACCTTGCGCACGCTGGAGCCGATTTCCAGCCCCGCGTCCCAGCACGAGCCGATGAAGCTTTCGATGCGCGCCTTGAGGGCCGGGTCCTGCTCGGGCTCGGCGGCGTCGGGCAGCAGCACCAGCACGTCCACGTCGGAGTGGGGGAACAGCTCTCCCCGACCAAAACCGCCCACCGCCACCAGGGCCGTGGCCGCATCAAACCCTGCCTGCTGCCACAACTGGCGCAGCAGCGCATCGGCATGGGCCGCCAGCTTGCGCAGGGTGGACTGCACCCCGCGGGTGGATGCACCCTCGCGGGGCATGCCTTGCAGCAGCGCTTGCTTGCCTTGGCGGTACTGCTCACGCAGGCTCAGTGGCCGTGCGACCGACGGTTCAGCTGTGGACATGGGATGGGGCCGGGCTCAACGGCCCTTGACGAAGGCGGGGATGGGCGGCGAACCAGCCGACAGCGACAGCACCTCGTACCCGGTTTCGGTGACCAGCACGGTGTGCTCCCACTGGGCGGACAGCGAGCGGTCCTTGGTGACGATGGTCCAGCCGTCGCCCATTTCCTTGATGTCGCGCTTGCCCGCGTTGATCATGGGCTCGATGGTGAAGATCATGCCGGGCTTGAGTTCGTCCAGCGTGCCCGGCTTGCCGTAGTGCAGCACCTGCGGGTCTTCGTGGAATTTCTGGCCGATGCCGTGGCCGCAGAACTCGCGCACGATGGAAAAGCCTTGCGCCTCGCCAAATTTCTGGATGGCGTGGCCGATGTCACCCAACCGCGCGCCGGGGCGCACCTGCTCGATGCCGATCCACATGGCGTCGTAGGTGACCGACACCAGGCGCTTGGCCAGGATGGAGCAGTCGCCCACCAAGAACATGCGGCTGGTGTCGCCAAACCAGCCGTCCTTGGTGATGACCGTCACGTCCACGTTGACGATGTCGCCTTTTTTCAGCGGCTTGTCGTTGGGAATGCCGTGGCACACCACCTGGTTGACCGAGGTGCACAAATGGCCGGGGTAGGGCGGGTAGCCGGGGGGCTGATACCCCACGGTGGCCGACACCGTGCCCTGCTGCTTCATGAAATCGGCCGCCAGGCGGTCGATTTCCAGGGTGGTGATGCCCGGTTGGATGTGGGGGGTCAGTTGGTCCAGCACCTCGGCGGCGAGGCGACAGGCGGTGCGCATGGCGGCGATGCCTGCCGCGTCTTTGATGGTGATGCTCATGAACAGATTATCGCCAGCCCGACAAGACCCCAGCGGTGGGCCAGGTTGTGGCGGCGTGGCCGCAACCGGCTGTCGGATGGGCGGGGCCCAGGGGGGCCGCGTCCGGGGTTTCAGGCGTTGTGGTGTAGGGTTAAAAAAGATAGCTATCCGCGCATTCTTAATAAGCGCTTAAGATGGAGATCGGTGACAAATTTTGAACCGACTTCGCGGGGTCAGTCAGTGTGGGCGGTTGAGAGTTAGGGATTTCCCTGGGGGAAATTCAGAAACCGCTGATGGTTTGAAGCCTCGGGGCTGGGTTCAATCGAAACTTTGCGTCCTTGTGGAGACGCCGCACGGCAGAGGCAGAGGGTGTCCAGGCAGGGGGAGCTGTGCGTACCACATGGATTTTGGTGCCAAAGAGGGACGGTGTGTTGCGCCGACCTTTGACGGTCTTTCAGCCACCTGCTGCTGCAATTGATGACCCCAAACGCCTCGTCTGTGACCGAAAGCATTTCGCTTGATCGACCCATTGAGTCGGTTTCCAGGTACTACATGGGCACGCTTGCCACCATTGTCGGGGTGGCACTGCTGATGTATGCCGTGATGCATTCGGTGTTGAATCGACACTCTGCGCAGCAGAGTGTCAGCTTTCTCATTGGCAGCCAATTCATCAAGTTCCAGCAATTGACGAATGCCACGCGGGCATTGATGCGGGCATCCGCCGATGTCAACCTGCCCCCCAACGCGGTGGACCGCCTGGTGGAGGACGTGGGGCAAAAGATTGCCGACATCCGAGACATCCGGGCTCGGTTGAATGAGCTTCGGAGCCAGTTGGGGGAGGATGTCGAGCACAATGATCTGGACATTCAGCTGAGGAATTTTCTGGAGAGGGCAGAAGTTCTGGTCAAGATTGACACGGCCAGTCGGCGTCAGCGGTATTCCTATTGGGGGGCAATTGATTTTGCCGCTGCGTCCGGAAGTTCCATGATGCGGGGGTTTGAAGAGGAAATCAAAAAATCGTTGACGAAAAGTGAAGAAAGCATTGTTGCCGCTGAACGAATCAGTGCAATGCTCACGGGGTCGTTGGTGCTTGCTCTGGTGGTTGTGGGCGTTTTTGTATTGAATCCCTTGATCGGTCGGCTGAGGGTGACATACGAAAAGAAAAAGATCTATGAAGAAAAGCTGTCGGATCTGGCGCACACAGATGGTTTGACCAA
Source organism: Hydrogenophaga soli (assembly GCF_054777695.1). Taxonomy (NCBI): domain Bacteria; kingdom Pseudomonadati; phylum Pseudomonadota; class Betaproteobacteria; order Burkholderiales; family Comamonadaceae; genus Hydrogenophaga; species Hydrogenophaga soli. Next base: position 31,452 of record NZ_BAAHAK010000005.1, on the reverse strand, counting down.
GCTCCCCAATCGGATGTCATTCCTCAAGGCGCTGGATGCCTTGGTGTTTTCTGATGCCCATGATCAATCCGATCATTCTGAAATTTCGTTTGGCTTGTTGCTGATTGATCTGGATAACTTCAAGGCTGTCAACGACATTTTCGGGCATCCGGCAGGCAATGAGTTGCTTCTGGAAGCGGCTCGCCGCATTCAGCTTGTGGTCAAGGAGGTGACCATGTCTGCTCGATTGAGTGGGGATGAGTTTGCGGTCCTGACCTCCAATAAAACCACGGCCTCCGAGCTTGAGGTCATGGCAGAAGCCATTCGACACGAGCTCTCCAAACCCTATCGCATTGAAGGGCATGATTTTTATGCATCGGCCAGCATTGGGGGGGCGGTGTACCCGGACCATGCAACCAATTCAGCGGACATGATCCGATGTGCAGATCTGGCCTTGTATGCATCCAAGCGAAAAAGAAACAGCCTGACGATTTTCAATGAGGCCATGATGGCCGAGCGCATGGCAGAAAATAGAATGCGTGCGGCCCTGTCCATGGCGGCCGAAAACAATGAGTACATTGTTTATTACCAGCCCAAGTTGGATGTCTGGAATATTCGCAAACCCATGTTCGAAGCCTTGGTGCGGTGGCGTCACCCCGACCTGGGAATTCTCGCGCCCGGGCGTTTTTTGCATTTGTTGGATACCGCAGCGTCCATCACCGAAATGACCGAGGTCGTCATCAACCAGGTTGCCCGTGACATTCTCACCTGGCGGAATGCAGGGCAATCGTCTGTGGCCGTGGCCATCAACATGCCGGAAGCGGTGCTTGTGTCCGAGGTGTGTTATGACATGCTGGAGCATGCAGTCAAACGCCATGGCATCGATTGGATGAATTTTTCCATCGAGATCACAGAAGATGTTTTTGTGAACAAATACAAAGAGCAAATTTTGTCCAATGTGATTCGGTTGCGCGAACTTGGGGTGTCGATCGCATTGGACGATTTCGGCACAGGCTTTGCTTCATTGGCCAATATTCGGTATTTTCAGTTTGATGAGATCAAGATTGACCGCAGTTTTGTGGCGGACATTGGTGTGGATGTCAAGTCGGAGCAGATCATTCGGGCCTTGATCGGACTGGCGGAGAGTTTGGGTAAACATTGTGTGGCCGAAGGGGTGGAAACCCAGGGCCAGGTTCAGTTTTTGCGGGAAGCGGGTTGCAATGTGTTTCAAGGGTATTTTTTCTCCCGTCCCCAGCCGTTTGATGCGGTAAAGGGTTTTTTTCAGAATTTCCCCTCTGCGGGGGATGACTCTTCGTCACGTGCCACCGGATCGGCGTTGTCGGTTGGCGGAGGTGGCAAGGTTGTTGTTGGGGTGTGACCAGAATGAATTTGGTTGAAAGAGCTTGGTTGTGGACAGCTGTGTACGCGGTTGGGTTGTTTGCGGTACCGATGTCCCATGCCGCTTCTGAGGTGAAAGCTCCCGGATCAGGTGGTGTGTCTGATCCCGCCGTTGAGGTGGTGCATTTTTGGGTGTCCAACAGCGAGAAAAAATCCCTGGATGTGTATCGTCGGGTCTGGAAGAACCAGGGGGGACGATGGAATGACGTTCCCACCAAAGACAAGGCCAGCGAAGTGAAGTTGGTGACGGACCGGGTGGCCAATGGTTATCCGCCTTCGGTCATGCAATGGCATGCGAATGAAGGCAGCAAGGAACTGCCGGCCATGGGCGTGGTTCAGGACATTGAGGAAGTGGCCACGGCCGATGGCTGGCGCAACTTCTTGCCCGCCAACATCGTGGATCAAATCAGTTACAAAGGGCGCGTTTATTTTGCGCCGGTCAACATCCACGCCGAAAATTGGCTTTGGTACAGCAAGAAGATCTTTGACAAATTGAAGCTGCCAGCCCCCAACACCTGGGAGGGCTTGTTGGCCAGCGCCGCCAAGATCAAGGCTGCGGGTCACACCCCGATTGCATTGGGGGAGGGTGCCTGGGAGATTTCGCTGATCTTCAATGACATCATTTATTCGCTCTACGGGCATGATGCCTATGCGCGACTGATGAGCGGGGGGGATCCTCAGTCCGCCATGTCCCCCAACATGCTGAAGGCGCTGGGCATGCTGCGGCGGCTCAGCGCTTTTGCCGAGCCGGTTCGAAAGAACAAGACCTGGGCCGACGCCACCCTGTCCGTGGGCCAGGGCCGGGCGGCCATGCAATTCATGGGCGATTGGGCCAAAGGCGAACTCACCGAGGCCGGGTTGGCCTTGGACAAGGACTACCAATGCCTGCTGGCCCCGGGGACCGAATCGGTGTACTTCGTGGTGGTGGATGCGTTTGCGTTTCCGGTCACCAACCATGAGAGCGATCGACGCGCTCAGTTGCTGTTTGTGCGTCAGCTCATGGACACCCAAAACCAGCTGGCGTTCAACCGGATCAAGGGTTCCATTCCGGTGCGGACCGACATTCAGCGCAGTCATCTGGATTCCTGCGGAAAGATCGGTCTGGACCTGATGTCCCGCAAGGGCAAGCAGGTGTCCGCCCAGTCCATGACCATGCCGTCGCACATGTCGGAGGGATGGATTGGGGTGGTGGCCGACTTCTTCAACGACCCCAAAATGTCCCCCGAGGCCGCCCAGCGCCAGCTGGCCGAGGTGCTGTCGCAGAAGTGAGCCGCCCCACGCCCTCAGTTGAGCGCGTAACGGCCACCCGCGGTCGCGAGCTGTGCGGCGCTGAGCTGAACGGTGGCACTGCGCCCATCGACGTAATGCACGGTGATCAGGAAGTCGCCCGAGGTCTGGAGAACCTCCGAGATGGGAACCTCATAGGCGTTTTCCGGATTGTTTGAGAAGGGCAGGTGGCCCTGGGCTGTGGTTGTGGTGCTTTTCCACTCGATGGAGGCGACGCCGTTGACGGGGTTGGCCACACGCACGCGCGCCCACCAGGGGTTGCTGCCGTCGGCCACCGCGAGGGCGGGCACCCCGTCGGAGACTTCGGGGTGGCCGTCGCAGGCCACGAATTTCCAGGTGCCCGCGTAGCGGCCGAAGCCATCGCTCATGACGGCGGCGGGTGCGTCCCCACCCAGGTCGATGCCGCAGTTGTCGTCCGGGCATTTGTCCATGATGCGCACGGTCACCGTCTTGCGCCCTTGCGAGGTGAGGGTGGTGACCTCAACGCATTGCCCGCACACCTGGCCACCTTGCCATTGGCCTTGGAGGTCTCCGGGCAGCCGGTTGACGTTGATGGCCGCGTAGGACGTGATGTTGGTCGAGCCGTAATTGCAGGCCCCCCCATTGCTGGCCCCGGTGCTGTACAGGGTCACGTTGCCCTGGCCACCGCTGTTGCTCAGGATGGGCATGGCCGGGGGCGTCGCATTGCAGACACCGGAACATTGGCTGGGCAGGCCGTTGTCGCCACTGGAGGGGGGCGTGGTGTTGGTGGTGGTGGTGGTGAAGTTGGCCGTCAGGGTCTTGCTGCCGTCCATGGTGATGGTCACCGGGTTGGTGGTGCCGCTGGCGCCACCACTCCACCCCGTGAAGCTGGAGCCGCTGGCGGGCGTGGCCGTGACGCTCACCGTGGTTCCGGAGGTGTAGTCGTGCGGGCCGACGGCCACGTTGGTGGAACCGTTGCCGTTGACCGCCATCGTCAGGGTGTACTGGGCGGGCGCGGTCGGGCTGCTTGTGCTGCTCCCACTGCCGCCGCTGCCGGAAACCTCCAGGTGAGACCAGGGGAACTGGCCGACGTAGCGGAAGTAGTGGTTGCCGTTGATCCGCGCGGGCAAGGTGTTGGACCAGACGTTGGTGTAGCTCGTGCCATTGATCTCAACCGTCTGCATGTTCCATGAGTTGACGAAGTTGACCGTGCCGGACGTGACGTAGCACACGTCCTTGGCCCCGTCGATGGTGAGCGGCAGGCTGGTCGCGATGGCGTTGGCACAACCGGCGGGTGCACCGGCGTTGCTGCCGATGCCGCTCACACTGACCGTGCTGCTGGCGCTGTAGCTGCCGTTGGCGGCGCTGACGGTGGCGGTGATGGTGGCCGTGCCGTTGGCGACGGCGCTGACCAGCCCGCTGGCATTGACGGTGGCCACGGCGGGGTTGCTCGACTGCCAGCTGACCGTCGCGCCGGTGGCGTTGGTGGGCTCCGGGGCGGCCGTCAGTTGGCCGGTGGTGGCCCCGTTCAGCGTCAATTGCGCCGGGCTGACCGTGATGCCACTGACCGGAACGACCGTGCTGGTGGAGTCGTTCACCACGACGATCAGCGTCGGGTTGCTGCCCTTGTCGAAGCCGAAAGTGAGCGTCAAGGCCCCTTTGGGCAGGGTTTTCAGGTAGCTGGCCAGCAGGGTGACGGTGTTGCCCGAGACGGTGTAATCCGTGCCGAGCTTGAGGGTGGTGCCGCCGTTGAAGATGTCTGTCAGCGCATGGCCATTGGGCGTCAGCGTCACGCTCAGGTTGGCTGCGGTTGCCTTGTCGATGCTGACCGTGGTGGGGCTGATGGTGGCGCTGACGATGGGGGTTCCCGTCCCGCTGCCTGTGCCTGTGCCGCTGCCACTTCCGTTCGCGGCGGGCATGATGTGGGTGCCGTTCGCCCCCAGGTTCACCTGGTGGTCGAGGCCGATGAACTTGCCGTTGGCATCGGCCCACAGGGTGGGCGCGACGATGGCGTACTTCGCGCTGTCCACCGTGTTCCAGTCGTCCAGAAGGATGCCGCCCGTGTCGCCGGAATTGGGGTTCACCGCCCAGAAGAAGTGGTTGAGCCGATGGGTCTTGATGGTGCTGGCCAGGGCGGTCATCCAGGCCTGGTTGGAGCCGCCATCCAGCTTGCCGCCCCACTCACCGATGATGACCGGCGCCAGGTTCTGGGTGACCAGGTACAGCCAGTTGGGTTGCCAGCAGTCCGCCGTCAGCGTGGCCTCGGTGAAACCGTTGTAGAACCAGGGCTGGTTGGCCACGCTGGTGCCATAGTCGTGCGCGGAATAGGCGAGCTGCTTTTGGGCGCTGCCCAGGTTGACCGGGTGGCTGGCGGCCCGGCGCAGGTTGCCACCCCACCAGTTGTAGTCGTAATTGCCCCCGTTGGGGTCGGCGTAGGTGAAGCCGGTTTTCGGCGTCGCGGCCACGCCTTCCACCACGATCAGCAGGTTCGGGTTGATGCTCAGGATCTGGTTGGCGACGCGGGCGGCTTCGTAGGGCCAGTTGTTGGCGTCGGTGGAGTCGTCCCACTTGCTCATGGTGGGGTCGCCCGGCATGCCGTGCGGCTCGTTGAACAAGTCAACCGCAATCACGGTGTCGTCGTTCTTGTACCGGGTGGCCAGCCATTGCCAGGAGGCTTCGAAATCTGCGGTGGTGTAACCCTGGGCGGCCCAGCTGTTGGACTGCTGGGTGTTGACAACGCGGTGCATGTCCAGCATGACCTTCAGGCCGGACTGCTTGGCCGCGGCAATGGCCGCATCGAACACCTGCAGGCTGCTCATGCCCTGCAAACTCGGGTTGGCGTTGTAGTTGATGCTGCCCGCGGTGCCGCCGTTGCCATTGCGCCACTGATTGACCAGTTGCACCGACAGGGGAATGCGCACCACGTTGAAGCCGCGATTGGCCACGGTGCTGAGCACGCTCTGCATGTTCACGCTCCACAGCCCGTGGAACACCTGCAGGTCGGTCTCGAAGCCAAACCATGAAATGCCGGTCAGGCGCACCTCCTGGCCTGCGGCGTCATACAGGCGGCCACCGTTGGCGTGAAGGTAGTCGTCGTTGGTGCCGTCGGCATGGCCCAGGCTCGCGGCCATGCACAGCACAGCAGCTGCGAATGCCCGCAGGCTGGGACGACGTCCGTTCGAGGGGGTGGTTTTCATGGTGGTGTTCCCTTTTCTGCAAGGTTTTTGTGGTCTGTGTCCAAGCGGAGAGCGCTTGCGTCGCGGGGCGGACCATGTCACGGCTTGCTGAGGTTCAGCTGAGTTCTGCGCCGCCCCGGGTTTCGCGCAGGCGCTTCATGGGGTTCTGGGGGGCAAGCTGCCCCGGTAAAATCCCCGGTTTCCCACACGCCAGGCCGGGGTGTTTGTTTCCCTTGGCCCTCCCGGCTGCCACGCTGCTCACCCGTTCACCACCGTGACCCTGCACCTGCACACCTTCCTGGGCGGCAACGCCCTGAGCCCCTTCAAAACCCAACAGCTGCTGCCGCGTTTGCAGGCGGTGTCCGAACGCATCACGGGCCTCAGCGCCCGTTTTGTGCATCTGGCAGGCTTTGAATCGGCCCCCGACGCGCCCACCCTGCAACGCCTGCAAGAGCTGATGACCTACGGCGAGCCCGCGCAGGACGTGACCGGCGAGGTCGCGCAACTGTGGGTGTCGCCCCGCGTGGGCACGGTGTCGCCCTGGGCCTCCAAGGCCACCGACATTGCGCACAACTGCGGCCTGGTGGTGCGCCGGGTCGAACGGCTCACCCAGTTCACCCTGCAACTGAAAAAAACCTTGCTGGGGGTGCTGGGCTCCGCGGCCCTCACGCCCGAGCAGCTGCAGGCCGTGGCCGACGTGCTGCACGACCGCATGACCGAAAGCGTGCTCCACAGCCTGGACCAGGCCCAGGCCCTGTTTGCCGAGCTGCCGCCGCAGCCCATGGCGCATGTGGACATCCTGGCCGGTGGCCGCCCTGCGCTGGAGGCGGCCAACGTCGAATTCGGCCTGGCCCTGGCCGACGACGAGATGGACTACCTCGTCACCCACTTCACCGCCATGGGCCGCAACCCCACCGATGTGGAGCTGATGATGTTCGCCCAGGCCAACAGCGAGCACTGCCGCCACAAGATCTTCAACGCCGAATTCACCATCGACGGGCAGAAGCAGGACCACAGCCTGTTCGGCATGATCCGCCACACCCACCGCACCACGCCGCAGCACACGGTGGTGGCCTATTCGGACAACGCCTCGGTGATGGAAGGCCACGAGCTGACCCGCTTTGTCGCCAAGTACCACGCCAATTCACAAGAAAAAAATGCCTCCGGCGCTTTTTCTGAAAGCGCACCAAGCTATCAAAAAGAGAGTGCCACCCACCACATCCTGATGAAGGTGGAAACACACAACCACCCCACGGCCATTTCCCCGTTCCCCGGTGCGTCCACCGGCGCGGGCGGCGAAATCCGCGACGAAGGGGCCACAGGTCGTGGCTCCAAGCCCAAGGCGGGGTTGACGGGTTTTTCCGTCTCCAAGCTGTGGGGCAGCACCGTGGGCAAGCCCGAGCACATCGCCAGCCCGCTGCAAATCATGGTGGAAGGCCCGTTGGGCGGCGCGGCCTTCAACAACGAGTTCGGCCGACCCAACCTGGCCGGTTACTTCCGCGAGTACGAACAGACCGTGGTGGCGCACACCCCGCAGGGCACCGAAACCCTGGTGCGCGGCTACCACAAGCCCATCATGATCGCGGGCGGCCTGGGCCAGATCGACGCCCAACTGACCCACAAGATCCAGTTCCCCGCGGGCACGCTGCTCATTCAGCTGGGCGGGCCGGGCATGCGCATTGGCATGGGCGGCGGGGCCGCCAGCTCCATGGCCACCGGCACCAACGCCGCGTCGCTGGACTTTGACTCGGTGCAGCGCGGCAACCCCGAAATCGAGCGCCGGGCGCAGGAGGTCATCAACCACTGCTGGGCGCTGGGTGCGGACAACCCCATCCTGGCCATCCACGACGTGGGTGCGGGCGGCCTGTCCAACGCCTTCCCCGAGCTGACCAACGACGCCGGCCGCGGTGCCCGCTTCGACCTGCGCCAGGTGCCGCTGGAAGAATCCGGCCTGGCCCCCAAGGAAATCTGGTGCAACGAAAGCCAGGAACGCTACGTGATGGCCATTGCGCCCGAGTCGCTGGCGCAGTTCAAGGCCTTCTGTGAACGCGAGCGCTGCCCCTTCGCCGTGGTGGGCGTGGCCACCGATAAACGGGAACTGGTGGTCGGTGACGTGGACCTGGCCCAGCCGGAACCGCCACTGTCCGAAGACACACTGCCAGTCCACATGCCCATGGACGTGCTGCTGGGCAAACCGCCCAAGATGCAACGCAACGTGCAACGCATCGCCCGCGAGGCCGCTGCCGCCGACCTCACCGGCGTGAGCCTGGAAAAAGCCGTCATCGACGTGCTCTCGCACCCCACCGTGGCCAGCAAGCGCTTCCTCGTCACCATCGGTGACCGCACCGTGGGTGGCCTGTCGCACCGCGACCAGATGGTGGGCCCCTGGCAGGTGCCGGTGGCCGACTGTGCCGTGACCCTGGCCGATTTCGCCAGTCTGCGTGGCGAGGCCATGAGCATGGGCGAGCGCACCCCGCTGGCGGCGGTGGACGGCCCGGCCTCGGGCCGCATGGCCGTGGCCGAGGCCATCACCAACCTGCTGGCCGCCCCCATCGAGTTGGGCCGCGTCAAGCTGTCGGCCAACTGGATGGCCGCATGTGGCGAGCCCGGCGAAGACGCCGCGCTGTACGACACCGTCAAGGCCGTGGGCCTGGAACTGTGCCCGGCCCTGGGCGTGTCCATCCCCGTGGGCAAGGACAGCCTGTCCATGCGCACCCAATGGACCGATGCCGCGGGCCAGAAGCAAAAGGTGTCGTCCCCGGTCAGCCTGATCGTCAGCGCCTTTGCCACGCTGCCCGACATCACCGGCACGCTCACCCCGCAGCTCAACGCCACCGAGGACGACACCACCCTGGTGCTGGTGGATCTGGGCCGCGGCCAGCACCGCATGGGCGGCAGCGTGCTGATGCAAACCCTGGACGGCGCGCCCTTCGGCGGTGCCGTGCCCGACCTGGACGACCCGCAGCTGCTGATCGGCCTGGTCAACGCCGTCAACGCCCTGCGCGGCCAAGGCAAGCTGCTGGCCTACCACGACCGCAGCGACGGGGGCCTGCTGGCCGCCGCCGCCGAAATGGCCTTTGCCGGCCATGTGGGCGTGGCGCTGAACGTGGACATGCTCATCACCGAAGGCGACGGCATTGCCGACAGCCGTGCCGACTTTGGCGACGCCAAGAACTGGGCCACCCAGGTCAGCGCCCGCCGCGAAGAACTCACGCTCAAGGCCCTGTTCAACGAGGAACTGGGCGTGGTGCTGCAAGTGCGCACCGCCGAGCGCAACGAGGTCATGCAGGTGCTGCGCGAGCACGGCCTGTCCAAGTTCAGCCACTTCGTGGGCAAGACCCGTCCGACGTCGTCGGCCATGGGCGAAGGCAAGGGCCAGCTGCAGGTGTGGCGCGACACCAAAAAGGTGTTTGACGCCAGCCTGTTCGACCTGCACCAGGTGTGGGACAGCGTGAGCTGGAAGATCTGCCAGCTGCGCGACAACCCCGCCTGCGCCGACAGCGAGCACGCCCTGGCCGGCCTGCCCGACGACCCCGGCATGCGCGTCCACATGCCGTTTGATTTGAAGCCATTTTCTATGGATTTAGGGGCTCCAGCGCTTTCAAATCAAGCGCAAGCAGCTACCAATGGTGTAGCGCCTGCGGTGCATGTGGCCCGGCCCCGTGTGGCCATCCTGCGCGAGCAGGGCGTCAACTCGCACGTGGAAATGGCCTGGGCCTTCCACGAGGCGGGTTTCGACTCGGTGGACGTGCACATGACCGACCTGCAAACCGGTCGGGCTGACCTGGCCACTTTCAAGGGCGTGGTGGCCTGCGGTGGCTTCAGCTACGGCGACACCCTGGGCGCAGGCATCGGCTGGGCGCGCAGCATCACCTTCAACCCGCGCCTGGCCGACCAGTTCAAGGCCTTCTTTGCCCGCACCGACACCTTCGGCCTGGGCGTGTGCAACGGCTGCCAGATGTTTGCCGAGCTGGCCGACATCATCCCCGGTGCCGATGCCTGGCCGCGCTTCACCACCAACCAGAGCGAGCGGTTTGAAGGCCGTCTGGCGCTGGTGGAGGTGCTGGAATCGCCCAGCCTGTTCCTGCAAGGCATGGCCGGGGCGCGTTTGCCTGCGGTGGTGTCCCACGGCGAGGGTTTTGCCAACTTTGCCCACCGCGGCAACCTGGCGGCCATCCAGGCCGGTGGTCTGGCATCGTTGCGCTTTGTGGACCACCACGGCCAGCCGACGGAAACCTACCCGCTCAACCCCAATGGCAGCCCCGGCGGTCTGACCGCGGTCACCACCGCCGATGGCCGCTTCACGGCCATGATGCCGCACCCCGAGCGCGTGTTCCGCAACGCGCAAATGAGCTGGACCGACCTGGCCGCCACCGGTGGCCTGGGTGCCCACAGCCCCTGGATGCAGATCTGGCACAACGCCCGCCGCTGGGTGGGCTGACCCTGCGCCCGCGCCGCGCCCCGCGGCTCACCGAATGGCGGGCGGCGGTGGTGGTGGGGGCGGTGTGATGGGGTGAATGATGATGCTCACCGGTGGCCGTATGGTGAATATCGGTGCCGGTGCCGGTGCTGGAGCCGTGGGGCTGGTGGTGCCACCGGTGGTGGGGTTGGGGTTCCGTGTGGGTGGTGGTGCCGCGCCCGTGGGGCTGGGACTGACCGGTGTGGCCCCAGGTGCAGGCGCGGGTGTCGGCGTGTCTGTGGGGGCTGGTGCAGGCGCGGGCGTCGGTGAGGGGGGCTGTGTGGGCGTCGGCGAGGGTGTCGGTGCAGGGGCCGCCGGAGCCGGAGGCTCGGTGGCGGGCGCGGGCGCAGCCCGGGTTTCCTGTGGGTTGACCAGCGCGGGGTACATCACCGGCAGCGACGGCATGTTGGCCCGCACGTGGGTGCGCAGCGGCAGCTCGGTTTCCGAGGTGACGCGGGCGGATTCGCCCCGTTTCAGCTCCACGCAGCCCACCGAGGTGCACACCTCGATGGCGTCTTCCTCACACGACACCCGCACCTCGGTGTCGCTGGCCTGAACCAGGAAGGCCGACCCTCTGATGCCAATGGTCGCCACCGGGGTGGCCACCTTGTAGCGGGTGGGGGCCCGTTTGCCAATCAAACCGGTGATGACGCGCATCAAGCCGCGGTACAGCTGAACCTGAAAGCGGTCGCTCTCACCCGCGCTGGCGTTGCCATAGTCTTGGATGTTGAAACGGCTTTCGGGGTAGAGCGAAATCAGGCCGCCGTCTGAAAACAGGATCTGGGCCCGTCCGGTCAGCCCGGTGATGATGGCATCGCCCACGTCCACGGTCACGCCTTTGACGACGGACTCGCGGACGGTGCCGTGGCTTCGCTCCACGTCCCCCGCCGCGTACTGGATGCGGCCCGCCGTGGCATGCACCCACGGGTGAACGCCTGCCGACAGGGAGACGAGCACAGCAACCCGTGCCAACCGGAAGTGAAACGACATGGTGAGGCTCCCTCAGTGTGGGTGGCGGGTCTTCAAAATTCGCGCCGCAGGCTCAGGCTCAGCTGCTGGCGGCGGTAGGCCAGGAAGGGCATGTTGGACGCATTTCGGGTGCTGGACCACGCGGTGCTCAACCGCCAATGGTCGGCGGGCACCCAGTGCAGGCCCATGGCGATCTCGGTCTGGCGGTCGTGGCGGGCCAGGGCAAACAGCGGGTCTGCCGTGCCGTGCGAGCGGTTTTCGTGCAGCACCGACACGTAGGCCGACAGGTCGTGCCGGATCGAGTGCTGGTAACCCGCACGAAGGCCTTGCAGGTCGTGGCCGTAGGGTGCGCCGTTGTGGTTCCGGGCCCGTTCACGGCCCAGGTAAGCCCCGGCATAGGTCAAGTGCCCCAGCGGGCTGCGGTGCATGTAGGTGGTGCCCACCACCGTGCGGTCGGCATCTCGCTCCGGCTGCGCCGGGTAGGTCAGGCGCATCAGCTGGGCGAAGCTGGCCCATTGGCGGTGACCATCCAGCCGGTACACCCAGTTGAACTCCAGCCCCTGGGCGCGGCGGGTGGTTTGCGCCCGTTCGCGTTCGCCGCTGTACCGCCAGCTGGCCGACAGGTCGTGGCGGCCCTCCAGCCAGGCCACGCCCAGCTGGGCGTCGGTGGTGTTGCGGTCCAGGCTGTCCACAGGGGACTGGTAATTGCGCCGCACTTGAGACACCTGCCCGAACAACGAGGCTTGCGGGGACCACACATGGCGTCCGCTCACCGCTCCGGCCAGTTGCCAGAACGAGGCGCGTTGGGCCGACGCGCCGGGGGCCAGCACCCAGGGGGTGACCCCATCGCCCAGAACGCCGCTCAGGCTGGCATCGCTGGGGCCCACGTTGGCGTTGGTGTCCCGGCCCACCGCCATGTCCACGCTGCCGTGCAGCGTGCTTTGACCGGCGTGTTCGACGGCATCGAACGACACAAAAAAAGCGTCGTCGGTGCGGGTGGCATCGGGTTGCCAGGGGGGCAGCCCCAGGTGGGAGGCCAGGGCCGCGGCGGCGGGCCGGTCGCCCACGGCGCGCAGGGCCCGCAGCAACTGGTGCCGGACCAGGCCGTTGTCGGGTTGGGCCGCCGCCACGCGCTCCCAGGCCATGATGGCCCGGGTGTAGTGGCCTGCAGCAAAGGCCGCCTGGCCCAGGGTTGCGTCAAAATCGGGGGAGCCGGCCTGCTCCGGCTCCAGCGGGGCCAGGTGTTCAAATGCCTGGACGGCCTGGCCGCGAGACAGCAGTTCCTGGGCTAGGTCCAGCGCTGGGTCGGCGAGTGCACCCTGGCCGCACAGGGCGTTCACCATCAGGGCGCACAAGGCGATTTGCAGGTGACGGGGCCGCGAGGGTCGACGGGTGACCGACAATCGGGGGGGCAGGGTGGAAAAGCAGGGGGTCAATCTGAGCCTCCGTTCACAACGGCGCGCGCTGCGCCTTCGTTATTTTAGAAACGGTTTCCATGAGTTCCAGCCTTCTTGTCCTGCTCGACGACATTGCCACCCTGTTGGACGACGTGGCCACCATGACCAAGGTGGCCGCCACCAAAACCGCCGGGGTGCTGGGCGATGACCTGGCACTCAACGCCCAGCAGGTGACGGGGGTGCAGGCCGACCGCGAGTTGCCCGTGGTCTGGGCCGTGGCCAAGGGCTCGCTGCTGAACAAGGCCATTCTGGTGCCGCTGGCCCTGGTCATCAGCGCGGTGGCCCCCTGGGCCATCACCCCGCTGCTGATGGTGGGCGGTTTGTTCCTGTGTTTTGAAGGGGCCGAAAAGCTGGCCCACCGCTTTTTGCACACCCCAGCGGAAGACGAACACGCCCACCAGCAGCAATTGGCCGCCGTGGCCAACGAAGCGGTGGACCTGGTGGCCTTTGAGCGCGACAAGGTGAAGGGGGCCATCCGCACCGATTTCATCTTGTCGGCGGAAATCGTCGTCATCACCCTGGGCACCGTGGCCGCTGCCGCCCTGGCCGAACGGGTGGCGGTGCTGGTGGGCATTTCGGTGGTGATGACGCTGGGCGTCTACGGCCTGGTGGCCGCCATCGTCAAACTGGACGATGCGGGCCTGGCCCTGGCGCGTCGCCCCGGGGCTGGGGCACAGCGCCTGGGGGCCGGGTTGCTGGTGTTTGCCCCTTGGCTGATGAAGACCCTGTCGGTGGTGGGTACAGCGGCCATGTTCTTGGTGGGCGGTGGCATCCTGTTGCACGGCTGGCCCGCGTTGCACCACTGGGTGCAGGGCGTGGAAACCGCGGCCAACGCCATCCCCACGGTGGGCGGCCTGTTGGGCAGCGCGGGTGTGGTCTTGGCCGGGGCGCTGTCCGGGGTGGTGGCCGGGCTGCTGACGGTGGCCCTGGTGACCCTGATCGGGCGGCTGCGTTCGGCCCGCTGAGCGTTTTGATTTGCGCCCCGAGGGGGGCGCCTTATTTCTTTTCATTGTCTGTTCAATCCATGTATACCTATCGCAATCGACGTTCTCCCCGTTACTTCAACAACCGTGGTACCGCGGGGGAAGGCCATGCCACTTCGGTGCCCTCGGGGTCTGCGGACAGCCGGGGCGGACGCTGCGTGGCCTTGGTCGATGCCCGGTTCATGGCCTGGCTGGGCCATGCGGCCGACCGTTCGGGCCCCGGGGCCACCGCCAACCTGAGCGCCGATGGCGTGGCCACCCTGCGACGGGTGGTGCGTGACGTGGGCGGCCTGCCCGAGGCCACCCGCGTGTACTGGTACACCGACCGCGAAGTGAACGTGCTGATCGACGGCGTGCTGGTGCGCCCGGTGGCCGATGCCGAGCAGGACGGCGGCCTGTCCATGACCCGCGCCATGTCGGCCGACATCCAACGCCTGGCCCAGCACCAGGCCGCTGACCACCTGGTGGTGGTGTCGGACGACGAACGCCTGTGGGCGGCCATTGACGACGCCCAACTGCATGGCCTGAGCGTGGCCCTGCTGTGCGACGACAGCGTGGGCGACTACAGCCAGCTCCAGGAAGACGACCCCAGCTGGGCCCGCCTGCTGGCCCAGGCCGACCGCCGCATCGTGTGGGACGGCAGCGCCGCCGGGGCCGCCGTGGCCACCTCTGCGCACGGCAGCCGCCCGGGTGCGGCGGGCATGGCACCTGCGGTCTCCATGCAACCCGTGGACCGTGAGGGCATCATGGCCCAGCTGGCCCAGTGGTGGGACGAAGAGCCCGAAACCCAGCGCATCGACCTGCAAAGCGAGCTGCAATACGCCCGCGGCATCCCGCAGGAAGTGGACCGGCAGCTGCTGGTGCGCCTGAGCCGCACGCTGGGCCACCCGCTGACCTGGCCCGAGAAAAAGATCATGCGCGAAGGCGTGCGCCGCCTGGTGCTGGGCGACCAGTACACGCCGTATCAGTCGCCCGCCGACCCCACCGGCCAGGCCGAAGCTTTCGGCCAGCCCCCGGAGGCGGTGCAGGCCCCTGAACCTCAGGCCTGAGGGGCACCCGCCGCGGGCCGGGTGCGGTAAAAGTGCACCGGGCTGGCGGGCACCTGGGCCAGCACGTTGGGCCGGATGCGGCCCACCACGTGCATTTCACAGGGCTTGCAGTCAAACCGCAGGGTGAGCTTGTCCTTGCCATGCACCAGGGTCAGCGGTTCGGCCTTGACCGTGCCTTGCACCCCCGTCACCCCCTTGGCCTGTTTGGGGCACAGGCTCAAGGAAAAGCGCACGCAGTGCTTGGTGATCATCAGGCTGACGTCGCCTTCTTCCTCGTGGCTTTCGTAGGCGGCGGCCACCACCTTCACGCCATGGCGGGCGTAGAAGTCGCGGGCCTTCTGGTTGTAGACGTTGGCCAGGTAGGTCAGCGTGTCTTCGGGGTAGGGCGCGGGCGGCTCCACCGGCGTGGCGCGGGGCAGCCGCTTGCAGGCGGCCATACGGGCCGATTCCAGCGCCACCACGGCGTCGCGGCGCAGGGCGTTGAGCTGCGAGGCGGGGATGAACCAGGGCGCGCTCAGCGTCACGGTCACGTCGGCCTCAGGGTTGCGTACTTCAAAGGCGGTGTCGCCCAGGCGGCAGAGTTGCTCGCGGGTCTTGGCCAGGGCTTGTTCGGGGTGTTGTGCCAGGTCGGTGGGCAGCGGTGCGGTGGCCTGGGCCTCGTGGCCGTTTTCGTCGGTCAGCGTGAGGCTGAGGCTGCCGTGGGCGTCGCTCAGCTGCATCCACACCGCCATGCGGCGCTGGGCCGAAGGTTTTTCCAGCGTGCGCACCCAGTCCATGCTGCGGTTTCGGTTGACGCGGCGGCCCTTGCGCAGGTCCTTCAGGCTGGCCATGGGGTCCTTGGGGAACACACGCCAACGCCCGGGCGGCACGCCGGGGCCGCTGAGGCGCTCCACCCGGTTGGTTTGCAGGCCCACCAGCTCTTGCTGCAGGTCGTGGTAACACAGGCCGTCGCCGTTGCGCAGCTCCAGCGCGGGGTCGTCGGCGTCCAGTTCGAACCAGTCCTTGCCCTGGCCCAGCCCGGTCTTGACGCTGGCCACCCAGCCCATGGGCTGGCCGGGGTTCTTGGGGCTGTCGAACGCGCCAATGTCGTCCTGGCGGCCATTGACGAAGTAGTCGGTGAACTCGCGGTTGAAGTTCTGGTCCGGGTCGGGGGTGAAGGTGTAGGTGCAGCGCCCGCTGGAGGCGGGGGCCAGCTCGGGGCGGCGGTGGAGCAGCTCGTCCAGCAGGGTGCGGTAGTGGGCGGTGATGTTCTTCACATAGCCCATGTCCTTGTAGCGGCCTTCGATCTTGAAGCTGCGCACGCCCGCGTCCACCAGGGCTTCGAGGTTGGCGCTCTGGTTGTTGTCCTTCATGGACAGCACGTGTTTGTCGTGGGCCACAAAGCGGCCCTGGGCGTCCTGCACCTGGTAGGGCAGGCGGCAGGCCTGGCTGCAATCGCCCCGGTTGGCGCTGCGGCCCGTGTGCGCCTCGGAGATGTAACACTGCCCGCTGTAGGCCACGCACAGCGCCCCGTGCACAAAAAACTCCAGGATGGCCGGTTCGCGCTCGGCCCCCAGGCCGTTCGCCAGACCGTTCGCCAGGCCCTGGCGAATGGCGGCAATCTGCGGCAGCGTCAGCTCGCGGGCCAGCACCAGCTGCGACAGGCCCGCGTCTTGCAAGAAGCGGGCTTTTTCGGGGGTGCGGATGTCGGTTTGTGTGCTGGCGTGCAGCTGGATGGGCGGCAGGTCAAGCTCCAGCAGCCCCATGTCCTGCACGATGAGGGCGTCCACCCCCGCGTCGTACAGCTGCCAGGCCAGTTTGCGGGCCAGTGGCAGCTCGTCGTCGCGCAGGATGGTGTTGAGGGTGACAAAAATCCGGCTGTGGAAGCGGTGTGCGTGTTTGACCAACCGGGCAATGTCCTGCACCGGGTTGTCGGCGCTGCTGCGGGCCCCGAAGCCGGGGCCGCCGATGTAGACGGCGTCGGCCCCGTGGTTGACGGCCTCGATGCCGATGTCGGCGGTGCGGGCGGGGGCAAGCAGTTCGAGCTGATGGGCGAGCATGGGCGGTGCAAAATGACTGAACCCGTCATTGTCCTGTGAAACCCCTTTTTGTGCCCAGACCATGAGCCCTTCGCAGACTTCCACCCCCCCTTCGTCCCCCAAGCCACCCACGGTGGTGCTGGTGCACGGTGCCTGGCACGGCGGCTGGTGCTGGCAGCGTGTGTTGCCCCTGCTGGCGCAGCACGGCCTGGCGGCCCATGCCGTCACCCTGACCGGGGTGGGCGAGCGGGCGCATTTGCTGACCGAACACATCCGCCTGTCCACCCACGTGGCCGATGTGCTGGGCCTGATCGACAGCTGGGAGCTGGATCGGGTGCTGCTGGTGGGGCACAGCTACGGCGGGCTGGTCATCACCGGCGTGGCCGATGCCTTGCTCAAGCGCCGGCCGGTCACCGCCCAGGTGGCCGGGCTGGTCTACGTGGACGCCGTCACCCCCCACCCTGGCGAAAGCTGGAGCAGCCAGCACACCCCCGAAACCGTGGCCGCCCGCCTGAAGCTGGCGCGTGAGCGTGGTGGTGGCGTGGCCATTCCGCCGCCCGATGCCGGGGCCTTTGGCCTGCACGGGCCGGACCACGAGTGGGTGAACCGCCGCCAGACCCCACAGCCCCTGGGCGTGTACCAGGACCCGCTGGACTTTGACGCCGCCGCCGTGGCCGCGCTGCCGCGCCACTTCATCGACTGCACCAGCCCCGCGCTGCCCACGGTGGCCGTCATGCGCCAGCGGGTGCGCTCCGAGCCCGGCTGGACGGTGCACGAACTGGCCACCGGCCACGACCCCATGGTCAGCGCCCCGCAAGACCTGGCCCGCCTGTTGGTGCAGGCCGCCGGGCTGCCCCAGGCCGTTGCGGCCGCGTGCTGATGCCGCAGCGCCCGCTGGACCGTCGCCACCACCGGCTGGATGCGCTGCGCACCCTGGCCATGGGGTGGATGACGGTGTTTCACTTCTGTTTTGACCTCAACCACTTCCGCCTGATCCCGCCGCAGCAGTTTCTGCTGGACCCGTTCTGGACCTGGCAGCGCACGGCCATCGTCAGCCTGTTCTTGTTCACCGCCGGGCTGTCTCAGGCGGTGGCCCTGCACGGGCAGGGGCTGCTGCAACGCCCGGTGGCGCAGCGCTTGGACGCCCGCTTCTGGCTGCGTTGGGCGCAGGTGGCCGGGTGTGCGCTGCTGGTCAGCGCCGGGTCGGCGGTGATGTTTCCCCACAGCTACATCTACTTTGGCGTGTTGCACGGCCTGGCCGTGATGCTGCTGCTGGCCCGCCTGTGTGCGGGCTGGGGCCGGGTGCTGTGGTGGGCGGGGGTGGGGGTGATTGCTCTTCAATTTGTAGCTGCTTACGCTTTATATGAAAGCGCTGCACTCGATTTTTTCAATGAAAAATCGCTCAACTGGCTGGGCCTGATCAGCCGCAAACCCTTCACCGAGGACTACGTGCCCCTGGTGCCCTGGCTGGCCGCCGTGGCGTGGGGTCTGGCCGCGGGCCTGTGGGTGCTGCGCCACCGTCCGCACTGGCTGCAACCCACGGCCCCCAGCGCGTGGGAGCGGCGGTGGATGCCCCGCCTGGCCGCACCCGGCCGCTGGAGCCTGAGCTACTACATGCTGCACCAGCCGGTGCTGATGGGCGTTTTGATGCTGTGGACCACCTGGAACCGATGACCGCCATGATTCACCTCTACCGCTACCTGCCCGCCTGGGGCCAGGCCGACATTTCGCCGTTTTGCCGCAAGGTGCTGGCCTACCTGGACCACCGCGGCTGGCCCTACCAGGCGCAGACCGTGGTGCCCAACCAGTCGCCCACGGGCAAGCTGCCGTGCGCGGTGATCGACGGGCAGGTGGTGGCCGATTCCAGCCACATCCTGGCGGTGCTGGAGCAGCGCCACCCGCAGCCGCTGGACGCCCACCTCAGCCCCGCGCAACAGGCCTTGTCCCGTGCCATCCAGTCCCTGCTGGAAGAAGACCTGTACTTCGTGCTGGTGTGGCTGCGCTGGGTGGACGACGCGGGCTGGGCGCATTACCGCCCCGTCATCCGGCAGTACCTGCAAACCGTGAAGGTGCCGGGCTGGGTGTCCGGTTTCGTGGCCGACCGCATCCGCGCCTCGGTGGCCAAAAGCCTGCGCATGCAGGGGGTGGGGCGGCGCAGCCCCGCGGAGATTGAAGCCCGGGGCGTGGAACTGGTGGACGCCTTCCACACCCTGCTGGGCGAGGGGCCCTACGTGCTGGGTGAACAGATGCACCTGATCGACTTCAGCGCGGTGGCCCTCATCGACGGGTTGCTGAGCCCACCCTTCGACCACGCCGTGGCCCGCCATGCCCGCAGCCTGCCCCGGTTGGTGGCCTACGCCGCCCGCATGAACGCGCCGCGGCTCACACCAGCTGGCTGATCACCTCGTCAAACGCCGACAGCAGGCGGTCCACGTCGGCCTGGGTGTGGGCGGGGCTGACCAGCATCATGTTGTGGAACGGGGTGATGAGCACGCCCCGGTTGAGCAGCCCCAGGTGGATGAGGTGCTCCAGCTCGCTGTCCAGCGCCTGGCCGGCCTCGGTGCCGTTGCGCGGCGGGGTGGGGCAGAACTGGAACTCGGTGCGCGCGCCCACCTGCGTCACGCACCAGGGCAGGTGGCGGCGGGCGATGTGGCCCCGCAAGCCCTCGGCCAACCGGGTGGCCAGCGCCTGCATGTGGGCGTAGGCGGCGGGTGTCATCACCTCGGTCAGGCAGGCCCGCATGGCGGCCATGGCCAGCATGTTGCCGGTGAGGGTGGTGCCAATGCCCGAGTGGCCGGGCGGCGCATCGTGTTTGGCCTGCACGGCGGCAGCGGCCAGTTCGGCTGAAAAACCGTACACCGCGCTGGGCACACCGCCGCCCACGGGTTTGCCCAGCACCACGGCGTCAGGGCGCAGGCCGTGGGCCTGGGTGTAACCGCCGGGGCCGGTGCTGATGGTGTGGGTTTCGTCCACCACCAGCCAGGCCCCGGCCTGGCGGATCAGGGCCTGGGCAGCCTCCCAGTAACTGGGCTCGGGCAGCACCATGCCGATGTTGGTCATGACCGGTTCGGCCAGCACGCAGGCCACGTCGCCCGCGGCCAGCGCGGCTTGCAGGGCGGGCAGGTCGTTGAACTCCACCACCACGGTGTGGGCCCGCAGGTCGTGCACCTGGCCCAGCAGGCTGTCGCGCTGGGTGGGCTGGCCGTGCACCAGGTCCACAAACACGTCTTCCACCGTGCCGTGGTAGCAGCCGTTGAACACCAGCAGCTTGGTCTTGGCCGACCCGGGGTGGCGGTGTGCGGCCACGGCGCGAATCCAGCGCAGCACGTAGCGGTTGGCGTCGGTGGCGCTGAGGGCAAATTGCCATTGGGGCAGGCCGAAGCGCTGCGCCAGCTGCTGGCCCACGATGGCGGCGTCCTCGGTGGCCAGCATGGTGGTGTAGCCGCGGGTGGCCTGCCGCTGCAAGGCGGCGGCCACGGGGGCAGGGGCGTGGCCGAACATGGCCCCGGTGTCGCCCAGGCAGAAGTCGGTGAGGGTGTGGCCGTCCACGTCGGTCACGCAGGCGCCCTGGGCCTGGGCCAGGTGCAGTGGGAAGGGGGTGCCCCAGTCGGTCATCCAGTGCAGGGGCACACCAAACATCAGGTGCTGGCGGGCCTGGGCGGCGAGTGCGGCGGATTGGGGGTGGGCCTGTTCAAACCGCTGGCGCTCACGGGTGGCAAAGGCCTGGGCGCGGGGCCAGTCCAGGCCGGGGCGTGAAGGGCGGGTCGACGCGGGAGACCCCGCAGCGGCGGCTGTGGGGGGCGGGACGGGGGTGGACTTGGCTGGGCTGTGCATGGTGGTTCCACATTCAAGCAAAAAAATCTCGTGGACATGGAGCCAATGAAAAACGGCCCCGAAGGGCCGTTGTGCAGGGGCAAGCCGCCAGGGCTTACTTGATGGTGGCGGCCTTGCGCAGGCCTTCCTGGAACTGGGTCAGCTTTTGCTGGCCCAGTTGCTGTTTGATCTGGGGAGCCACTTCTTCCATGCTGGGCAGCTTGGCTTCGCGCACGTCGTCCACGCGGATGATGTGGTAGCCGAACTGGCTCTTGACGGGCTCGACGCTGGTTTCGCCCTTGGCCAGCTTGACCAGGGCGTCAGAGAACTCGGGCACGTAGCTGCCGGGAGCGGCCCAGTCCAGGTCGCCACCCTTGGCACCGGAGCCGGGGTCCTTGGACAGCTTCTTGGCCAGTTCTTCGAACTTGGCACCCTTCTTCAGGTCGGCCAGGATGGCCTTGGCTTCGTCTTCCTTTTCCACCAGGATGTGGCTGGCCTTGAATTCCTTGCCACCGTTGGCGGCCACGAACTTGTCGTACTCGGCCTTGACGTCGGCGTCGGTGACGGGGTTCTTCTTGTTGAAGTCGTTGAACAGCTCGCGGATCAGGATGGTCTGGCGGGCCAGTTCCATCTGGGCCTTGACGTCGGCATTGCCGGCCAGGCCACGCTTGGCGGCTTCTTGCATGAACACTTCACGCAGGATCACTTCTTCCTTGATCTGGGCCTTCACCTCGTCGTTCACCGGACGGCCTGTCTTGGCGATTTGGTCGGCCAGCATGTCCACGCGCGACATGGGCACGGGCTTGCCGTTGACCACCGCCACGTTCTGGGCCGATGCGAAAGAGGAAGACAGGGTCAGCACCGCCACGGCGGCCAGGGTGAGGATGGGTTTCATGTGAGATGAAAGGGAGGAAAGAAAACAGGAACTTTGCCGGTTGAAACGAGGCTCAGACTGGAGTGGTGGGCACAAGTTCAATGGCCAGCGCATGCAGGCCAGCGTCCATGTAAGGGCGCAAAGCATCATACACAAGCCGATGGGCCGCCACCCGCGACAGGCCTGCAAAGGCCGCTCCGCCAATGCGCACCCGAAAGTGCGTGCCTGCACTGCGCCCTTGGGCACCGGCATGGCCTGCGTGTGCGGCCGACTCGTCCAGCACCTCCAGCACCTGGGGCTGCAGCGCGGTGCTCAGGGTGTGGTGCAGGGCCTGGGCGCTGGGGAAGGCGAGGGGTGCGTCCATGAGGGTGGCGGTGGGGGTCATGGTTGGTCGGGGGCAGGCGGTTCGTCGGTTTTCAGGTGGCGGGCGATGTAGAGGCCCTGGCCCACGATGAACATCAGCGGGAACACATACCCCCACAGCTTGAAGTTGACCCACTCGTCGGTGCTGAAATAGGCGGCCACGTAGCCGTTGATGCCGCTCATGAACAGGAAGTAGGCCACCCACACGGTGTTGAGGCGGTCCCACACGGCAGTGGGCAGTGTGAGTTGTGTGCCCAGCAGCAGCTGCAGCAGGTTCTTTTTCCACACCCACAGCGCCAGGGCCAGCACCAGGGCCATGCCGATGTAGAGCACCGTGGGTTTCCATTTGATGAAGCGTTCGTCCTGCAGCACCAGCGTGAGCGTGCCGAACAGCAGCACCAGGCCCAAGGTGACCTTTTGCAGGGTGGCCAGCTTGCGGTCGATGGCGTACATCACCCCGCTTTGCACCAGGGTGGCGGCCATCAGCACCGCCGTGCCCGCGTAAATGCCGTGCCACTTGTAGGCGGCCACAAACAGGGCGATGGGAAAGAAGTCGAGCAGGATGCGCATGGGCGGCGATTATCGGGGCAGTGTCATGCAGGCCATGCAGAATAGCGGCCACCGCCCTTGGGCTTGTGATGTTGTTGCCCCCCGCCGTGTCTGCCGCTTCCACCGCTGTACCTGTTGCTGCTTCCGCCATCTTCCCCGTGGTGGACGCGACCGCGCCGCTGGGCGTGTTCGACTCGGGGCTGGGCGGCTTGTCGGTGCTGCGGGCCATTCACCAGGCGCTGCCGGGTGAAGACCTGCTGTATGTGGCCGATTCGGGCCACGCCCCGTATGGCGACCGCGACGCCGCCTACATCATCGAGCGCTCCATGGCCATGGTGGACTTCCTGGTGGGCCAAGGGGCCAAGGCGGTGGTGGTGGCCTGCAACACGGCCACGGTGGTGGCGGTGTCCGAGCTGCGCCAGCGCATCCAGGCGCATGCGCACATTCCCATCGTGGCGCTGGAGCCCGCCATCAAACCCGCCGCGGCCCTCACCCGCAGCGGGGTGGTGGGGGTGCTGGCCACCACACGCACGGTGAACAGCCCGTCGGTGGCCCGCTTGTGTGCACAGTTTGGCCAGGGCGTGGACATCCGGCTGCAAGCCTGTCCGGGCCTGGTGACGCAGGTGGAGCGGGGCGAGCTGGACACCCCGGCCACGCGTGAGCTGGTTCAAACCTATGTGCAGCCCTTGGTGGAGGCCGGGGCCGACACCCTGGTGCTGGGCTGCACGCACTACCCGTTTCTGGAACCGCTGATCCGCGAGGTGGCCGGGCCGGGGGTGACGCTGGTGGAGTCGTCGGCGGCGGTGGCTCGCGAACTGACCCGGCGCACCGAAGACCGCCGCCACCCCCAACACGCCAGCCGCACGGGCGAGGTGCGGTTTTTCACCACCGACGACGTGGCGCAGGCCCGCACGCGCATGTCCACGCTGTGGGGGCAGGCGGTGCAGGTGCAGGCGGTGAATGCCGAGGATTGAAGCCTTTTTGGCCTCTCGCGCTTTCAAATAAAGCGCAAGCAGCTATGGTTTTTGTAGTTTTTCCACGGCGCTGGCCGCCAGCGTGAGCGAGCGCAGGCGCAGTTCGGGGTCGAACACGTCGCACACCAGCATGAATTCGTCGGCCTCGGTGGCGCGCCACAGGCGTTGCAGTTGCGTCTGCACCGTGGCGGGGCTGCCGATGGCAGCGCAGGCCAGGAAGTCGTTGACGGTGGCCCGTTCGTGCGCGGGCAGGTCGTCCATGAAGCCCGGCACCGGCGGCGGCAGCAGGCCGCGCCGCCCGGTGACGATGCCCAGCACCCGCTGCTGCACGCTGGAGGCCAGCAGCTCGGCTTCGTCGTCGGTGGGGGCCACCACCACCGGGGCGGCCACCATGGCATGCGGCTGGGGCTGCTGGGCCGATGCCCGGAAGTGCTGGCGGTACACCGCCAGCGCCTCGTGCAGCATTTGCGGCGCAAAGTGGCTGGCAAAGGCGTAGGGCAGGCCCATTTCACCGGCCAGGCGGGCCGAATACAGGCTGGAGCCCAGCAGCCACAGCGGCACCTGGGTGCCCGCCCCCGGCATGGCCACCAGCCGTTGGTCGGGTTGGGCCGGGGACAGCAGGTGGCGCAGTTCGGACACGTCGCGGGGGAAGTCTTCTTCCATCTCCACCCGGCTGCGGCGCAGGGCGCGCAGGGTCAGCGGGTCGGTGCCGGGCGCGCGGCCCAGCCCCAGGTCGATGCGGTGGGGGTACAGCTCGGCCAGGGTGCCAAAGGCTTCGGCCACCACCAGGGGCGCATGGTTGGGCAGCATGACGCCACCCGAGCCCACGCGGATGCGCTGCGTGCCCCCGGCCACATGGCCCACCAGCACGGCGGTGGCCGAGCTGGCAATGCCGGGCATGTTGTGGTGCTCGGCCATCCAGTAGCGGGTGAAGCCCAGGGCTTCCACATGGCGGGCGGTGCGCAAGGCCAGGGCCAGGGCGTCGGCCACGGTGGCCCCTTGGCGCACGGCCACCAGGTCCAGCATGGAGACGGGCAGGGGATAGGGGCCGGAAGGCGAAGGCATTGCGCTCATGGCCGGGGGTCTTTCGGGTCGGCAGGCTGGTGTTCCAGGGCGGCGGAGTTCATGCAGTAGCGCAGGCCGGTGGGGGTGGGGCCGTCTTCGAACACATGGCCCAGGTGGGCGCCGCACTGGCTGCACACGGTTTCCACGCGCCGCATGCCAAAGCTGTGGTCGGGCACTTCGGTGATGGCCCCGGGCACGGCCTGCGCAAAGCTGGGCCAGCCGCAACCGGCGTCGAACTTGGTGTCGGCGCTGAACAGGGTGTTGCCGCAGCACACGCAGTGGTAGCTGCCATCGGCCCACACGGTTTCGTACCGGCCCGTGAACGGGCGTTCGGTGCGGGCATGGCGGGTCACTTCGTAGGCCAGGGGCTCGGCCTGGCCCTGGGCCACTTTGTCGGCCAGCAGGGCACGCCATTCGGCGTCGGTTTTCTGGATGGGGTGGGTCATGGGGCTTCAGGGGTCAGGAACATCGAACCGCAGGTCTGCAAGGGTAGGGCAAAGTGCAAGCCCGTGTGGGCCAACGGGTGCCTCAACACGTCGCGGCCAGGACGCCGGGGGGACTATCGGTGTGCAACCGCCTGGTGCATCATCGGCTTTTCCTCAATTTTTGAGGTTGAGGCACGCCATGCACCGTTCCTTGTGGTGCTCGCCACTTCACACCACCGCACTGACCGTCGGCATGGCTGCACTGGGCTGCACATCGGTGTTGGCGCAAACAGGGCGTTTGAACGACACGGGGCAGACCGCGTGTTACGACGTCAGCCACGCCGCCGTGGCGTGTGACGCTGCCACCGCGGGCAACAGCGGCACGCGCCCCCACCAGGATGGGCGCCATGGGCGCGATGCGGCGCAGGCCGCCGGTGTGTTGCCGACCAAGACCGGGGGCGGCTCGGCGGGGTTTGATTATTCGTGTGTGTTGTGGAACGGGACCGTGGTCAACAGCCCCACTTGCACCAGCACCCTCACGGCCAACACCACGGGCACCGCCAGCGGCAGCCCGTCCACCGATTGGGCGTGCACCCTCGACAACGTGACCGGCCTGGTGTGGAGCCTGCAAACCCAGAATGCCACTTGGAGCACCGCCGTTGCCGCCTCCTACCCCAACGCCGGACACAACAGTGCCAACCGTTGCGGCCACAGCACGGGTTGGCGGCTGCCCACCCGGCGTGAGCTGCTGAGCATCGTGCACTGGGGCCAGTGGGACCCCTCCATCGACGCCACCTACTTCCCGGCCACCACCAGCGATTGGCATTGGAGCAGTGAACCGGCGGCCTTCAACGCCGATTTTGCGTGGTTGGTCTATTTCAGCGACGGCACGACCATGGCGTACTACAAGACCAGTCCATATTTCGTGCGCCTGGTGCGCGGTGTGCCGTGATGGGGTTTGTCATGGCATCGCTCGTCGCCGTCCCACCCCCATTCAGGTTTTCGCCAAGGTGCGCCCTGAAACGGGTGGGGGTGTGTCTGATGGTGGCCGTGCTGCTCCTGTTGGCGTCGGCCGCCCACGCGGCGTTCAACGTCAATGCCGATGGCACCGTGACCGACACCTCCACCGGGTTGGTGTGGGACCGTTGCGTGCTGGGCAGCCGCACCAGCGCGGCCACGTCTTGCGCCGCCAACACCAACGCCACGTACACCTGGGCCGATGCCTTGGCCGAGGTGAGTGCCCGCAACACCGCCGTTCACCTGGGGTACAGCGATTGGCGCTTGCCCAGCATCCGGGAGTTGGAGAGTCTGGTGGACACCAGCGTGCCCGTGTGGCCCACCGTGGACGGCACTGCGTTCCCCGACACCCCGACCGGTGGCGATACCTGGGGCAATGGGGGGCACTGGTCGTCCACCTCCTATGCGTTTGACCCCACCTGGGCTTGGGTGGTGGAGTTCAGTTTTGGGTACGCCAACTCCGGGGACAAGGGGGATGTTCTTTACGTGCGCCTGGTGCGGGCTGGGCAGTCCCTGTCCGCCTTCGACGGTTTGCTGCCTGTGGTGGACGGCACTTGCGGCAGTGCCCATGGCACCACGCCATTGGTGACCAGCGCCCCGTCTGCCAACCTGTGTGGGGTGGGTGGCACGGCCAGCAGCGTGGTGGTCGGCTCCAGTGCCTACGGTTGGACTTGTGCGGGGAGCAACGGAGGGGCGACCGCCAGCTGCAGCGCCAGCCGGGGGTACACCGTCACCCCCAACCCGGGCACAGGGGGCAGCCTGAATCCCGCGGGGGCGCAGGTGGTGGCGTACAACGCCACACCCAGCTTCACCGCCTCGGCCCAAAGCGGGTACACCCTGTCGAGCATGAGTGGGTGCGGCGGCAGCTGGGGAGGGGGGAGCGTCTACACCGTGGGGGCCATCACGGCCGATTGCACCGTCAACGCCGCCTTCACGCTGAACACCGCCTACAGTGGCCCGGCACCCACCGGCACCGGAACGGTGAGCGCTGCCTTGGCTGGAGGGGCCTCGTGTGGTTTTGCCAGCGTGGGGCAGCAGTCCGCGGCCTCGGTGGCACCTGTGCCGCCGGGCGTGACCTTTCCCCATGGCGTGGTGGCCTTCACCACCAACAGCTGTTCCCTTGGGGGCGCCATCACCGTCACCCTCACGTACCCCAGTGCCTTGCCTGCAGGCACCCAGCTTTACAAATATGGCCCGGCCACGGCAGGGGCCAGTCCCAGCTGGTACGTGCACCCGGCCACCATCAGCGGCAACACCATCACCTACAGCGTGACCGACAACGGGCAGGGCGACAGCAACAACACCGCCGGTGTCATCACCGATCCGGGCGGGCCGGGCATTCCCGGCGGCGTTGTGGTGGGTGTGCCCGCGGGGCGCACAGGGTGGTGGGCATTGCTGGTGGCGTTGCTGGCGGGCATGGGCGCGCTGCGGATGAGCAAGCGTCGCCGGTCCCAACGTTGACGTCAGTGCGGGTAGGCGCGGCGACCGAAGGGGCTTCAGGAGGAACAGCTGACGCTCAGGCCCGCGGCCCAATCGGGGGGCAGGCCGGCCCAGGCGTCGAAGGTGGGGTGTTCGTCAAAGGGGGATTGCAACACGCCCAGCAGTTGGTGGACGGTGCTGAAGTCCCCGGCCTGTGCGTGCTCGATGGCCGTTTGCGCCAGGTGGTTGCGCAACACGTATTTGGGGTTGGTGTTGAGCATCAAAATGGCATCTGGCGCTTTATTTAAAAGCGCAAGCAGCTCTGAATACGATAGCAACCATCGCGCCAGGGCTTCGCGGTCGATGAACAGGTCGGCCAGCGCCCGGCCTGCGGGGTGGCTGTCCAGGGGCTGGGGGCGGCCCGCCGCCACCCAGTGGCTGAGGCGACGCCAGAACAGCGTGTGGTCCACCCGTTCGGTGGCCAGCAGCTGCAGGGCTTGCACCGACAACTGGCGCAGTGGGTTGGGGGCGTTGGCGTCGGTGCTGGTGCCGCCTGCGGCGTCGGCGGGCAGCCCCAGTTTGGCGGCCATGCGCTGGTCCAGCTGGGTGGCAAACACCTCGGCATGGTCTTCCAGGGCGGCCAGGGCATCTTCGGGGTTGCCGATGAGGGGCAGCAGCGCCTGGGCCAGGCAGAACAGGTTCCAGCGCGCCACCGCAGGCTGGCGGGCGTAGGCGTAGCGGCCCTGGCTGTCGGTGTGGTTGCAGATGTGGTGGGGGTCGAACCCGTCCATGAACTGGAAGGGGCCGTAGTCCAGCGTGAGGCCCAGCAGGCTCATGTTGTCGGTGTTCATCACCCCATGGCAAAAACCTACGGCCTGCCACTGTGCCAGCAGGGCGGCGGTGGCGTGGCTCACGGCCCGCAGCCAGGCGGTGTAGGGGTGGGGGGTCTGGTGGCAGTGGGGGTAGAAGCGGTCGATGACGTGGTCGGCCAGCGCCTTCAACACCTCGTGCTGGCCGCTGTACGAAAAATGCTCCATGTGCCCAAAGCGCAGGAAGCTGGGGGCCACACGGGTGACGACGGCGGCGGTTTCCACCGTTTCGCGCGCCACCGGCTGGGGCGAGCCCACCAGGGCCAGCGCCCGGGTGGTGGGGATGCCCAGGCCGTGCATGGCCTCGCTGCACAAAAATTCGCGGATGCTGCTGCGCAGCACGGCCCGCCCGTCGCCCATGCGCGAAAACGGTGTGAGCCCCGCGCCTTTGATTTGCACTTCCATGGGGCCCTGGGGCGAGGGCAGTTCGCCCAGCAGCAGGGCCCGGCCATCGCCCAGGCGCCCGGCCCAGTGTCCGAACTGGTGGCCGCTGTAGACGGTGGCCAGCGTGGGGCCGTGGGTGGGCAGGCGGTTGCCGCCCAGCAGGGCCAGCGCGTCGGGGCTGGCCAGCCAGTCCGCGTCCAGGCCCAGTTCGGCGGCCAGGGCGTCCGAGCGGGCCACCCAGTGCAGCGCGGGCAGGGGGGTGGGGGCCACTTCGAAGGCCAGGCCGGGGAGGGCGCGGGCCAAGCCACTGGGCTGCAACGGAGGGGCGGTGAAGGGGGCCGTGGGCATGGCCGCGATTGTCCGGTGCGCGACTTGCACCTGCTGGGGCAGGGGTTATGGGCTGGTCTACCATAGGGACAGCGCCCTTCATCCCGGGCCACACACACCACAAGAGGAGATGCCATGCTGGGTTTGATGCAACACCATTCGCTGTTGATTTCGTCGCTCATTGAGCACGCTGACCGTCACCACCCCGAGGGGGAAGTGGTGTCGCGCCGGGTGGAAGGTGACATCCACCGCTACACCTGGGCCGACGTGGCCCGCCGCTCGCGCCAGCTGGCCCATGCGCTGGATGGCGAAAACCTGGCCTTCAGCGACCGGGTGGCCACCCTGGCCTGGAACGGCTACCGCCACCTGGAGCTGTACTACGGCGTCAGCGGCACGGGCCGTGTGCTGCACACCCTCAACCCGCGCCTGCACCCGCAGCAGCTGGCCTGGATCGTCAACCACGCCGAAGACCAGGTGCTGTGTTTTGACATGACCTTTTTGCCCCTGGTGCAGGCCGTGCACGCCAAGTGCCCCACGGTGCGCAAGTGGGTGGCGCTGTGTGACGCCGACAAGCTGCCCGCCGACAGCGGCATTCCCAACCTGGTGAGTTACGAAGCCTGGATTGCCCAGCACCCCACCACCTACACCTGGCCGGAGTTCGACGAAAACTCCGCCTCCAGCCTGTGCTACACCAGCGGCACCACCGGCAACCCCAAGGGCGTGTTGTACAGCCACCGCTCCACGCTGCTGCACGCCTACGGCGGGTGTTTGCCCGATGCGCTGAACATCAGCGCCCGCGACAGCGTGCTGCCCGTGGTGCCCATGTTCCACGTCAACGCCTGGGGCCTGCCGTACTGTGCGGCGGCGGTGGGCTGCAAGGTGGTGTTTCCCGGCCCGGCGCTGGACGGCAAGTCGGTGTACGAGCTGATCGAGGCCGAGGGCGTGACCATGGCCGCCGGGGTGCCCACGGTGTGGCAGATGCTGCTGGGCCACATGCAGACGGCGGGCGTGCGTTTCTCCACGCTCAACCGCACCGTCATCGGCGGCTCGGCCTGCCCCCCGGCCATGCTGGCCACCTTCCAGGACACCTACAACGTGGAGGTGCTGCACGCCTGGGGCATGACCGAGATGTCGCCCCTGGGCACGGTGTGCACCCTCAAGAACAAACACCTGGCCATGGACGCAGCCGGGCGCATGAAGGTGCGCCTCAAGCAGGGCCGTGCCGTGTACGGGGTGGACATGAAAATCGTCGATCCCGAAGGCAAGGAACTGCCGTGGGACGGCAAAACCTTTGGCGACTTGCTGGTGCGCGGCTCGTGGATCATCGACCGTTACTTCAAGGGCGAAGGCTCGCCGCTGGTGGACGGCTGGTTCCCCACGGGCGACGTGGCCACCATCGACGCCGACGGTTTCATGCAGATCACCGACCGCAGCAAGGACGTGATCAAGTCGGGCGGCGAGTGGATCAGCTCCATCGACGTGGAGAACATCGCCATGGCGCACCCGGCGGTGGCCATGGCCGCCTGCATCGGCATGCCGCACCCCAAGTGGGACGAGCGGCCCATTGTGGTGGTGGCACTCAAGCCCGGGGCGGACGTCAGCCGCGAAGAGCTGCTGGCCTTCTACGAGGGCAGGATTGCCAAATGGCAGACCCCCGATGACGTGGTGTTTGTGCCCACCATTCCGCTGGGGGCCACCGGCAAGATGATGAAGGTCACCTTGCGCGAGCAGCTCAAGGACTACAAGCTGCCCGGGCTTTGAGGCCCTGTCACAGTCACAATGCAGCGCCTGCCCAAAATTGCCCCATGACGCCGCCCACCGCTCCACACACCCGCCGCAAAAAACTGCCCATTGGCATCCAGAGTTTTGCCAAGCTGCGCGAGGGCGATGCGCACTACTACGTGGACAAGTCGGGCATGGCGGTGGATCTGGCGCAAAACGGCAACTGCTACTTTTTGAGCCGCCCGCGCCGCTTTGGCAAAAGCCTGTTCCTGGACACGCTCAAACAGCTGTTCGAAGGCAAGCGCTCGCTGTTTGAAGGCTTGGCGGCAGACTCTCGCTGGGATTGGGGGCGCACCCACCCGGTCATTCGCATCAGCTTTGGGGGCGGGGTGCTCAAGAACCGGGCCGACCTGGACGCGGTGCTGCACCAGAAGCTGCACGAACACGAAACCCTGTTTGGCCTGCCCGCGCAGTTTCCCGATGCCCGCAGCCGCCTGGCCGATTTGCTGCTGCGTGTGCACCAGACCACCGGCCAAACCGCGGTGGTGCTGGTGGACGAATACGACAAACCCATTCTGGACAACATCACCAACAGCGCTGTGGCGCTGGACATGCGCGAAGGCCTCAAGGACTTCTACAGCGTGCTCAAAGACGCCGACGAGCACCTGCGCTTTGTCTTCATCACCGGGGTGAGCAAGTTCAGCAAGGTGAGTTTGTTCTCCGGCCTCAACCACCTCAAGGACATCACGCTGGACCCCCGCTACAGCGCCCTGTGTGGCTACACCGATGCCGACGTGGACACGGTGTTTGCCCCGGAGTTCGCCCCCGAGCTGCCCGCGTTGGACCGCCAGGAGGTGCGCCGCTGGTACAACGGCTACAACTGGCTGGGCGAAAGCGTCTACAACCCCTTTGACC